>NZ_LT629799.1:3775872-4405185 GCF_900105785.1 Microlunatus sagamiharensis
CTTCGAGACCACGTCGTACTCCTACGACACCCTCGTCGCGCGCTTCCGCGAGATGGCCTTCCTCAACAAGGGCCTGACCATCACCATCCGCGACGAGCGGCCCGATCGCGTCGACGAGGAGGGGCTCCCCTTCACCGACACGTTCTGCTACCGCGACGGCCTCATCGACTACGTCAAGTACCTGACGGGGTCGAAGGAGACGCTCAACCCGTCGGTGATCGCGCTCGAGGCCGAGCGCGAGGAGTCGGGGATGAGCCTCGAGCTCGCGATGCAGTGGAACACCTCCTACCAGGAGTCGGTCCACACCTTCGCGAACACGATCAACACCCACGAGGGCGGCACCCACGAGGAGGGCTTCCGCACGGCGCTGACCAACACCGCCAACCGGTGGGGCGAGACGTGGGGCCTGATCAAGAAGCGCGAGGACCGGCTGTCGGGCGACGACATCCGAGAGGGCCTGACCGCGATCATCTCGGTCAAGCTGGCCGACCCGCAGTTCGAGGGCCAGACCAAGACCAAGCTCGGCAACACCCCGGTCCGCTCCTTCGTGGTCCAGGAGATGAACGACAAGCTCGGCGCGTGGTTCGAGCAGAACCCCACTGAGGGCAAGATCATCGTCCGCAAGGGCCAGGCCGCGGCCATCGCCCGGATCGCCGCCCGCAAGGCGCGCGACGCCGCCCGCGACCGCAAGGGCCTGCTCGGGCGCAGCGGCCTGCCCGGCAAGCTGCGCGACTGCTCCTCGACCAACCCCGCCGACTGCGAGGTCTTCATCGTCGAGGGCGACTCGGCCGGCGGCTCCGCGGTCGGTGGCCGCGACCCGCGTACGCAGGCGATCCTCCCGATCCGCGGCAAGATCCTGAACGTCGAGAAGGCCCGCATCGACCGGATCATGCAGAACCAGGAGGTCCAGGCGATCATCTCCGCGCTGGGCACCGGCGTGCACGACGACTTCGACGTGGACAAGCTCCGCTACCACAAGATCATCATGATGGCGGACGCCGACGTCGACGGCGCCCACATCCGTACGCTCCTGCTGACGCTGATGTTCCGCTTCATGCGCCCGCTGATCGAGGGTGGGTTCGTCTACCTGGCGCAGCCGCCGCTGTTCAAGATCAACTGGACGAACGCGACGGCCGAGCTCGCCTACACGGACTCCGAGCGAGACGCGCTGCTCCGGGTCGGGCAGGAGGCCGGCCGGCGGCTGCCCAAGGAGAACCCGATCCAGCGCTACAAGGGTCTCGGCGAGATGAACGCCAGCCAGCTGTGGGAGACCACGATGGACCCGGAGGGCCGGATCCTGCTCCAGGTGACCCTCGACGACGCCGCACGGGCCGACGAGATGTTCTCGATCCTCATGGGCGAGGACGTCGACCAGCGCCGGACGTTCATCCAGAGGAACGCCAAGGACGTGCGCTTCCTTGATATCTGAGCTCGCGGCGCTGGGTCTCTCGGTTGGGTTGCCGCCGGGTCGTGGGGCCCCCGTCCCGCCCTCGCCGCTCTGCTCCGCGAGCGCTCCGCAGGGCGGCAAACGCCCGACCAACCCGGACGGGGGCCCCACGACCCGGCTTCCCGTTTCGCCCCGCTTGCTCTCCAACGCAGCCGTGGTCGGTCCGGGTTTGTCGTCGAGTGCGCGCAGATCGCGGCGACACGCCGGCGTGTCGCTCGATAAGAGCGCACTCGACTTCGGACGCCGCCCTCGCGCCGGCACGGACCTGCCCCGTTGCTGCGCATTTCTCCCGACCGCGGACCAGGCGCACCTCGCGTTCCCCCCAGGGGTAGCACCGGACCCGCGCGCCCCCCGTACGCACACCGCCGTCACGACCCGAGGAGCTAGCCGATGACCGAGACGCCGCAGGTGTTCGACCGGCGGGAGCCGGTGGACCTCCAGGACGAGATCCAGAAGTCCTACCTCGACTACGCGATGAGCGTCATCGTCGGGCGCGCGCTGCCGGACGTGCGGGACGGGCTCAAGCCCGTGCACCGCCGGATCCTCTACGGGATGTACGACGGCGGCTACCGGCCCGACCGCGGGTGGAACAAGTGCGCCCGCATCGTCGGCGAGGTCATGGGGCAGTACCACCCGCACGGCGACGGCGCGATCTACGACACCCTCGTGCGCCTCGCGCAGCCGTGGGTGATGCGCTACCCGCTCGTGCTCGGGCAGGGAAACTTCGGCTCCGCGGGCAACGACAAGGCCGCGGCCATGCGCTACACGGAGTGCCGGATGGCGCCGCTGGCCATGGAGATGGTCCGCGACATCAACGAGAACACGGTCGACTTCAAGCCCAACTACGACGGCCGCGCGCAGGAGCCGGTCGTCCTGCCGAGCCGCTTCCCCAACCTGCTCGTCAACGGCTCGACCGGCATCGCGGTCGGCATGGCGACGAACATCCCCACGCACAACCTGCGCGAGGTCGGCGCGGCCGTGCAGTGGGCGCTCGAGCACCCCGAGGCGACCGCGGAGGAGCTGCTCGAGGCCGCGATCGAGCGGGTCAAGGGCCCGGACTTCCCGAACGGCGCCCTGATCGTCGGGCGCCGGGGCATCGAGGACGCGTACCGCACGGGGCGTGGTTCGGTGATCATGCGGGCGGTCGTGAGCATCGAGGAGGAGCGCAACGGGCGCACCTCGCTCGTCGTCACCGAGCTGCCGCACATGGTCAACCCGGACAACCTCTCGCTCAAGATCGCCGAGCTGGTCAACACCGGCCGCCTGAATGGCATCGCCGACATCCGCGACGACACCTCGGCGCGTACGGGTCAGCGGCTCGTCATCGTGCTCAAGCGCGACGCGCAGCCGCGGGTGGTGCTGAACAACCTCTACAAGCACACCCAGCTGCAGGACTCGTTCGGCTGCAACATGCTCGCGCTCGTCGACGACGTGCCGCGCACGCTGCGCCTCGACCAGTTCATCTCCTACTGGATCACCCACCAGATCGAGGTGATCAAGCGCCGTACGCAGCACCGCCTGGAGGACGCCGAGGCGCGGGCGCACATCTACCGCGGCCTGGTCAAGGCGCTCGACGCGCTCGACGAGGTCATCGCCCTGATCCGGCGCAGCCCGAGCACCGAGGAGGCGCGCGAGGGCCTCAAGACGCTGCTCGACATCGACGACCTGCAGGCCACCGCGATCCTGGACATGCAGCTGCGCCGCCTGGCCGCGCTGGAGCGTCAGCGGATCGTGGACCAGCTGGCCGAGTTCGAGCGAATCATCGCCGACCTCGAGGACATCCTCGCCAAGCCCGAGCGGCAGCGCACGATCGTCGGCGAGGAGCTCGCCGAGATCATCGAGCGCTACGGCGACGAGCGGCGTACGCAGATCATCGCGGCCGACGGCGACCTGTCCGACGAGGACCTGATCCCCGACGTGCCGGTGGTCGTCACGATCAGCCGGGGCGGCTACGCCAAGCGCACGACGACCGACCAGTACCGCGTGCAGAAGCGTGGCGGGACGGGAGTGCGCGGGGCGTCGCTGCGCGCGGACGACGAGGTCGGCCACCTCTTCGTGACGACCAACCACCACTGGATCCTGTTCTTCACCAACAAGGGCCGGGTCTACCGCGCGAAGGCCTGGCAGCTGCCGGAGGCCGGGCGCGACGCCCGCGGCGGGCACGTGGCCGGGCTGCTGTCGTTCCTGCCGGACGAGGACATCGCCCAGGTGCTCGCCGTCCGCGACTACGGGGCGTCGGAGTACCTGCTCCTCGCCACGCGGCGCGGCCTGGTGAAGAAGACCGAGCTGAGCCTGTACGACTCGCCGCGCCAGGCCGGCATCATCGCCGTGAACTTCCGCGACGAGGACGACGAGCTCATCGGCGCCGACCTCTGCGGCCCGACCGACGAGGTGCTGCTCATCTCGACCAAGGGGCAGGCGATCCGCTTCCCGGCGAGCGACGAGGAGCTGCGCCCGATGGGTCGCGCGACCTCCGGCGTCACCGGGATGAAGTTCCGTCCGGGCGACGAGCTGCTGTCGATGTCGGTCATCCGGACGGGCGAGTCGGAGGACGACCGCTACGTCTTCACGGTCACCGACGGCGGCTTCGCCAAGCGGACGGCCGTCTCGGAGTACCGCCAGCAGGGCCGTGGCGGTCTCGGCATCAAGGCGATGAAGCTCGCCGAGGAGCGCGGCTCGATCGTCGGCGGTGTCGTGGTCAGCGAGGGCGACGAGCTCATCGCGCTCAAGGCCAGCGGCCAGATCACCCGGAGCCCCGTCTCCGAGGTCGCGGTCAAGGGCCGCGACACGATGGGCGTGAAGTTCGTCGGCGTCCGCGACGGCGACTCCGTCGTGGCCATCGCGCTCTACCCCGAGGTCACCGAGGCCGACGTCGAGGCCGTCGAGGCCGAGGTCGAGGCGGTGAGCGGCGACCCGGACGTGGTCACCGAGGCCGCCGAGACCGGCGTCCCCGAGCAGGTGCTCGAGGCCGAGGAGAGCCAGGTCGGTGACCAGGCCGGCGAGTCGGCGCTGCCCGACGAGGTCGGCGACGACCCGGCTGAGGACGACTCGATCGAGTAGTCCGTAGGTCGACGTCTTCTACGACCCTGGGCCGGACCTGAGCAGGTCCGGCCCGGTTTCGTTTGGAGGGGTTGCCCGTGTACCGGACAATAGGAGGACCGGACGCCCAGCAGGGGCGTACGGCAGGGTCGGGTGCCGCGCGGTTCCGGACCTGGGCCGCGGCGTCGTGCCACGATGGGTGAAGCACGGCAGGACCGGCCATCGCCGACCTCACCGGAGGGGTCGACGGAGCAGCCGACAACACGGTCCTCGCGACGCCGACGGGCGCAGCGCGGGGCCAGGAGGATGGTCAGCGTGAGCGAAGGCACGCCGGGACGCGGTCCCGACGCCGACACTCGGACCGACGCGGGGGCAGGGCAGGGCGCGGCCAACGGCCGCCCGCCGGCACCGCCGGTGCGCTACGGCCCCCGCAACGGCAACGCCCGCACCGAGACGACGGCGCCGGGCGGTACCAACGGACGACCCGCGGGCCGTACCGTCCCCGCCTCGCCGCAGCAGTACCGCGCCCCGCAGCCGGGCACGAACGGCAACGGGTCCAACGGCAACGGCGCGAACGGGTCCAACGGCAACGGCACGAGCGGTGCCCCCCCGCAGGCGAAGAGCCCCGAGGCACCCCAGCCCGACGGCCGTGGCCCCGCGTCCTACAGCCGTCCCCGCCCGGGCGCCCAGCCCGCGGGCAACGGTCGGCCGAGCGAGCAGGACCGCGCCGTCGCCGACGCGCGCACGGCCGCCGCGGCCCGCAACGCCAGCGTCGCCAAGGGTCGGAACGGCTCGTCGGCCACCGCCGCACCGGCTCCCGCGGCCGTCGACGACACGGCCGTGATCCCCAAGGTCGAGACAGCGCCCACCGAGGACCGTGCCGAGACCGCTCCGGCTGACGCCCCGGCCTCCGGTCCGGCGACCACGGAGACGCCGAAGTCCCCGGGCCTGCGCAACCTCCTGCGCGACCGTCGGCCGAAGAGCTCCTCGTCCGCCCCGACCGCTGCGGCCGGTGGCGCGGGGGTGGCCGCCGCCGCGTCGTCCGAGACCGCTCGCGACACCTCGACCCCGGACTCCTCCGCTCCCACCTCGACCGACGAGAGCTCCTCGGAGCCGACCAGCCCCACCGACACGGTCGAGAGCACGCAGGAGCGGACGCTGACGTGGCGCGACCGCCTCGGCCTGCCGCCCAAGGCGCCGAAGCCGCAGCCCGTCGACGTCCCCGCCAGCGGACCCGGCGTGCCGACCGCCGCCGCGGCGGCCGCCGTCGCCGCCACGGTCGCGGCCGGCTCCGCCGCACCGGAGACCAAGGCGTCGCCGACCGGCCCGACCACGGCGCCCGACCAGACCGCGCTCCGTGCGCCGGTGACCCCGGCGTCGCCCGCGCCGGTCTCGACCGACACCGCCGTCATCCCCGCCGTCGACGCCGGCGAGGTCGCGCCGGCGTCCCCGGCCGCCGCGGCGACGACGCAGGCCCTGGTGGCCGCCAAGCCGAAGGTGGGCCTGGCCCGCCGGACGCGCAAGGCGCGCCTGCGGCTCTCGCGCGTCGACCCGTGGTCGGTCATGAAGACCGCGTTCCTGTTCTCGATCGCGGCGGGCATCATCCTCGTCGTCGCGACGTACGGCGTGTGGTCGGTGCTGAACGCCTCGGGGCTCTTCGACGCCGTCAACGACATGGTCAAGAGCGTCGTCTCGACGCCGGGCGACACCACGCCGTTCCGGATCGAGGAGTACGTCAACACCCAGAAGGTGCTCGGCCTCGCCGCGATCCTCGCGGTGATCGACGTGCTCATCTTCACCGCGCTCGCGACGCTCGGCTCCTTCCTCTACAACCTCGCGGCCACCGTCCTCGGCGGCCTCGAGGTCACGCTCGCGGAGGACTGAGCCGACCGGCCCGGCGGCAGCCGCCGCCGGGTCCGGCCGTCCGGCGTCCAGGAGTTGGGCGCAGGGCCGTGATCCGCTAACGTTGTCCCTCGTGCGCGGCTCGTCCGTCACACCCCTCGGGCCTATAGCTCAGTCGGTTAGAGCGCTGCCCTGATAAGGCAGAGGTCAGTGGTTCAAGTCCACTTAGGCCCACCCATCAGCAACACCCACCGGCAACCCCTGCGGCTCGGTCGCAGGGGTTCTCTGTCTAGGTGGTCCGGCCAGTGCGAGGTCGAGCCGGCACGGCGCGCGCGGCGTCGTCCCGTGCTCGCACCACGAGGACCGTCGTCCGGCCGTCCCGCACACCCGGGCGGTGCCCGCGCTCCGTCCGCGGCACCAGAACCAGGTCGAGAGAGCGCGTCCTCCGCTTCCCCCAAACCCGACGGGCGTCTGCTCGGGCTGCCTGAGGTGTCGGTGCAGATGGCGCGACGAGGGGCAGGAGCCGAGTGACGTCCGGCTCGGAGGACGCGGCACGGGCGGTGCCGCATCACGGGTGGGATCAGGTGCTCGTCTAGGCTCCGGCTCATGGGCGTCGTCGTCGCTGCCTCGGTCAGCACCGATCCGGTGCGCCAGCCCGCCCGCCGCGACAGCGTCCCCTGCCTGCTGCACGTGGTGGACGGCGTGCTCCACGTGCGGCGCCGCCTCGGGGGCCCGCTGCTGCAGGTGCCCGTCGAGCGCGTCCGCACGGCGCCGGCGACCGGAGGGGTCGCGCTCGCGCTCGATGTGGACGGTTTCCTGCTCAGGCTCGACTTCCGGCTGCCGGGGCGTCGTGCGGAAGGACCCGCACGCGTCCTGCGTCACGGGCTGGGGCTGGTCGCGGACGCCCGGGCCGTCGCCCGCCGAGGGCTCTTGAGCAGAGCGTTGCGATGACGGCGCACGGTCTTTTCCTCTCCCACGTCCGGTCGGCGCGGGTGGATCGCGCCTATCTCCGGCTGGTCGCGGAGACGGCCGGGCTGGTGCGCTGGCACTTCGTCCACAACCCCACCCCCGGAGCCCACCCGACGACGACCTTCTCCTACCCCGAGCCCGCAGCGGTGATGCCGGGTCGCTACGCGTCGATGCTGGCGCACGGCGGCGTGCAGGACGGGTTTCTCGACACCGCGATCGTGCCCCTGGTGCTCGGTCTCCGGGCGCAGCACGTGTGGTGCATGGAGTACGACGTCGACTACAGCGGCAACTGGACGGAGGTGTTCGGCGAGCTCGCCAGCGACGACGCCGACCTGCTGACCAGCACGGTCGCGACACGGGCCGAGACTCCGGACTGGTCGAAGTGGCCGCGGGCCTCCGCCCCGCCCTGGGTCGACGAGGGCTCCTTCCTGCGCGCCTTCCACCCGCTGATGCGCCTCTCGCGCTCCTTCGCCCAGTCGTACGCGCTGATGATGAGCGACCGGGACTGGCAGGGCCACTACGAGTCCACCCTCCCGACGGCGGCGCTGGCATCGGGGGCCAGGATCGCCGACATCGGTGGGCACGGCTCGTGGACCCCGGACGAGCGGCGCGGCCGGTTCTACCTGAACACCCCGTCCGATTACCGCCTCTCGCCCGGCACGCTCGTCTGGCGGCCCCACCGGAGTCACTACTTCCACGAGCGCCCGGACGACTTCGGGCAGCAGCGCCTGCTTCACCACCCGGTCAAGGCCGACGTGGAGGCCTGGTCGACGGCGACGATGAACGCCGAGCGGCCCCCGGGCTGACCAGGCCGTTCAGCCGCGCGAGGTCGTCCAGCGCTGGTTGGCGACCAGCACGTCCCTCAGCCGGGACACCGCCTCCGGCCGTACCCCGGGCCGGTCGCCGGAGAGCACCTGCAGGAAGTCCTCGGTCCACCCGAGGCGCTCCTCGCGCACGACGAGGTCGACCAGGACCTCCGTCTCCGACGCCCGGACCCCCGCAGGGAACCGCCGCCGATCGGCGTCGGAGGCGATCCAGCCCGAGACGTTGCGGTCGTGCAGCCGGTGGTCACCCAGCACCCGCAGCAGGCTCACCCGCCGGTCGAGGCCGGTGCTGAGCAGCGCGACCCAGAAGTCGTGGGATATCCCCGACCCGTGCGGTGGCCACCCCCACCGGTCCAGGAACGACCGCGCGACGGCCATGCTGCTGCCCTTGAACGAGACGGCCGGGCCGAAGCCCCGCCGCGCCAGCAGCTCGAAGCACGAGGGTGCGGCGCGTCCGGGGTCGGTGCTGAGCAGCGTGTAGTCGTGGAAGTACGCCCACCCGGGGCGGAGGGCCGACCAGGCGCCCAGCGTCTCCACCTTCTCGGGGTGCCAGACGTCGTCCTGGTCGCAGAACAGCAGCAGGTCGCCGCGGGCCGCCGCCGCCGCGGCGGCGAAGTTGCGGGCGTACCCCTCGTTCTCGGGCGCCCGAAGGACGACGACCGGGAAGGCGGCGCGGGACGCGAACCGCTCCAGCTCCTCCAGGGTCCCGTCGTCGGAGCAGTCGTCGCGCACGACGAGCTCGTCGGGGAGCCGCGTCTGCCGCTGCAGGCTGTCCAGCTGGGCGGCGAGGTGCCGCCTGCCGCGGTAGGTGGCCAGCACGACCGAGACGAGCGAGCGGCGTCGTCGGGACCAGCGGGGCAGCGTCTACTCCTCGGGCAGTGGTCGAGCACCCCCAGCCTCGCACGGCGGCGCTCCGGCAACCCGGCGCGCCCCGCCGAGGAGGAACACGGCTGCCGCCTGCTCCCCGCCTAGGGTGACCGACATGCCAGGCACCTCCGTGCGGAGCTACGCGGATCTTCCCGGGTGGTTCCGCTGGATCGACAAGACGATGTTCGACGCCCTGCTCGGCGCGCAGCGCGAGCTGCCGGCCGGAGACCTCGTCGAGCTGGGCTGCTACCTCGGGCGCAGCGCGGTCGTCCTGGGGAGCCACCTCCGAGACGGCGAGCACCTCGTCGTCGTGGACCTGTTCGGACGGGACCCCGCCGACTTCGAGCCTCCTCGCGCCGAGCACGACGCCATCCGCGCCGAGAACCGCCGCTCGTACGCCGCCCTGTCGCGCGAGCGCTTCGAGGAGGGCTACGCAGCCGTTCACGGGAGCCTTCCGGTCGTCGTGACGGGAACGAGCGGGCAGGTCGTCGACCACGTCCACCCGGAGGGCGTCCGGTTCCTCCACCTGGACGCCGGGCACGTGCACGCCGACGTCCTCGCCGACCTCCGTCGTGCCCGTGACCTGCTGCAGGACGAGGGGGTGGTGGTGGTCGGTGACCACCGCGCGGAGCACACCCCGGGGGTCGCTGCGGCGGTGTGGGAGGCGGTGGTCGTCGACGGGCTGCGACCCTTCGCGCTCTCGGGCAACAAGCTCTACGGGGCGTGGTCGTCCGCCGACCGCTACGTCGGCGCGCTCGAGGACCTCGTCCGCGACGACCCGCGGTACGCGACGGAGGTCCAGCACGTCCGCGGCTCAGGGGTGCTGCGGGTGGGCCAGGGCCGGAGCACGACTGCCTCCCGCCCGGCAGGCGCGAGCCTGGAGGAGCTCGAGGGGATCGCGGACGACGTGGTCTCCCGGGTGCTGAGCCACAGCGCGATCGGCGGCGAGGGGCGGTGACGGCGACGCAGGCGCACGACCCTCGCGTCCCGCTGCTGAGCCTGGTCGTGTCGGTCTACGGGGTCGAGGCCTACCTCCCGGCCTTCCTCGACTCGCTCGACGCGCTCGAGGGCGACCGGTCGCTCGTGGAGCTGGTGTTCGTGGACGACGGCTCCGTGGACGGCTCCCGGGGCCTGGTCGAGACCTGGATCGCCCGTGACGGGTTCGACGCGGTGCTGCTCTCCAAGCCCAACGGAGGTCTGAGCTCGGCTCGCAACGCCGGGATGGCGCGGGCCCGCGGCACCTGGGTGTCCTTCCCCGACCCGGACGACGTCGTCGCCCCCCACTACCTGCGCGACGTGGCCGCGTTCGTCGAGAGCGCGGCGGCGGACGGCGTGTCCCTGGTCGCCTGCCGGATGGTGCCCTTCGTCGAGGACCCCGCCCGCCCGTCGTCGAGGCACGTGCTGGACGGCAAGTTCGACCGGCCCGCGCGGGTCGTCGACCTCACGACCTCGCCGCACCACGTGCACGCGCACGCCGCGAGCGCGTTCTACCGGCTCGACGTGATCCGTGCGGCGGGCCTCGTCTTCGACGAGCGGGTCGCCCCCGTCTTCGAGGACGGGATCTTCACCGGGATGTACCTGCTCGAGCAGGAGCACCCGAAGACGGCCTTCCTGGGCTTCACCGAGTACTACTACCGCAAGCGCGAGGCGCAGGACTCGCTCACCGACACCGCCTGGTCCAGGCCCGGCCGCTACGGCGCGATCCTCGAGCACGGCCACCTGGCTCTCCTCGAGCGCGCGGGCGACCCGGCGCCCGCCTGGCTGCAGCAGCTCGTGTTCTACGACCTGCACTGGTACCCCCGCGCCGACGCGCGCAACGCCTCGCCCACCGCCGCGATCGACGAGGTGACCCGTGAGCGGTTCTTCGTGCTGCTCGACCGTGTCCTGGCCCGGCTCGACGACGCCACCATCGCCGGCTTCCGGGCGGCCGGGCTCTCCATCGAGCATCGTGACGCCTTCCTGGCCCGCAAGCACGGCGTGTTCGTCCCCGACCGGGTCGGCGTGGTGCGTGTCGACCCGCTGCAGGAGCTGCAGCTGCTGCGATACCACACGTCGTCCCCGGAGCCGGCGGAGCGCGTCCTCGTCGACGGTGTCCCGGCGACGCCGGCGTACGCGAAGACCACCGCCCTCACCTACTTCGGCCGGCCCTGGCTCCACCAGCGCGACCTGTGGGTGACCGCGCTCGAGCCCGTCGCCGTCGAGGTCGACGGCCGGCCGCTCGTGGTGCAGTTGGGCGGACTGCACCGCACCGCCCGCGAGGTGGTCCCGACGGAGGTCTGGAAGCGCTTCCACTCGCGCCGACCGCCGGGTGAACGCGACTGGGAGGCCCCGTACGCGCTGCCGGGGGCGGGCGCGGAGCCGCCTGTCGAACCCTCGGCCGGGACGACCGCGGAGCCGGACGCGGAGGCGTCCCCGGCGCCCGGGTCGGACAGGCGTGGCCCTGCCTCCGCGCGGCGACCGGCCATCACCCGCCTGCGCCGGGTGCTCCGGCGTGCCCGTCGGAGCGCCCGGCGCCGGACGGCTCCGTCACCTGCCGCGCCTGCCCCGCGGCCGACGGCCGAGGACCTCGACGCCCTCGTGGGCGGGGACCCCCAGGTGCTCGCCGACGCGGTCCGCCGCCGGGCCAAGGGGCGCGAGGTGCGCGACCGCTACCGCGACGCGTGGGTGCTGATGGACCGCGACACCATGGCGCAGGACAACGCCGAGGCGCTCTACCGCTACCTGCGCCGGGAGCAGCCGCAGGTCAACGCGTGGTTCGTCCTGCGCCGCGACGTCCCGGACTGGCCGCGGCTCTCCGAGGAGGGGTTCCGGCTGGTCGAGCACGGCTCGCCGGAGCACGTGGTCCTGCTGCTCAACGCCGCCTACCTCCTGTCGTCTCAGATCGACCACTACGTGGTCCACCCCTACGACGCCTCGCTCTACCCGCCGAGGCGCTGGAAGTACGTGTTCCTGCAGCACGGCGTGACCAAGGACGACCTCTCGCGCTGGATCAACGGCAAGCCGATCCGGCTGATGATCACCGCGACGCCCGCCGAGCAGGCCTCGGTCGTCGGTGACGGGTCGCCCTACCGGTGGAGCGACAAGGAGGTGGCGATGACCGGCTTCCCGCGCCACGACGTCCTGCTCGAGAAGGTGCGCCGCCTCGACGCCTCCGAGCGGCGCGACCTCGTGGTGATGCCGACCTGGCGAGACCGGCTGCTCGACCCGACGCCGGGCTCCAACGCCCGGGTGCTGCGGCCCGGCTTCGAGGAGTCGACCTACGCCCGAGCCTGGTTCGGGCTGCTGCACTCGCCCGAGCTCGCCGCGCTGGCCGAGCGGACCGACGTACGGGTCGTCTTCGCGCCGCACCCGAACCTCGAGGAGCACGTCTCGCCCGACCAGCTGCCGGAGCACGTGCGGCTGGCGCGCTACCGAGACCACGACATCCAGGAGGTCGTGGCTCGGGCGCGCGTGCTGGTCACCGACTACTCCTCCCTCGCCTTCGAGGCGGCGTACGTGGGCACGCCGGTCGCCTACTACCAGTTCGACGCCGAGGAGTTCTTCGCCGGGCAGCACGCCTACCGGCGCGGGTACTTCTCCTACGAGCAGGACGGCTTCGGCCCGGTGACCACCGACCAGGGCGCGCTGCTCGCGGCGCTCGGCGAGCTGCTGGACGACGGCCGACCGCTCCGGGAGCGTTACCGTCGCCGCATCGAGGACACGTTCCCCTTCCGCGACGGCGGGTGCAGCCGACGGGTGTACGAGGCGGTCCGGGCGCGCGAGCTGGCGTGGCGTCCGGCCGGCGAGGCGGACGGGGTCGGCGGTCGGTGAGCGCCGGGCTCGCGGCGGCGGCGCCCACGCGTCCGGCCCGTGGTGGGCCCGCGCCCGAGGCCGGCTTCCGGCCCGACGTGCAGGGTGTCCGGGCCTTGGCCGTGGCGCTGGTCGTCGCCTACCACCTGAACCCTGACCTGGTCCCGGGCGGGTTCGTGGGGGTCGACGTCTTCCTCGTCGTCTCCGGCTACCTCATCACCTCCCACCTCGCCCGCACGCTCGCCCGAACGGGCCGGGTGGACCTGCTCGACTTCTACGCGCGCCGCGCGCGGCGGCTGGTGCCCGCCGCGGTCCTGGTGCTCGTCGTGACCTGGCTGGTCTCGCTGTGGGTGCTGCCCACCACCCGGCTCGTCGACACCGCCGAGCAGGTCCGCGCCAGCGCGGTCTCCCTGCAGAACTGGCTGCTCGCGGCGAACTCGGTGGCCTACCTGAAGTCTGACGACGCCGCGAGCCCCGTGCAGCACTTCTGGTCGTTGTCGGTGGAGGAGCAGTTCTACCTCGTCTGGCCGCTGCTCCTCGTCGTCGCCGGGGTCGTCGCCCACCGTCGCTCGCTACGGGCGGACCCGTCCCGGGTGCGTGCCGTCCGCGAGGCGGCCGGCCGCCAGGTCGCCCTCCTGCTCGCCGTCGTCGTCGTCGCGGTGTCGCTCGCCGTCTCGGTGCGGCTCACCGCGACCAGCCCTGCGGCCGCCTACTTCGTCACCCCGACACGGGTCTGGGAGCTCGGTCTCGGGGCGGTGCTCGCCCTGCTGCCGTCGACCTGGACCGACCGGTTGGGGCGGCTCGGCCCACTGGCCTGGGTCGGGCTGGCGGCGGTGGTCGTCTCCGCCTTCGTGCTCGACGGGTCGTCGGCCTTCCCAGGCGTGGTCGCGCTGTGGCCGACGCTGGGCGCGGTGCTGCTGCTCGCCTGCGGCTCGGGGAGCGCCCGGCTCGGGCCCGCGCGGCTCACCTCGTCCCGTCCGGCCGTGGCCCTCGGCGACGTCTCCTACTCGCTCTACCTGTGGCACTGGCCGATGATCCTGCTCTGGACGACCTGGGTGGGACGACCGGTCGGGGTGCTCGACGGCGCGGCGCTCGTGCTGCTCGCGCTCGGGCTGTCGAGCCTCACCAAGCGCCACGTGGAGGACAGCTTCCGCACCTCGGCTGTCCTCCGGCGAAGCGCCCGTCGCTCGCTGGCGCTGCTGCTCGCCGTGCTCCTGCCTGTGGGGCTGAGCACGGGGTGGCTCTGGGCCCACCCGCCGGCGCCCGCGGTCACAGCCGATGCCGCGCACCCCGGCGCGGCGGTCCTCGCGGGCGACGCGCAGGCGCCCGCGGGGGTCGAGGCGATCCCGTCCCTGGAACGCGCGCAGCACGACTTCGGGGCGTATGGCGACGGCCCCGGCGGCTGCCAGTCCGACCAGGCGTCGACGGCCGAGACGCTGTGCTCCTTCGGCGACACCGACGACCCCGTCCGCACCGTGGCCCTCGTCGGAGACTCCGTCGCCGCGACCTGGTTCGACGACCTGGACGCCATCGCGAAAGAGCGCCGCTGGCGGCTGGTCACCGACCTCCACAGCCTCTGCCCGTGGAGCGCGACGATGGCCAGCACCCCTTACACCGCGCGCACGCCCTACGTCTCGTGCCACGACTGGGGCCGACGGGCGCTGAGCACGATGCTGAACGACGTGAGGCCCGACGTCGTCATCACCAGCGCCCGTCCCGTCGTCGGCACGGTGGACCACCCGACGGCGGGTCCCGAGGCCTTCGCGCAGATCGGCGAGGGGATGGCGACCTACTGGCGTGAGCTCGAGGAGGCCGGCATCCAGGTCGTCGCCGTCCGCGAGCCCCCCGAGATGGGCTTCGACGTGCCCGACTGCCTGTCGAGGCCCGGCGCGACCACGGCGGGCTGCAGCGTCCCGGCGAGCACCGCGATCGTCCCGGGCACGCCGGTGCTCCGGGCCGCCGAGGAGCTCGGCGACCGGGTCGACCTGGTCGACCTGAACCGCTACATCTGCGGACCAGCGACGTGCGAGCCCGTCGTCGGCAACGTCGTGGTCTACGTGGACCGCCACCACGTGACGACGACGTACGCCTCGACCATCCGGCCCTATCTCGAGGCGCGGCTGTCAGAGGTCCCCGGGCTCGGCCGCTGAGGCCGCGGGTCGCCGGACGTCGACCTCCCAGGGCGAGGGGACCGGGAAGTAGGACTCGAGGAAGGCGCGGACGACGGCGTCGGGGACCGGCGGCTCTCCCGCGACGGGAGCGTCGTTGAGGCAGAAGACCGACCGGTCGCGCCCGAGGAGGAGCCGGCGGAGCCGGTGCTGCTGCTCCGCCACCCCCACGTTCACGTAGTCGTACGAGATCGAGGAGGGCACTCCGGCCCCCACCACCTGCAGGTAGTAATGCAGCAGCTGGTCGGGCGCGATGTCCTCGTGGTGACGGAAGGGGTGGTGCAGCACCCGCGCGTACGCCTCGGGGAAGAGCGCCTCGAGCTCGCGCTGCCGGCTGCGCAGCTGCGGGTACGGCGTGTGCCGGATGGCGTGGGTCGCGGTCGTGCCGAACCGCTCCTCGAGCAGCGCACGGATGTTGCGGCTCAGGTTGATGTGGGGCTCGTCGCCAGGTCCGGCTGCGCCGAACGGACGGTGCAGCCGGGCCGGGAAGAGCCGGGCCACGCCGCTGGGGTGGAAGAAGGCCTGGGGCCGGACGTCCTGGCCGAAGAACATGTCGTCGTTGAGGTAGAGGTAGTGCTCGGCCAGACCGTCGATGTGGTGCAGACGGCTGATGATCGCATTGCTGTTGAACAGCGGGAGCACCGAGTGGTCGTCGACGATGTCCCGGTGGTCGACGACGGTGAGGCCCGGGGTGTCGTCGGTCAGCCACGCGGGGCGCTGGTCGTCGGTGACCAGCCAGACGTGGCGGACCCAGGGGGCGTAGGAGTGCAGCGAGCGCAGTGCGTAGCGCAGCTCGTCCCGGCTGGCGAAGCGGTTCGAGGCGACCGACTCCGCGTGGAAGGCGGTGCCCTCGGCCCGCGCGCGTGCCCTCAGCATCCGTTCGCGCCAGGCCGGGTCGTCGCCGTCCACCCAGGTGCACACGACGTCGACGTCGAAGTTGAGGTCCTCGAGCATCCGCCGGGCGAAGAGGCGGGGGCGGGGGTAGTCCCGGCCGCCGACCGTGACCGGCTCGGTGTCGCGGAGGACGTCCCGTGGAAGCACGTCGGAGGCGACGTTCGGACGGGGCGCCAGCGCCATGACCTCGTTCACGCCGGTGGTGGGTCCCTCCTCCCACAGCTCGACGTCGCAGCCGTAGAGCTCGCCGACCGTGTAGGACCCCGGCCGGGCACGGACCCGACGGAACACCCGGAGCACCGTCGCCCTGCGCCAGCGGGCCGCCCCCAGCGCCGGGGCGGGCACGGAGCGCCCGACGGCCCGGGTCCCGGCGACCTCTTGCACCCGTGCCGTCCGCAGCCGCGGGCTCGCGCTCAGCGCCTCGACGGTGCGCGTGCGGTCGCTCTCGGCCACCGCGACGGCATGCCGGGTCGCCGAGCTCGTACGCAGCAGGGCGTAGGGGACACCGGCGAGCTCGAGGGCCGATGCGGTCCGCTCCAGGTTGTCGTCGCGTAGCTGCTGCGGCTGCCAGGCCGGGTCGTCCACCACCCAGCCGCCTCGATCGCGCACGGCAGGATCCCCTGGAGGTCCGTGGACGGCTCGGATGCTCGCGAGCGTCCCCCGAAGGTCGACGTGCGGGCGCGTGGTGGGTAGCACGAGGACGGCCAGCGCCCTCACCCGTCGGACTCCCAGGGCGTCGCGGACGGCGGTGCCGGCACGCGTGCGGCCGAGCCTCAGCAGCGTGTCTCGGTACGTCATCGGGCGGCGAGCATGGCACGCCACGCGGCTCGGGCGGTCCCCGGTCCGGGACTCATCGTTCGAAGCTGCTCGGGAGCGGGAAGTACGACTCGAGGAAGCCCTGCACCAGCGTCGACTGGCTGTGCGTGTCCAGGGCGCTCGAGTCGTGGTCGTTCAGGCAGAAGACGTCGCGGTCGCGTCGGGCGAGGAGCTCGGCCAGCCGGTGGGGCGTGTCGGGCCGGGCGATGTCGGCGTAGAGGTAGCGGAGGGTCCCGGGCACGGAGCAGCCGACGAGGTAGCCGTAGGCCAGCCCGAGGGAGGCCGCGACGGACAGGTCGGACGGGCTTCGGAAGGTGGCGGAGGCGGTGACCTCCATCTCCTCGGGCAGCAGGGCCTCGAGCTCGTGCAGCACGGAGCGTCGTAGCGAGTAGGGGGCGTGCTGGAACTTGTGCAGCGTCGTGCGCCCGAACTCGGCCTGCAGCACGTCGCGGTTGTTCTTCGCCGCGCTGGTGATCGGCAGGTCGCCGGCGGTCAGCGGCCCGGAGCCGACCTTCACGCTGGAGAAGAAGATCTGCGACAGCCCGTTGGCCAGCACGAAGAGCGCCGGGTCGACGGGCCGCCCGAAGAAGATGTCGTCGTTGAGGTAGAGGAAGTTCTCCGACAACCCCTCGATGTGGTGCAGCTGGGACTCGATGGCGTGCGAGTTGAACGTCGGGAGCCGGCCGCGGTCCCTGAAGAGGTCCCGGTGGTCGACCACGTCGAGACGTGGGTTGGCCCGGTTCAACCACGGTGGCACCTGGTCGTCCGTCACCAGGAAGACCCGGCGCACCCAGGGCGCGTACATCTCCAGGGAACGCATGGAGTAGCGCAGCTCGTCGTGCGAGGTGTAACGCGAGTCGTTCGTCGCGAGGTCGTGAAGTGTCGCGTCGGTCTCACGCAGAGCCCGGTCCCGTCGGGCCCGCCAGCTCTCGTCGTCGCCGTCGACCCAGGTGTAGACGACGTCGACCGGGAGGTCGTGCTGCACGAGGTGCGGGCTCGCCAGCTCGGGGGCGACGGGCCTGGGGCGACGGTCCACGAGGCGTTCGACCACGGACGACGGCTCGACGGTCTCCGGGAGCGGGTCGAACGTCCGTTCCCCGACGAGGGTCTTCCGGTCGAGCGTCTCCCCGCTCTCGGTCAGCTCGTCCTCGCAGCCGACCTCGCGCCAGAACTGCACGTCGCACCCCATCTCGGCGCCGCTCAGGAAGGCGCCGGAACGGGTGGCGAGGACCTGGAACACCCTCAGTGCGTCGGCGAGCCGTGGTCTTCGAGCGCTGAGCGGACGTGACCGGGACAGCTCGTCCCCGCGTACCGCGGCGATCTGGGTCGCGCTGGCGCCGAGGTCGGCCGCGAGAGCGCGTACCGCGTGGTCGCGTTGGGACTCGGGCACGGCGATGACCCGCCGTCGGTGAGGGTCGGTCGAGACGAAGACGTGGTCGACGTCGTGTCGGACGAAGGCGTCGGCCACCCGCGCGGCCTGGTCGCCCCACACCTCGTCGCACCGGAAGGTGTCGACGACCAACGCCGGCACCGAGGTCCCCTCGGTCTTCACCGCCACGTAGGTCCGCCCCTCTGCGGCCGGCGGGAGGCTGGGCAGGATCAGTTGTCGGGCGACAGAGGCGCGGGCGTCGTGGAGCAGGCGCTGAGGTGGGCTCTGGCCCTGCGCGAGCAGGCGGGCATGGCGCACGAGGGCGGGAGGCGCGGCCCGGTCGAGCCGTCGCCTGACGACGGAGAGCAGGGCGGACTGAGGCAGGAGTGTGACCATTGAGCTTCCACCACCTCCGCGGGAGGCGTAGGGACCGGCGCCGGGGGTTCCGCGATGATAGGCGACGGATGCACCCGGGAGGTTGCTCAGGTGCGGGTGTCGGCCAAGATCGTCCGCCGGACTGGTACCGCTCCCGTGGCCAGGGTCAGCGCTTGACGGCGTGCGACGCCGACCAAGGACCGGTCCCCGCGGCGTTGGTGGCTCGCACCCGCACCTCGCAGGCCTTGGCCTTCCCCAGCCCGCCCAGGTTCACGTAGGTCGCCGAGCCCTTGAGCCTCGTCGTCTTCCAGGAGCCCAGCGCGTCGCTCCTGGTGCCGCAGCGTCGAGAGACCTCGTAGCGCGTCGTCGTGCCGCCGAAGGAGTCCGGTCGGCTCCATCCGTGGTGCAGGTAGCTCTTGGTCGTGCTGGTGGTCCGTTTCCACTGCAGGTAGCGCAGGCCGGGCGCCCCGGGTGGCGCGACCACCTCGTCGAGACGCGACCAGGCGCTCCACCCCTCACCCTGGTGCACCGCCGCCCGCACCCGGTACCGACGGTCGTCCTCGACGCCGTCGCGCAGGACCAGCCGGGTGGTGCTGGCCGGGACCGTCGCGGTCGTGAGGGTGCGCCAGCCCTTGAGCGTGGGGCGCCAGATCTGCAGGTCGACGGTCCAGCTCGTCGCAGGCGCCGGCGCGGTGAGCGAGACCGTCACGGCGCCAGCCGTGCGGACGGTGGTCGGTGCCGGCGCGGACGCCGTCGTGCTCCAGTCCGGGGTCACGCACGAGGAGTCGAGCGCCGGGCTCACCAGGCGCTTCCTCGGGTGGAGGCCCGGGTCGTTCCAGCTGTCGAACCCGAGGGCCTGCGGGAGCAGGAGCGCACCACCCGTGCCGCAGCCCCGCAGCGGGCCGAAGTCGACCCGCTCGCCGTACAACCCGCCGTGGCGGACCTCGAAGTGCAGGTAGTTCGTCGTGCACGGGGCGACGTCGCCGGAGTGGCCCATCGTGCCGACACGCGTGGCCGGGGTGACGAGCTGGCCCTCACGGACGGTGATCGTGTCGAGGTGGCGGTACTGGCTGACGACGCCGCCGCCGTGGTCGACCCAGACCCACCGGCCCCGGTCGACCTCGCTGGCGCTGCTGCAGCCGCCCTCGTCACCTCCGACGTGGGCCACGCCTGCCCCGGCGGCGTAGACGGGGGCGCCCCGCTCACCGAGCAGGTCGATGGCGTCGTACCCGTGGTCGCTGGCGGTGCCGCAACCGCTCTTCGCGCACCCGATCGTCGCCGGTGCGCGCAACGGGAACCAGAGGGGGTCGCTGTACGGGTGCGCTGCCTGCGTCGGGACGACGTCAGGGGCGGCCGAGGCCGCACCGGTCGGACCGACGAGGGGGACCCCCGCCGCAAGGACGGTGGTCGCGGCGACGAGCAGGGCGCGGAGGCGAGAGGGCACGGGGACTCCAGCTGAGACGGACCCCGAGGACGAACAACGCTCGGGCTCCGCTCTACGCGGAGGCCCGGTCGACTCGGATCTTGGCAGACCCGAGCCCGGAGGTGGGTCACGGCATGGAACTCTCGGTCGATCCTCAGGAACCGGTCGCGCGGGCCGGACGCGCTGCCGCCTCAGTCCTCGAGCTCGAGGACCTCACGGAAATGGCCGATCGTGGCCTTGAGGCCGACGTCGAGGTCGACGCTCGGCGACCAGTCGAGCAGCTCCCGGGCCCGGCCGATGTCGGGTCGGCGCCGGCAGGGGTCGTCGGTCGGGAGCGGTCGGTGCTCGATCCGGACGGGGTGGCCCACGAGGTCCGCCACCCGGTCCGCCAGCTCGGTGACCGTCAGCTCGACCGGGTTGCCCAGGTTGACAGGCCCGGCCACGTCGTCGTCGGCCTGCATCATCAGCACCAGACCCTCCACGAGGTCGTCGACGAAGCAGAACGAGCGCGTCTGGCTGCCGTCGCCGAACACCGTCACGGCTCGCCCGGTCAGGGCCTGGACCACGAAGCTCGACACGACGCGGCCGTCGTCGGCGCGCATCCGCGGGCCGTAAGTGTTGAAGATCCGGACCACCTTCGTGCGGGTGCCGTACGCGCGCCGGTGGTCGGTGAAGAGGCTCTCCGCGCAGCGCTTGCCCTCGTCGTAGCAGGCCCGTGGGCCGACCGGGTTGACGTTGCCCCAGTAGTCCTCGTGCTGGGGGTGGACCGCGGGGTCGCCGTACACCTCCGAGGTCGAGGCCAGCAGGACCTTCGCCCCGGTGCGTCGCGCCAGCTCGAGCATCGCGAGAGACCCGAGGACGATGGTCCGGGTGGTCCGCACCGGGTCACGCTGGTAGGCCACCGGTGAGGCCGGGCCGGCGAGGTGGTAGATCTCGTCGACCTCGACGTGCAGGGGGTCGACCACGTCCTGGGTCAGCAGGCTGAAGCGCGGGTGGTCGCGCAGCCCGGCCACGTTGGCGTACGCCCCGGAGCTGAAGTCGTCGACGCAGCTCACCTCGTGCCCGAGCTCCAGCAGCCGACGGACGAGGTGCGAGCCGATGAAGCCACCTCCGCCGGTGACGAGGACGCGTCGCGGCGGTCCGGTCGGTGCTGCTGACCTGGAGGTCGTCGACATCCGGCCAACCTAGCGACCTCGGGGCGTCGCGCTGCTCCAGCGACGCCGCCACGCACGGTGTGTCGTGCCCGCGGTGACGCCTCAGGACGGGCGCAGGACGTACACGTGGTAATCGCGCTCGCTCGCGACGACCGTGGACCGGTCTGTGGCTCCGACCTCGACGAGGTGCGGAGCGCTCGCCAGCGTGCTCGCGTCGAGCGGGTAGGAGAGGAGCAGGACGACCTCGCCCCCGCTGTCCCTGCCCAGCCGCGACGCGGCCTCGAGGACCTCGGGCTGGCTCGGCCGGCGCGTGCGGCGCTGGTCCCAGACCGCGAAGGTGCCCCAGCGCTCCTGCTTGACGTAGTAGACGGGGTGGTCGAGGTAGGCGGCCACCGCCGACGTCGCCGCGTCGGAGTCGGCGACGACCGGGCGGTTCCCCAACCCGGCACCGATGATCATCCGAGCGGCCGCGCGGGCGTTCGAGAAGGGGTGGCGCACGTCCTGGTAGCCGGCGACCGCGACGCCGGCGAGCTGGCCGACGACGACGACGTCGAGCAGCACCGCGGTCAGCACCCGGGTCGCGCGCGGCGCCGGCCGGCCGGTCGGCGTGCTCCTCGACAGCCAGAGGTGGACGAGGAAGACGAGGAGCACGTAGCCCTGGTGCCGGACGTTGCCGAAGTACTCGACCTTGAAGAAGGCGAGCAGCGTGGCTGTCGCCAGCACGTAGCTGAGCGCCACCAACGGCGTGCGGCGAAGTACGACGACCGCGGCCAGCAGCAGCGTGGCGGACAGCACCGTCATGACCGCGTCGTGCCCGCTCAGGACGTTGCTGTTCCAGAAGCCGACCACGCCGAGACGTGGCACCGGCACGAAGCTGCGCCACACGACGGTGAGCAGGGTCGAGAAGGGTGCTGGCGTGCCGGAGGGGAACAGCCAATCCGGCGGGGTGCGCAGCTGGAGCCAGGCCATGAGCAGGCCGAGGCCGACCACGACGGCCCCGCTGACGACGACGGGGAGCCGGAGGGTCGAGCGGTGGTGGAGCAGCAGGTCCGCCGCGAGCAGCAGGGCGAGGGACGGGACGAGCAGCACCGCCATGGGGTTGGTCTGGGCCATGAGGAGCAGGACCGCGGCCAGCGGCAGGCAGCTGCGGGTGCGGGTGCGCCACAGCACGCAGAAGCCGAAGGCGGCGAGCACGCCGAGGCTGTAGTTCCGGCTGATGACGGTGTACTCGTACAGCATCAGGTAGCCCAGCCCCAGCCCGAGCCGGTGGCGCCTGCGCAGGGGCGCGAAGCGCAGGAGCAGGTGGACCATGACCGCTCCGACGAGCAGGTGGACGACCTGCATGGTCGCCGGGCCGCCTGAGACGAGGCCGGCGAAGAAGAGGAGGAGGTGCCACAGGAGCGGGTGGCCCTCGTAGCGCGCGTTGTCCCACAGCTGGACGGGAGACCCGCTGGACCGCGCGATCAGCCACGCCTGCAGCTCGTCGCGCCACGGCTCGTGCGCGTGCAGCAGGAGGGCACCGGCGGCGGCGAAGACGAGCGTGCCCACGAGGGCGAAGCGGCCCTCGCCCCGCCGCCGGGCGAGGTCTGCGGGCCCGTGCGCCTCAGGGCCGGCCTCAGGCTGAGCTGCTGTCGCCGGTGAGGACGGTCCTCGCGCCATCCGTGCAGGTGGCACCGGACTAGACGCCGCGACCGGCGCCGGCCGAGGTCGCGCGGCCCGCCTCCTTCGCGTGGAGGTTGCCCGCCTCGAAGTACTCGCTCTCCGAGCCGACCTTCTCGATGTCGTACCGCCGGCCTTCGACGATGCTCTTGGCCGTGAGGATGCCCATCTCCAGGGAGTGGTCCTGGTTGTTGTAGCGGAAGCGCCCCGGCCGGCCGATGTAGTGCAGGTTCGTCAGGGAGTCGAGCCAGCCCTTCACCACCTCGAGGCGCCCGGTGTAGTCGAGGTCGTAGACGGGGTAGACGTTCCGCTGCCGCAAGAGGTGGTGCCGGCGCACCTCGTGGCGCTCGAGCAGGCCGAGGCCCTCGAAGTGGGAGAGCGTCAGCTCGAGCAGCGCGTCCTCGTCCGTCTCCCAGAGCTCGTCGCCCTCGGTGCAGAAGAACTCGATGAACAGCGAGGTCTTGCCCTCCGGCGAGAGGCGCGCGCTGAAGTTGCGCATCTCGCTGACCCGGGCGATGGGCGTCTCCCGGCTGGGGAAGTAGATCCACTGGTCGGTGGTGACCGAGGGCTTGTCGAGGGTCAGGAATAGGTAGACCTGGCTGCGGTAGGTCAGCCGGTCGTTCGCCGTCCGCACAGCCTGAGGCGCTTCCGGCTCGAGCAGCCGGACGAAGTCCTGCAGCGGGACCGACTCGACGAGGTTCTCCGGACGCACGAGCACCGGCCCATCGGGCGTCTGCAGCACGACCTCCGTGACCCTCGACCCGTCATGGCGCACCACGAGCGGCTCGGTGCTCAGCAGCACCTCGTGGCCCCTGGCCCGGATGCGCTCGACGATGGTGTCGTAGATCAGACCGGTCCCGAGCTCGGGGTAGTAGAAGCGGTCGACCAGCGACTTGGGCGTGCCCCCCGCTGCCGCGCCACGTCGGCGGAACGTCCGGCCGAGAGCCTCCCGCACCAGCGAGGTCAGGCTGAGCCCCTTGATGCGCTGTCCGGCCCAGTCGGGGTGGATGGTGCGCGCCGGGATGCCCCAGATCTTCTCGGTGTAGTTGATCATGTTGAACTCGCCGAGGGTCCGGCCGAAGTTCGCCACCACGTAGTCGTCGAAGGTGGTGAGCGGACGCCGCAGCAGGCCGTACGTGATCTTGGCCCGGACGTAGTCCACGAGGATCCGCACAGAGCGGGCCGGGCCGAGGTTGCGCAGCGCCTGGGCGGGGTTGACGGGGTAGTCGTAGAACTTGCCGTCGATCAGCTGCCGGGTCTGGCGGTCGACGACGATCCACTGCTCGTCGATCAGGTCCTCGATGAAGTCGTAGAGGTAGCGATTCTTGGAGAAGAAGCGGTGCGGCCCGTTGTCGGTGTGGAAGACGCTGCCGTCGTCCTCGACGAAGGTGTAGGTCCGTGCGAGCCCGCCCACGGTGTCCTGCTTCTCGACGACGAGGAAGTCCTCGCCGGCACGGGACAGCTCCATCGCGGCGGCCAGCCCGGCCGGGCCCGCCCCGATGATGAGCGTCTTGGTGGTGACGACCTTCATGTGTCCCCCTCGCCAGCGAGCACCCGTCCGGACCGGGGGCCCCGGCCGAACCACGCACGGTCCTCGGCGACGAAGACGACGTGCTTGTAGAGCAGGTAGTTCCAGACGGTGGTCAGGCAGGTCGCGGCCAGCTTGCCGACGAGGTAGCCCAGCCCGAGGCTGCGCGCAGCAGCGATGAGGCCGAGCCCGGTGCCGTAGTTCACCAGCACCAGGGCCGCGTAGAACGCCAGGTGGTGGCCGGTCGCCCGCACGAAGCCGAAGGTCCACAGCTTGTTGGCGGCGAAGTTCACGAGCAGCGACACCCAGAAGCCGGTCGTCGCCGCGACGTACACCCCGACGCCGCTCTGCGCGAGGCCTACCAGGAGCCCGTACTCGACCCCGACTGTCAGCAGTCCGACGACGACGTAGCGGAGCACCGCCGACCGGTTCCGCGGTCGCCTCACCCGCTGCCCACGCTCATCGCGACGAACCTAGTGCCGCCCGCCGGTCGGCCCGCGCAGCAACACCCCGGGAGGGGCGGTCCCGCGCAGCTGCCGTCCGCTGCCACGATGTGGCGCATGGACCGGCCGGAGGTGCAGCGGTCAGGGGCGCCGGGATGGGTGCGGACGGCGGTCCTGGCCGTCCCGCCGCTCGTCCTGGCGGCTGCCGGCGTCACCCACCCGATGGAGCTCACCCGAGCCACTGCGCACCACTGGCTGGTCGTGCACGTCGCGCTGGTGCCGGTGTTCCCGCTGCTCGCGGTCGCCGTCTGGGTCCTGCTCGCGCGCGACGACGGCGTCCTGGCCTGGCTCGCCCGCGGGTCGGCCTTCGTGTACGCGGCCTTCTACGGCGCCCTCGACGCGGTGAACGGCGTGGCCGCGGGCGTTCTGGTGGCGCAGACCCCCGTGGGTGAGGCGGCGGACCCGACCGCGGCCCTGCGTCCGGTGCTCCGGATCGGCAACCAACTCGGGTGGGTCGGCAGCAGCGCCTTCCTGGTCGCCGTCCTGCTCACCGTGACCGTGCTCCTGCGGCGCCCCGGCCGCCGCCCGTGGCTCGGCGCGGTCGTCGTCGTCGCCGCGTCGGTGTCCTTCCTCGACTCCCACGTCTACTGGCCGCGCGGCGTGGTGACCATGGTCCTGCTCGCCGCCGGGCTCGTCCTCCTCGAGCCGACGCGCGCCCGCCAGCCCGGCTGGAGCGGCCCCGTCCGACCCGTCGACGTCCGGAGCTTCCAGCGCCCGATCAGCCGTTGACGCCACGTCGGATCACCCCGGCTGCGCACTCCCGCACCCTCCCGAGGCCATGCGGTGCGGGAGCGCGCAGCCGCGCGGGGTCGCTCAGAGCGGCGTGACGTACGCCCCGCTGATGCCGCCGTCGACCAGGAAGGTGCTCGCGGTGACGAAGCTCGACTCGTCGGAGGCGAGCCACAGGACGGCGTTGGCGATCTCCTCCGGCTCGGCGAAGCGGCCCATCGGGACGTGGACCAGCCGCCGCGCCGCGCGCTCGGGGTCGGAGGCGAAGAGCTCCTGCAGCAGCGGGGTGTTCACCGGTCCCGGGCAGAGCGCGTTGACGCGGATGCCGTGGCGGGCGAACTCCACGCCGAGCTCGCGGCTCATCGACAGCACGCCGCCCTTGGAGGCGGAGTAGGAGATCTGCGAGGTGGCCGCACCCATCACCGCGACGAACGAGGCGGTGTTGATGATCGAGCCGCGCCCCTGCTCGGTCATGTGGCCGAGCGCGGCCTTGCAGCAGAGGTAGACCGAGGTCAGGTTGACCTCCTGCACCCGGCGCCAGGCGTCCAGGCCGGTGACGAGGATCGAGTCGTCGTCGGGCGGGGAGATGCCCGCGTTGTTGAAGGCGATGTCGACCGACCCGTACGTCTCCCTGGCCGCGCCGAACAGGGCGTCGACGTCCGCCGGGCTCGTCACGTCGGTGCGGACGAACAGCCCGCCCAGCTCCGCGGCGACCTCCGGGCCGCGCTCGGTATCCAGGTCACCGACGACCACGTGCGCGCCCTCGTCGGCCAGCCGCCGCGCCGACGCCAGTCCGATGCCGGAGCACCCGCCGGTGACGACCGCCGTACGGCCCTCGACGCGACCCTCTCGTTCCACCACTGCTCGTTCCTGTCTCTGGTTGTTCTGCGACTAGATCTGGCTGAAGAAGACGTTCTTGGTCTCGGTGAAGGCGTCCGCCGCCTCGGGCCCGAGCTCGCGGCCGAGGCCGGACTGCTTGAACCCGCCGAAGGGCGTCCAGTAGCGGACGGCCGAGTTGGAGTTGACGCTGAGGTTGCCGGCCTGGACGCCGCGCGCCACGCGGAGGGCGCGGCCGAGGTCGCGGGTGAAGATCGAGCCGGCCAGGCCGTAGTCGCTGTCGTTGGCCAGCGCGACCGCCTCGGCCTCGTCGTCGAAGCCGAGCACCGCGACCACCGGGCCGAAGACCTCCTCGCGCCAGACCGCCTGCTGGGTCGACTCGGCCAGCACGACCGTCGGCGGCACCCAGAAGCCGGCGCCGTCGGGCGCCGAGCCGGTGAAGGCGACGTCGACGCCGTCGAGGTAGCCCTGCACCCTCGAGCGCTGCCCGGCGGAGATCAGCGGGCCCATCTGGGTGTCCTCGAAGCGTGGGTCGTCCACGCGGAAGGCGTCGACCGCGGCCTGAAAGCGCTCGAGGAACTCGTCGCGCACGGAGTTCTGCACGAGGATCCGTGATCGCGCGCAGCAGTCCTGCCCGGCGTTGTCGAAGACCGCGCCCGGGGCCGCGGCCGCCGCGGCGGCCACGTCGGCGTCGGCGAAGACGACGTTGGCGCTCTTGCCGCCGAGCTCGAGCGTGCAGCGCTTGACCTGCTCCGCGCAGCCGGCGAGGACCTGCTTGCCGACCTTGGTCGATCCGGTGAAGGTCACCTTGCGCACGAGCGGGTGGGTGACGAACCGCTCCCCGACGACCGGCCCCCGTCCGGGCAGCACGGTGAAGACGCCCTCGGGCAGCCCGGCCTCGCGGGCGAGCTCGCCGAGGCGCACGGCGGACAGCGGCGTCAGCTCGGCGGGCTTGAGCACGACCGTGCAGCCCGCGGCGAGCGCCGGTGCGAAGCCCCACGAGGCGATGAGCATGGGGAAGTTCCAGGGGACGATGATCCCGACGACGCCGACCGGCTCGTGGAACGTCACGTCCACGC
The DNA here is from genome assembly GCF_900105785.1 of Microlunatus sagamiharensis. NCBI lineage: Bacteria > Bacillati > Actinomycetota > Actinomycetes > Propionibacteriales > Propionibacteriaceae > Microlunatus > Microlunatus sagamiharensis. The sequence continues at coordinate 3,803,184 of NZ_LT629799.1, forward strand.
CGCCCGGCACCGGGATCTGCCGCCCAAGCAGCCGCTCCGGGGTCCCCGCGTAGTACTCGAGGACGCGCGCGACCTGGTCGGCCTCCCACCGGGCGTTGCCGACCGTGTGCCCGGCGTTGCTGATCTCGAGCTCGGCGAGCTCGTCGACGTGCGCCTCGACGACCCGGGCGAAGGCGCGCAGCAGCCGGGCGCGCTCGCCCGGCGCGACGTCGCGCCAGGCGGGGAACGCCGCGTGGGCGCGCTCGATCGCCGCGTCGGTCTCCTCCAGGCTGGCCAGGTCGACGGTGGTGATGACCTGCTCGGTCGCGGGGTCGACGACGTCCCAGCGGTCCTGCTGCGTGCTCACAGACTCGTTCCTCACATGCGTTCGAAGCTGCGGCGCAGCTCCCAGTCGGTCACGGCGGCGTCGAACGCGGTCAGCTCGACCTCGGCCATCCGCGTGTAGTGGTCGACGACGGCGTCGCCGAAGCAGGCGCGGGCCACGGCCGACGAGCTCCACGCGTCGCGGGCGTCGCGCAGGGTCCTCGGGACCTTCGGGAGGTCGCTGTCGTAGGCGTTGCCGACCAGCGCCGGCGGCAGCTCCAGCTGCTCGTCGATCCCGTGCAGCCCGCCCGCGATCATCGCCGCGATGGCCAGGTAGGGGTTCACGTCGCCGCCGGGGACGCGGTTCTCCAGCCGGGCGCTCTTCCCGTGGCCCACGAGGCGTACGGCGCAGGTGCGGTTGTCCTCGCCCCAGGCGATCGTCGTCGGCGCGAAGGAGCCGGCGGCGAAGCGCTTGTAGGAGTTGACGTTGGGCGCGTAGAGCAGCGTGAAGTCGGCCATCGTCGCGAGCAGGCCCGCGATGAAGTGCTCGTACTCCTTTGTCCGGCCGCCCTCGCTCCAGAAGGTCGTCGACCCGTCCGCCCCGCGCAGCGACAGGTGCACGTGGCACGACGAGCCCTCGCGCTCGTCGAACTTGGCCATGAAGGTCAGCGACTGGCCGTGGTTGGCCGCGATCTGCTTGGCCGCGGTCTTGTAGACCGCGTGGTTGTCGGCCGTGGTCAGCGCGTCGGCGTAGAGGAAGCCGATCTCGTGCTGGCCGAGGTTGCACTCGCCCTTCGCCGACTCGACGTCCATGCCCGCGGCGTACATCGCGTTGCGGATCTCGCGCAGCAGCGGCTCGGCCCGGCCGCCGCCGAGGATCGAGTAGTCGACGTTGTACTGGTTGACCGGCACGAGGTCGCGGTAGCCGGAGCGCCAGGCGTCCTCGTACGAGGTCTGGAACGCGATGAACTCCAGCTCGGTCCCGGCGAGGGCGACCAGCCCGCGCTCGGCGAGGCGGTCGAGCTGGGTGGTGAGCATCGTGCGCGGCGACTGCGGCACGGGGGAGTGGTCGAGCTGGACGAGGTCGCACTGCACCATCGCGGCGCCCGGCTCGTACGGCAGCCGGCGCAGCGTCGCGAGGTCGAGCGCGAACTCGAGGTCGCCGTAGCCGGACTCCCACGAGGTGAGGGCGTAGCCGTCGACGGTGTTCATGTCGACGTCGACGGCGAGGAGGTAGTTGCAGCCCTCGGTGCCCTGGCCCAGGACGTGGTCGAGGAAGTACGCGGCGTGCATGCGCTTGCCCTGCAGCCGCCCCTGCATGTCGGTGAGCGCGACGACGACGGTGTCGATGTCGCCGCGCGCGACCTCCGCCCGCAGCGCGTCGACGCTGAGGTAGCGGTCGTTCGGTGCCTGCCTGGTGGACGTGGTCATGCGGTTCCCCTCACCTGATCAACCCTCGCAGCAGCGCGGCCGTGTCGTCGCAGTGCTCCTCCATCGCCCGGCGCGCCGGCTCGGGCCGGCCCGCCTCGACCGCACCGACGATCGCCGCGTGCTGGGCGTTCGAGTGCTCGATGTTCACGCCCAGGACCGGGATGGACAGCAGCATCTCGTGCACCGCGGCCTGGACCTTCGTCACCGCCTCGACCAGCGAGGCGGAGCGGCTCAGCGTGGCCAGGACCAGGTGCAGCCGGGCGTCGGCCTGGCGGTGCTCCGCCGGACCGGCCGCCGTGCGCACGTCGTCGTGGGCGGCGTGCAGCGCGTCGAGGTCGGCGGTGGTCAGCGTCGTCGACGCCGCGACGAAGCAGGCGCCGGGCTCCACCACGCGGCGGAAGACCAGCGCGTCGAGCAGCTCGGGCCGTCGCGCCTCCGCGGCGGCGGGCTCGCTGCCGGGGACGGGCGGCTCGAGGTCGACCACGGTCCCGCCGCCGCGACCGCGCGTGGTCCGGACCATGCCGGCGGCGCGCAGCGCGCCGATCGCCTCGCGCACGGTCGCCCGGGACACCCCGAGCAGGCCGGCGAGCTCGCGCTCGGGCGGCAGCGTGCTCCCGTACGGGTAGACGCCGAGCCGGATCGCCGTGGCCAGCCGCTCGACGCAGCCCTCGAAGGCGTGGCGACCGGAGCCCCCGGACGGGGCGAGGAGGTCGTGACCCAGGTCGAGCAGGTCGCTCACCTGGTGCCCGGTGCCGAGCCGGTGCCGCTGGAGCTGTCCGCGGGCGGCTCGGCCTCGGCGACGGGCGGGCCGTTCATGAAGCGCTTCTTGCCGCTGACCTGCCAGCTGATGAGGGAGAAGGCCAGCACCACGAGCACCGCGACCGGCGCGTAGTTGAACGTGCTCACGTCGACCGGCGCGACCGGAGGCAGCACGAAGAGGATGCAGATGATCACGACCCAGACCACGGCGACCCAGCCGATCAGCCCGCTGAAGCGCCCGAGGTTCCACGGGCCGGGCGTGAAGTCGCGGTTCAGGCGGCGCAGCAGCACCGGGATCACGTAGGCGATGTAGAGCCCGATCACCGCGATCGAGGTGACCGCGAAGTACGCCGTCGAGCTGAACAGCGCGGGCGAGGCCAGGATCACCGAGAGCGTGACGCAGAGCCAGATCGAGTTCGTCGGGGTGCCGGTGCGCGGGTTGACCTTGGCCCAGATCCGCGAGCCGGGCAGCGCGTTGTCGCGGGAGAAGGCGTACGACATCCGCGAGTTGGCGGTGACCGAGGCCATCCCGCAGAAGAACTGGGCGACGCAGACGATGAACAGCAGGAACTTGGCCACGCCGGGGCTGCCGAGGGAGTCCAGGAAGATCTGCGCCGGCGGCAGCCCGGTGGCCGACTCCGACAGCTTGGCGAGGCCCTCCTCGCTGCGGTCGGTGATCGCCGCGGTGATCGAGTAGAGCAGGACGAAGCCGCCGATCACCGAGACCAGCACGCTGGTGACGATGCCGCGCGGGGCGGCGCGGGAGGCGTTCTTGGTCTCCTCGGCGACGTGGGCGGAGGCGTCGTAGCCGGTGTAGGTGTACTGCGCCATCAGCAGGCCCATGAGGAAGACGTAGGGCAGGAAGCTCCAGCCGGTCTCGTTGTGGAAGCCGGTGAGGGTCCACGAGACCGACTGGTGCTTCTCCGGGAGCGCCCACAGCGCCACGACGATGACCAGGACGCCGACGACGTGCCACCAGGCGGAGACGTTGGACAGCAGGCTGACCAGGTTGACGCCGAAGACGTTGAGCAGCGCGTGGACCAGGATGATCCCGAGGAAGAGCAGGAACGTGCGGCCCGGCGTGGCCTCGACGCCCCAGACGAGGTTCATGAAGGCCATCCACGTGGTGGCGCAGCCGAAGTCGATGGCCGCGGTGACCGCGACCTCGCCGAGGAAGTTGAACCACCCGGTGAACCAGGCCCACTCACGTCGGTTGCGCTTCGCCAGGCGCCCGGCCCAGAAGTACAGCCCGCCCGCGGTCGGGTAGCGCGAGCAGACCTCGGCCATCGCCGCGGCGACCGCGAGTACGAGGACCCCGACGATCAGCCAGCCGAGCACCAGCGTCGACGGGCCGCCCGAGCGGAGCGCGATGCCGTACGAGGTGATGCAGCCAGCCAGGATCGAGATGATCGAGAACGACACGGCGAAGTTCGAGAACCCCGACATCCCGCGGTGGAGCTCCTGGGTGTAGCCGAGCTCGGCCAGCGCCCTGGCGTCGTCGTCCATGGCCTCGTCGAGCCCGGCGTCGGCCTGCTTCTCACTGGTCATCCGCTGCTCCGTCTCGCGTCAGGTGGGCGAGCGAGATCCTGTCGGAGTCCGAGCGCTGGCGTCAATGGTCTGACCTCAGGCCTTTAAACACCGTCACGCGGCCGTCACCGACGGTGCCGGTCAGGCAGGTGGCGCCGGCTCCCCGCGGTAGCTGCCGAACGACCAGTGGTTGCCCTCGGGGTCGCGCATCGAGAACTCGCGGCCGCCGTAGCCGGGGTCGTTGAGCGGGCGGGTGATCCGGACGCCCGCCGCGGCGCTGACCCGGGCGTGCACCGTGTCGACGTCGTCGGTCACGACGTAGAGCGCGGCCGTCCCCGGCTGCGGCCCGTCGTCGTCGCGGTGGCTGCCGAGCATGATCGCTCCGCCCTCGGGCCAGTCGAGCTGGGCGTGCGCCACCAGGTCCCCGTCGGCGAAGACCGCCGTGCGCCGGAAGCCGACCACGTCGACCAGGAAGTCGATCAGGGCGGCCGCGTCCCGGGCGCGGAAGGCGGGCCAGACGCTGGGCGGACGGACGGGCTGGGTCTCCTCGGTCATGGCTCAAGCCTCGCCGTGGCGGCGGCCGCCGGCTTGGATGTTCCGGTGCTCCTCGGCCAGCCAGCCGGTGGGGTTCGTGCCCAGGTGCTCACGGAACTAGCGGCCGAGGTGCGACTGGTCGGCGTAGCCGTGAGCGGCCGCCAGCGCGGCGAGGTCTGTACGCCGTCCGGCCGCCACGACGCCGGCCAGGGCACGGCTCGTGGCGTCGAACCGCACCAGCCGGGCCACTCGCTGGGGCGGCTGGCCGACCTCACGGGCGAAGAGCGTGGTCAGGTGCCGGGGGCTGAGGGCGACGTGGCCCGCGAGCCCGTCGAGCCGGCGCCGACCGCCGCTGCACAGCAGCCAGCGCCACGCCTCCTCGAGCTCCGGGCGGGTCCCGGACGAGCGGGGCGCACGGTCCAGGCGGTCGCGGAGGTAGGTCTGCAGCAGCGCGAACCGCTCGGCCCAGGTCGGCGTCTCGGCGAGGCGCTGACGCAGGGCCTCGATCGACGGGCCCAGCACGTCGAGGCCCGTCACTCCGCGCCCGGCCAGCTCGACCGGGCCCGCCCCGAGCAGCCGTCGTGCGTGCAACGGGTGGACGGCGAGCTGCAGCCCGGCCTGCCGCCGCGGCATCCGGACCATCGCCGCCCGCGTGTGCAGCGGTGAGACCACGACGGCCTCGCGGCGCTCGGCCGACGTGCCCAGCCCTTCGGCGTCCTCGGACCAGGCGATGGGCTCGTCGAGGCTGAGGACGATCGTCAGCCAGGGTGACGGGACGCCGCGGTGCAGCCGCTCCTCGGGCTCCTCGCTCGTGTAGCCGACGGTGCTCGCGACCAGGCCGGGCAGCAGGTCGGCGCGGACGTGCGCCGGCGCCTCGGCTCCCGCGTCGTCGGCCACGGGACGATCCTGCCGCTGGCGCGGCCCGCTGTCAGCGCGTCCGGACCGGATCTGCTCGATCGCCGACCCGAGACCGGCGCGTCCACCCGTCGTCGAGCGTCGAGCCCGGGCGCACGCACGATCTCGGGTCGGCGAAAGAGCGGTCCTAGGCGGAGAGCTCCTTCACCAGCGCCTCGCCGAAGGCGGGGATGTCGTCGGGGTTGCGGCTGCTGATGAGCACCCAGCCGTTGGCGGGGCACCGGAAGACCTGCTCGTCCTTCCAGGTGCCGCCCGCGTTGGTGATGTCGGTCTTGAGCGAGGGCCAGCTCGCGAGCGTCTTGCCGCGCACGACGTCGGCCTCGATCAACGTCCACGGGCCGTGGCAGATCGCGCCGACGGGCTTGCCGCTGCCGGCGAAGGTCTTCACGAAGGCGACGGCGTCGTCCTCGAGGCGCAGCGCGTCGGGGTTGGTGGTGCCGCCCGGCAGCACCAGCAGGTCGTAGTCGGCCGGGTCGGCGTCGCCCACGGCGAGGTCGGCGTCGAACGTGTCGGCCTTCTCCACGTCGTTGTTGAACGCCTGGATCTCGCCCTTCTCGGGGGCGAGCAGGACGACCTTCGCCCCAGCCTTCGTCAGCGCGTCGCGCGGGCCGGTCAGCTCCGCCTGCTCGACGCCGGCGTTCGCCATCAGGAAGGCGACGGTGCGCCCGTTCAGCTCGTCGGCCATGGTCATGGTCCTCTCGTCCGGGGTGGTCTGTCGTGCACTACTCAACGTAGTAGGGCGCGAAACGTCGCTGCGGTGCGTCTCCGCAGGGCCCCGGCGGGTAACCCTGGGCACGATGACGAGCCCCACGACCACGAACGCCCGACGGGACCCGCAGCCGCTGCTCGACGTCACGCGGATCTACGCCGAGCCGGACGCGCTCGCCTCACCGCGCGGGCGGCAGGTGGCGGCCCGCTGGCCCGACGCCGAGGTCGTCGAGGTCGCGAGCCACTGGCGTATCCCCGAGCTGCACGGCGACGAGCACAACGTCCGTCGCTGGGTGCGCATCAAGCGCGAGGCGCTCGTGCTCGGGGTGCTCAAGACGGTGCGCACCCGGCCCAACGGCCGCTCGGCCGACTTCATCGCGCCGTCCACGAGCAACGGCTGCGCGATGGCCTGCGCCTACTGCTACGTCCCGCGGCACAAGGGCTACAGCAACCCGATCACGGTCTTCACCAACATCGACCAGATCACCGCGCACCTCGTGCGCCACGCGGCCAAGCAGGGCACCAAGCCCGAGCCCAACCAGTGCGACCCGACCGACTGGGTCTACGACCTCGGCGAGAACAGCGACTGCAGCGTCGACGCGATGATCAGCGACAACGTGGCCGACCTGATCGGCACCTTTCGCGACCTGCCGAACGCCAAGGCGTCCTTCGCGACCAAGTACGTGAACCGCGACCTGCTCGACCTCGACCCGCAGGGGCGTACGCGGGCCCGCTTCTCCCTCATGCCGGCGGACACGGCCAAGCTGCTCGACATCCGTACGAGCCCGATGGCCGAGCGGCTGGCCGCGCTCGACGACTTCGTTGAGGCGGGCTACGAGGTCCACGTGAACTTCTCGCCCGTCGTCGTCGAGGACGGCTGGCTCGCGCGCTGGGCCGACCTGCTCGACGCGCTCGGCGACGCGACGTCGGAGCGCACGAAGGCGCAGGTGGCCTGCGAGGTGATCTTCCTGACGCACAACGAGCAGCTGCACCAGGTCAACCTCGGCTGGCACCCCCAGGCCGAGGAGGTGCTGTGGCAGCCGCGACTGCAGGAGACGAAGCGCTCGCAGAACGGCCAGCTCAACGTCCGCTACGCGTGGCGGGCCAAGCAGGGCTACGTCGAGCAGCTCCTCGCCCTGATCGAGGAGCGCGCCCCCTGGTGCACCGTCCGGTACGCCTTCTGAGCCCTTCGACGAGCTCAGTGATCGTGGTCGGCTCCGCGACCTGCTCGCGAGCCACGCTGCCGGCGCCTGAGCCCAGCCACGATCTCTGAGCCGGTCGAAGGGCGGGGCCGCGCGGAGCGGTAGCCCCGCTCGTTAGCCTGAACCCGTGCCCGACGACGTCCACAGGTTCAGGGCCGCGCACGTCGTGACCCCGGACGGGGTCCTGGACGACGCGGTCGTCGAGGTCCGCGGCGAGCGGGTCGCCGCGGTGCACGCCAACGCCTGGGACGAGCGCGCCGAGCGCCTCGGCGGCTGGGTGGTCCCCGGCTTCGTCGACACCCACGTGCACGGCGGCGGCGGGCACGACTACGCCAGCGCCGACCCCGACGAGGTCCTCGCGGCCCGCGACTTCCACGCCCGCCACGGCACCACGACGACCTTCGCCAGCCTCGTGACCGCCTCGGTCGACGACCTGTGCGCGCAGCTCGACGTGCTGGCCGACCTCGTCGAGGACGGCCACCTCGCCGGCGCGCACCTCGAGGGGCCGTTCCTCTCCGCGCAGCAGCCGGGCGCCCACGAACCCTCCCTGCTCCGCGCCCCCGACCCCGAGTCGGTGGACCGGCTGGTCGAGGCCGGCCGTGGGTGCCTGCGGCTGGTCACCCTCGCCCCCGAGCTGCGCGGCGGGCTCGACGCCGTACGCCGGTTCGTCGCCGCCGGCGTCCACGTCGCCGTCGGCCACACCGCGGCCGACGACGCGATGCTCGTCCGGGCCCTCGAGGCCGGCGCCGACGTCGGCACGCACGTCTTCAACGCGATGTCGCCCATCCACCACCGCAAGTCGGGTCCCGTGCCGCGGCTGCTGACCGACCCGCACGTGGCGGCCGAGCTGATCGCCGACGGCTTCCACGTCGCCCCCGAGGTGCTGACCATGGCGCTGGGCGCAGCGGGCCCGGAGGGCGTCGTCCTCGTCACCGACGCGATGGTCGCGGCGGGCATGCCCGACGGCCCGTACACCCTCGGCAGCCTCGACGTGCAGGTCACCGACGGCCAGGCCCGCCTGGTCGGGGCCGACGGCGAGCCGGGAGCGATCGCGGGCTCGACGCTGACCACCGGCCGCGCCTTCGGCCTGGTCGCCTCGCTGACGCACGACCTGGCCGCCGCCGCGCGCGTCGCCTCGACGAACGCGGCCCGGCACTACGGGCTCGACGCCGGCACCGTCAGCGCCGGCGGGCCGGCCGACCTCTGCCTGGTCGACGACGCCGGTGCCCTGCAGCGCGTGATGCTCCGCGGGCGCTGGCTCGAGACCGCGTGAGCGAGCCCGAGCCGTTCGAGGGCGTGGCCGTGCCGGACGTCCGCGCGCAGCTGAGCGCGCCGGACCTGGCCGACCGGCTCGAGGAGCTGGGGTTCCGGGGGCCGGACGTGCCCGACGCGCTCGCCCTGGCCCGGTCCGTGCTCGACCGCCCGGACCATCTCGCCGTGGTCGAGGAGGCGGTGCGACGCCTGTCCGCGCACGTCGGCACCCTGCCGGCCCACGAGGGCGACGACGTCTGGGCCGGGCTCGACCTGCGTACGCACGACGAGCACGACGAGGGCGGCGGGCTGGCCGCGCTGGCCCTGCTCGCCTCTGCGCCGGCGCTCGCCGCCTTCCACGCCTCGCGCGGGGTGCCCGAGGACGTGTCCGCCGCGACGCTCGCCGACCTGGGGCAGCAGGTGTGGGTCCACCGCCTGGTCAGCGGGAGGTTCGGGCTCTACTCCTACGCCTGGGAGACCGGCTGGGTCTGGTCGGGCGCGCTCTACCGGCTCGGTCGGCTGCAGTTCTCGCTCGAGGAGGGCACCCGGGTCGACGGCGGCGGCCGCGAGCTCGTGTGCTCCACCCACATCCCGCGCGGCGACGGCCTGCGCCCGGCCGACGTCGACGCCTCCCTGGCGCGCGCCCTGCCCTTCTTCGCCCGGCACTTCCCGGAGGCCGGCCCGCTCGAGGTGCACTGCCTGAGCTGGATGCTCGACCCGCGCCTGCCCGAGCTCCTGCCCGGGACCAACGTGGCGCACTTCCAGCAGCGTTGGCAGGTGTACGGCGAGGAGCGCGACGCCGACGAGGACGCGCTCTTCTTCGGCTTCGCCCGGCGTGGGCGGCCCGACCCGGCCGAGCTCGAGGCGACCACCTCGCTGCAGCGCGCGATCCTGTCGGTCTGGCGCGCGGGCGGCCACTGGCGCCTGGGCGAGGGCCGGCTGGCGGCCGGGCCCGGGGGAGAGCCCGAGAGAGAGGACGCGTGAGCGTGGAGGTCCTGCCCACCCTGCTGCCCGGCTTCTCGGGCACCGAGCTCCCGGACTGGCTGTGCGCGCGGCTGCGGGCCGGGCTCGGCGGCGTCTGCCTCTTCGCCCGCAACATCGCGGGCCACGACCAGCTCGCCGCCCTGACCGCCGAGATCCGCGCGGCGAACCCGGACGCGGTCGTCGCGCTCGACGAGGAGGGCGGCGACGTCACCCGGCTCTTCGCCGACGCCGGCTCGCCCTTCCCCGGCAACGCCGTCCTCGGGCGGATCGACGACCTCGACCTGACCCGCGCGGTCGCGGCCGAGGTGGGCTGGGCGCTGCGGCGCACGGGCTGCACCATGACCTTCGCCCCGGACGTCGACGTGAACAGCAACCCTGACAACCCCGTGATCGGCGTCCGCAGTCTCGGCCCGCACGCCGACCTCGTCGCCCGGCACGGCGTCGCCTGGGTCGAGGGCCTCCAGGCCACCGGCGTCGACGGCTGCGCCAAGCACTTCCCGGGCCACGGCGACACGGGCACGGACAGCCACCTCGCGCTCCCCGTCGTCGACCGGTCCCTGGCTGAACTGCGGGAGCGCGAGCTCGTGCCGTTCGTCGCCGCGGCCCGCGCCGGCGTCCGGGCGGTCATGACGTCGCACATCCTGCTGCCGCAGGTCGACCTCGACGAGCCCGCGACGTTCAGCCGCCGCGTCCTCATCGGGCTGCTCCGCGAGGAGCTGGGCTTCGACGGCGTCGTGGTCACCGACGCGCTCGACATGGCCGGCGCGGCGAGCCCGGGCGGCCTGCCCGAGAGCGCCGTGCGCGCGCTCGCGGCGGGCTGCGACCTGCTCTGCCTCGGCAACGACAACACCGCCGAGCAGGTCGACGCCATCGTGGCGGGCGTGGAGGCCGCCGTCGCCGACGGCCGTCTGGACGAGGAGCGGCTGGCCGAGGCCGTGCGCCGGGTCACGGGCCTCGCGCAGGACCGCCCGTCACCCGAGGTCCCGGCGAGGTCGACCGAGGCGGCGCTGGCGGACCTCCTGACCGACGAGGCGGTCTCTGCGACCTTCGACCTCGCCCCGCGGGCGCTCGACTGGTGCCGCCGGGCGCGGGACGGGTTGGTCGCCGTGCGCCTCGAGGACACCCCGAACATCGCCGTCGGGGTCGTCCCCTGGGGACCCGACCTCGCCGACGTGCCGACGCTGGTGCTGCACCCCGACGACCCGCTCGACCTCGCCGGACTGCCCGACCTCCCGGTGCTGGTCCTCGGGCGTGACGTGCACCGGCACCCGTGGGCGCGCGAGGTGGTCGACGTCCTGTGCCGCGAGCGCGACACGCTCGTCGCCGAGCTGGGCTGGCCCGCGCCCGACCGCGCGTACGCCGACGTCGCGACCTACGGCGCCTCCCGGCCGGTCGGAGCCGCGCTGCTGGCTCGGCTCCGCCTCCACTAGGGTCAACAGCGATGGAGATCGTGATCTTGCCCTCGGCCACCGAGGTCGGCGCGCTGGCGGCGCGCAAGATCGTCCGCCTCGTGCGCGAGAAGCCCGACGCGGTGCTCGGCCTGGCCACCGGGTCCTCCCCGCTGGCCATCTACGCGGCCCTCGCCGAGCACGTGCGTGACGGTTCGCTGGACGTGACCGGGGTGAGCGCCTTCGCCCTCGACGAGTACGTCGGCATCCCGGCCGAGCACCCCGAGTCGTACGCGGCCGTCATCCACCGCGAGGTGACCGCGCCGCTGCACCTCGACCCCGACCGGGTGCAGGTGCCGGACGGCCGGGCCCCCGACCTGGAGGCCGCGGGGGAGCGCTACGAGGACGCGATCCGCGCCGCGGGCGGTGTCGACCTGCAGATCCTGGGCATCGGCGCGAACGGCCACGTGGGGTTCAACGAGCCCACCTCGTCCTTCGCCTCGCGGACCCGGATCAAGACCCTCACCGAGCGCACGCGCTCGGACAACGCGCGGTTCTTCGACCGCCCCGACGAGGTGCCGACCCACTGCCTGACGCAGGGCCTCGGGACGATCATGGACGCGCGCGAGCTGCTGCTCGTCGCGCAGGGATCGGGCAAGGCGGCGGCCGTGGCCGCCGCCGTCGAGGGACCGGTGACCAGCATGTGCCCGGCCTCGATCCTGCAGCACCACCGGCGCGCGACGATCATGGTCGACGAGGACGCGGCGGCGGGGCTCACGCTCGGCGACTACTACCGCTGGACGTACGCGAACAAGCCGGCCTGGCAGCAGTTCTAGGCGGGCGCGACCCTCACCCCAGGGCCCGTAGCCGGTCGTTGACCACGTCCGGGCGCAGCGTGCGGGCGGCGGCGAGCAGGGCCGCGCCGGTGGCGCCGCTGCGCTCGTCGTGGCGGCCCTCGACGATGCGCAGGTCGTTCGTGGCCAGCGGCAGCGAGTGGGAGTAGACCGAGGCGCGCACGCCCGTGAGCAGGTGCGGGCCGGCGCCGCTGAGGCTGCCGCCCACGACGACGACCGCGGGGTTGAGCAGGTTGACCGCGTACGCGATCGCCTGCCCGAGGGAGCGGCCCGCGGCGCGGAGCAGCGCGACCGCCTCCGGGTCGCCGGCCCGCACGAGGTCCATCGCGTCGCGCGTCGTGCTCACGTCCACCCCGTCTCGGCGGAGGTCGCGCACGATGCTCCAGCCCGCGGCCAGCGCCTCCACGCAGCCCCGCGCGCCGCAGCGGCACAGGGGCCCGTCCTCGGGCCGCAGCCGGAGGTGGCCGATGTCGCCCGCCGCCCCGTGCGTGCCGCGGAAGAGCTGGCCGGCGCTGATGATCGCGCTGCCGATGCCCGTGCCCGCCTTGACGAAGAGCACGTCGTCGTAGTCGCGCCAGGCCTGCCGGTGCTCGGCGAAGCCCAGCACGTTCACGTCGTTCTCCACGACGACCGGGACGTCGAGCTCGGCGCGGATGAGGGCCTCGATCGGACGCCCCTCCCAGCCGGCCATCACCGAGGGCGAGGCGACCTGGTTCGTCGCGCGGTCGACCGGTGCGGGCACCGAGAGGCCGACGCCGAGCAGGTCGCGGGTCGAGCGCCCGGTCTCCTCGAGCAGGGCGGCGCCGGTCCGGGTGACCCAGCCGAGGACGGTGCCCGCCCCGGCGGTGACGGGCAGCTCGGTCAGCCGCTCGGCGACGACGACGCCCGTGAGGTCGGTGAGGAGCAGGCGGACGTGGTCCTCGCCGACGTCGGCGCCCAGGACGGCGTAGCGGTCGCGGTCGAGGTCGAGCACCCGCGAGGGACGCCCTCCCGAGGGCGCGGCGTTGGCCCCCTCGTGGATCAGGCCGGCGCGGAAGAGGACCTCGAGCCGCTCGGCCAGGGTCGGGCGGGACATGCCGGTCGCCCGCGCGAGCGAGCTCCGCGTACGGGCCTCGCCGGACGCGATCAGGCCGAGCACCTCGCCGGCGCTGACCCCGACGCTCAGCGCCGCCATGCCGCCACCGGTCTCACGACGTGATGATCGTCGACGTCAGGCGCAGGACCGCGTCGGCGCGCCCGCGGGTGGTGGCGACGAGCTCGGCGTTGCGGCCGTCGCTGCCGACCGTGCGCGCGTACGCCTCCTCCGGGCTCCGCCCGAAGCGCTCGTGCCGCGCGACGAGCCGGTCGACGCGGACGTCCTCGCCGGGCTCGAGGAACCAGCACTCGTCGAGCAGGTCGCGGACGCGGGCCCAGTCGCCGTCGGTGGCCAGCAGGTAGTTGCCCTCGGTGACGACGAGCGGGATCTCGGCGGGGACGGGCTGCGCCGACCCGATGGACTCCTCGAGGCCGCGGTCGAAGACGGGGGCGTAGACGACGGCGTCGGTGCGGGCCCGCAGCCGCTCGAGCAGGTGGACGTAGCCGGCGGAGTCGAAGGTGTCGATCGCGCCCTTGCGCTCGCGCCGCCCGAGCCGGGTGAGCTCGTCGTCGCGCAGGTGGAAGCCGTCCATCCCGACCAGCACGGCCTGGCCCGGCGGCAGCGCGGCGACCACGGCCTCGGCGAGCGTGGACTTGCCGGCGCCCGGGGCCCCGGTGATGCCCAGGAAGGAGCGCCGGCCCTCGACCAGCAGCCCCCGGGCGCGCTCGACCAGGACCTCGACCGTGCAGCTCTCGGCGGCGCGCGCCTCGGCTCGGAGCGCCTCGTCCCCGGGAGCCTCAGCGGCCGGGGAAGCGGGGGTTGCGGACATCCGGACCATCCTCTCGTCCAAATCGTTACGCCAGGTGCTGGACGTATGGGGGTCAACTTAGGTAAGAATACCGGCAAAAGCCACCAGGAGGATCAATGCACCGTCGCTTGTCTCCCGTCCGCCGCGGGCTCGCCCCGCTCGCCCTGCTCGCCACCGGCGTGCTCGCCCTGACCGCCTGCGGCGGCTCGTCGGCCGCCCCCGGCGCCGACGGCAGCGCCGGCTCCGGCGGCGACAAGCCCGTCGCCGTCACGCTGATCACCAAGGACTCGATCAACCCGTTCTGGATCGCCATGCAGAACGGCGCCAAGGAGTCGTCCTCGAAGAACAACGTCGACCTCACCATCGCCGCGGGCAAGGAGGACGGCGACGAGGACGGCCAGGTCGAGGCCATCGAGGCCGCCGTGTCGCGCGGCGACCAGGGCATCCTGATCACGCCCAACGGTCCCGGCGTCAACACCGCGATCGAGAACGCGCGCAAGCAGGGCCTCTACGTGATCGCGCTCGACACCCCGCCCGAGCCCGCGGACGTCGTCGACATCACCTTCGCCACCGACAACTTCACGGCGGGCGAGGAGATCGGCAAGTGGGCCGCGGCCCAGATGGACGGCAAGAAGGCCACGATCGCGCTGCTCGACGCCTTCAACGACAAGATCATCTCCGTCGACTACAACCGGGACCAGGGCTTCCTGACCGGCATGGGGATCGACACCAAGGACAAGACCAAGAACGGCGACGAGGACAAGACGGGCACCTACACCGGCGGCAAGGGCGGCGACTACGAGATCGTCTGCAACGAGCCGACCAAGGGCGCGCAGGACGGCGGCAAGTCGGCCATGGAGGCCTGCCTGTCGAAGAACTCCGACATCAACCTGGTCTACACGCTGAACGAGCCGGGTGCGGCCGGTGCCGCGGACGCGCTCAAGGCCGCGGGCAAGAGCGGCGTGACCATCGTCTCGGTCGACGGCGGCTGCCAGGGCGTCGAGAACGTCAAGAACGGCACCATCGGCGCCACCTCGCAGCAGTACCCGCTCAAGATGGCCGAGCTCGGCGTCGACGCGATCGCCAAGATCGCCCGCGGCGGCGAGAAGCCGGCCGTGACCCCGGGCCTCGACTTCTACGACACCGGCGTCAAGCTCGTCACCGACAAGCCGGTCGACGGTCTCGACAGCATCGACACCACCGAGGGCCTGAACCTCTGCTGGGGCGAGAAGTAGCCCCGGGTCGCGACCGGCAGCCCCACCCCTGAGCCCGCCCGTGCTCACGACCCACCCCGCCGGGTGAACCCCCGGTGAGCACGGTCGGGCTCGACCTCGGCACCACCGGCGTCCGCGCGGTCGCCTTCGACGCCGAGGGCCGGGACCTGGCCTCGGCGTCCCGCCCCACCCCCCGGTCCTCCCCCGGCCGGGCTGGTGGGAGCTGGACGCCGAGGCCCTCCTCCTCGACGTGGAGGCCGTCCTCGCCGAGGTCGCCGCCCGCGTCGCCGGGACCGGGGACCCCGTCCGCGCCGTCGGCTTCAGCAGCCAGGGCGAGGCGGTCGTCCCCGTGGACGCGGCGGGCCGCGCGCTCGCCGGGGTGCCCCTCGGGCTCGACGCCCGCGGGGCGACCGCCGCCGCAGCGCTGGCCGCGAGGCTGGGCGCCGACCGCGTCCAGCAGCTGACCGGCCAGCCCTGCCACCGGATGTTCTCGGTGGCCAAGATCGCCGAGGGCGGACCCGCCTGGCGCTCGCGCGACGTCGCGGCGTACCGCACCCTCGCCGACTTCGTCGCCACCCGGCTGGGCGCCCCGCCCGCCGCCGACTGGACGGGCGCCGCCCGCACCGGGATGCTCGACGTCTCGCGCCGGGACTGGTCGCGTGAGGTCCTCGCCGCCGTGGCGCTCGACGCGCCCTGGCTGAGCCCGGACCGGCTCTCGCCGCTGGTGGCCCCGGGCACCGACCTCGGCCCGCTCGACGCGGCCGTCGCCGACCGCCTCGGGCTGTCCCGCTGCACGCTGCTGGTCGCCGGGATGCACGACCAGGCCGCCTCGTACGTCGGTGCGGGCGGCCGTCCCGGCGAGGTCTCCGTCTACGCCCTCGGCTCCAGCGACTGCCTCGCGGTCGGGTCGACCACCCGGCCCGGGGGGCTCTCCGGCACCGGCTTCGCGACGTACCCCTGGCGCCGGGACCGCTGGATCACCCTCGCCGGCTCGGCGGCCGGCGGGCTCGCCGTGGAGTGGGTCGCCGAGCTGGTCCGCGCGGGCGGGGTCGAGGCGCTGGTGGCCGAGGCCTCCCCGCACCCCTCGCCGCTGCTCGTCCTGCCCTACCTGGCCGGCTCGGGCACGCTCGACAACGACCCCGACGTCCGCGGGTCGGTGCTGGGCCTGACCCTGGCCACCACCCGGGCCGAGGTCGCGCGGGCCTTCCTCGAGGCCAGCGGCTTCGAGCTCGGCGTGCTGCTCGAGGCCTTCCTCACGGTGGGTGTCGTGGTCGGCGACCTGCGCGCCGTGGGCACGGGCGCGACCAGCGCCGTCGCCCTCGGCGCCCGCGCCGACGCCTGCGGTGCCCCGCTCACCCCGGCGCCCGGGCGGTCCTCGGCCCGCGGCGCCGCCCTCCTCGCGGCGGCGGCGCTGGGGGACGTGGACGTCGACGACCTGCCGCCGGCCCCGCTCGGGCCGCCGCGCTGCCCGGTCGAGCGCACCGCCGCCTGGTACGCCCGCCAGCGTCGCGCCTACCGCGCGCTGGCCCTCACGCTGCGCGACTTCGAGCACGCGCACGGACCGGCCGCGACCGACGGCCCGCCCGCCTGCCCCACCCCCACCCCGGACCACCCCGCACACCGAACCGACAGGACCACGCCGTGACCCTCACGACCCTCGCCCACCTCCTCGCCGACGCCGAGCGCGGCGGCTACGCCGTCGGCGCGTTCAACGTCTCCGACCTCAACCAGGCGGTGGCGGTCCTCGACGCGGCCCGGGCGGAGCGCTCGCCGGTGGTCGTGCAGGCCATCGCGGGAACGAGCGCGTACGACGACGAGGGCTGGTGGTGGGACCAGCTCCTTGCGGTCGTCGAGAGCTACGCCGACGTGCCGGTCGGCCTCCACCTCGACCACGGGCGCCACCGCGACGACTGCGTGCGAGCCATGGACCACGGCTTCACCAGCGTCATGATCGACGCGAGCCGCTCGGTCGACGACGACGAGCCGAACGACCTCGAGACCAACATCGCGCTGACCCGCGAGGTGGTCGAGCTCGCGCACGCCCGCGGCGTCAGCGTCGAGGGCGAGCTGGGCACCGTCGGCGGCGCCGAGTCGGGCGCGAACGGCATCGTCGAGGAGCTCGTCTACGCCGACCCCGAGGAGGCGGCGCACTTCGTCGAGGCGACCGGGGTCGACGCGCTGGCCGTCGCCGTGGGCACCAGCCACGGGACGGTGAAGTTCACCGACCCCTCCGGCGGCGAGCGCCTCCGACCCGAGCTGGTCGCGGCGATCAAGGAGCGCGTGCCCGGCGTGGGCCTCGTGCTGCACGGCAGCTCCTCGATCCCGCCGGAGTACGTCGAGACGATCAACGCGCACGGCGGTGCGCTGACGCCGTCGTACGGCATCGCGCCGGAGGCGAAGGTCGCCGTCGTCGCGCAGGGCATCCGCAAGGTCAACCAGGGCGCGGACAGCCACCTCGCCTGGACCGCCGCGCTGCGCACCGCCCTCGCCGAGCGCCCGGCGGAGGTCGAGCCGAGCGCCGCCGTGGCGCAGGCCCGTCAGGCGATGAGCGGGATCATCCGGCGCCGGATGCGCGAGTTCGGCTCGGCGGGCCGGGCGACGGCCGTCTGAGCAGCAGACCTCAGCCGCCGAGCGCGGCCACGGGGTCGAGGAGCACGCGCTGCCACACGGCCTCGGCGGCGCCGAGGAGGACGGCGTCGTCGCCGAGCTCGGGCAGGGCCAGCCGGACCTGCTCGACCGGTGCGGCCAGGGCGCCGCGGACCATGGTGCGGCGGACCTCGGCCGCGACGCAGGGGTAGAGCTCGCGCAGCAGGCCGCCGAGCACGACGAGGCTCGGGTTGAAGATGTTGACGACCGTGGCCAGGCCGGCCCCGAGGTGGCGGGCCACGGGCTCGAGCCGGCGGACCTCCTCGTCCCCGGCCGTGCGCAGGGCGTCGACGACCGCGCGCCGGGAGGCGTCGGGCCCCAGCCCGAGCGCGCGGGCGACGGCGTCGAGCCCGATCTCGGTCTCCCAGCAGCCGTCGGAACCGCAGCGGCACCGGCGCCCGCCGAGCCCGGCGACGGCGATGTGGCCG
Organism: Microlunatus sagamiharensis; assembly: GCF_900105785.1. NCBI lineage: Bacteria > Bacillati > Actinomycetota > Actinomycetes > Propionibacteriales > Propionibacteriaceae > Microlunatus > Microlunatus sagamiharensis. Next base: position 3,821,211 of record NZ_LT629799.1, read on the forward strand.
AGCTCGCCGGCGTAGCCACCGGCGCCGACCAGGGGCTTGCCGTCGACCACCACGCCGCTGCCGACGCCGACCTCGCCCTCGACGAAGACGACGTCGTCGCACCCGCGGGCCACCCCGCGCAGGTGCTCCGCTAGGACGCCGGCGTCGCCGTCGTTGACGACCCGCACGTCGGTGCCCGGCAGCCGGTCGGAGAGCATCCGGCCGAAGGAGACGTCGCGCCACGACAGGTTGGGGGCGAAGCGGACGGCGCCGTCGCGGTGGCGCGTGACCCCGGGGACGGCCACCCCGAGGCCGAGGACCCGGCCCGGGGCGGCGTGCGCCAGGTCGGCGACCGAGCGGGCCACGAGGTCGGCCGTGGGCTCGGGGCTCGGGTCGGGCAGCGGCCGGCTGTCGCGGTGCAGCACCGTCCCGCCGAGGCCGACGAGGGCGACCTCGACCTGGTCGACGCGCACCTCGGCGGCCAGCACCTGGACCCCGAGGGGGCAGGGCCGCACCACGGGCGACGGCCGGCCCCGCGTGGGGGTGCCGGCCGTCGAGGTGGTGCTGGCCGCGGTCTGCTCGACGGCGCCGAGCCGCCCGAGCTCACCGACCAGCCCGGCGACCGTGCTGCGGGTCAGCCCGGACCGGTCGGTGAGCTCGGCGCGCCGCATGGCCCCGTCGAGGTGCAGGTGCCGCAGCAGCACGGCCAGGTTGGTGCGCCGGACGTCCGGGGACCCGGCCAGAGTCTCCCGGACGCTCATCGTCGAGCCTCTCCGGGAGGGGCTAGCGGCCTGTGGCCGCTGCGCGTCTGCGCGAGATCGCGTCGACGCTCGCCGCCAGCAGCAGCACCAGCCCGGTGACGATGAACTGGATCTCCGCACGCTGGGTGATCAGCGGCAGGCCGTTCTGGATCACCGCGATGACCAGGCCGCCGATGATGGCGTCGATGATCCGGCCCTTGCCGCCGAAGAGCGACGTGCCGCCGATGACGGCCGCGCCCACCGCGAGCAGCAGGGTCGAGGCGCCACCGGTGGACGGGGAGACCGAGTTGGCCCGCGAGGCCAGCAGGATCCCGCCGAAGGCCGCCAGCGTGGAGCTGATCATGAAGCAGGCGATCTTGATCCGGTTGACGTTGATGCCGGCCCGGCGCGCCGCCTCGGCGTTGCCGCCCACGGCGTACACGTGCTGGCCGAAGCGCGTCCGCTTGAGCACGAAGCTCAGCACGACGACGAAGACCACCGCGATCGGCACGATCAGGGGCACGCCCTTGAGCGACTTGATCGCCGGGTTGACGGCCCGCTCGAGGTTGAACAGGTAGACGACCAGGCCCAGGACCACGGCGAGCACGGCGATGCGCAGCGCGGGCAGGCTCACCGACGGCGAGGGCAGACCGGCCTTGCGGCGGCGGGCGCGGCCGAGGAGCTCGACGAGCGCGTAGCCCGCGACCACGACCACCCACATCACCCAGCCGAGCACGGGCGTCAGGTTGTCGTTCATCAGCGACAGCACGAAGGGGTCGCGGACCGGGACGGTGCCGCCGGTGCCGATGACGGTCAGCAGGACGCCCTGCAGGGCCAGGAAGGCCGAGAGCGTCACGACGAACGACGGGATGCCCAGCCTCGCGACCAGCAGCCCGATGAGCAGGCCGATCACGAGCCCGACGACGAGCGCGGCGAGCACGGCGGCCGGCCAGGGCCAGCCCTTCAGCGTCAGCAGCACCGCGAGCGTGCCCGCGCCGACGCCGGCGGTGTAGCCCGCGGACAGGTCGATCTCGCCGAGGAGCAGGACGAAGACCAGGCCCATGGCGATGAAGATGACTGCCGCGCTCTGGTTGAGCAGGTTGGCCCAGTTGAGCTTGCTCGCGAACTGGTCGGGCCGCAGGATCGTGAACAGCACGACGAGGAACACGAAGCCGGCGATGGCCGGGAGCGAACCGACGTCGCCGCCACGCACGCGCGTGAGGTAGTCGCGCGCCGCGCTGCCGAGGGTCGCGCGCTCCGGCGCGTCCTCGGCCCGGGCGGCCGGGGTCTGGGTGGTGGTGCTCATCGCAGCACCTCTCTGTCGGCGGCGAGCCCGAGGTCGCCGCTGCGGCCGGTGGTGATGAGCTCGACGATCTGGCCGGTGCTGACGTCCGCGGTGCGCACGGTCGCGGCCAGCTGGCCGAGGTAGAGCGCGGCGACGCTGTCGGCGACCTGCTTGACGTCGTTCATGTTGTGCGAGATCAGGATGACCGCGAGCCCGCTGTCGGCGAGGCGGCGGACCAGGTTGAGCACCTGCTCGGTCTGGGCGACGCCGAGGGCGGCGGTCGGCTCGTCGAGGATGACGAGCTTGCTGTTCCACAGCACGGCGCGGGCGATGGCGATCGTCTGGCGCTGACCGCCGGAGAGCCGCGACACCGAGGTGCGGACCGACTTGAGGGTCCGTACGGAGAGGCCCGCGAGGGTCTCGGCCGCCCGGCGCTCCATCGTCGTCTCGTCCATGACGATGCCGTTGACCTCCTCGCGGCCGAGGAACATGTTGTGGACGACGTCGAGGTTGTCGCACAGCGCGAGGTCCTGGTAGACGACCTCGATGCCGAGGTCGCTCGCCGCCTTGGGCGAGTTCACGGTCACCGGGCGGCCCTCGAAGAGGTACTGGCCGCCGTCGAAGGTGTGCGTGCCCGCGATGCCCTTGACGAGCGTCGACTTGCCGGCGCCGTTGTCGCCGACGAGCGCGGTGACCTGTCCGAGGTAGCAGTCGAGGTCGACGCCCTTGAGGACGTCCACCGCCCCGAAGCTCTTGGTGATGCCCCGCAGGCTGAGCAGCGGCTGCTGCCCCTCAGCCGGCGGGCTGACGCTCTCGGTCGTCATCGGTTCTCCTGGTTCTGGCTGGTTCGTGAACGGACCTGGCCGCCCCGGCTCGCGAGGAGCCGGGGCGGCCAGGGGGTGCGGTGCAGGGTCAGGAGATGCCGGCCGCGGAGCAGGCCTTCTTCAGCTCCGCGGTGGTGCAGACCTTGTCGGCGGTGGTGAAGCCGTCGTCGATGACCGCCTTGACGTTGTCCTTGGTGATGGCCTGCGGGTCGAGCAGGATCGCCTTCTTGCTGGTGCCGGCCTTCGGGTCGTCGAAGGTCTGGGTGGCCAGCGCGTCGGCGCCGCTCACGTCGCCCTTGGCCAGCGCGATGCCCAGCTTGGCGGCGGCGTCGGCCTCCTTGTTCACGGCCTTGTAGACGGTGTTGCACTGCGTGCCGAGCAGGATGCGCTGCAGGCCCTCGTCGGTGGCGTCCTGGCCGCTGACCGGGACCTTGCCGGCGAGGCCGTTGCGCTGGAGCACGGAGATGACCGCACCCGCGAGGCCGTCGTTCGCCGCGGCGACCGCGTCGACCTTGCCGCCCTGCTTGGTGTAGAGCTGCTCGAAGAGGCGACCGCCCTCCTCGTTGCTCCACTCCGGCACGGCCTGCTCGGCGACGACGTCGTAGCCGGCCGCCTTGATGACCTGGTCGTAGCCCTGCTTGAACAGGGTGGCGTTGTTGTCGGTGGGCGAGCCGTCCAGCTCGACGACCTTGGCGTTGGTCTTGTTGTCGGCCTTGATGCAGCTGACGAGGCCGTCGCCGATGGCCTGGCCGACCTTCACGTTGTCGAAGGACACGTAGTACTTGGCGCCGCCGCCGAGGTTCGCGCGGTCGTAGTCGATGACAGGGATGCCGGCGTCGGTCGCCTTCTTGATGACCGCGGTGCCCGAGTCGGGGTCGATGCTGGTGATGATGAGCGCCTTGACGCCCGCGCTGATCATGCCGTCGGCGATGGTCTGGAACTGCGTCGCGTCACCCTGGGCGTTCTGGATGTCGGACTGCACGCCGGCGTCGGCGAAGGCCTTCTGGAAGAACGGCCGGTCGGCCGTCTCCCAGCGGGCGGAGGACTCGGTGTCGGGCAGGATCACGCCGATCTTGCCCTCGACCGCGGCGGAGGAACCGCCCGAGGCGGCGGGGGTGGCGTCCGAGCCGCCACCGCACCCGGCGAGGGTGAGGGTGGCCACGGCGGCGAGCGTGCCGAGGCCGAGGAGCTGCTTCTTCATGAGGTACGGACCTTTCTCGGACCGGTGGTGCACCGGCTCTGAGGGCGCGCACCGGTCGGTGCGCTGGACGTGCCCGTCGTCCTCGCGAAGGTCGTCCCGGGTGCGGGCGAGGTGGCTCGCACGGGGGTGACCGGACCGCGTCGACGATGACGGGTTTATGTAGTGAAGGTGAACATAACAGCGACCTGAGCGATTCTGGGAGCGGTCCCCATCACGGCTTGATAACCCTTGACGCCGAAAGTTTCGGCTCGGTCGGGCGACCTTTCGGCCTCGTCGGGCGCGGGCGCGGGTGCGGACGAGGGACCGTGCGGACCCGGAGGGGCGACGCTTCCTAAGCAGGCTGGGGAAGTCGGATCGCCGCCCGCAGCCGCTCGAACCTCGCGTCGTCGACCTCGGCGCCGGTGTGGCGCAGGGCGAGGACGGCCGCACCGACCAGCCCGTCGGGCACGGCGGTGACCGCGACGCCGCGGGCCGGCGGCGTCAGGTCGACCGAGAGCGCGGGCGGCGCCTGGAGCACGCCGCGGGCGACCACGCTGCCGCCGACGACCACCGGGCCCTCGAGGTCGGGCACCCGGACCGCGTCGAGCAGGTCGGCGAGGGCCTCCGACGCCGCCACGACGACGCGCCGGGCGACCGGGTCGCCCGCCGCGGCGGCGGCGAAGGCCAGCGGGGCCAGCTCGGCGAGGGCGACGGGGCGCCGCGCGTAGACCGCGGAGACCAGCTGGCGGATCGCCGACACGCGGCCGGCCTCGTACGCGGGGTCCGCGACGATGCCCAACGCGCCGAGCACGTCCTGGGTCAGCGCGGTCGCCTCGGCCTGCCCGTCGAGGGCGGACACCACGGCCCGCACCACCTCGCGCCCGATCCAGAACCCGCCCCCCGCGTCGCCGAGCAGCCAGCCGCGGCCGCCGACCACGCGCTCCAGCGAACCGTCACGCACCCGTGCGGCGACCGTCCCCGTGCCGGCGATGAGGGCGTAGCCCTCGAGCGAGGCCGTCCCGGAGCAGAAGAGCGCGAGCAGGTCGTGGTCGAGCACCACCCGCGTCACCCCGTACGCGGCCAGGCGCTGCTCGACCTCGGCGCGGAAGGCGTCGCTCTGCTCGCCGGCCATGGCCAGGACCGCCATGTCCGACGTCGTGCCCGGGGGGAGCGCGGCCCGGGCGGCGGCGGCGACCGCCTCGGCCGCCGGCACGATGCCCGCGGCCGTGGGGTTGCCCGCGGTGCTGCGGCCCAGGCCGAGGACCTCCCCGTCGTGGTCGAGCGCGACCGCCCGGGTGCTCGTGCCACCGGCGTCGAGGGCCAGGAGCTGCGTCATGAGGTCCTCACCGGGAGTTCAGGAGACGGTCGCGCGGCGGGGGTTGTGTTGCGGTTGCGTTGCACTCGCCCGCAGCGCCGCCGAGGTGGTTGCCCCGGGCGCGGCCACACACTAGCGTGAGAGCGAATTTCAGGGACTCGGGAAGCGGGCGATACTCATTCTCACGTCGGAGCGGGCTGCGCAGACGCGCGAGCAGGCCCCCGCGGTCGCGGACCGGATCCGCGCGCTGCAGCCCGACATGCCCGCCGCGCTCGCCCGCGTCGCCGACTACCTGCTGACGCAGCCGCAGGCGCCCCTGACCCTGTCGATCGGCGAGCTGGCCGAGCAGGCCGGGACCTCCGCCGCCAGCGTCACCCGCTTCTGCCGGATGATCGGCTACGCCGGCTACGTCGAGCTGCGCGTCGGCATCGCCACCGACGTCGGCCGCAGCACCGCGCGCGAGTCGTGGGCCAACGAGATCGGCCGCGAGGTCTCGCCGGACGACACCCCCGAGCTGCTGCTGGCGCGCCTCATCGGCAGCCACACGCGGTCGCTGCGCGAGGCCACCTCGGCCATCGACCTCGCGGTGATGAGCGAGGTGTCGCAGCGCATCGGGCGCAGCCGTCTCGTCGACATCTACGGCGTCGGCGGCAGCGCGATGCTCGGCCAGGAGCTGCAGGGCCGGCTCTACCGCATCGGCGTCCCCGCCTTCACCTGGTCCGACGTCCACCTCGGCCTGGTCAGCGCCGCGATCCAGGGTCCCGACACGGTGGCCATCGGCATCTCCACGACCGGGCGGACCGAGGAGACGATCGAGATGCTCGCCGAGGCCGACCGGGCGGGCGCCTTCACCGTCGCCATCACCAACAACCCGGGCTCCCCGCTCGACGAGCTCGCCCAGGCCAGCATCGTCACCTCGGTCTACGAGCAGGCGCTGCAGCCCGACGACCTGTCGGCCAAGCACGGCCAGCTGCTCGTGCTCGACCTGCTCTACCTCCTCGTGGCCCAGGAGGACTTCGACCGCTCCAGCGACAAGCTCGCCGCGTCGGCGCTCGCCGTGGCCTCGCACCGACGGCCCCGGCGCACCCGCTCCACCCCCGAGCCGCACCCCGGGTCGTCGACGCCGTGAGCGCCGTCCCGGCCCCAGCCCCCAGCACCGCACCGACCGACCAGAGGAGCCCGATGGACTTCGCCGCCGCGGCGAACGACTTCGCCGAGCAGGTGCGTACGCGCCTCGACGCGATCACCCGCACCGCCGCCGAGGGTGGCCTCGACGCCGCCCTCGACCTGATGACCACCACGATCGAGTCCGGCGGCGTCGTCCACGCCTTCGGCACCGGGCACTCCGAGGCCTTCGCCATGGAGATCGCCGGGCGCGCCGGGGGCTTCATCCCCACCAACAAGATCGCGCTGCGCGACCTCGTGCTGCGCGGCAGCCTCTCGGTCGACGACCTCGGCGGCTCCAGCCTGGAGCGCAACCCGGACAACGTCGAGCAGCTGTGGGACCTGGCCGGGATCCAGCCCGGCGACATACTCATGATCGCCTCGAACTCGGGCGTCAACGGCTCGATCGTCGGCCTCGCGCTGATCGCCAAGGAGCGCGGGATCCCGCTGGTCGCGGTGACCTCGATGGAGCACACGATGGCCGTGCCGCTCAAGCACCCGAGCGGCCAGCGGCTGTCGGACGTCGCCGACGTCGTGATCGACAACCTCGCCCCGTACGGCGACGCCACCCTCACGCTCAACGGCGGCGTCCCGGTCGGTGCGGTCTCCTCGATCACCGCCGCGTACATCGCACAGCTGCTGACCGTCGGCGTCAGCGAGCGGATCGCCGTCGACGGCCGGCGGCCCCCGCTCTACCTCTCCGCGAACATCCCCGGCGGCGACGAGCACAACTCCGCGCTGGAGGCGCGCTACGCCGGCCGCATCCACCGCGGCACCTAGGCCGTCCCACCCAGCCCCGAGCAGCACCACCCGCACGCACCCGCCAGAACCCTCGACGAACCACGAACCGGAGGACTCAGAAGATGAACAACCCCGTCCCGACCCTGCGCTCGTTCGACCGGCGCAACTTCCTGCGCGGCGGGCTCGCCGCCGCCGCCCTCGCCGCGACCGGCGGCCTCGCCGGCTGCGCGACGTCGGGCACCGGTTCGACGACGCCGTCGAACACCGCCACGGGCGCCGGCAGCGCCGACAACCCGTTCGGGCTGGCCGCGAACTCCTCCACGGAGGCCGTGATCTTCAAGGGCGGCTACGGCATCGAGTACGCCGAGTTCGCGGGCAAGGCGATGCAGACGAAGAACGCGGGCTCGACGGTCAAGGTCAGCCCGGCGACGAACATCGCCCAGACCCTGCAGCCGCGCTTCGTCGCGGGCAACCCGCCGGACGTCATCGACAACTCCGGCGCCGGCCTCATCGGCATCAACACGATCCGCGACCAGCTGGCCGACCTCACCGACGTGATCAACGCCAACAACTACGAGGGCACCAAGATCGCCGACACCCTCTACCCGGGGGTCACGGCGCCGGGCACCTTCGACGGCAAGTTCGTCCAGCTCAACTACGTCCTCACCGTGTACGCGCTCTGGTACTCGGCCTCGCTCTTCGAGCAGAACGGCTGGACGGTCCCCAAGACCTACGACGAGATGTACGAGCTCGGCGGCCAGGCCAACGCCAAGGGCAAGTACCTGCTCGGCTGGGGCAAGGAGGCCGCGACCTACTACCAGACGATGGCCATCGCCTCGGCGATCAAGCAGGGCGGCAACGACGTGCGCCTCGCGCTGGAGAACCTCAAGCCCGACTGCTGGTCGATGCCGGCCGTGCAGTCGGTCTTCACCGGCCTGAAGAAGATCATCGACGCCGGCTACGTGAAGCCGGGCGGCGCGGGCACCGTGTTCACCGCCGCGCAGGCGCAGTGGAGCAACGACGAGGACTTCCTGCTCTACCCCTCGGGCGGCTGGATCGAGAACGAGATGAAGGACCAGACCAAGGACGGCTTCAAGATGACCGGGGCGCCCGAGCCGACGGTCGACTCCAGCTCGGCGATGCCGTGGGAGGCGCTGCACTCCACCGCGGGCGAGGGCTACATCGTCCCGGCGCAGGGCAAGAACGTCGCCGGCGGCAAGGAGTTCCTGCGCGCGATGCTGAGCAAGGACGCGGCGACCAACTTCGCCAAGACCACCTTCAGCTCGAGCATCGTCAAGGGCCTCATCCCCGAGGACGGCTTCGGCTCGACCGCCCTGCAGTCGCAGGTCAAGATGCTCGACGCGGCCGGCACGAACGTCTTCACCTGGAACTTCGTCGACCTCTACGGCACCAACACCGACCAGCTCGTGCTGTGGAACACCTTCCTCCAGGGCGGCTCCGACGTCGCGACCCTGACCAAGGGCCTCCAGTCGATCACCGACAAGATCGCCTCGGACGACTCGGTCAAGAAGGTCCCGGTGTCGTGACGGCCGTCGGCCCGGTCGCCCCCGTCGAGGGGGCGGCCGCCGGCGTCGGTCTGCGCCACGGGCTGCGGCAGCTGGGCTCGCCCCGCTGGCGCAAGCGCAACCTGACCTTCGACCGGATCAGCTTCTTCGCGGTCTTCCTCGTGGTGCCGCTCGCGGCGTACATCGCCTTCGTGGTGTCGCCGTTCGTGCAGGCCGCGTACTTCTCGCTGACCAGCTGGACGGGCTTCTCCGCCGACATCCCGTTCGTCGGCCTGGCGAACTACACGAAGCTGCTGGACGACGACATCTTCTTGCGTGCCGTCGGCAACAGCGTGGTCCTCGCGCTGGTGCTGCCGACGGTGACCCTGGTGCTGGCGATGTTCTTCGCCACGCTGGTCACCGTGGGCGGCTCCAGCCGGGGCAACGTGCGCGGCCTGGCCGGGTCGAGCTTCTACCGGATCGTGTCGTTCTTCCCCTACGTGGTGCCCGCGATCGTCATCGGGCTGATCTGGTCGCAGATCTACGACCCGAACAGCGGCCTGCTCAACGGCATCCTGACCAAGGTGGGGCTCGACCAGTTCCAGTCGTTCGCCTGGCTGGGCGAGGTCGGCACGGCCAAGCTCGCGGTCATGTTCGTCATCGTGTGGGGCCTCGTCGGCTTCTACATGGTGCTGTTCATCGCCGCGATCAAGGGCATCCCGGCCGAGATCTTCGAGGCCGCCCGCGTCGACGGCGCCGGACGGTTCCGGAGCACGATCTCGATCACCATCCCGCTGGTGCGCGACAACATCCAGACCGCGTACATCTACATGGGCATCCTGGCGCTCGACGCGTTCGTCTACATGGCCGCGCTCGAGCCGGGCGGCGGGCCGGAGAACTCCACGCTGGTGATCTCGCAGCGGCTGTTCACCACCGCCTTCACCCAGGGGCAGTTCGGCTACGCCTGCGCCATGGGCGTCGTCCTCGCGGTGATCACCCTCGCGTACGCCGGGCTGGTGTTCCTCGTGATCCGGCTGACGGGTGGACGCGACGAGGTGGCGGAGTGACGTCGACGCAGGCCCGGCCGGACGCACCGGTCGCGGGTGGGAGCCGGGCGCAGGCGGTCCCGCAGCGGGCGTCGGGGCGCACGGCCGGCGACACCGCGGTGACCGCGGGCTCGCACGCCGTCCTGATCATCTGGTCGCTGCTGGTGATCGTCCCGCTGCTCTGGGTGATCATGAGCTCGTTCAAGACCAGCTCGGAGATCTTCGCCTCGCCGTTCGGGCTGCCCGAGCGGCTGCGGTTCGACAACTACGTGAACGCGTGGACGACGGCCGGGATCGGCAGCTTCTTCCTCAACTCGGTGATCGTCGTCTTCGGTGCGCTGGTCGTGACGATGCTGTTCGGGTCGATGTCGGCGTACGTGCTGGCGCGGTTCCAGTTCCCGGGCAACCGCTTCATCTACTACCTGATGCTCGCCGGGCTGACCTTTCCGATCTTCCTGGCGATCGTGCCGCTGTTCTTCGTGCTGCGCGGGGTCGGGCTGCTCAACACCCTGCCCGGGCTGATCCTCGTGTACGCGGCCTTCGCCTTCCCGTTCACGGTGTTCTTCCTCTACTCCTTCTTCCGCTCGCTCTCCAAGTCGATCGCCGAGGCGGCCGCGCTGGACGGGGCGGGGGAGTGGCGGACCTTCTTCTCGGTGATGCTGCCGATGGCCAGGCCGGGGCTCGCCACCGTCGCGATCCTCAACTTCGTCGGGCTGTGGAACCAGTTCCTGCTGCCGGTGGCGCTCAACACCAACACCGACAACTACGTGCTGACCCAGGGCATGGCGGCGTTCGCGTCGCAGGCCGGCTACTCGGTCGACTTCGGCGCGCTCTTCGCGGCCGTCGTGATCACCGTGGTCCCGGTGCTGGTCGTCTACCTCGTCTTCCAGCGCCAGCTGCAGGGCTCGGTGTCGCAGGGGACCAACAAGTAGGAGCACGCCCGTGCGGGAGCGCCCCTCGAGCCGACCGGCCCGGGGGGCGCAGCCGTCTCAGGAACCCTCGACCCAGAGCGGCACCACGGAGGCGACGAGGAGCACGGCGAGGGCGACGTTGAGCGTGCGCCACTGCCAGGGCCGCGTCAGCACCCGCCCGAGCGCGCCGCCGAGGGTGCACCAGAGGAGCTGCGACACGGTGGCGCCGGCGAGGAACGTCGCGCCCAGCAGGGCGGCCAGGCGGACCGGCCCGTCCGCCGCCCCGGCGAACGCGCCCGCCGCGCTGAGCGTCATCGCCCAGCCCTTGGGGTTGAGCCAGAGCAGCAGCACGCCGGCCCGGAAGCGCCGCGGACCGGCGAGCTCGGCCTCGCGCGGAGCGTCGCCGTGCGCTGTCTGCCACGCCAGCCGGAGCAGGTACGCCGTGCCGAGCACCCGGACGACGAGCTCGACGTGGGGGACGCGGAACAGCACCCCGGCGAGGCCGAGCGACGCGGCGACGGCCAGGCTCGCCAGCCCGACCGCGATGCCCAGCACCAGGGGCAGCGACCGGCGTACGCCGAAGCGGGCGCCCGAGGCCGTGGCGAGGGCGGTGGCCCCGCCGGGGGACACGGTCGCGACGATGACGAAGAGCAGGACGGCGAGCACTCCTCGACCCTGGTCGACCCGTCGTGTCCCGCACAGGCACTTCTCACGGTAGAACTGGACGCGTGCCGACGAATCGACGGACCGAGCGCCCTCCTGCCCCGCGAGCCGAGGTCCTCGACCTCGTGAACCGGCAGATCCTCGGCCTGCTGCAGGAGGACCCCCGGCTCTCGATGGCCGCGCTGGCCCGGCAGGTCGGGATGAGCACGTCGGCCGTGACCGAGCGGGTCGACCGGCTGAGGAGCGACGGGGTGGTCGTCGGCTGGCGGCTCGAGGTCGACCCGGCGGCGATCGGGCTGCCGGTGACCGCGTACGCCCGCATGCGCCCCGGTCCCGGTCAGCTGGCCAAGGTGACCGCGCTCGTCCCCGACGTCGCCGAGGTCACGGAGTGCCACCGGATCACGGGCGACGACTGCTTCCTGCTAAAGCTGCAGGTCGCCTCGATGGCGCACCTCGCCGAGGTCCTCGACCGGCTGTCGGTGCACGGGCAGCTCACGACCTCGATCGTCGTGTCGACGCCCGTCCCGCTCCGCTCGGTCGCGCTGCCCCCGGGCTGAGGTCCGCTCTCCGCGCTCGGTCAGCGAGTGGGACGACACCCCGGGGACCTCGGCCGAGGTCCCCGGCGCGCCGTCACTCTCGGCGGGTGGACGGGCGGCGGAGGAGGACGACGGCGCCGGCCGTGGCGCCGAGGCCGAGGAGGAGCAGGGCCAGGTCGGGGCCGCCGGTCTGGGCCAGGGCCGGGCTGGAGCTGCCGCCCGAGCCGCCGCCCGAGCCGCCGCTGACCGGCTCGGTGCCACCCCCGCCGCCGGTGCTGGTCTCGCGGACGAGGACGAAGTCGAGGCCCGTGGTGTCGGCGTCGGTCACGTCGAAGGCGAGGCTGTCGCCGTCCTGGGCCTCGTAGCCCTCCGGCGGCTCGACGGTCGCCGTCCACCCCTCACCGGCCAGCAGGTCGTCCACCTGCCAGGTGCCGTCCTCGCCGGTGGTGACGGTCGCGTACGGCTCGCCGTCCGGGTCGACCACGGTGACGTCGACCCCGCGGAAGGCCATGCCCGCCTCGTCGACGACCGTGCCGGACGCGCTGAAGGTCGCGGGCGGGGCGGGGGCGTCCAGGACGAAGTCGAGGCCGCGGACCGTGCCGCCGTCCGCCGGCACCGTGGCCCTGAGCGTCGCGTCGCCGACGACGGTGGCGCCGTCCGGCGGTTCGACCGTGGCGGTGTAGTCCCCGGGCGGCAGGTCGTCCACCGACCAGCGCCCGTCGCCGTCGGTGACGGCGACCCGCTTCACGCCGTCGGGCCCGGTCACCACGACCCGGACCCCCGAGGCGGTGCCGCCGTCCTCGACGCGCACCGTCCCGCCCAGGGTCCCGGTGGGCTGCGGGGTGATCGTGAAGTCCTGCCCCTCGACGGGCTCCTCGCTGTCCGGCGGCACGGCGAAGGTGCGCGGGCCCGAGGTGGTGGTGCCGGGCGGTGGCGTCGCCGTCAGGGTGTAGCCCTCGCCCACCGCCAGCTCGTCGATCACGTACGCCCCGTCCGCGCCGGTCACGACCGTGCGCTCGCCGCCCGGTCCGGTCAGGGTGACGGTCACGCCGGGCACGGGATCGCCGTCGGACAAGAGCACGGTGCCGGAGACGGCGGTCGGCACGATCGCCCGCAGGGAGAAGTCGGCGACGCGGTCGGAGGTGCTGAGGTCGACGGTGCGGCTCAGCGGGTCGTCGGAGGTGTAGCCCGTCGGGCGGACGAGCGCGACGCGGTAGCCGTCGTACGTGGCCAGCCGGTCGAAGCGGTAGGCCCCCTCGGCGTCGGTCGTCGTCTCCTCGACGACCCGACCGTCGGGGGCGAAGAGCCGCACGGTCAGCCCCTCCCGGACCTCGGCCGGGGCGTCGACCGTGCCCGTCAGGTCGAATGCCTGCGCGGCGAACCAGGTCTGGTAGACGGGGAAGCCGGCTCGGCGGGTGAAGACGAGGGTCAAGGTCTCCAGCGGCACCTGCGGCTCGAACCAGGCCGAGGCGCCGTTGGTGTCGGTGGCGCTCGCGTTCCCGGTGAGCGTCGCCTCCGCCTCGTCCCAGCTCGGGACGTCGTCGTTCGCCGTGCACGTCCCGGAGCCGCAGTAGTTGAAGACCGAGCGGAAGCCGAGGTCGGCCGGGTCGACCGGCACGCCGCCGGGCCCGGTCGCCGAGACCGTGACGGCGTCCGCGTCGACGTCGCCGAGGACGAAGGTCCACCCGCCGGCCGGCGTCGGCGCGTCGAAGGCGTACGTCGTCGTCGAGGTGCCCGGCACCCCGGAGCCGTTGGCGGTGTAGGGGCGCAGGTTCAGGTACGGCCGGCCCTTGCTGGAGCCGTAGACGTCGCCGACGGGGGTCGAGGTGGACAGGTAGGTCGAGCTGCCGCTCTGGCGGCCCACGGCCGACCCGCCGGCCGAGTCGCTGGTGATCGTCGCCGCCGGGAAGCCGGTCGCCCGCTGCCGCAGGGTGCCCGACCAGTCGTTGGCGCTGCCGTCGAAGGTGACGTCCGCCCAGCCGGCCGAGGCGGCGGACGCGCCCGGGGCGGGCGCCACGACCAGCCCGAGCAGCGTCAGCAGCCCGACGAGGGCAGGCAGCAGGGCCGCGCGGTGCCGGGGGATTCGCACGCAGGGAAGCACATCACGGCGCGCGCGACCGCACAATGGTCCGGTGAGCATCGAATCCCCCGAGCGATCTCCGGAGCCGCCCACCCGCGCCCCGCGGGCGCGCGCCTCGACCGCCGTCGGCGTCGGGCTGCTCGTCCTCGGGCTGGCCTGCCTCGGGTGGCTGGCGTACGCCTACTTCGGCACGAACGTCGTCTCCGAGCGCTCCTTCGACAAGGAGGCGAGCGGGCTGCGGTCCCAGTGGTCCTCGCCGGCCCCGCCCCGCTCGAAGCCCACGACCGAGGTCGCCGGGCAGGAGCAGGAGACCGTCGTCCCGGGCAGCGCGATCGCCCTGCTGCGGGTGCCCCGCTTCGGGGCGTCGTACGAGGTGCCCGTCGTCGCCGGCACCGCGCTGCCCGACCTCGCCCGCGGGGTCGGGCACTACGACGGCACGGCTGGACCGGGGGAGATCGGCAACTTCGCGCTCGCCGGGCACCGCATCACCCACGGGCAGCCCTTCGCGCGGCTGCTCGAGCTGCGCAAGGGCGACCAGGTCGTGGTCGAGACCCGGGACGCGGTGCTGACCTACGTGATGGACACCTCGCCCGCCGACCTCACGGTGAAGGAGACCGCGGGCTGGGTCCTCGACCCCGTGCCCGACCAGCCCGGAGCGACCCCGACCCGGGCGCTGCTCACCCTGACGACGTGCCAGGACCTCTTCCACTCCCCCGACCGCTCCGTCGGCTTCGGGCACCTGGAGAGCACGCGCAACAAGTAGACGCGTACCCGTCCCACCGGGGCGGGGCTCTCGACGAGCCGGAGTAGAACGGACGTCCGCGCACCGTCGTCGAAGGAGTCTTCTCCCGTGCCGTCCAGCACCCAGGTCCAGCTCGTCCGCCGCCCCCGGGGATGGCCGACCGAGGAGGACTTCCGCACCGTCAGCGTCGAGCTCGGCGACCTCGCGCCCGGTCAGGTCCGGGTCCGCAACGAGTTCCTGTCGGTCGACCCCTACATGCGCGGGCGGATGAACGACGGCCCCAGCTACGCACCGCCGTACGCGCTGGGCGAGACGATGACGGGCGCGGCCGTCGGCCGGGTCGAGGAGTCGACGAGCGATGAGCTGCCCGTGGGGGCGCTGGTGCTGCACGGGCTGGGCTGGCGCGACGTCACCCAGGCCGACGCCAGCGCCTTCCGCCGGGTGGAGGAGATCCCCGGCGGCCCGAGCTCGCTGCACCTCGGCCTGTTCGGCATGCCCGGGCTGACGGCGTACGCCGGGCTGACCGCGGTCGCCGGTCTGCGCGAGGGCGAGCGGGTCTTCGTCTCCGGTGCGGCGGGAGCCGTCGGTACCGCGGCCGGTCAGATCGCCCGGCTGCTGGGCGCGCGGACCGTCATCGGCTCGGCGGGCTCGGCGGAGAAGGTCGCGCTGCTGACGTCGCGGTACGGCTACGACGTCGCCCTGAACTACAAGGAGGCGCCGATCCGCGAGCAGCTGCGCGCCGCGGCGCCCGAGGGCATCGACGTCTTCTTCGACAACGTCGGGGGCGACCACCTCGAGGCCGCGCTCGACGTCCTGAACCCGAACGGTCGCGCCGCGGTCTGCGGGTCCATCTCCGCGTACAACGACAGCGCGCCCAAGCCCGGCCCCGACAACCTCAGCCGCATCGTCACCCGCACGCTGACCCTGCGCGGCTTCCTGGTCGGCCAGCACCCCGACCTCGCCGACGAGTACCGCGAGGCGGTGACACGCTGGTTCGCCGCGGGGGAGCTCGCCTACGACGAGACGGTCGTCGACGGCGTCGAGAACGCGGTGACGGCCTTCCTCTCCATGCTGCGCGGCGGCAACACCGGCAAGATGGTCGTCCGCGTCTGACGCCTCAGGCGGTGACCTCGAAGGACGCGGTCAGGTCGGCCGCCGAGCTGCCGCCGACCCACACGTCGAACGTCGAGGCGTCGACCACCCAGCCATGCTCCACCGCATTCCAGTAGCGCCGGTGCTCCGGGCCCACCCCGAAGGTGACGGTCCGGGTCTGCCCGGCGCCGACCGCGACCCGCTCGAAGCCCTTCAGCAGGCGCACCGGGCGCGACGACCGGCCGCTGCGCTGGTGCAGGTACAGCTGCACGACCTCCTCGGCGTCGCGGTCGCCGTCGTTGGTCACGGCGACCGAGACCGACACCGTGTCCTCCAGCCCGACCGACGTGGCGCCGAGCGTCAGGTCGGCGTAGGAGAAGGGCGCGTACGAGAGCCCGTGGCCGAAGACGAAGAGCGGGGTGCTCTCCTCGTCCCAGTAGCGCCGGGACTGGTTGGCGGGCTCGTGGGAGATCGTGTGGGCGTAGTACATCGGCACCTGGCCGACCGTGCGCGGCCACGTGAACGGCAGCCGGCCGCCGGGCACGGCGTCGCCGACGAGCAGGTTCGCGACGGCCGCGCCGCCCTGGCTGCCGGGGTACCAGACGTCGAGGATCGCGGGCACGTGCTCGGCGGCCCAGCGCAGGTCGAGCGGGCGGCCGTTCATGACCACCGCGACCGTCGGGGTGCCGGTGGCGACGACGCGCTGCAGCAGCTCGAGCTGCCGGCCGGGCAGCTCGAGCGAGGAGCGTGACGCCGCCTCGCCGATCATGTTCTGCCACTCGCCGACGACCACCACGGCGACCTCGGCCGCGGCGGCCAGGTCGACCGCACGCTGGAGCTCCGCCTCGTCGTCGAAGCCCTCGGGATCGACGGGCGCGTTGTCGCCCCACATGTCGAACATCGAGGGGAAGGTCCGCTGCCCGGGCCGGACGCCCGGCGCGAAGTCGACCTGCGTGCCGTCGCCCAGCCGGGCGCGCAGCCCGGCCAGGACGGTCACGGTCTCGTCGTTGTCGTGGTCGAAGACCCAGGGCCCGATGGTGTCGCGCCGGGAGTCGGCCAGCGGGCCGAGCACGGCGACGCGGCCGAGTGCGTCGGGGGAGAGCGGCAGCAGCGAACCCTCGTTGCGCAGCAGCACCGCGCTGCGCTCCGCGGCCAGGCGCGCGACGTCGCGGTGGGCCGGGTCCGCGAGCACCTCGGCGGCGCGGCCCTCGTGCACGTACGGGTCGTCGAAGAGCCCGAGCCGGAGCTTGACCGCGAGCACCCGCCGTACGCAGGCGTCGAGGTCGGCCTCGTCGAGCAGCCCGGCGCGGACCGCCTCCGGCAGGTGGGCGTACGCGGGGTCGGAGACGGCCATCTCGAGGTCGACCCCGGCCCGCAGGCCGCGGACGCCGGCGTCGGTCAGGTCGGTGGCGAAGCCGTGGGTCATCAGGTTGCGCACGGCGTTGGCGTCGCTGACGAGGAAGCCGTCGAAGCCGAGCTCGCCCCGCAGGACGTCGTCGAGCAGCCAGGTGTTGCCCGTCGCGGGCACGCCGTTGACGTCCATGTACGCCGTCATCACGTTCCCCGCGCCCGCCTCGATCGCCGCGGCGAAGGGCGGCAGGACGACGTTGTGGAGCTCGTGGTCGGAGAGGCTGACCTCGTCGTAGTCGCGGCCGCCGACGCCGTAGCCGTAGCCGGCGAAGTGCTTGGGCCCGGCGACGAGGCGCTCCGGGGTGCCGATGCCCCCGCCCTGGAAGCCGCGGACCTGTGCGGCGGCGACGGCCGCGCCCAGGAAGGGGTCCTCGCCGGCGCCCTCGACGATGCGGCCCCAGCGGGGGTCGCGGGCGATGTCGACCATGGGGGCGAAGGTCCAGTGGATGCCGACGGCGCGGGCCTCCCGGGCGGCGACGGCTTGGCCGCGCTCGATGGTCACCGGGTCCCACGACGCGGCGAGGGCGATCGGGACCGGCAGGATCGTGCGCAGGCCGTGGATCACGTCGAAGCCGAACAGCAGCGGGATGCCGTGCCGGCCGCCCTCCAGCGCGAGGCGCTGCAGGCGGTTGGTCTCGGCCGGGTCGGTGACGAAGAGGAGCGACCCCACGCCCGCCCGGGCCAGGGCTTCTTCGACCGATGCGTTCGGGTCCTCGGCGACCCCGATCGTCGCACTGGCGTCGGACCCCGGGTCGACCGCGCTGCCGAACGAGAACAGCTGGGTGAGCTGCCCGGCCTTCTCCTCGAGGGTGAGCCGCGCGAGCAGCTCCTCGACCCGGGCCTCGACCGCTCCGCGGTCGTCCTGCGCTGCGTCCGTGCTCGGCTCCACTGCCGTCCCCCTCCGCCGGTCCCTCGGTGCACCCATGGTCGCAAGGACGGAGCCGGCCGGCCCCCCGGGGGGCAGCTCGGGTTGTCCGGGGTGTACCTGAAGGAAATCTGAGAAATACCGGAGATATGCACTACGATGTAGTGCGCGGCCAGCTCTTCCCAGGAGCGGGCGCGAGGGCGGAGACGCCAGTGGGAGGACCCCGGTGGAAGGTCTCTGGAGCTACTTGCGGCGCAAGCCGCTGCAGCGTCGGGTGACGGCGCTCACCGTCCTGTTCGTGCTGCTCGCGATCATCGTCTCCAACCTGGCGGGCTACGTCGCCCTGCGCCAGACGCTCTACCGCGCCTCGCAGTCCATCGCCCTCACCGTCGCCGACGACCTCCTCCCCGAGGTCACCGCCTCGATGCAGGGTCCAGGTGTGCTGAGCCCGGACGTGCGTCAGGCCGGCGGCGTGATCGTCGAGGTGGTCGACGCCCAGGGCCGGGTGGTCCGGGTGCCGGGGGAGACCGCTGAGCTCGTCCTCGACCCGCAGGACCTGGCCTCCGCGGCGCCCGACGGGCCGCGCACCCGCCGGACCGGTGTGGACACGCAGGGCACGCCGTACGTGGTCGCGGCCGTCCCCGTCGGCACGACCGGCTACGCGCTCGTCGTCGCCCGTCCGCTCGGGCCGGTGCTGGGCATCCTGGCCACGGAGCGGCTGATCGTCCTGCTCGTGGTCCTGGGCGGCACGCTCGGCGCCGCCGTCGCCGGCATCTTCGTGGCGCGCGCGGCCCTGCGCCCGGTGCGCGAGCTGACCGCGGCCGTGCAGACCGTGACCGACACCAAGAACTTCCAGCCGATCACCATCAAGTACGCCTTCGGCGACCTCTCCGTGCTGGCCGCCTCCTTCAACCAGCTGCTGCGGACCGTCACGAGGATGCGCGAGCGGCAGGGGCGGCTCGTCGCCGACGCCGGTCACGAGCTGCGCACACCCCTCACGAGCCTCACCACCAACGTCGACCTGCTCTCCTCCGACCTGCAGAAGGGCCACCTCAGCGAGGCCCAGCGCAGCCAGATCCTCGGCGACGTCCGGGCGCAGCTGGGCGAGCTCACCGACCTGGTCGGCGACCTCGTGCAGCTCTCCCGCGACGACGCGGCGGGCGCGTTCGTCCCGCTCGACCTGCGCGACGTGGTCCAGGCCGCGGTGGAGCGCGTCCGGCGGCGGGCGGCGGACCGGACCTTCGACGTCGTCCTCGACGAGTTCCACGTCGTGGGGGACGCGGCCGGGCTCGAGCGCACGGTGACCAACCTGCTCGACAACGCGGTGAAGTGGAGCCCGGCGGGCAGCACGATCCGGGTCCGTCTCGAGGGCAACCGGCTGCGCGTCGCCGACTCGGGCCCGGGGATCGCCGAGGCGGACCTGCCCTACGTCTTCGACCGCTTCTTCCGCGGCTCCTCGGCGCGCCGGACGCCGGGGACCGGCCTGGGGCTCTCGATCGTGGCCAAGACGGTCGAGGACCACGGGGGCACCGTGACCGCGGGCCGCTCGGACGACGGCGGCGCGGAGTTCACCGTCCAGCTGCCGGGTGTCACCCACGTCGACGCGATACCCGCCGTCCTGGTGCCCGCCGCCGTCGGCTGAGCACCAGCCTCCGCCGAGCGGTAGGTTGCGGCGCGAATTTCGGCAGACGAGTCGCGGCAACCTACCTCTCGGCGAGAGAGGGGGGCTCAGACCGAGCCGACAGGCCAGCCCCTCCGCCGAGCGGTAGGTTGCGGCGCGGATTCCGGCGGACAGGGCGCGGCAACCTACCTCTCGGCGAAGGGTGGGCCGAGCTCGAGCGCTCATCTCCTGGGAGCGGCGTCCTGGAGGGCGGCGAGGACGGGCTCGGCGGCGGTGTCGAGGAACTCGCGCTGGCCCTCGTCGCCGACCTGGACGAGGGCGGTGTCGGTGAACCCCGCCTCCCAGTACACGCTGACGCCCTGGACGATCCGGCCTACCAGCCGGTGTCGAGCAGCGAGTTGACCATCACGGCCCACCCCGCGACGAGCACGAGCGCGAGCGCGGCGCCCCACCGGCTGCGCAGCAGGGCCAGCGCCGCGTAGGCGGGCACCCCGAAGGCCAGCCAGATCCGCTCCGTCTCGGCCTTGGACATCGCCGACAGGTCGGCCACCAGGGCGGCGGCGGTGCCCGTGGCGGCGACGAGCGCCACGACGACGTCCTGCGTCCAGCCCGTGCGCCGCGACCGCAGCAGCACGGCGACCGCGCGGACGACCCCGTACGCGAGCAGCGGCGACCAGGCGACGAGCCAGGCCGCGAGGTTGGCCCAGACGAAGTAGGAGTACGGCCGGTCCGACGCGGTCTGCTGGTAGTAGCGGACCCGGAGCCGGGCCAGCCCGACGAACCAGTTGAAGCCGAGCGCGAAGTGGACCGCGGCCACGAGGGCCACGCCTCCGGTGCTGACGAGCCAGGGGCGCAGCACCGCGCGCAGCCCGCCGCCGCGGGCGGTCACCACGACGGCGGCCAGGACCACGAGGCCGAAGAGCACGAGGCCGTAGTTGAGGTAGAGCGCCGCGCCGAGCAGCAGGCCCCCGGCGAGGCTCGAGCCCCAGCGGTGCCGGTTCGCGCCGCGGCAGGCCAGCGCCAGCCCCGCGGCGGCCACGCCCGCGAAGAGGCCGTCGGCGGACACCGCCATCCAGACCGCGCCGGGCATCAGGGCCGCGAAGGGGACGACGCGCCGCGCGGCGTCGGGGGCGCCCAGCTCGCGCAGCGCCACGGGCAGGCCGACCGCCGCCGCCGAGGAGACGAGGATGCAGAGCAGCCCGGCCCAGAAGCCGCCGGGCAGCCCGACCGCGGCGAGCGCCCAGAACAGCAGGGTCGCCAGTGGCGGGTGGGCGGCGACGTGCGTGGTCCAGGCGGTGTCGCCGTCGACCGTGGGGCTGAAGGCGATGTAGTCGGTGAAGGTGCGCAGGAACTCGAACGGGCTGCCGATCCGGGGCAGGTCGTGCAGGTACTCGTTCGGGTTGGTCAGCACCGTCGTCCAGCCCTTGGTCAGGCCGTCGATCATCACGAGCGAGACCATCCAGGCCAGCGCGAGCAGCCAGCCGGCCAGCAGCAGGTGGCTCCAGCGCAGCCGTGGCGCGCGGCGCTGCAGCAGCAGGCCGAGGAGCAGGCAGAGCACGGTCAGTGGCGTGCCGACCCCGGTGTGCGGGTGCCAGAAGGCCAGCAGCGGCGGGTAGGGCAGCACGATCGGCAGCCCGCGCGCGTTGAGGTCCTGCCCGACGAGCATCGACAGCCGGATCAGCACGAGCGCGCCGACCACGGCCACGAGGGCCGGCCAGCGCCAGCCCGGGGTCGCCAGGTCGGGCAGCGCGTGCTGCACGGGCTCGCGCCGTACGGCTGGTCTCACCTGGTCCCTCACGTCGACGGCGGTGCACGGGGTGCTCGGGGCGCACGTGCGACCGGTCGCCGCGCGCTGGTGCGGACAGCCTAGGGTTCGTGTGGTCGGACGGCTCCCTCGCCGGACGGCTCGGACCGTCCCCCCCGAAAGGCCCGACCCCGTGAGCGTGACCGTCGTCCTGCCGTGCCTCGACGAGGCGGCCGCCCTGCCCGGCGTCCTCGCCGCCGTGCCCGAGGGCTGGCCCGTGCTCGTGGTGGACAACGGCTCCGTGGACGGCAGCCCCGAGCTGGCCGCGCGCCTGGGTGCGCGGGTCGTGCACGAGGCGCGCCGGGGCTACGGCGCTCCCGTGCACACGGGCATCGAGGCGGCCGGGACCGAGCTGGTGGCCGTGCTGGACTGCGACGGTTCGCTGGACCCGGCCGAGCTGGTCGGACCCGTGGAGACCGTGCTGCGCGGGGAGGCCGACCTCGTGGTCGGACGGCGCCAGGTCGTCCAGAGCCGCTCCTGGCCGTGGCACGCCCGCGCCGGCAACGCCGTCCTCGCCGCGCTGATCCGGGCCTCGACCGGCGTCGCCGTCCACGACATCGCCCCCGTCCGAGTGGCGCGGCGCCAGGCGCTGCTCGACCTCGGGATCGAGGACCGCCGGTTCGGCTACCCGCTCGAGACGGTGCTGGCCGCCGCGCAGGCCGGCTGGCGGGTCGTCGAGGTCGACGTGACCTACCGCCGCCGCGCCGCCGGCGGGAAGTCGAAGGTCAGCGGCTCGGTCCGCGGCACGCTGCGCGTCCTGCAGGACTTCACCGCCGTGCTGCGTCGCCGGGCCTTCCGACGTCATCCGTCCGGCGCCACCGCTCCGAACCCCCTCACGTGACCCCCGAACCCGCACGCGCCCCGTCGCCCGCCACGTCGCCCGCCACGTACGTCGTGCTGGCCAAGGCGCCGGTGCCCGGAGAGGTGAAGACCCGGCTCACGAGCGCGTACTCCCCGCACGAGGCCGCGGCGCTCGCGGCCGCCGCCCTGCTCGACAGCCTGGACGCCGTCCGCGCGGCGGCGGGGCTGGCCGGCCCCGGGGGCGCCCACCTGGTCTGCGCGCTGACCGGCGACCTCGACCGGGCGGCCGCACCGGCCGCGCTGCGCACCGGGCTGGAGGGCTTCCGGGTCGTGGACCAGCGCGGCGAGGGGCTCGCCGAGCGGATCGCCGCGGCCCACGCGGACGCTGCTGCGGGCACCGCCGGAGAGCACGACGGACCCACGGTGCAGATCGGCATGGACACCCCGCACGCCGACCCGGCCGTGCTCGCGCGGGCGGCTGCGCGCGTCGGCGAGCCCGACGGCGCGGACGCGGTCCTCGGGCTCGCCGAGGACGGGGGCTGGTGGCTCCTCGCGCTGAGGCGTCCGGCCGACGCGTCGCTGCTGCGGGACGTGCCGATGTCCACGGTGCGGACCGGCGAGCTCACCCGGGCCGCGCTCGAGGCGGGCGGGCTGCGCGTGGAGGAGGCGCCCCCGCTCTCCGACGTGGACGAGCCCGACGACGTCCTCGCCGTGGCGCGGCTGTGCCCGCAGACGCGCTTCGCCGCGCTGGCCGGCGTCCTCGGCGGGCGGACGGCGGTGCCCGCGTGACGCAGCCCGAGGCGTTCTTCGAACCCGGCTTCGCCGAGGGCGGCGGCCAGCTCCACACCCGTGAGGGCGAGGTCTGGGACCTGCCCGTGCAGACCTGGGACGCCGACGCCGGCCCCGGGGACGAGCGCCTGCTGGCCCGCTGCGCCGGCTCGACCCTCGACGTCGGCTGCGGGCCCGGCCGGATGGCCGCCGCGCTGGGCGCCCGCGGCGTGCGGGCGCTCGGGGTCGACGTGTCCCCGTCGGCGATCGCCATGGCGCGCTCGCGGGGCGCGATCGCGCTCAACCGCGACGTCTTCTCGCTGGGCCGCAGCGCCCAGCGCTGGCGCCACGTCCTGCTGGTCGACGGCAACGTCGGCATCGGCGGGGACCCCGTCCGGCTGCTGTGGCTCTGCCGCGAGCTCCTCAGCCCCGGGGGCACCGTCCTCGTCGACGTGGCCCCGCCCGGCCACGGGTTGCAGGTGACCACCGCACAGCTCGTCGGCTCCCGTGGTCCGGGAGCCTGGTTCGCCTGGGCCGTGCTGGGGCTGGACGCGCTCGAGGTCGTCGCCGCGGCGGCCGGCCTGGACGTCGCCGAGGCCTGGCTCGTCGAGGACGAGCAGCGCTGGCAGGCCGAGCTCGTGCCGGCGACGCGGTGGCCCGCCCCGGGCGGAGAGGTGCGGTCATGAGGGTCCTGGTCACCGGCGGGGCCGGGTTCATCGGGCGTCGCGTCGTCCTGCGGCTGGCCGAGGTCGGCCACGCACCCGTGGTCTTCGACCGCGCGCTCGACCCCGCCGACGACGTCACCGACCTCGCGCGCGTGCGCCAGGCCCTGGCCGGCTGCGACACCGTCGTGCACCTCGCGGCCAAGGTCGGGCTCGGGCTCGACATCGACGACATCGACGACTACGTGACGCAGAACGACGTCGGCACCGCGGTCGTGCTGCGGGCCGCCGCGAACGCGGGGACGGCGCGGGTCGC
This sequence comes from Microlunatus sagamiharensis, assembly GCF_900105785.1. Taxonomy (NCBI): domain Bacteria; kingdom Bacillati; phylum Actinomycetota; class Actinomycetes; order Propionibacteriales; family Propionibacteriaceae; genus Microlunatus; species Microlunatus sagamiharensis. Next base: position 3,845,261 of record NZ_LT629799.1, read on the forward strand.
GTACGCGTCGTCGATGGTGGTCTACGGCGAGGGCGCCTACACCTGCCCGGTGCACGGGCCGACCAGCCCGCCGCCGCGCCGGGTCGCCGACCTCGAGGCCGGCCGCTTCGACCCGCTCTGCCCGCGCTGCGGCTCCGACCTCGTGCCCGGGCTCGTGCCCGAGGGCGCGCCGCTCGACCCGCGCAACGTCTACGCCGCGACCAAGGCGCAGGGCGAGTACCTGGCCGCGGCCTGGTGCCGGGAGACGGAGGGTTCGGTGGCGGCGCTGCGCTTCCACAACGTCTACGGCCCCGGCATGCCGCGCAACACCCCGTACGCGGGCGTGGCGTCGCTGTTCGCGAGCGCGATCGCCCGGGGCGAGGCCCCGCGCGTCTTCGAGGACGGCGGCCAGCGGCGCAACTTCGTCCACGTCGACGACGTCGCGGCCGCGGTGGTCGCCTCGCTCGAGGCCGACCTGGCGCCCGGCGTCACCCCGCTGAACATCGGCTCGCCCGACGTCACGACGGTGGGCCGGATGGCCGAGGTGCTGAGCGAGGAGCTCGACGGGCCCGCGCCGGTCGTGACCGGTCAGTTCCGTCTCGGGGACGTCCGCCACATCACCGCCGACTGCACGGCGGCCGAGCGGGTGCTCGGCTGGCGGGCCGAGCGGCCGCTGTCGAGCATCGCCGAGCTCGCCGGGTCCTGAGGCGGCCGGGGGTCCGGCCGCCGACGGGCCTCAGTGCAGGTGCGGCAGCTCCTTGCGGAGGGTTCGCTTGCTGGTCGTCAGCAGCTCGTGCACGGCCCTCTCGATCTTGCCGTGGGTGGTCCCGCCGGCGAGGTCGCGCTTGCCGACGGCCAGCGCGGGGTCGATCGTGATGCCGTCGTTGAACAGGTCGATCAGGCGCGGGTCGACGTAGGACTTGCGCGCCACCGTGGGCGTGTTGCCGAGGTAGGTCGACACGTCCTTCATGGCCGCGCTGACCGCCCGCTTGCGCTTGGAGTCCGTGGTCGCCCCCTCGAGCCGTTCGGCGAGCTCCACGGCGGCGATGACGGTCCCGTGCCAGGTGCGGAAGTCCTTGGCCGACACCTCGCCGCCGACGATCTCCTTCACGTAGCCGTTGATCTCGGTCGAGGTGACGTCGTGCCAGCCGTCCTCGGTCTCGTACGCGAGCAGCTCGGGGTTGTCGTCGTCGCGCTCGACCAGCGCGCGCACGGCGGCCATCACGTCCTTGTCGACCAGGCCGATGTAGCGCTCCTTCCCGGACTTGGCGATGTAGTCGAAGACGACCTGGCCGTCCTCGAAGGACACGTGCTCACGCCGGATGGTCGCGAGGCCGTAGCTGTGGTTCTCCTCGGCGTAGGCCTCCCCGCCGATGCGGAAGAACCCGAGGTCGAGCAGCCGGAACGCCGCCCCCATCGCCCGCTCGTAGGGCATGCCCTGCCGGCGCAGGTCCTTGCCGGCCCGGCGCCGCGCCCGGGGCAGGTTCTCGGCGACCTCGAGCACGCGCTCGTGCTTGGCCGCGTCCCGCTTGACCCGCCAGGCCTCGTGGTAGCGGTACTGGCGCCGGCCGGCCTCGTCGGTGCCGACCGCCTGGATGTGGCCGTTGGGCAGGGAGCAGATCCAGACCTCCTCCCACGCCGGCGGGATGACGAGCGCGATGCAGCGCTCCAGCTCCTCGCCCTCCAGCTCGAGACCCTCGAGGTCGAGGTAGACGAAGTCCTTGGTCGGATCGGGCTCGACCCGGCGCCGGCCGTAGCCGGGCTGGGACGGGGAGACGGTGCGCAGACGGACCACGAGCCCATCGTTACCCCGGAGCCGGTCCTCGTACGCCGTGGCGCACGTGGCGGACCGCGTCGGGGCGCACCCCGCCGCCCTCGCACCGGAACTGTCGGAGGGGCCACCTAGGTTGTGCCCATGACCGAGCAGACGCACAGCAGCCAGCAGGACTCCACCGCACCCGAGGGCGAGTTCACCTCCGAGACCAGCCAGGCCGCCGCCGAGGAGACCAACGACGTCCAGGCCTCCCCGGAGCACAACGGGGAGGTGCTCGGCGCCTCCGGCAGCGGCAGCAGCGACCCCTCCCTGGAGAAGGACCCGAGCGAGTGGGTCACCGGCGGCGACCCGATCACCTCCGCGCAGAAGAGCTACCTCGACACCCTGGCCCGCCAGGCCGGCGAGGAGATCCCCGCCGACATCACCAAGGGCGAGGCCTCGGAGGAGATCGAGCGCCTGCGCAAGGAGACCGGCAAGGACTGAGGTCCGCACCGGTCTGCCCGGCCGGGGTCCCGTGCGGGGGACCCCGGCGTGAGCGGGCGGCGCCTGCCGGGGTAAAGAAGTGCCATGGTGCGATTCGGCTACACCCTCATGACCGAGCAGAGCGGGCCCAAGCAGATCGTCGAGTACGGCGCTCGGGCCGAGCAGGTCGGCTTCGACTTCGAGGTCTCGAGCGACCACTACTCCCCGTGGCTGACCTCCCAGGGCCACGCCGGCTACGCGTGGACCATGCTCGGCGCCGTCGCGGCGCTGACCTCCAGCGTCGAGCTGATGACGTACGTGACCTGCCCGACGATCCGCTACCACCCGGCCGTGGTGGCGCAGAAGGCCGCGACGCTGCAGATCATCAGCGACGGCCGCTTCATCCTCGGCCTCGGGTCGGGGGAGAACCTCAACGAGCACATCACCGGCGAGGGGTGGCCTCCGGTCGCCCAGCGCCAGGACATGCTCGAGGAGGCGGCGATCATCATCCGCCAGCTGCACACCGGCGAGCTGACGACCTGGGAGGGCAGCTACTTCCGCGTCGACTCCGCGCGCGTCTGGGACGTGCCGGACGGCGGCGTGCCGATCGGCATGGCGGTGTCCGGGGAGAAGTCGATCGAGCGCTTCGCCCCGCTCGGTGACCACCTCATCGCCGTCGAGCCGGACGCCGACGCGGTCAAGAAGTGGGACAAGGAGAAGGGCGGCCTCCTCTCCAGCGGCAAGGGCTCCCGCAAGATCGGGCAGATCCCGATCTGCTGGGGCACCGACAAGGACGCGGCGATCGCCAAGGCGCACGACCAGTTCCGCTGGTTCGGCGGCGGCTGGGCCGTGAACGCCGATCTCCCCACGCCGCACGGCTTCGCCGGCGCGACGCAGTTCGTGCGCCCCGAGGACGTCGCCGAGGCGATCCCCTGCGGTCCCGACGTCGACGCGATCGTCCAGGCCGTCAGCGCGTACTGGGAGGCGGGGTTCACCGACATCGCCCTCGTCCAGGTCGGCGACGAGGGCCAGCGCGAGTTCCTCGACACCGCCGCGGAGCCCATCCTCGCCGCCCTCCGGGACGCCGCTCCCAAGAGCTGACCCGCCCAGGCTCGGCCCAAACCCCGCCGAGAGGTAGGTTGCCGCGCCCTGTACGCCGGGATCCGCGCCGCAACCTACCGCTCGGTCTGGGCTGAGCGCCTGGCACGATCTGCGCCCGCCCCTCTCTCGCCGAGAGGTAGGTTGCCGCGACTTTTCTGCCGGGATTCGTGCCGCAACCTACCGCTCGGCGGAGGCTGCTGGGTCCTCGTGAAGTAGGGCTGTGGATAGCGGGACCGGAGCGTTCCGGGAGCCGCACCATCGAGCGGTGACGCGCTTCGAGACCGACCTCGCCGACGCCGTACGCCCCCGTGAGGCGGCCGTCCTCGACGAGGACGGGATCGCGCCGCACGTGCTGCGCACCCGTCGCTGGGAACGGACCAGCCGCGGGCTGTACGTGCTGGCCGGTGCCCGACGGTCCGCCGCGCAGCGGATCGTGGCCGCTGCCGCTCTGCTGCCGTCCGACGGGGTCGTCGGCGGCTGGGCCGCTGCGCACGTGCACGGCGTGGACCTCCTCGACGGGCTGGACCGCCGGGGCGAGGAGCTGCCCGTCGACGTGCTCCTCCCGCCCGGCCTGCACCGCCAGCACCTGCCGGGCGTCCGCTACCGCCGCGCCACCTTCGCCCCCGGCGACCGGGAGGAGGTCGCGGGTCTGCCCGTCACCTTCCGGGCGCGGACGGCCGCCGACCTCGCCTGCGGTGCGAGCTCGACGACGGAGGCGACCGTCCTCCTCGACCTGCTGGTCGCGGCGGGGCTGCAGCCCGAGGAGCTCGAAGCCGTACCGCTGCGCGGGCGACGAGGGGCGGTGCAGGCACGCGAGGCGATCGCGCTGACGAGGAGCGGTTCGCTGAGCCCCGGTGAGACGCGCCTGCGGCTGCTCTACCTCGAGCAGGCGCCGGACGCGAGGATCCACCTGAACCCGACCCTGACCGCCCGCGACGGCCGCTTCGTCGCGATGCCGGACCTGTTCGACGAGGACGCCGGCCTCGCGCTCGAGTACGACGGCGCGACCTGGGACGGTGAACGCTCCGCCGGCCACCGCGACCCCGAGCAGCACCGGGAGGACAACGTCCGCGAGGAGGCCATGGAGCGCCTCGGCGTGGTCGTCGTTCGGGCCGGCGCCGGCGACCTCGGCGCCCACCGCGTCCAGACCGCGTACCGGATGCGTCGCGCTCGGCTCGACGGGCTCGGGCGGGACCGGACGCGGGACCGCTGGCTCCTCCGGCCCCGCATCGAGCGGTAGCTTGCCGCGGCTGAACCGGCGTGTCGGGCGCGGCAACCTACCGCTCGGCGGAAGGGGTCAGCGGTCGGGGCGGAGGCCGACCTCGAAGGCGAGCAGGACCAGGCCCACGCGGTCGCGGACGCCGAGCTTGGAGAGCAGCCGGCCGACGTGGGTCTTGACCGTGCCCTCGGCCATGTAGAGGCGGGCGCCGATCTCGGTGTTCGTCGCCCCGGCCGCGATCTCGCGGAGCACCTCGAGCTCGCGGGCGGTGAGGTCGTCGAGGCGGGTGTCGTCGCGGCTCGGCGGCTCGCCGGGCAGCGTGGGGACGACGTGGTCGAGGAGCCGTCGGGTCGCGCTCGGCGCCATCACCGCGTCGCCCGCCGCGATGTCGCGGATGGCCGAGAGCAGCTCGTCGGGCCGCGCGTCCTTGAGCAGGAAGCCGCTCGCACCGGCCTTCAGCGCGGCGAAGACGTACTCGTCGAGGTCGAAGGTCGTCAGCACGAGCACGCGGGCCGGGTTGCCGTCCGCGAGCAGCCGCCGGGTCGTCTCGACGCCGTCGAGCACCGGCATGCGGACGTCCATCAGGACGACGTCGGCGGTGACTGTGCGGAGGCGGTTCAGCGCCTCCTGCCCGTCGCTGGCCTCGCCCACGACCTCGAGGTCGTCCTCGGCCTCGATGAGCATCCGGAACCCGCCCCGCACCAGCGCCTGGTCGTCGACCAGGAAGACGCGGGTCACCATGCGGCCACCCGCGGCAGGTCGGGCTGGGTCTCGGCCGCCCGCTCGTACGGGATCCACGCCCTCACGACGAACCCTCCGTTCGGTCCTGGTCCGGCCGAGAGCTCGCCCTCGTGCAGGTTGACGCGCTCGGCCATGCCCCGCAGCCCGTGGCCCTGGCCGTCCGACACCGGGGCGGTCTCGCCGCCGCCGTCGTCGGCGACCTCGATCTCGACCGCGTCCGGCGTGCACGCCACCACGACGCGCGCCCGGGCCTCGGGACCGGCGTGCTTGAGCACGTTGGTCAGCGACTCCTGGACCACGCGGTACGCGGTCAGCCCGACCGCGGGCGACAGCGGCGGCGGCGTCCCGAACGTCGCCAGCTCGGCCCGGTCGCTGGTGCGCCGCACGAGGTCGGCGATGTCGGCCAGCCCGGGCTGGGGACCGTACGCGGTGCTCGCCTCGCCCCGCCCGTCGCGCAGCACCCCGAGGATGCGGCGGGTCTCGGTGAGGGCCTCGCGCCCGGTCTCGGCGATGGTCCCGAGGACCTCTCCAGCGCGCTCGGGGTGCCGGGCGGCCAGCGCGCGGCCGCCCTCGGCCTGCACCACGATGACCGACAGGGAGTGGGCGACGATGTCGTGCAGCTCGCGGGCGATGCGGTTGCGCTCGTCGACGGTCGCCGCGCGGTCGCGCTGCTCCTGCTCCGACTCCAGCAGCCGACGGCGCTCGGCCTCCGAGCGCTGCTGGCGCCCGGCGCTGTCCTCGGACTCGCGCAGCTTGCGCCCGACGACGTAGGTGCCGGAGACGACGGCGAGGCAGGCGACGACGCTGACCATGAAGACGGTGACGTCGGTCAGGCCCCGCCCCGCGAACGCCCAGCGCGCCGGCCCGAGGAACGACCCGACGACGCCGACGGCCCAGCCGAGGCGGGCGAGGGTGCGTGGGCTCCAGCGGGCGAGCGTGTAGATCATGATCGGCACCGAGACGATGCCGGCGGCCGAGGGCATCTCGCTGACCGCGAGCGCGAAGAGGCACCCGGCCGTCATCATCACGAAGGCCGCGGCGGGGAAGGCCCGCCGCACGAGCAGCGGCAGCGTGATCACCAGGGACGCGAGCCCGAGGGCCCGCTCGCCGACGGCGAGGGAGTAGCCGGTCGTCACGAGGGTGACGAGGGCGCACAGGCAGAGGTCGAAGACCAGCTGGCGGTCGCGCACGAGGCGTTCGGCGGCGGAGGGCATGGCGGGACGACCCTACGAGGCGTACGCCGCCCGCGCATCCGACCACGGTCGTGCGCAGTGCCCCGCCGCCTCGGACCGGGGGACCGGGCGGCGTCCTAGGCTGGGCCCATGAAGTGGACGGTGGCAGCCCTCGTCGGCGCCTGCGCGGGCACGGTGGTCTGGGCCGTGAGCCGGCGGACGCGCCGTCCGGCCGAGCCGAGCGGCTGGGCCGCGGCGACCGACCACGTGGCGCCCGCGTCCGTCTGATACCGGCTCCTCCGGCCCGCGCCCGAGCGGGCCGACCGGCGCCGGCTCGCTCAGCGCAGGTCGTCGAGCCCGAGGCCGCGCAGGTGCGCGAGGCGGACGGCGGTGCTGCTGAGCACGCCGTAGAGCACGAGCGCCAGCGCCAGGACCTCCGCGCCCCGCAGCCCGGGACCGGGCGGCAGGTGCAGCGCCTCGCTCAGCAGGCGGGGCAGCCGCGACATCGGGTCGACGGCAACGCACAGCACGTACGGCAGCCCGAGGCAGGTGAGCCAGCGCAGCGTGCTGCGCCAGACGCGGCGCTGGCTCCACCGGGTCCGCAGGGACAGCGGGCGGTAGGGCAGCAGCACCGACACGAGGTTGCCGACGCCGAGCCACAGCAGGGTGGGGTAGAGCACCCCGGGCAGCGTGAGCGTCAGGCGGTAGTCCGGCTCGTCGACGATCGTGATCCAGGCCGTCGCCACGAGGGTGGGCAGCCCGACGATGACGAGCAGGGCGAGGTTCTTGACGAGCAGGATCTTGGCCAGGGGAACCCCGCGCAGCAGGCGCAGGCGGGTGCGGTCGGCGTCGACGCCCAGCACGTTGGTGCTCGTGACGTCGGCCAGGATGAAGACCGCGAAGTAGGTCCCCACGAGGATCGCCCAGTCCCGGTGCGACCCGTCACGCAGCGGCACGACGACGAGGTAGGCCAGCGACAGCACCAGGTTGACCGCGATCCCGATCAGCCAGCCGAACGGCCGGCGGAACGCCCAGCGCAGGTCCTCGCCGACCATCCGGAGCAGGCCCGAGCGCGCGTACGGCACGCCCGCCGCGCTCGTCGGGGACCCCACCACCGCGGGGTCGGCTGTCGTCACGGACCAAGCGTGCCAGGCCCGCCCGTGCGTTGGTCGCCGATCTCCTGGCCGGCTCCTGTGGAATCGCCGGACGCCCAGCCGGACGCCCGGGAGGAGGAGCGCTCAGCCCTCGCCCGCCGGCGCCGCGCGGCGGCGGTGGTCGCGGACCCGCCTGACCACGACGACCGCGACCGCGACGACGGCCAGGACCACGACGACCTCCTGGAACCGGCCCACCCAGGTCTCGACGACCGACCACTGCGAGCCGAGGAGGTAGCCGGCGCTGATCAGCAGGGTGTTCCACACCAGGCTGCCGAGGCTGCTGAGGAGGGCGAAGCGGGCCACCGGCATGCGCGCGACGCCGGCGGGGATGGAGATGAGGCTGCGGACCCCGGGCACCATGCGGCCGAAGAAGACGGCCTTGCCGCCGTGGCGCTCGAACCACCCGTCCACGGTGTCGATGTCCGACTCGCGCACGAGCGGCATCCGCCGGGCGACCGCGCGCAGCCGCTCCTCGCCGACCTTGGCGCCCAGCGCGTAGAGCACCAGGGCCCCGACCAGCGAACCCACGGTGGTCCAGACGACCGCGGCGACGACGTTCAGGGTGCCCTGGCTCGCGGTGAAGCCCGCGAGCGGCAGGATCAGCTCGCTGGGGATCGGCGGGAAGATGCTCTCGAGCGCGACCAGGAGACCGGCGCCCGGGCTCCCGAGCGCGTTCATCAGGGAGACGATCCAGTCGGTCACCCCGTCCATTCTCCGTGACCCGTCCGTGGACCCCGACGCGTACGCCGCCTTGTCGCGACCGGTGCCGTCCGCACGCCGACCTACCGTGGGTGGGGTGGCTTCTTCGACAGGCTCAGGACGGGCTCTGCCCGGCACCGCCCCGCTGCTGCTCGAGATCGACCTGACGTCGGCCCCGGCCGACCCCGCCCCGGGCGACCCGCTGGCCCGGCTCGCCGCGCGCGGCCGGCCCCAGCGCGGGCCGCTGCTGCGGGCCCTGCACGAGGCGGGTTCCGACCGCCGCGTCGTCGGGCTGGTCGCCAAGGTCGGCGGCACCCTGCCCTGGGCGCTGGCCCAGGAGCTGCGCGCCGGGGTCGCGGCGTTCGCGGCCAGCGGCAAGCCGACCGTGGCGTGGGCCGAGAGCTTCGCCGCCGGCGGGAGCGACCTGCCCGCGTACGCGCTGGCCAGCGCCTTCGACGAGGTGTGGCTGCAGCCGACGGGCGAGGTGGCCCTCCTCGGCGTCGCGGTCGAGACCACCTTCCTGCGCGGGGCGCTGGACAAGCTCGGCGTCGAGCCCGAGCTCCAGGGCCGCTACGAGTACAAGAACGCCGTGGACCGCATCAGCCGCTCCGAGCTGACCCCCGCCCACCGCGAGTCGCTCGAGCGGCTGAGCGGGTCCCTCCTCGAGGGGGCGGTCGCGGACGTGGGCGCCGGGCGCGGGCTGCCCGTCGAGGAGGTGCGCCGCCTGGTCGACACGGGTCCGCGCACCGCCGACGAGGCGCGACGGGCCGGGCTGGTCGACCGGCTCGGCTACCGCGACGAGGTCTACGCCTCCGTCCGCGCGCGGGTGGGGGAGGACGCCACGCTGCTCTTCGCCGACCGCTGGCGCCCGCGGCGGCGCCCGGCGCTGCCGTCGCTGCCCGGCCGCTCCCGCGGCCACGTGGCGGTGGTCGAGGTGCGCGGCGGGATCGTCAGCGGGCCCAGCCGCCGGGGCGCGTCCGGCCCGTCGGTCGGCAGCGACACCGTGACCGCCGACCTGCGGGCCGTGCTCGACGACGACTCCGCGCGCGCCGTGGTGCTGCACGTCGACTCGCCCGGTGGCTCGGCCGTGGCGTCGGACACGATCTGGCGCGACGTCTGCCGCGTGCGCGACTCCGGCCGGCCGGTCGTGGTGTCGATGGGGTCCGTCGCGGCGTCGGGCGGCTACTACGTGGCCTGCCCGGCCGACGTCGTCGTCGCCCTGCCCGCCACGCTCACCGGCTCGATCGGGGTCTTCGGGGGCAAGTTCGTCGTGACCGACCTGCTCGAGCGGGTGGGGCTGACGACCGGGGTGGTGGAGCAGGGCGCCCGGGCGCGGATGTTCTCCGCGCGCCGGTCCTTCACCGACGAGGAGCGCGAGCGCCTCGACGCCTCCCTCGACGCGGTCTACCAGGACTTCACCTCCCGCGTGGCCGAGGGTCGCGGCCTGAGCCGCGAGGCCGTCGAGGGCGTCGCCCGCGGACGGGTCTGGACGGGGGCCGACGCCCGGACGGTGGGCCTGGTCGACGAGCTCGGCGGCCTCCACGACGCGGTGCGCATCGCCCGGGAGCGCGCCGACCTGCCCGACCGCGCTCCCGTACGTCCCGCCCGTCACGTCGGGCCGCTGGCCCGGGTCGGCCGACCGCGCAACAGCGAGGACCCGCGCGCCACCGCCTCGCCCGGCGCGAGTGCGCTGGGCGCCCTGGCCGGGCTCGCGGGGCTCACCGGCTCCGCCGGGATCGCCGGTCCCGACGCGGCGGCCGGCCTGGACGGGCTGGCGAGGTTCCTCGGGCTGCCGGCCGGGTCCGAGCTGCGGATGCCGCCGGTCGCGCTGCGCTAGGCCTGGCCTGATCCTTCCGACCGCCGAGCGGTAGATTGCCGCGCTGGCAAGGGCTTGTACGGCGCGGCAACCTACCGCTCGGGAGGAACGGGTCAGCGCGCGCTCCTCCCGAGGAGCGCGGCCGTCTCCTTCGAGGCGCGCTTGATCCCGCCCCGCTCGTCGAGGAACCCGGCCGGCAGACCCACGACGGGGAGCTTGCCCAGGGCGCGGAACACCCGGCTGCCGCGCGGTCGCTCGTCGAGGACCGACTGCAGCTCCCAGAACTGGCGCGCCAGCCGCCACACCGTGCCGGCCGCCCGCCGCGCGCCGGGGCCGAGCCCGCCGCTCTCCTCGGGAGCCGGGATGCTGCCCGCGAGGTCGGCCTCGGCGGCGCCGACGTCCTGCGTCTCCGCGACGGGCACGTCGTCCGGGGCGAGGTCGCGGTCCAGCAGGACCTTGGCGAGCAGGGGCACCCAGCGCTCCGCCTCGACGACCCCGTGCTCACGCGCTGTCGCGCACACCGCGAGCCCGGCCGCGGACGCGCCGAGGGCCGCCTGCAGCGGGACCCGGTCGGCCAGCGCGCCGGCGACCCGGGGCGCGGCGGCTGCGAGCCCGGCGCTGACACCGATGCGGCGCACCCACCACTCGACGCGGTCGTGCAGCGGCCGCTCGTCCCACCGGGGCGACGCGGGGGTGACCTCGCCGAAGGCGCGGTCACGGAGGGCGTCGAGCGCCCTGGCCGGGAAGCGGGCGCTGGGCGGCGGGTCGTCGTCGAGGCCGAGCCAGCGGACCGGGTCGGCGATCACCAGGTGGGCCAGCCGGGCGTAGAGCCCGAGCACCTGCGCCACGCGCTGGTCGGGGATGGCTGGGTCGTCGGCCACGCTGGGCTCCTCGTGCTCGTCGGTCGGAAGGCGATCGTGCCAGAGCCCGCCCGCCTAGGAGGTGCCGAGGACCTCGCCGGTGCCCAGCGCACCGTCGACCAGGCGCGCGGCGACGGTGTCCAGCAGGGTCCCGGTGCGGAACGCCTACGCCCGCAGCACGGCGAGCGCGTCGAGCTCCTCGAGGTCGCCCGCCTGCATGACCATGCCCAGCGCCACGTAGACCGCGTGCCGCTCCTGCAGCACGCGTCCGTCCCCGGAGCCGAGGGCGTCGCCGGGCTCGGGGAGGCCGGCGAGCAGGAGGCCCCCGACGAGCTCCATCACCTCGGACTCGATCACCTCGAGCGGCCACTCGAGCGGCGGCTCGGGATCGGTGCTGTAGCCGCCGAGCGCCCCGAACACCACGCCGCTGCGGGCGAGCGGGAAGGACAGCGTGCTGCGGAACGGCGTGTGGGCGATCAGCGCGCGCCCGTAGACCGGCCAGCCCAGGACCAGCGCGTCCCGGGAGGAGGCCATCGCGCGACCGTGGGCGGCCGAGCTGAGGCAGGGCCCCTCGCCGAGGGTGACCTGGAGCTGCTCGGCCAGGGGCACGTGCTCCCCCGACGAGCCGACCGGCAGCCGCACGAGGCGGTGGAGCATCACGATCCCGGCGCCGGGCAGGCCCAGGACCCGGCGGACGGCGTCGGACACGCGGTCCGGCGAGAGGTCGTGGTAGCGGCCGCCGCTGAGGGTGCGGAGCTCGGCGACGAACCGCGAGCGGAGCTCCACGAGGCATTCCCGTCCGGTGCGTGCGGGTCGGGCCGTCCTGCACGGCCCGACGGCGTCCGCGGACCCCGTGGTGCGAGATGTTACGGGGGTCGTCCGATCAGAGGCACCGGGGGCTCGTGGGCTCAGCGGGGGCGCACCACCTCGGCGTCACCCCCGCCCCGGCGGACCGGCTCGGCCACGGCGAGCACGCGTCCGCCGCGGCGGAACTCCAGCGCCGCGACGGCGCCGATCTGGGCGTTCAGCGTGAAGGAGTCGCCGGTCGGGACCAGCGTGTAGCCGAGGGCCTCCAGATCGTCCCCGTACGCGGCGACGAACTCCGGCTCGGCGCTCACCGAGGCGAGGTTGCGCGCACTGGCGCGGGGCGCCGCGACCGCCTCGGGCAGCGTCATGCCGAGGTCGACGCGGTTGACCAGCGTCTGCAGCACCGTGGTGATGATCGTGGCGCCGCCGGGGGAGCCGATGGCGTAGCGGGGCTTGCCGTCCTGCAGCACGATCGTGGGGGCCATCGAGCTGCGCGGGCGCTTGCCGCCCTCGAGCCGGTTGGGGTCGGAGGCGTAGCCGGCTGCGCTCGGGTCGTAGCTGAAGTCGGTCAGCTCGTTGTTGAGCAGGAAGCCGCGACCGGGCACGACGATGCCGGAGCCGCCGGTCTGCTCGATCGTGAGCGTGTAGGACACGACGTTGCCCCACCGGTCGGAGGTGACGAGGTGGGAGGTCGAGGTGCCGACCTCGTTGCGACCGACCGGTGCGGCGGACGAGCAGCCGTCGGCGTCGAGGGCCCCGGGCGCGGTCGGCGTCGGGAGGGCCCGGTCGCCGATCAGGCAGGCCCGCGAGCGGGCGAAGCGCTTCGAGAGCAGCGTGTCCAGCGGCACGTCGACGAAGGCGGGGTCGCCCACGTAGGCGTTGCGGTCGGCGAAGGCCAGGGACGAGGCGTCGAGGTAGTCGTGCAGGGCCGTGGTGCGCGGCAGCCGCGACAGCTTCGTGGTCTGCAGGATGTTCAGGGCCTCGCCGACGGTCGAGCCGCCGCTCGAGGACGGCGCGATGCTGTAGACGTCGAGCCCGCGGTAGCGCACCTTGGTCGGCGCGGGTCGCTTGACCCGGTACGCCTTCAGGTCGGACTTCTCGAGGTAGCCCTTCGGGAAGGGGAGCGTGGCGTCCGCGGTCGTGGGCGGGTCCTGCACCGTCCGGACGATGTCCTCGCCGACCCGACCGCCGTAGATCACCTTCGTGCCCTCGCGCCCGAGCGCCCGGTAGGTGGCGGCGAGGTCGCGGTTGCGGAAGACGGAACCGACCTTCGGCGCGTCGCCGCCCGGCAGGTAGAGGTCGGCGGTGGTGCTGACCTGGGCGAAGCGGTCCTTGTTCTGCAGGGTCTGCTCGCGGAAGGTGTCGTCCACGACGAACCCGCGGTCGGCGATCTTCTCGGCCGGCCGCAACGCCTGGCCGAGGCTGAGCGTCCCCCAGCGGTCGAGCGCCTTCTCCCAGGTGAGCGGCGTACCCGGCACCCCCACGCTGGCTCCGCTCGTCACCAGGTCGGGGGTGAACGGGTACGGCTTGCCGGTCGCCTTGTCGACGAAGGCGTCGCCCGGGATCGACGCCGGCGCGGTCTCGCGCCCGTCGATCGTCGAGACCTTGCCGCTGCGCGCGTCGTAGTAGACGAGGTAGCCGCCGCCCCCGATGCCGGTGGAGTACGGCTCGGTGACCCCGAGCGCGGCCGCGGTGGCGATCGCCGCGTCCACGGCGTTGCCGCCCTTGCGCAGCACCTCGATCCCGGCGCGGGTGGCCTCGGGGTCGACGCTGGAGACCGCGCCGCCCGTGCCGAGCGCGGTCGCGTTCTTCTGGGTCACCCGGCCCCCTTGGCCGCCGGGTCGGCCGCCCGGCCCGCGGGTGCGGCGGTGTCGGCGGCGGGCTGCGTACGGGGCGCCGGGCTGGCGGCGGGCGCCAGCGAGGTCACGAGCGCGAGGCCGCAGGCGCTCGCGAGCAGGGTGCGACGCAGCCGGGGCGTCTTCGGAGCGGGCATGAGCGGCCTCTCGTTCGGGTGAGGCCACTCAAGCGCACGGCACCGACGAAAGTCGAGGGCCCGGGGCCACGGGTCGACGCCGACCGCGCGCCGCTCGGCGGACACGCCGCGGCGAGGTGGACGGTTGCCCCGCGCGTCCGCCGGCCGTGCGACAGACTGGGGCCGAGAGAAGGCCGGGGACCGCCGGACCGGCACCGGGCGCCGTGGCCCGGGTCGGTCCGCCACCACGGCCGCAGACCGAAGGAGAACCATGGCCGCCCTCGCCCCGGACCCCCGCCGGGCCAAGCGCTCGCAGATCCAGCTCGGCGCGGCCGGCTTCGGGGTCGTCTTCCTGCTCGTCGGCGTGGCCGGCTTCATCCCGGGCATCACGAGCCACTCGATGCACCTCGGCATGGCTGGTCGGGAGTCGACCGCCCGGCTCCTCGGCATCTTCCAGGTCTCGGTGCTCCACAACGCCGTGCACCTGGCCTTCGGCGTCGCCGGCCTGCTCTTCTCGACGACCGCGATGCGCGCCCGCAACTACCTGCTCTACGGCGCCCTCGTCTACGCCGTCGTCTTCTTCTACGGGATCTTGATCCCCTACCAGGGCGGCGCGAACTTCCTGCCGCTGAACGCCGCCGACGACGCGCTGCACTTCGCGCTGGCCGGGGCGATGTTCGCCGCCTCGCTCGTCCTGGACCGGGGTCCCGCCTGGACCGAGGTCCTCCAGAAGGGCAAGGCCGACCTCTGATCCCGGTCTCGCACCCGGGCGGTCCCGCCGGGAACACCTCCACGGCAGCCGACCTCCCCGAGGTCGTCGCCGTCGCCGAGCGGCTGGGCCGGATCGCCGCCTCGGTGGTCGGCTTCGACCACGCCACCGTGCTGCTGCCCTCGGGGCGCACCCTCCCCGCGGTCGCCGACCGGCCGTCCGCGGCTGCCCGCCTCGACGCGCGGGTGCTCGGGTCCGGGGAGGCCCTGGTCGTCGAGCAGGCCGAGCCCGACGACGCACCGCTGGGGGCCTACGTCGGCATCCCCGTGAGCGTCGCGGAGCACGTCGTGGCGGTGCTCAGCATCTGCGACGGGCTCCCCCGCAGGGTCTCGCGACGCGACCTGTCGGTGCTGCTCGAGCTGGGTGAGCTGTTCTCGATGGAGCTCCGGCGCCACGGTGACGCCCCGGCCGACGACCCGCTGGCCGTCGACCTTGCGCGGGGGCTCAAGCGCGGCGAGGTCGTGCCGTGGTACCAGCCGGTCGTGGACCTGCTCACCGACCGCGTGGTCGGTGTGGAGGCCCTGGCGCGCTGGCGGCGCGCGCCGGGCGTGGTCGAGCCCCCCAGCGTCTTCATCCCCGTCGCGGAGCAGACCGACCTGATCCTCGACGTGGACCTGGCGGTGCTGCGCGGGGCCCTGCGCGACCTGCGCGGCTGGCAGGCGCAGCGTCCCGACTTCTGGACGACCGTGAACCTCTCCACGCGTCACCTCGAGCGCCCGGGCTGGCTGGACGAGCTCCGAGGAGAGGCCGAGGCGGCCGGCGTCGACCCGGCGTCGGTCATCATCGAGGTCACCGAGACCTCGGCCCCGGTCGACGAGGTCACCAGCCGCGCCGCCGTCGACGGGATGCGCGCGCTCGGCTTCCACGTGTGGTTCGACGACTTCGGCTCCGGCTGGTCGGCCATGTCCGACCTCAGCCGCTTCCCCGTGGACGGCATCAAGATCGACCGCTCGTACGCCGAGCAGCTCGGCACCCGGACCGGCGAGGTCGTGATCGCGGCACTCGTCTCCGCCGCCACCGAGCTCGGGCTCAGCGTGACGATCGAGGGCATCGAGAACGCCGCGCAGCACGACCGTGCGCGCAACCTCGGCTGCCACTTCGGGCAGGGCTTCCTCTGGTCGCGACCGGTCCCGCCTGCCGCCGTGGTCCGCTGGCTCTCCTGAGCCCAGGTCTGCCCGACGGCGGGGTCCGAGGTCCTCAGCCCACGGCTGAGAGTGCCGCGATCGTGCGGCGCGGCATGGGCCCCTGGGCGTAGCGGCACCCGACCCCGGTGAGTGCCTCGAGCTGGTGGCGGTCGGTCACCCCGTCCGCGACGACATCCCACCCGAAGGTGTGGGCGGTCTCGATCGTCAGCCGCAGCAGGGTCGAGCCGGACCACGGTCCGGCGCTGAGCCTCGCCGGGTCGATGCGCACGAGGTCGACGGGCAGCTGCGACCAGCGGTCCGTCGGGCCCTCCCGGGTGCCGAACCCGTCGATGCAGACCCTCACGCCGAGGGCGCGCAGCTCGTCGAGGTGGGCGAGCAGGCGGGGGTCGTCGTCGAGCTCGGACTCGTCCAGCACGACCACGAGGTGCGAGGCCGGGAGGTCGGCGTCGGCGAGCGCCCCGGCCACGTCCTGCAGCACCCGGGCGCGCTGCAGGTGACGGCCTGACATCGGCACCGACAGCACGGTCGGTCGCGACGACAGGGGCACGTTGGTCACCTGCCGGGCCGCCTCGCGCAGGACCCAGGTGTCGAGGTCGCACACCAGCTCGGAGCGCTCGGCGACCGGGAGCAGGTCGGCTCGGGACAGCTCGTCCTCACCCGGGCGCGGCCACACCACGTCCACCTCGTAGCCGGCCACCGTCTGCGAGGCGAGGTCGACCACGGGCTCGTGGCGCAGCTGCAGGTCGCCGTGGGCGATGGCGCGGGCCAGGCCCTGCTGCAGCTGGTCGCGGCGCTCGAGCTCCTCGCGGAGCCGGCGGTCGAAGACCTCGACGCGGTCCCGCCCGCCGACCTTGGCGCTGTAGACGGCGACGTCGGCCTCGTGCAGCAGCCGGTCGGGGTCGACCACTCCGTCCTGCGCGATCGCGACGCCGACGCTCGCACCGATCACCACTTCGCGCCCGGTGTCGAGCGTGATCGGCTGCCGGAGCGCGGTGACCACCCGGTCGGCGACCGCGACGGCCGAGGTCTCCTCGTCGACCGGCTCGAGCAGCACGACGAACTCGTCACCGCCGAGCCGGGCCACCACGTCGCCCGTGCGCACGCACGCCTGCATGCGGCGCCCGCTCGTCACGAGGACCTCGTCCCCCGCGGCGTGGCCGAGGGTGTCGTTGACCTGCTTGAAGCCGTCGAGGTCCACGAAGAGCAGCCCGATCACCGCTCCGCTGCGCTGGGCGCGGCTGAGCGCGCCACGCATCATCGTCATGGCCTGGGCGCGGTTCGGCAGACCGGTCAGGCTGTCGTGGGCCGCCTGGTGGGCCAGGGCCATGCGGGCCGCCTCCCGGTCGGCGTTGGCCGCCTGGATCTGGTCGAAGGAAACCTTGATGCGGAGCACGGCGAGCGTGACGACGAGGACGGAGCCGACGACGATCGCCCACACGTCGACGGTCAGCCCGAGCGCGGTCCAGACCGCCAGGACGGCGGGAGGGACGAGCACGGCCGCCCCGATGGCGGCCATCCGCCAGCGGGAGAACGTCACCGGCTCGACCCGTGGCGGTTCCGTCAGCGAGACCATCGAGGGGTGGAGCGCGGACGCACCCCAGACGGCGTACGAGGACAGCCAGAGGGCCTCGAGGAGGGCCGTCGACGCCGGGCCCTCCGTGCTCAGGGCGGCGTCGGCGACGTCGGCCGTGACCATCATGAGGACGGCCACCACGAGCAGCCGGAACGACCGGCTCCGTCCGCCGGGGGTGGTCAGGAGGCGGGCCAGCCCGCCGACGAGCACCAGGTCGACCGCGGGGTAGAGCGCGGCGACGAGGTCGGCCGACCCCCAGACCTTGTTGCCGAGGGTGCCTGGCGCGACCAGCAGGACCCAGGCGAGGAGCGCGAGCGCGGCGGTGACGATGGCGCTGTCCAGGTTGCCGGCCGGGTCGCGGCGGGGGCGGCGGCCCCGGACGAGGACCAGCAGCGAGGCCGTCATCGGCAGGTAGCCGAGGAGGTAGAAGGGGTCGGCCGGTGACGGTGCCGGGTCGAGCCCGACGACGTCGGTGATCACGGAGTCGATCGAGTCGCCCACCGTCCACAGGCCGAGGCCCGTCGCCATCAGGTACCAGGGCAGGGCCTGCGCCGGACGGTGCACCCGGACCCCGACGAGCACGGCGACGACCGTGGCCGAGCCGAGGAGGAGGTACAGGGCGTCGTGGACCAGGCCCGTGGTGAGGGTGATCGGTACCAGGGCGACCGCGGCCGCGACGAGCAGCCCGAGCCAGGCGCGGGCAGGTCGGGCGGGGAAGCGGGTGGTGAGGCCGGGCGAGGTCATGTCACGGGCTCCTGGGGGACGGCCGGGCGTCAGTCGAACTGGCGCGCGAGGACGGGGGCGTGGGGGTGGCGCTCGGCGCGCCTCGTCGCGACCGCGGGCACCCCGTCGGGCAGGCCGTCGACGACGCCGGCGGGGGTGTGGAAGAGCCACAGCGCCACCGTGCGGTAGGCGGCCCAGTCGGAGGTCGGCACGCGCAGGGAGACGACCTCGCTGCTCCCGCCCGGCTCGTCCGCCACGCGGACCGTCTCCATCCGCACCGGCTCCGTCCCGGGGAGGGCGAGGTCGACGTGGGTCCCGCCGCGCAGGGTGCCGCGGGGGAAGCGGACGGCCGCGCCGCCCAGCGAGAGGTCGACGAGCTCGCCCTCCGTCCCGTCGAGGGTCACCGGCGCCCGCAGCGCGACGCGGTGCGCGTTGCGCCGCGAGGTCGCGTACTCCGCCGCCTGGATGCGTCGGATGCTCATGACCAGCACGGTGCCCGCCAGGGCCAGCCAGAGCCCCGAGGCCGCCGTGCTCGAGGGGTCCGAGTGCCACGGCACGTAGCCCGACAGCCCGAGCAGGGCGTAGACGGCCACGGCCACGAGCGTCCACAGCAGGCCCCAGACCACGGCGGGCACCCGGCCGCGGAGCCGCTGGTCGGCCCCGGACTTCGGGGTCACCTGGAAGGTCAGCTCGCGCCGGGTGACCAGCCACCACAGGCACGCCAGGCCGACGGGGATGCGCAGGACGCGCAGCGCGAACGCCGTCGGCCAGTGCTGGTGCCCGCGGAAGAGCAGCCGGACCCCCCACAGCCGGACGGCGAACATGACGGCGAAGACGATCGTGAAGACCAGGGGGTCCGCGGTCGAGACCCGGGCGCCGCTGACGAGGACCACGGCAGGAACCAGGAAGGCGAGGACCGTCCCGACGCCTTCGAGCCACCAGGTCGGCCCGCTCAGGTACTCGTAGAAGTTCCGCCAGGACAGCCAGCGCCGGGCCGCCCAGAGTCGCTCGGTGACGAGGACCTGCATGCAGCCCATCCCCCACCGCCGCCGCTGCAGCAGGTACTGCTCGGGCGTGTCCGGGGCGAGGCCGAGGGCCAGCACCTGGTGGTGGTAGACGGTCTTCCAGCCCTTGCGGATGAGCAGGAGGGTGGTGTGCATGTCCTCGACGATGGTGTCGGTCGAGATCCCGCCGACCTCGCGCAGGGCGGAGAGCCGGATGAGCGAGGTCGAGCCGCACCAGAACGGTCCGGCGCCGTCGTGGTTGCGCCCGGGGAGCAGGACGTGGAAGAAGACGCCCTGCTCGCCGGAGCTGCCGTCGTCGTCGAAGGCCCCGGAGTTGTAGTAGGTCTGCGGCGCCTGCACCAGGGCGACGTCCGGGTCGTCGAAGTGACCGAGCGTCGCGGTGAGGAAGGTCGGCAGCGGGACGTGGTCGCAGTCGAGCACGGCGACGACGTCGACCGGCTCGGCTCCTTCGGCCACCTCGGCGGCCAGCAGGTCGAGGGCGTGGTTCATGTTCCCCGCCTTGGCGTGCGTGTGCTCCAGGCGGGTCACGTGCCGTGCGCCGAGGGCGGCGCACAGCTCGGCCACCCAGGGGCGGCTGCCGTCGTCGAGGACCCAGGTCTGGTGCGCCGGCTCGAGCTCGAGCGCCGCGGCGATGGTGGGGGCGATGACCTCGACCGGCTCGTTGTAGGTCGGGATCATCACCACGCAGCGCTGGCCGGGTCGCGCGTCGGAGACGGGGACCGGCGCCCGGGTGTCGATGTCCCACAGCGTCACCGCCCGGATCACCAGGCCTGCGACGGGGAGGATCTCGAAGGCGACCAGCACCCAGGCGGCGACCAGGTCCCACCCGCCCAGGGGCAGGGTGAAGAGGATCCGCCAGGTGACGTAGACGACCAGCGCGGTGATGGCGGTCAGGATGCCGAGCCGTGCGCCGAGGCGGGAGCGACGCGACTCGGTGACCATCGGCGACAGACCGTAGGCCCAGCCGGCGAGCCGGTTCCCCGAGGCGACGGTCGCCCGTCGCATGTCGACCCGGGAGAGCACGGGGGGTGCGACGCCGGTGCGGGGACTGCTCCCCGGGGCGACGGCCGCCCGGACGGCGGGACCGGCCTCGGGGTCGGCGAGATCATGAGGGCGCACGGGAGCTCCTGGCCTTGCGGGTCCCCGAGCACGACGATGGTAGCCGTGGTGAGCCGGGTCGGCGAGTGCGTGACACTGTCCTGGCCCGGTCCGGCCGGCTTGGCCGGTTCAGCCGGTGCAGCGGGCGAGGAGGAGCGGGATGGTGCTGGCGGTCACGGGGTCCACGGGTCGGGTCGGAGGGCTGGTCGCGGAACGGCTCGCGCCGGCCGTCGACCGGCTCGTCGTCCGGGACGCCTCGCGCGCCCCACGGCTGCCGGGCGACCCGGAGGTCGTCGAGGCGACGTACGGCGACGCCGAGGCGTCCGAGCGCGCGCTGCGCGGGGTCGACGTGCTGTTCATGGTGTCGGGGGCGGAGTCGGAGGTGCGCCGCCAGCAGCACCGGACGTTCATCGAGGCGGCGGCGCGGGCCGGGGTGGGCCACATCGTCTACACGAGCTTCGCCGGGGCTGCCGCGGACGCGATCTTCACCCTCGGGCGCGACCACCACGACGCGGAGGAGACCATCCGGCGCAGCGGGATGGCCTGGACGCTGCTGCGTGACAACTTCTACTCCGACTTCTTCCCGCTCTTCGCCGGCGATGACGGTGTGGTCCGGGGGCCCGCCGGCGAGGGCCGCGTGTCGGCGGTGGCGCGGGCGGACGTGGGCGAGGCCGCGGTCGCCGTCCTCCAGGCCCCCGCGAGCCACGCCGGGCGGACCTACACGCTGACCGGTCCCGAGGCCTTCTCGGTGCGCGAGGCCTGCGCGCGGATGACCGCGGCGCTCGGACGGCCCTTCACCTACGTCGAGGAGTCGGTCGAGGAGGCGTACGAGTCCCGACGCGTCTGGACCCAGGAGCAGTGGCAGCTCGACGCCTGGGTGAGCACCTACCTCGCCATCGGCTCCGGTCTGCTGGCCGACGTCAGCGGCGACGTCGAGCGGCTGACCGGGCACCGCGCGCGCACGCTGGAGGAGTCGCTCGGCGGCTGAGACCAGCCTGAGCACAGACACATAACGTTCACCCGCACGTCGGCGGGACGTGCGTGTCGGAACACCGCCCCGTCGCCGGGCGGGAGTGCCATGGACGCATGCTCTCTCCCGCCCCAGCGGCCGTGACGAGTGACCCTCAGCAGCTGGTCGTGGCCCACCGCGGCGCCAGCGGCTACCTCCCCGAGCACACCCGTGCGTCGTACGAGCTCGCGATCCTCCAGGGCGCCGACGTCGTCGAGCCCGACCTCGTGCTCACCGCCGACGGCGTGCTCGTCGTGCGGCACGAGAACGAGATCGGCGAGACGACCGACGTCGCCGACCGGCCCCGCTTCGCCGACCGGCGCACCTCCAAGGTCGTCGACGGCGTCGTGCGGACGGGCTGGTTCGCCGAGGACTTCACCCTCGACGAGCTCCGGACGCTGCGCGCGGTCGAACGGCTCCCGCACCTGCGGCCCGGCAGCCGCACCTTCGACGGCGCCTTCGCGCTGATGACCTTCGACGAGGTGCTCGACCTCGCCGCGCGCTCCACCACGCCCGACGGGCGCCGGGTCGGGGTGCTCGCCGAGATCAAGCACGCGACGTACTTCTCCGGCCTCGGGCTCGACCCCGTGCCGCGGCTGCTCGCCGCGCTCGACACCCGCGGCTGGACCACCGACGACGCACCGGTCATGGTGCAGAGCTTCGAGACGGCGTGCCTGCGGCAGGTCGCCGACGGCTCGGGTGTGCGGATCGGCCAGCTCGTCGAGGCGGGCGAGGTTCCGTACGACCTCGTGGTCGCCCGCGACCCGCGCAGCCCCGCCGACCTGGTGAGCGCCGCCGGCCTCGCGGCGGCCAGCCGCTACGCCGACGCGGTCGGGCTCGAGAAGGGCCTGATCATCCCGCGCGACCCGACCGGGCGGCTGCTCGACGTGACGCCGGTGCCGCGCCAGGCGCACGACGTGGGCCTGGAGGTCTTCGGCTGGACGTTCCGGCGCGAGAACCGCTTCCTCCCGCTCGACTTCCGCGTCGGCACCGACCCGGCCGCGCCCGGGGACCTCGCCGGCGAGATCGCGGTGCACCTCGCGGCCGGGATGGACTCGGTCATCACCGACCACCCGGACCTGGCGCGGGTGCCGCACCCGGCGGCGGTGCCCGCCCTGGCCTGAGCCCTCGTCCGGAGGCGCGGGCCTCGCGGGCGCTCAGCGCGCGGCCGCGCCCTCCGGCTCGGCGCAATGGTGCCGGCCGACGGGGACGACGGTCGGGGTGTGCGACACCGGGTCGTCCACCACGACCGACGTGATGCCGAAGACCCGCTCCACCAGCTCGGGCGTCACGACCGACCGGGGCGGGCCCTGGGCCGTCACGGCACCGTCGGCCATCGCGATCAGGTGGTCGGCGTAGCGGCAGGCGAGGTTCAGGTCGTGCATGACGACGACGATCGTGGTGCCGCGCTGCCGGTTCAGGTCCGTCAGCAGGTCGAGGACGTCGATCTGGTGGGCGAGGTCGAGGTAGGTCGTCGGCTCGTCGAGCAGGAGCAGGTCGGTCTCCTGCGCCAGGGCCATGGCGATCCAGACCCGCTGGCGCTGCCCGCCGCTCATGTCCTCGATCCGCCGGTCGGCGAGCTCGGTCGTCCCGGTCGCCGCGAGCGCGTGGGCCACCGCCTCGTCGTCGGCGGCGGTCCAGTGCCGGAACCAGCCCTGGTGCGGGTAGCGGCCGCGCCCGACCAGGTCGGTCACCGTGATGCCCTCCGGTGCGACGGGCGCCTGCGGCAGCAGGCCGAGCACGCGCGCGACCTCCTTGCTCGGCGTGTGGTGCACGCTCTTGCCGTCCAGCAGCACCGCACCGCGGACGGGGGTCACCAGCCGGGCCATGCCGCGCAGCAGGGTCGACTTGCCGCAGCCGTTGGCGCCGACGACGACGGTGATGCGGCCGTCGGGGACCCTTACCGACAGGTCGTCGACGACGGTGCGGTCCCCGTACGCGAGGACGAGCCCCTGCGTCTCGAGGCGGTGGCTGCTCGCGTCGTCGGTGGTGGAGGCGACGGGTGCGGGTTCGGTCATCCGCCGACTCCTGCGCGGTTGGAGCGGACGAGGAGGTAGAGCAGGTACGGCGCGCCGACGGCCGCGGTGACGACGCCGACCGGCAGCACGAAGGGCAGCAGGTGCTGCCCGGCCACGTCGGAGACGACCACGACGAGCGCACCGACGAGCGCGGCGGGGACGAGCGAGGGTCCGCTGCCCTGCGTGAGCCGCTTGGCGATCGGTCCGGCGACGAAGGCCACGAAGCCGACGGGGCCGGCCGCCGCGGTGGCCACGGCGGCCAGCATGACGGCGAGCACGATGGCGACCAGCCGCGCGGCCTCGACCCGCAGCCCGACCGAGGCGGCGACGTCGTCGCCGAGCTGGAGCACGAGCAGCGCCCGTCCGGTCAGCAGGACCAGCGGGACGAGCACCGCGCAGGCCAGGGCGAGGGGGCGCAGCTGGTCGGCCGACGCGCCGTTCAGGCTGCCGGTCAGCCAGACCAGCGCGGTCTGGGCCTCGAAGACGTCGGCCCGGGTCATCAGGAAGTCGACGACGGCCAGCATCAGCGCCGAGACCCCGACGCCGACCAGCACGAAGCGGTAGCCGGACAGCCCGCCGCGGTAGGCGACGGCGTAGATCACGGCCGCCGACACCAGCGCCCCGGTGAGAGCGGCGCCCGAGACGAGCATGCCCGTCCAGCCGAGCAGCAGGATGGCGAGCACGCCGCCCGCGCTCGCGCCGTAGCTGATCCCGATGATGTCCGGGCTCGCGAGCGGGTTGCGCAGCAGGTTCTGGAACGTCGTGCCCGAGAGGCCGAAGCAGGCGCCCACGAGCAGGCCGGTCAGCACCCGGGGCAGGCGCAGGTCGAGCACGATGAAGTTCGAGGCGGTCGTGCCCTGCCCGACGAGGGTCGCGACGAGCTGATCGAGCGGCAGCGGGTAGTCACCGAGGCTGAGGGCCGTCCCGACGGCGACCAGCAGGGCGACGACCAGGCCGAGGCAGACGGCCATGGTCCGGGTCAGGGCGTGCCGGCGGACCCGGCGCACCGAACCGGTGCCGGCCCGGACGGCGGCCCCGTGCGCGGCGGCCGACGCCGTCGGCACCGCCGAGGACAGGGCGGTCACAGCCCGGACAGCCGGTGGCGGCGGACGATGGCGACGAACACGGGCGCTCCCAGCACGGCGGTGACGATGGCGACCTGGACCTCTCCGGGGCGGGCGACGACGCGGCCCACGACGTCGGCGGTGAGCAGCAGGATCGGCGCGAGCAGCATCGAGGTGGGCAGGATGCGGCGGTAGTCGCTCCCGACCAGGGCGCGGGCGGCGTGGGGGATGGTGAGTCCCACGAAACCCACCGGTCCGGCCGCCGCGGTGGCCGCCCCGCACAGCAGCACGACGGCGGCCGCGCTCAGCACGCGGATCAGGCCCACCCGCGCACCCAGGCCGCGGGCGACGTCGTCGCCCATGGCGAGGCTGTTCAGCCCCCGGCCGAGGGCGAGGGCCAGGACCCCGCCGACCAGCAGGAAGGGCAGGACGCGGACGGTGACGCCGAGGTCGCGGCCGTTGAGGCTGCCGACCTGCCAGAAACGGAACTGGTCGAAGGTCTGCTGGTCGGCCAGCAGCAGGGCGGTGGTGAAGGCGCCGAAGAAGGCCGTCACCGCGGCGCCGGCCAGGGCCAGCTTGACCGGGGTCGCGCCCTCGCGGCCGAGCGCGGCGACGGAGTAGACGAGGACCGAGGCGCCCGCCGCGCCGGCGAAGGCGAACCACACGTAGCCCGACACGCTCCCGACGCCGAAGACGCCGATGCCGACCACGATGGCCAGGGCCGCCCCGCCGTTGACGCCCAGGATCCCGGGGTCGGCGAGGGGGTTGCGCGTGACGCCCTGCATCACCGCACCGGCGAGACCGAGTGCCGCCCCGACCAGCAGGCCGAGGACCGTGCGCGGGAGCCGCGAGGTGACGACCACGAGCTGGTCGGTGTCGTCGGGGTCGTAGCGGGTGAGCGCGTCGAGGACCGTGCCGGCCGGGATGCTGCGCGCACCGATGGCCAGGCTGGCCAGGACGAGCAGGACCAGGACGCCGCCGGCCAGCAGCAGGACCGGGGCGCTCCGCCGCCGGGCGGGTCCGCGGTCGGGCACGCGGCGCGTTGCGCCAGGGCGTGCTGCCGTCAGGGCCATGGAGGCGAGGCTAACCTAACTTTCTGTCCCAGTGTCCGGGCTGTGGCGAGCATCTCGACAGGAACGACCCCTAAGGTGAGGCTTGCCTAACCTCGAGGAGACGATCATGACGAGCACCACCCGGCTGAGTCGCCGTTCGCTGCTGGCCGCCCTGGCCGCCACCCCTGTCCTCGCCGCCTGCGGCACCTTCTCGAGCAGCGGCGGCGCCGCTGCCGGCGGAGCGAGCACGAGCGCTGCGGCCTCGTCCTTCACCTACACCGACGCCCGCGGCAAGGCCATCGACATCAGCCCGGTCCCGACGAACGTGGTCGCGCAGAGCTCGGCCGCCGCGGCCCTCTGGGACGCCGGGATCAAGGTGAAGGGCGCGTACGGCGAGCTCAGGACGACCGACGGCAAGCTCGACTACCAGGCGGGCAACCTCGACCTCAGCCAGGTGGAGGTGATCGGCTCGTCCTACGGCGAGTTCAGCGTGGAGAAGCTGGCGACGGTCGCGCCGCAGCTGCTCGTCGACATGTCCTTCGACGACAAGACGCTCTGGTACGTCGACGCGAAGGTCGAGGCGCAGGTCACCGCGCTCTGCCCGACGCTCGGCGTGCACATGCTCGACCTCGACCTCGTCGGGGTGATCGAGGAGTTCACCGACCTCGCGGTCAAGCTCGGGGCGGACCCGTCGATCTCGGCGTCGGCCAAGTCGGGGTTCGACGCGGCCTCGGCGACGCTGAAGGACGCCATCGCCAAGGCCGGGGACGTGAAGATCGCCGCGTACAGCTTCGACGCCGACAACGCTTACATCGGCCTGCCGTCGCAGAGCCCGGACCTCAAGTACTTCCAGTCCCTCGGGGCGAAGTTCGTGCCGGCGGAGGCCGCGCCCACCGACTACTTCGCGACGATCAGCCTCGAGAAGCTGCCCGACTACTCCGGCGACTTCATCATCGTCGACGCCCGGAACACCTACACCGGCTACAAGGACACCGCGATCTGGAAGTCCCTGCCCGCCGTCAAGGCCGGCCGCGTCTTCGAGTGGAAGCCCGCCGCGCCCTACTCCTACCTCTCCAGCACGCCGGTGCTCACGGGTCTCACGGAGGCATACGCCTCGCTGGGCTCGTGACGCTCGCCGTTTGACGGTTTTCTGCGGTTCGTCGGTGCTAGAGCCCTCGAAGGGAGCTGTCGCGCTCAACGAACCTCAGAGAACCGTCTTCCGTGGTCGGCGAGAGCACGGCGGATCGTCTCCACCACCACCGCAGGGTGCTCCTGGAGCATGGCCCAGGTGAAGCGCACGACCAGCCACCCGTCGAGTGCGAGCGCGTTCTGACGCCAGCGGTCGTTCTCGAACACGTCGGGGTCGTCCTCGTGCAGGCGCCCGTCGACCTCCACCGCGACGCGCAGCGCGGGGAACGCGACGTCGATGAAGTACGTGCGGCCCCCGAGCTCGACCGGGTGGTTGGCCCGCCAGCCGATCAGGCGCGCGCTCCGGAGCAGCCGGTGGCAGAGCCGCTCGGCCGCGGACCAGGGCTCGTCGCGCGAGTCCAGGAGCAGCGCCCGGCGGTCGCGGTTGCCGCGTCGGTGCCCGGAGAGCTCGAGCGCCGTCCGCAGCCCGGTCAGGGTCGCTACACGCACCCGCAGCGCCCGGTCGATCCCGTCCCCGCCGACCTCCTCACAGAGGTCGAGGGCCGTGAGGGCGGGCACGGTCATCCGCAGGGGACCTCGGCACTGGACCAGCTCGGGTGCTACCACGCGCTCCACGAAGCGGAACCCGGGTCGGGCCGGTCGACCCCGGCGCACGGCGCAGACGACGACGTCGCCTCCGAGCCCGGGCCAGTAGGACAGCTGGGCGGCCGTACGGCCCACGAAGACGGCATCGGGCTCGCGCATCGCGGCCGCGAGCACCCTGGTCACGCGCGTCTGAGCCGCGGCACGGGCGGCGTACGTGCCGGGGAGCACGGTCTGGAGCTCGCCCGTCTTGAGCATCGCGTCGAGGGCGCCGCGGAGCTCGAGGTGGTCGCGACGGAGGATGACTCCCTCCCGGGCCACGATCTCGCGGACCTCGTCCTGCAGCCGACGCACTCAACCATCAGGCCAGAGGGGTGTTGGCCGAGGTGTGGTCCGAGATCGCGGGGGTGGTGTCAGTCCGCGAAGAACGCCGCCCGACGGAACCTCTCCACGTCGCCACGCAGGACCTCGCGCTCCAGCGAACCCCGACCCCGCCGCGAGAACAGCCCCCGCCACAGCCCGTACGCGGTCGCGACGTGCCAGGTCGTGCTGCCCGGGTCCGGGCCGTCCTCCTGAACCGACACCGTGACGCCCGCACGCCGCTCGAGGAAGCCGAGGGCGGCGCCCAGCACCTCGCCCCAGCCCTCCTCTCGAGGACCGGGCGGGAGGCCGAGCGCCTCGCGCAGGTCGTCGAGGTGGACGGTCACGTCCCACGCCGGGTTGGGCGTGGGGCGCTCGCAGGTTGCGGCGACCGTCTCGATGTTCGCCGACCACTCGGCGAGCAGCGCGTCGGTCGGGGTGCGCCGGCGCTCGGCGACCTGCCGGGCGGTCCACGGCGGCGTCGCGGCGCCTTCGGTCTCGCCGCGGACCACGTCGGTGCTCGACCCAGCGAGGTGGGCGAGCAGGTCGTGGACCGACCACCCCGGGCAGGCGGGCACCGGCGTCACGACCGCCGCGTCGTCGAGGCCGCGCACGACGTCGGCGAACCTCGACGCCCCGGCCCGGTAGACCTCGCCCATGCCCACCGGGCCACCCTCGCACCGCCTACCGGTCGGTCACCACCGCGGCCCCGTACGCCGGCAGGCGCACCTCGCGCGTCGCGGTGATCGTGCGGCTCTCGACCAGCCGACCGCGGGCGTCGTACACGCGCAGCGTCGCCCGGCCACCGTCACCCGAGGGTGCGACCTGCGCCGTCTCGCGGGAGCCGGAGGCGGAGTGCACGAGCGTCGTGCCGCTCTCGCCGCCAAGTACGAGCCGGGACACCAGCGGGCGGACCAGCACCGCGTCGAGGCGGACCGTCCCACGCTGGGCCTCGACCGTCACCGGTCCGTCGGCCGGGCTCACGGTCTTCTGGAGCCGCTGCGGGAGGAGCGCGCCGGGGACGGCGGTGATGCCCTGGTCGCCCACGCGGTGGCGCAGGGTCCCGAGCGTGCGGCCGTCCTGCCCCCAGCGGCTGCGGGCGCGCCCGTCCTCCTCCTGGAACGCGACCGGCTCGAGGCTGACCCTGGCGTTGTCGTCGCCGAGGTTCAGCCGGGCGGTCTGACCCTTCTTCAGCGACAGGTAGCTCCCGCTCCACGCCGACTCACCGGTCCACGACGCCTCCGGCGTCACGACCGCACCCGTCGTGCTCAGCGCCGACTCCGCCTCGACCACCCGGAGCCCGTCGCGGCTCACCAGGTCGGTCGTCGCCGTCGCCCGCGCCCGCACCAGCGGGTGCGCGTCGAGCGCGAGCATCGTCAGGAGGCCGTGGATCGTGCTCTCCGCGCCGCTGTTGCGGTTGATCCGGCCGTCGACCTCCAGCCCGTCGAAGGTCACGCCCGTCGCGGGGTCGTACATCGGCTCGCCCGCCCGGTTGGCGCCGAAGAACCACGACGCCTCCATCCCGGCGAGGTCGAGCCCGAGGTCGCTGCCGCCCTCGTCGGCGACCGCGAGCAGCGACTGCACGCGGGAGTCGACGCCGTACGCGATCTGCACGCGGTCGGTGGGGGAAGGCTGCCAGCCGTTGTCCGCACCGTCGCTGGTGAGCAGCGTCGTGTCGAAGCGCACCGTCTCCGTCGTCGCGGCCCGCAGCAGCGAACCGTCACCCAGCACCGCGGAGCTGCGCGCCAGCGCCGCCGACTGCTGCGAGCTCCACGCGTGCCACTGCGAGCTCGACTGCGTCCAGGGCAGCACGGCGCCGTACGGCCAGGCGTCCGGCTTCGACGCCAGCTCCTCGATGCCGCGCGCGAGCTTGCGCAGTGCGTCGCGGGCGAGCGAGCCGCCCCGGGCGTCGACGTACGCGCTCAGCCCGAGGACCGCTTCGGCGCTCGCGTCCGCGCCGTCGACGATCAACCAGGCCGGCACCTTCACGCCGTCGGCGGTGTCGTGCTTCCCGTAGCGCTCGAGCACGTCGCGGTTCAGGGCTCCGACCGACAGCCGGATCCGGTCGCGCAGGAAGGCGGCGAACTCCGGGTCCTCCCGCTCGAAGGCCGCGTAGCCCTCGCCGAACGCCCACAACGTCCGCGCCTGCCAGTAGCTGTCGCCGGAGTCCGACGGGTCGGGCAGCTCGACGGGCTCGGCGCTCGGGTTGAGCTCGCCGTCCGACTGCATCCACAGCACCGAGCGGCCGCGGTTGGCGCCCGTGGTCGTCTGCAGGTACGCGGTCGCCCGTAGCAGCTCGTACGCCTTCTCGCGGCTGTCCGCGCTGCCGGTCTGGCGCCAGTCGCGCACGTAGACCACGGCCGCGCGGGCGATGTCGTCGGTGTTGTAGGCGCCCTGGGTGTAGTCGCCGGTCGCGGGGTCGAGCGTCCCGCCGCCGACCCGGCGGTAGGTGCCGTCGTCGTTGCGGTCGGCGTAGGTCCACGGGACCTGCAGCTCGGGCTCCTCGGCCAGCCGGTAGGTCGTGTGCCCCTCGACCGCCTTCGGGCTGACGTCGTCGAGCAGGAAGTCGAGGTGCGCCAGGTTGGTGACCGGACCGGTCGTGCTGGAAGCACCGGGCGCCGCGGCCGCGGGCAGCGGTCGGGCCGTGGGGCCGGCCACGAGGGATGCGGCGCCGAGCACGAGGGCGAGGCCGGCGGCCAGGAGCGGTCGAGCGACGTTGCTCGACGAGGGACGGTTCACGGGTTCCTCCGGGTGAGTCGGGCGACCCCGATGGCGGAGTCGGCCATGCCGTAGAAGACGAAGCGTTCGCCGTCGATCTCCTCGACGGCGGTGGGGAAGACCACGTTCGGGACGATGCCCGTCGTCTCGGCCTCCGTGGACGGTTCGAGCAGCGGCTCGACCGAGCGGTCCACGACCCGCCAGGGCTCGTCGGCGTCGAGGATGATCCCGCCGGCGACGTAGCGCACCTGCTGCTGCTGGGCGCGGGACTCGTCGATCACGCCGGTGACGCCGTGGTGCAGCAGCAGCCAGCCCTCATCGACGCGCAGCGGCGGCGGGCCGCCGCCGATCTTGAGCTCCTCCCAGGGCTGCTCCGGACCGACGAGCCAGTGGTGGCCCTGCCAGACGGTGAGCGCGGCCGGGTCGGCCAGTGCCGCGTCGAGCGGCACGAAGCTGATCCAGATGCTCTGGCGCTCCTCCGCCGGCCCGGGTGGCGTCGCCCGGACGTGGTCGTCGCCGCGGAACGGCCGCAGCATGCCCATCGGGCGGTGCAGCACAGCGAGGCTCTGGGTGCCGTCCGGCGCGGTGACCGGCTCGGGGAAGAAGACCGTGTCCTTGTTGTGGAACAGGTTGAGGTCGGCCTCCGCCGCCTCGTCCCAGCGGTAGACCACCGGGCCGTGGCGGGTCCACGACCGCAGGTCGGTCGACGTGGCGATCGCCGTACGCGGTCCCAGCGGCCCGAACGCGACGTACGTCATGATGTGCAGCCCTAGCGCCTCGACCCACGTCACGCGCGGGTCCTCGACGCCGGCGTTGGTGTCGGCGGTCTCCCAGCTGGTCTCCGGCTCGAGGACGACGCCCTCGCGCTCGACGCCGGTCGGGACGCCGTCGGTCACGACGACCCTGGCCAGCCCGACGCGCGACACGTTGCCCGTCGCCACGATGCGCGGCAGCAGGTAGAGGGTGCCGTCGGGGCCTCGGCCCGACGCGGGGTTGAGGACCCCCTCCGCCTCGTTCGGGTCACCCTCGGCCGGTGTCATGACCGTCCCGATGCGCTCGAGCGCGTACGGGAACTCCTTCGTGCTGATGGCACTCACTCCTTCACCCCGCTGCTGAGGTCGGCATTGACGAACTGGCGCTGGAAGATCACGAAGAGCACGACGACCGGGACGACGAGCACGACCGCCCCGGCGAGCAGCGCGCCGAAGGGGTTGGCCGTCGAGTTGGCGACGTTCGTGAGGTAGTTGGCGAGCGAGACCGCGAGCGGCTGCAGCTCCGCGCGCTTGGTGATCAGGAACGGCCACAGGAACTCGTTCCACGGGCCGATGAAGGTCAGCAGGACGACGGTCACCAGCGCCGGGCGGATCAGCGGCAGCGCGATCTTGGTGAGCAGCTGCAGCTCGCTCGCGCCGTCGATGCGGGCCGCCTCGAACATCGCCTGCGGCAGCTGCAGGAAGTACTGCCGGAAGATGATCACCGCGGTCGAGTTGATCGCGAACGGCAGGATCATGCCGAGGTAGTTGTCGGCCAGGCCGTAGCTGCGGGCGATCAGCACGTACAGCGGGATGATCAGCAGCTGGAAGGGCACCACCTGCACGAGCAGCGCCAGCGCGAACACCCCGCCGCGACCGCGCCACTGCAGCAGCGCGAGGGCGTAGCCGACGAGCGCGCCGAAGACCACCGTGCAGATGATCACGCCGGCCGCGAAGATCCCTGAGTTGAGCACCGAGCGCACCAGGTCGAGCCGGGCATCGATGGTCACGTAGTTGCTGAACGTCAGGTTGCTGGGGTGCGGGAACGCCCCGGCGATGCTCTGGTCGGGCTCGCGCTGCAGCGAGCCGATCACCATGTAGTAGAAGGGGAAGAGGAAGGCGAGCGCCCCGATCCCCAGGACCAGCCCGCCCACCAGCGCGGGGACGAGCGCCCGCCGGGATGCACGGCGTCGCGGACCGTTGACGCTCCCTGAGCCAGTCGAAGGGCTCGGTTGGGTGGTCCTCGCTTCGGTCTGGCTCACGACTCACGACCTCCGGCGAAGCGGTTGGACAGGTAGGACAGGACGAGCGTCCCGATCACGAGCAGCACGCCGATCGCGGCCGCGTAGCCGGGCTGGCCCTGCTCGATGCCCTCCTGGTACATGACCAGGACGGGGGAGCGGGACGCGCCGTTCGGGCCGCCGCCGCCGGTGAGCAGGTAGGGCTCGGTGAAGAGGTTCGCGCCGGTGATGATCGCCAGGATCAGCACCAGCACGGTCGCCGGCCGGAGCGAGGGGACCGTCACGTTGACGAAGCTCTGCCAGCGGCTGGCCCCGTCGGTCGCGGCGGCCTCGTACAGGTCCTTGGCGACGTTCTGCAGGGCCGCGAGGTAGAGCAGGATGTAGAAGCCGAGGCCCTTCCAGGTGACGAAGAGCGCGATCGAGGGCATCGCCCAGCGCTCGTTGACCAGCCAGGACGGGTCGGGCGCCAGCGGGCCCAGGACCCGGTTGACGATGCCGCCGCCGTTGAACAGGAAGAGCCACACCCCGACCACGGCCACGCTCGAGGTCAGGTAGGGCAGGTAGAAGGACACGCGCAGGAACGCCTTCGCGTGCACGACCCGGTCGAGCAGGCTCGCGAGCACGAGCGACAGCACGACGGTGAGCGGGACGTTGATCACCAGGAAGACGGCGACGTTCACGAACGACTGCCGGACCGCGGGGTCGCTCAGCGCGGCGGTGTAGTTCTCGAGCCCGACGAAGGGCCGCGGGACCGTGACGCCGGGCGCGGTGAAGAAGTAGTCGTGGAACGACATGTACACCGCGAAGCCCAGCGGGTAGGCGAAGACGAGCGCGATGAAGACGAGGTACGGCGCGCTGAAGATCCACCCCAGCGGGTTGCTGCGGACCCCCCGCCGGGCCCGCGAGCGGGGCTCGCGGACCGACGGGGCGACCGCGGCGGGTGCCGTGGTCGAGGTGGCCACCTGCTCAGCCGCGTCCGGCCAGCGAGGTGACCTTGTCGGCCGCCTCGTTGAACGTCTGCGTCAGGTCGCCCTGGCCGCTGATCACGGACTTCGTGTAGGCGTCGCGCAGCGTCTGCAGCATCTCGACGGTGTTCGGGCCGCCCGGCACCTCGACCGTCCGCGAGGCGAGCTCGCCGAACTCCTTGTAGGAGGGGTTCTTGGCGAAGTAGTCGGCGTACGTCGTCGACAGGTCCTTGCGGATCGGCATCTGGCCGGTCTCGGTCAGCAGCGCCGAGTCCTGCTCCGAGCTCGTGGCGAACTTGAGGACGTCCCACGCGGTGCCCTGGTTCGCACACGCGCTGAAGAGGCCGATGTTCTTGGCGTCGCTGAAGGTGTGGATGTCACCGATCGGCATACCGGTCGACGTCGGCACGGGCACCGCGCCCCAGTTGACCTTGCCCTTGTAGACCGCGACGGCCCATGGGCCGACGATTGACATCGCCGCGACCTTGGAGGCGAAGGCGTCGCCCTGCACGGTCTCCTTGCCGGCCAGGCCCTCGGCGTAGATCGTCTTCCAGAAGTTCGCGACGGCCAGGCCCTGCGGGTCGTTGAAGGTCGCCTTGCCGTCGGCCACGATCTGCTTGCCGCCGGACTCGGCGGAGTAGAGCGGGATGAAGTCGAACTGGCTCTGGTAGAACTCGCTCGTCGGCGCCGGGTTGATCGCGTACTTCGCGGCCCCCGAGGACTTGATCTTGCGCGCCGCGTCGAGGAACTGGTCGTACGTCGCCAGCTGCGGGTTGTCGGGGTCGAGGCCGGCCTTCTTGAACAGGTCCTTGTTGTAGAAGATCATCACGGGGTTCGACTTCCACGGCAGCTGGTAGTAGCCGCCGTCGCTGCTCTGGTACTGCTTGGCGACGTCGCCGCTGCGCTCGGTGATGTAGGACTCGCCGTCGGGGAAGCTCGCCAGGTTGACCAGGCCGCCCTGGCGCTGGAACTGGCCCACCGCCGACGGTGCGGTGTTGAAGACGAGGCAGGGGGCCGTGCCGGCGGTGATCGCGGCGCCGATGACCTCCTCGCTGCTCTTGCCGGCGGGGATCTCCTGGCCGGTCACCTGCTGGTCGGGGTGGGCGCTGTTCCAGGACTGGACCATCGCCTTGCCCCACGCCACCTCCTGCTCGTTGTTGGAGTACCAGACGGTGATGGGGCCGCGGGCGGACTTGGCGGCGTCCTGCGCCTCGCTGCCGCCGCTGCCACCTCCCCCGCACGCGGTGAGCGACAGGCCGAGCACGCTGGCGACGGCGAGGATCCGGGTGATGCGACGTTGCACGACTTCTCCTTGTGGGGACGGGATGGGGCGGTTCTGCTACGTGCCCTGAGCCTGACGAAGGGCGGGGGCGGGTCCGGTGGAACGGGCGGTGACGAGCTCGGCGGGAGCCAGCTCGACGTCGGGGGCCGAGCCGGTGCTCGTGAGGGCGAGCAGCGTGCGGGCCGCGGCGGCGCCCCACTGCTCGGGGTCGGAGCGGACCGTGGTCAGCGCGGGCCAGGTGTGGTGCGCCAGCTCGGTGCCGTCGAACCCGACCACGGAGACCTCGTCGGGCACGCGGACGCCGGCGCGCTGCAGCGCCCCGAGACCCGCGACCGCCATGGGGTCGTTGGCGTAGAGCACGGCGGTCGGGCGCAATCGGCCCTCGAGCAGGGCGGCCGTCGCCGTGGCGCCGCCGGCCATGGTGAAGTCGGTGTCGACCACCGCGGTCGGCGTGAGCCCGCGCGCGGCGACCGCCTCCTCGAACGCGCGGCGCCGTGTCCGGGCGTGCTGCAGGGCCGGGTCGCCGGCGACGTACGCGAGCTCGCGGTGCCCGAGGTCGGCGAGGTGGTGCACCGCGGCGACGACGCCGGGACGGTCGTCGAGCACGACGGCCGGCAGCCCGCCGGGGTGGTCGAGCCGGCCGATCAGCACGCCGGGCATGCCGAGCTCCGCAAGCAGGGCGACGCGGTCGTCGCCGTGGCGAAGGTCGTTGAGGAACACCCCGTCGACCCGTCGGTCCGCCGCGAGCGAGCGGTACGCGCGCTCCTCCGCCTCGGCGTCGCCCACCACGCTCAGCACGAGGACGCGGCCCTGGGTCGACAGCACGGACTCGATCCCGGCCATGAACGCCGGGTAGAACGGGTCCGCCGCGACGATCCGTGCGTCCCGGCGCAGGACCAGCCCCAGCGCGTACGTGGTCTGCGTCGAGAGGGTGCGCGCCTGCAGGTTCGGTCGCCAGCCCAGCTGCTCGGCCGCCTCGCGCACCCGGGCCCGGGTCGCGTCGGAGACGCCAGGCCGGTCGTTCACCGCGAGCGAGACCAGCCCCTTGGACACCCCGGCGGCGCGCGCGACGTCCACGATCGTCGGCGCCCCAGGCGTCGAGCTCTTGGTCCGCGGGCTCATGAGCGGTGACCTTCGCTGGTCAGACGGTCCGGGCACTGCGCCTGAACCGGTTTAGGCGGACCGTACGCCGGTGCGTCGGGGCGGTCAAGGGTGAGGGGGCGACGACAGGTCTCGACCGCCCCCTGAGCCTGCCGAGCGGCAGGGCGGACGACGGCTGAGTGCGTCGAAGGGCCCGAGGGGACGCTCCCTGAGCCTGTCGAGGGGCCCGAGGGGACGCTCCCTGAGCCTGTCGAAGGGCCCGGAACGGGTTGGCGCACCCCTGCGCCGCGGCCCGAACCCCACCTGCGGGCTTCCCCGGGGCCGAGGACGAGCGCCTCAACGATCCAAAATCCACCCGGGTTCGGCCGAGGGGCGAGAGCCGCGTCACGGTCCCGCCTTGTCCTCTGGGTGCGGGGATGCAATCATGGTGATCGCTGTAAGCAGTTCTTGAGCCGTGGTACGTGCTACGCCCTTTTGATCTCGCGAGGGCGGTGGCCGAGGCCGGCGCCCAACAGCATCACGAGGCCGCGAGGTGCGGCCCGAGAGCTTCAGGGAGATTTACATGGCACAGGGAACCGTCAAGTGGTTCAACGCTGAGAAGGGCTTCGGCTTCATCGCCGTCGACGGCGGCGGGCCGGACGTGTTCGTGCACTACAGCGCGATCCAGTCGTCGGGCTTCCGCAGCCTCGACGAGGGCCAGCGGGTCGAGTTCCAGACCACGCAGGGTCCGAAGGGCCCGCAGGCCGACGCCGTCCAGGCCATCTGAGCCTGCACAGCCAGCAAGACCTCTGAAGGAGCGTCGACCTCACGGTCGGCGCTCCTTCGTCTTTCTCCGGGCCTGGTGACGACGGCCAGGTGCAGCCACGTCCCCTTAGCCTGTCGAAGGGTCGACCTCGTCGCCGATCCCGGCCACGATCCCTGAGCCTGTCGAAGGGCCCGTTGGTCAGAGAGCGGCTCCGTCGCCGATCCCGACCACGATCCCTGAGCTTGTCGAAGGGCTACACGCACAACACCGGCCGAGCTGGTCGGCTAACTCAGAACCAGCGCCCGCTCGGCCCGAACTCGATCATCTCCACCGCGGGCTGCGTGTTCGGCGCCACGAACGTGAACCGCGGGGCACTCACCGGTGACGGCGCAGCCGGCACCTCGAGCGCCGCCGCCGGCACCTGGCGCTCGGCCTCCCGCACGTCGACGACCAGCCGCTCGTACGCGAGCCGGTTCCCGACCTGACGAGTGCCCGACATCCACTCGTCGTCGAGCAGCAGCCGCCGTACGCGCTCGAGGTCGGCGCGCCGCCGGGCGAGCCGCTGCTGTGCCCACCGCAAGAGGGTGGCCGGGTCCGGGGTGTCGTCGACGACCAGCTGCTGCCACACCCGTGCGCCGAGCGGACGCAGGAGCGCCTCGATGCGCACCCTGACCGGACGGCGGCTGACGACCCACACGAGCAGGGGCACGACCATCACGACCGCGAAGCAGATCGCGTCCAGCGCGTGGTCCATCGCTCTCCTCGCCGTCGAGGGTGGCGGTCGTACGCCTCGTCCGCCGCTTCGTCCAGCCTGAACCTGTAGCCCGCCTACGGCAAGGGTCGACCGAAGGTCCGAATGGCTGCTCAGACGGCGGCGAACGTGACAAGCTCGCACCTCCTGAGCGAGGGGATGCGCATGGAGCAGGGCCTGTACGAGCAGCTGCTGACACAGCAGCTTGAGCGCGACTTGGCGTCGGGGGAGGTCGAACTTGAGCGCGACGTCGCCGCCGTCGATCCCGGAGACCAGCCGCACGTGCTCTCGCGGCACGTCGAGTCCGTGCTGCAACGGGTCCTGGCCTCGACGTCAGATCCCCTTCACCGCCTTGACGTGGTGAATCGCGTCTTGAGTGTCTTGTCGCCGGAGGCCGACGCCGTTGTCGATCCAGCTCGTCAGCTGACCGCCCTTCGTGCGACCACGGCGCCGGGCGTGGTCACCTACGAAAGGGTTCGCCCGGCGACGCCGTTGTCTGAAGCGGCGCTCCTGACGAATACGAGAGGTGAACCGAGTCTCGGCTCCGAGCTCAAAGCAGAGCTGGACACGGCCGACGAGATCGACCTGCTGTGTGCCTTCGTCAAGTGGTACGGACTGCGACTGCTCGAGCCTGAACTTCGACGAGGTCGAGAACGCGGCGCGCCTTTCCGCGTCATCACCACTACGTACATGGGGGCAACAGACCCCGACGCACTCGACCGACTCGTGCGCGAGTTCGGTGCTCACGTCAAGATCCAGTACGACGCGCATCGAACTCGACTCCACGCGAAGGCCTGGATGTTCCGTCGGCGTACGGGCTTTGACACCGCGTATGTCGGGTCGTCGAACCTCTCGCGAGCCGCACTGCTCGACGGGGTCGAGTGGAATGTTCGCCTCTCCCGAGTGGGGACTCCTGCTCTGCTCGAGAAGTTCCGAGCCACCTTCGACACCTACTGGAACGACCCGAGCTTCGAGTCGTACGACCCCGACCGCGACCGGGACCGCCTGGACGACGCGCTGGCTGAAGGCGCCGGCCGCACCACCCATGACCGCGTCACGTTGTCGCTCTCGGGTCTCCAGGTCAGGGCCTACCCGCACCAAGAAGCGATTCTCGAAGCACTTGAGGTGGAACGTCGGGTTCACGATCGGCATCGGAATCTGGTGGTCGCGGCGACGGGGACCGGGAAGACGGTGATCGCGGCCTTGGACTACCGCTCTTTGGCGAACGCGGCGGATGAGCGGCCTTCGCTGCTCTTTGTCGCACACCGAAGGGAGATCCTGGAGCAATCGCTCCGGACGTATCGGGAAGTGTTGAACGACAGCAGCTTTGGTGAGCTCTATGTCGGGGGCGCCCGCCCTGAGCGTTGGCGCCACGTTTTCGCCAGCGTCCAGTCGTTGACCGCGTACGGCGTGAGCCGCATCGACCGAGACGCCTACGAGGTCGTGGTGATCGACGAGTTCCACCATGCGGAAGCGAGGACCTACCGCCGCCTGCTCGAGCAACTCGAGCCGCTGGAGCTGCTCGGTCTCACCGCGACCCCAGAGCGGTCGGACGGCCTCGATGTGCGGTCGTTCTTCGAGGGGCGTACGGCGGCGGAGCTGCGGTTGTGGGATGCGCTGGGCGCGGACCTGCTGTGCCCCTTCCACTACTTCGCCGTTGCCGACGGCACTGACCTGCGCCGTGTCGCGTGGTCGCGTGGGCGATACGACGAGACGGAGCTCGCCGGGCTCTACACCGGTAATCGCGCGCGTGCCGCCATCGTGCTTCGGCAGCTTCAAGACAAGGTCTTGGACCTCGGCGGCATGCGCGCGCTTGGTTTCTGCGTGAGCGTCTCTCACGCGCGCTTCATGGCTGACGTGTTCCGCGAGGCGGGCGTGCGCGCCATCGCCATCGACGGCTCGACCCCGGCGATAGAGCGAGCCCAGGCGCTCGCCGACCTTCGCGACAGGCGAATCAACGCGATCTTCGTGGCGGACCTCTTCAACGAGGGCGTTGACCTGCCCGATGTGGACACCGTCCTCTTCCTGCGCCCAACCGAGAGCGCCACGCTGTTCCTGCAGCAGCTCGGGCGTGGGCTTCGTCGCACCCGCGACAAAGCTGTCCTGACGGTCTTGGACTTTGTCGGCCACCACCGCAAAGAGTTCCGCTTTGACCAACGCTTGCGCGCGTTGACCGGAGAGACCCGACGTGGTCTGGCCCGAGCCGTCGAGCGCGGCTTTCCGTTCTTGCCGTCGGGCTGCCAGATCGCGATGGATCGACAGTCTCAGGCGATCGTCTTGGAGAACATCCGACAGCAAGTCGGCAACCGGTGGCCGAATCTTGTTGCCGAGCTGCGCGAGCACGGCGACCAGGACCTCCCGACGTTCTTGCGGGAGACCGGACTGGAGCTCTCCGACGTCCTGCGCCAAGGTCAGCGGTCCTGGACCGAGCTTCGGCGTTCCGCCGGTCTATCGACACGAGGTGGTGGCGATTACCAGCGGG
The DNA here is from genome assembly GCF_900105785.1 of Microlunatus sagamiharensis. Taxonomy (NCBI): domain Bacteria; kingdom Bacillati; phylum Actinomycetota; class Actinomycetes; order Propionibacteriales; family Propionibacteriaceae; genus Microlunatus; species Microlunatus sagamiharensis. Next base: position 3,884,624 of record NZ_LT629799.1, read on the forward strand.
AGTTGCTGAAGCGCGGGCGAGCCCTAGCCCACGTGGACGACGCGGCCCGCGCATCGGCCTACCGCAGCCTCCTTGACGACGACGCGCCCGGCTACGACGAGCTCAGCCCCCTCGACCAGGTGATGGCGCAGATGCTGTTCTTCTCGCTCTGGCCGGGCGGAGGTGGTCACCCTTCGGTCGAAGCCGGGCTCACCGAGCTGCGGCGAGAGGCAGCGGTGCGCGACGAGCTGCAATCCGTCGTCGACTTGGCCTTCGACCGTGCGCCGCACGTGACCGTCCCTGTCCGGGGTGCGCTCCACGACGTCCCGCTTCAGGTGCACGCCACTTATCAGCGCGAGGAGGTCCTTGCGGCGTTGGGCTACGCAAGCATCGATCGCAAGCCGAACTCGTTCCGCGAAGGCGTGCTCTACGTGCCCGAGATCGATACTGATGCCTTCTTTGTCACGCTGCAGAAGTCCGAGGCCGACTACTCACCGACAACTCTCTACCGGGACTACCCGATCAGCCCCACCCTCTTCCACTGGGAGTCGCAGTCGACGACGTCTGTCACCTCGACGACGGGCCAGCGGTATTTGCATGGTTCGAGCACCAAGTTGCTCTTCGTCCGCCAGCACAAGTCGGATGAGTTTGGGACAAGCGCGTACTTCTTCGCGGGTCCCGTGCACTACCTGGAGCACCGGGGCGAACGGCCGATCGCCATCACGTGGCGACTCGACCACAGCTTGCCAAGCGACTTCTACCAGCGCGCTTCAGTCGCGGCCGTCTGAGGGCTGATCGCCATTCACCGCGGCTTCCGCAGCGTCGAGGACGGTGGAGCCTAGGGGACTCGAACCCCTAACCCCCTGCTTGCAAAGCAGGTGCGCTACCAATTGCGCCAAGGCCCCGGGCCGGCTGGGCCGGACGGTCGATCGTACGTCGTAGAGGGCCTCGGCAGCGAGCGAGTGCGGTGTAGATGGCTCTGTGAGCGAGGTGGCTTCCGTTGGGTGCGGGCCCTTCGACAGGCTCAGGGATCGTGGCTGGCCTCGCGGTGAGGTGCGGCAACGTCGCCGAACCTGTACCTGAAGGTTGGAGCAAGGACGCGCTCTGCGCCCCGTGAAACTTAGAAACCCACATCCGCACGACCTACCATCGAGCCCATGTGGTCGCAGCGGGAGGTCATCGACTATGCGCTGCAGCGACGCCGCACGCTGGAGGGTCTGAAGCGGCCCGGCAAGCGGCTGGCCAAGCTCGACGCGTGCGACGCGGACCCCATGCTGCTGCGGGCGGCGAAGTACCACGGGGAGCAGGCCAAGGTGCCGTGCCCGGTGTGCGAGTCACCCGAGATGTACAACCTCAGCTACACGTTCGGCGACCAGCTCGGCCAGTTCTCCGGCCGAATCAAGCCGCCGGGCGAGCTCGAGGAGATGGCCCACCAGTACGGCGAGTTCAAGGTCGTCGTTGTGGAGGTGTGCCTGCGCTGCAGCTGGAACCACATGATCGTCTCCTACCTTCTCGGCGACGGGGTGAAGCGCAAGCCCCCGCGTCGCCAGCAGACCGTCGAGGACATCTATGGCTGACCCCAACTGGGGCCCCGTCGCCAAGCAACCGGCCGGTGCCCCTAAGCGGGGCAGCGCCCGCTGGTTCAAGCGTCTTGCCGGCGCGGTGGCGATCCTGGTCGCCCTGTGCGTCGTGGCGGGCGGGGGAGCGGTCGCGTACGGCTACGCGACGACCTCGCTGCCCAACCCCAACAAGGACTTCGAGACGGCGACGACCTTCGTCTACTGGGGCGACGGCAAGACCGAGCTCGGCAACTTCGCCATCCAGAACCGGCAGCCGCTCGACTTGGACAAGATGCCCGACTCCATCAAGGAGGCGGTCGTCGCGGCGGAGAACCGCACCTTCTGGACCGACAAGGGCGTCTCGCTGCGCGGACTGGCCCGCTCGGCCTGGGTCATCGCGCGTGGTGGCAGCCTGCAGGGCGGCTCGACGATCACCCAGCAGTACATCAAGATCCTCTACCTCAACAGCGAGCAGACGGTCAGCCGCAAGTACCGCGAGCTGTTCCTGGCGTACAAGCTGAGCCAGCAGAAGAGCAAGCAGGACATCCTGCAGGGCTACCTGAACACCATCTACTTCGGCCACGGCGCGTACGGGATCCAGGCGGCGAGCCAGGCGTACTTCGACGTCGACGCCAAGAAGCTGACGGTGCCGCAGGCGGCGGTGCTGGCCTCGGTGATCAACAACCCGACGGCCTTCGACCCCGACGACAAGGACAACCGGCCGCGGCTGCTCGACCGCTACCGCTACGTCATCTCCTCGATGGCCGAGACCGGCGACATCACCGCCGAGCAGGCGGCGAAGTACAGCAAGGCCCTGCCCAAGTTCCCCAAGATCAAGAGCTCCGAGCGCTACGGCGGGCCGAACGGCTTCCTGCTCAAGATGGTCGAGGCCGAGCTGTCCGACGCCGGCTTCAGCTCCTCCGAGATCCAGGGCGGTGGCCTGAGGATCACGACGACCTTCGACCAGGACGACCAGAAGGCCGCGATCAAGGCCGCCCAGGACACCAGCGAGCAGGCGGCGCGGGCGTCGGGCCAGAAGGAGTCGAACCTGCACGCGGCGGTGGCCTCGGTCGACGTCGACTCGGGCAACGTCCTGGCCCTCTACGGCGGCCCGGACTTCGTCGACAACTCGCGCAACTGGGCGACGACGGCGCGACCGACGGCCTCGACGTTCAAGACGTACACGCTGGCCGCGGGGCTGGAGAACGGCTTCAGCCTGCGCTCGCAGTTCCACGGCAACACCTGGAGGATCCCGGGCGACCCGATCCCGGTGCGCAACGAGTACGGCGAGAACTACGGCTACGGCGTCGACCTGGTCAAGGCCACGGCCCTGTCGATCAACACGGCCTTCGTCGACCTCATCCGGCAGCTGCCCGAGGGCAAGGACAAGACCCTCGAGGTCGCGGAGAAGGCCGGCGCGCCGAAGTCGCGCGGCTGGGACGCCGCCGAGCGCAACATCCCCATCGGCACGCCGGAGGTCAGCCCGCTCAACCAGGCCAGCGCCTACGCGACGTTCGCCAACGGGGGCGTGCACGTCGCGCCGCACGTGGTGAAGGAGGTCAAGGACCTCGACGGCAAGGTGCTCTACAAGGCCGACCCCGCCAAGGAGCGCGCGGTCAGCAGCGACGTGGCCGACGACGTCACGTACGCGCTGTCGAGCGTGGTCGAGCAGGGCACCGGCCGTGCGGCCGCCGCGCTGGGCCGACCGGTGGCGGGCAAGACCGGCACCAACGGCGTCGAGGACGGCGAGGGCCAGAACATCGTCAACTCGTCGTGGTTCGTCGGCTACACCAAGCAGGTCTCGACGGCGGTCATGTACGTGGCGGGCAAGTCGGGCAGCGCGAGCCTCGACCCCTACCGCCGGCCGGGGGACAGCACGTTCTTCGGCGCGACCTACCCGCTGCAGACGTGGTCGTCCTACATGCAGACCGCGACGAAGGGGCAGGACGTCGAGCCGTTCGACGACCCGGCGTACGTGAACTCCTACCAGCAGCCGACGTACACGCCGCCGGCCCCGCCGCAGCCGCCGACGCCGGGCAACCCGCCGAAGCCGCCGCAGCCGCCGACCCCGGCGCAGCCGCAGCAGCCGAGCGCCACCGCACCCACGCCCTCGTCGTCCTCGCGCCCGACGCCGGGCACCAGCGCCACCCCGCGGCGCTGACCGGGTGAGCGTCCAGCCGGCGCGGGAGGACCCGTTCGTCGGGGCGATGAGCCAGCGGCTCGGCGGTCCGCTCGGGCGCTACGCGGCGCTGGTCCGCGACTTCTGGAACCCGACCCGGGTCGTCCTGGTCGTCGCGACGCTGACCTACCTGGCCGGGATGGTCTTCCGGCTGCCGTGCCGGATCACCGTCGCGGGGCAGTCGCCGGACACGTTCCGTCGGCTCTGCTACTCCGACATCGGCCTGCTCTACGCCGACCGCGGGCTGCTGCAGGGCAACACCCCCTACCTCGACTCCGGCTCCTACCCGGTGCTCGAGTACCCGGTGCTGACCGGCTGGTTCCTCGAGCTCGAGCGTCGCATCACCGTGCTCACGGGCGCGCCGAGCGGGACCGGGCTGAGCGCCCAGCAGGCGGTCGACGCGACGCTCCGCTTCGTCGACGTCAACCAGGTGCTCCTCGGAGCGCTGTTCCTCGTGGCCGTGTGGGCGCAGGTCCGGACGGTCGTCGACCGGCCCTGGGACGCGATGATGCTCGCCGCGGCCCCGACGGTCGCGGCGGCCGCGCTCGTGAACTGGGACCTGCTCCCCGTCGCCCTCGCCGCCGCGGGGGTGCTGGCCTGGAGCCGGAAGCGCCCCGGGCTCGCCGGCGTCCTGCTCGGGCTGGGCATGGCGGCGAAGCTCTACCCGGCGCTGCTGCTCGGGCCGCTGCTGCTGCTCTGCCTGCGCTCCCGGCGCATGCGGGCCTACGGGCGGCTGCTCGTCGGGTTCGCGGTCAGCTGGCTCGTGGTCAACCTGCCCGCGCTCGTCCTGGCGCCGGACGCGTGGCTCGACTTCTGGACGTTCAACGCCGACCGCACGGGCGACTTCGGCTCGATCTGGTACGTGTTCTCGCTCGCCGGGCACCCGGTCCCGCACCTCAACACGGTGAGCGCCGGTCTCTTCGCGCTCGGCTGCCTGCTGATCGGGCTGCTGATCGTCCTCGCGCCCCGGCGACCGCGGTTCGGGACGGTCGCGTTCCTCGTGGTCGCGGCGTTCCTGATGACCAACAAGGTCTACTCCCCTCAGTACGTGCTGTGGCTGCTGCCGTTCGTGGTGCTCGCCCGGCCGCGCTGGCGGGACTGGTGGGTCTTCACCGTCGGCGAGCTCGTCTACTTCGTGGCGATCTGGTGGCACCTCGGCGGCGACCTCAGCCCCGGCGACGGCGGCGAGGACCGCGTCTACTGGCTGGCCGTCGTGCTGCGCCTGGCCACGCAGGCCTGGGTCGTCGCGGTGGTCGTGCGGGACGTCCTGCACCCGGAGCGCGACCGCGTGCGGCGCCCTTCGACAGGCTCAGGGAGCGTGGGCGACGACCCGACCGGCGGCGTGCTCGACGGGGCGCCCGACGCGGCGTGGCGTACGCGGCTCCTCGCCCGGCCGGCGGTGCGGACGTGACGGTGCGCGAGGCTCCGGAGACGCAGCCGACGGCGGCGGTCGACCGCACCGACAGCGGCGCCCGCCTCGTCGTCCAGGCCTGGCTGGCGAGCCGGGCGCTCATCGCCCTGGTGGCGCTGGTGCTCGCCGTGACGACGGGCCGCACGGTCACCGACATGGTGAGCAACTGGGACGTGCAGCACTTCTCGCGCCTGGCCGCGGGCGGCTACTGGGCGGACGCGGACGGGACGCTGATGGCGTTCTTCCCCGGCCTGCCGGGCCTGCTGGCGCTCGGCCTGGCCGTGGGCGTCCCGGTCGCGGTCACCGGGGTCGTGGTGTCCCTGGTCTGCTCGGCGGTCGCCGCCGGGGCCCTCTACCGCCTCGGCGGCCCGGCCGCCGCGGTCGCGTGGCTCTTCGCCCCGACGGCGGTCTTCACCGTCGTGCCGTACACCGAGTCGTTGTTCTGCGCGGCGGCCTTCTGGGCCTGGGAGCGGGCGCGCTCCGACCGGTGGGTGGCCGCCGTCCTGCTCGCCGCGGTCGCCTGCTCCGTGCGGGTGTCCGGGCTGTTCCTCATCGGCGCGCTGGTGGTGATGGTCCTGACGACGCCCAGGGTCTCCGCGGTCCCTGTCTCGGAGGGGGGACGACCCCCCACACCCCCCGCTGAGCTTCACTCGCTGGCGCTCGCGAAGCTCCGGCTGCGCCGCCTCGCCCTGCTGCTCGTCCCGTCGGCCGTCATCGCCGTGTTCGCGACCTACCTGCACGCGATCAGCGGCAGCTGGACCGCCTGGTACCGCGCGCAGTCGACCGGCTGGGTGCGCGAGCTGACCTGGCCGTGGCAGTCCTTCGCGAACACGATCCCGGCGATCGTCCCCGGCGCGTACGCCGACCACCCCTGGTGGGCCGCGGTGTTCCGCGGGGAGATGGTCTCGATGCTCGTGGGGGTGCTCGTCGTGGTCTGGGCGCTCGTCCGCAGCGTCCGGCTGCTGCGCGCGGGCGAGCGGCCGATCCTCGGGGAGGCCGCGTGGGTCGGCGTGCAGGTGCTCGCCTTCTCGCTGTCCTACTGGTTCTTCTCGGTCAACCGCGCGACGCTGCTGTGGTTCCCGCTGTGGATCATGCTCGCCGAGTGGGCCCGGCGGCGGCCGCGTACGCCGGGAAGGGTCGTCACGCACCGCACGCTCGTCGGGTTCGCGCTCGGCCTCGAGGTCGTGCTGATGATCTGGTGGTGCTGGCTCTTCTTCACCGGCCACTGGGCGAGCTGAGCGTCCGAATGCTGCCCTGCGGGCACCTGGAGGATCTTCGATCCCGTCCTTAGCGCCCTGCGCGGCCGACCACTGTGCCCAGGTTCCTGGCACTCAGCCCAGGCTGCATCCTGCGCTCAGTGAGGGAAACCTGTGCGCGCATAGGTTTCCGTCCCCTGAAGCGAGGGTGGGCGGCGAGGCCGCGTTCGGAGGGCCCGTACGCCGTCGCCAGGGCGTCGGCCGACAGGGGCGAGACCGGCGACCACCCGGGAGCACGGGCGCTGCCCTCGGTAGGTTGTCCGGTCATGGACTACCGCCAGCTGGGGGCCTCCGGGCTCCGCGTCTCCACCATCACCCTGGGCACCATGGGCTTCGCCGGGACCGGCTGGGCCAAGCCCGTCGGCAACCTCGACGTCGACGGCGCCCGCCGCCAGATCACCATGGCCCGCGACGCCGGGGTCAACCTCTTCGACACCGCGGACGTCTACTCCGCCGGCCAGTCGGAGGAGATCCTCGGGGCCGCGCTCGGCTCCGACCGCGACGAGGTGCTCATCGCCACCAAGGTGCGGATGCAGGTCGGCGACGCCGACGGGCCCAACCAGCTCGGCCTGTCGCGCTTCCACATCATCAACTCGGTGGAGGCGAGCCTGCGCCGCCTCGGCACCGACCACATCGACCTCTACCAGGTCCACGAGTGGGACGGCCAGACCCCGCTCGAGGAGACCATGGCGGCGCTCGACACGCTGGTCCGCTCGGGCAAGGTCCGCTACGTCGGCGCGTCCAACTACACCGGCTGGCAGCTGATGAAGGCGCTGTGGGCGGCCGACAAGACCGCGACGGAGAAGTTCGTCAGCCAGCAGATCTACTACTCCCTCCAGGCGCGCGACGCGGAGTTCGAGCTCGTGCCGGTCTCGATCGACCAGGGCCTCGGCATCCTCGTGTGGAGCCCGCTCGCCGGCGGCCTGCTGTCCGGCAAGTACCGCCGCGGCCAGGACGCCCCCGAGGGCAGCCGCCGCTTCCAGGGCTGGACCGAGCCGCCCGTCCGCGACGAGGACCAGCTCTACTCGATCATCGACACCCTCGTCGAGATCGGCGAGGGCCACGGCGTCTCCGCCGCGCAGGTCGCGCTCGCCTGGACGCTGGCCAAGCCCGCCGTCACCTCGCTGATCGTCGGCGCGCGTACCGAGGAGCAGCTGGCCGACAACCTCGCGGCCGCGAACCTGCAGCTGGGCGCCGAGGAGATCAGCCGCCTCGACGACGTCAGCCGGGTCGGCATGCCCTACCCGCACTGGCACCAGGCCAACACCGGCTCCGACCGCTGGGGCCCGAGCACGGCCACGCTGATGACGTCGCACGACCCGGAGTGACGTCCGGTCCCTCCACGGATGGCCCCGCCCGACCCGGCATCGGGCGGGGCCTCACCTTCCTCTTCGCCGTGGCGGCCGGCGCCGCCGTCGGCAACCTCTACTGGGCGCAGCCGCTGCTCGACGTGGTCGCGACGGACCTGCATACGTCGACGGCGTCGGCCGGCTGGCTGGTCACGACCACCCAGCTCGGCTACGCGCTCGGGATCCTGCTCGTCGTCCCGCTGGGCGACGTCACGAACCGGCGCCGCCTGGTCCCCGCGGCGCTCGTGGCCGCGGCCGTCGCGCTGGGCCTCTGCGCGGTCGCGCCGTCCTTCGGGTTCCTCGTCGCCGCGCTCTTCGTCCTCGGGCTGACCACCGTGGGCGGACAGCTGCTGACGCCCCTGGCCGGCGACCTCGCCTCCGACGCCGACCGCGGCGCGGTGGTGGGGACCGTCGTCTCGGGCATCCTCACCGGCATCCTGCTGTCGCGGACGGTCAGCGGCGTCGTCGCCGACGCGTTCGGCTGGCGCTCGATCTACGTCGGCGCGGCGGTGCTGGACCTGGTGCTGGCCGTGCTCCTGTGGCGGGCGATCCCCGACCTCGAGCCCAAGGCGCGGGTGACGTACGGGCGCCTGATCGCGTCGGTCTTCGCCGTCGTGCGCCGCGAGCGGGTGGTGCGCTGGACGCTGCTGCTGGCGGGAATCAGCTTCGCGCTGTTCACGATGTTCTGGACCTCGCTGACCTTCCTGCTCAGCGGGCCGCCCTTCGACTTCTCGGTGTCGGTCATCGGCCTGTTCGGGCTCGTGGGCCTCGTCGGGGCGATCGCCGCGCAGCGGGCCGGGCGGCTGCACGACCGCGGCTGGTCGGTGCCGGCCAGCGGGGTCGGCTGGGCGCTGGTCGTCGTCGCCTTCGTGATCGGCGCGCTCGGTGGCGGTTCGGTGGTCGGGGTCGTCGTCGCGATCCTGCTGCTCGACGTCGCCATCCAGGGCATCGGCATCCTCAACCAGACGCGGATGTTCGCGGTCTCGGCGGAGGAGCGGAGCCGGCTCAACACCGCCTTCGTCACCAACAACTTCCTCTGGGGCGCGGGCGGCTCGGTGCTGGCCACCGTGCTCTGGGCCGCCGGCGGCTGGTACGCGGTCACGCTCGTCGGCGCCGGCCTCGCCGCTGTCGCTCTCGTCGTCTGGGCGTTCGGCCGCCGCGGGCCGCTCGTGGTGCCGGTTCGCTGAGGCCGCCCCGAACTGCCCTCGCCCCGCCCTCGGCCGACCACTGGTCACTTGCGGGCGTTCCGCAGGCTCTCCACCGCCCAGAACCGACCAGTGGTCACCGGACCGGGACCAGCGCAGGCGGCAGCCGAGGGCCCGACCGCGGTGCTCGCAGCCGCCGAGACGGTCCGGCGGCCCACCTACGATGACCGCGTGCCCCGGTGGATCGACATGGACCAGCTCGTCAACCTGCGCGACGTCGGAGGGACCCCGACCACGGACGGCGGCGAGATCGTCCCCGGCCGGCTGCTGCGCTCCGACAACCTCCAGGACCTGACGCCGGCCGATGTCGACGCCCTGCTGCAGCTCGGCGTGACCGACGTCGTCGACCTCCGCAGCGACTACGAGGTCGAGATGGAGGGTCCCGGCCCGCTCTCGAGGACCGACGTCGTCCACCACCAGCACTCGTTCTTCCGCGAGTGGCGCGAGGGCGTCGGCGAGGACAAGACGAGCGAGAGCCCGGAGGCGGCGCAGGCCGTCGAGGAGCGCCCCGAGGCCGTGCCCGACGAGGCGCTGCCCTGGGTCGACCTGGAGCCGTCGGTCGAGGCGGAGAACAGGGTCACCAGCGTCTACCTCTCCTACCTCCACGACCGCCCCGACTCGGTCCTCGCCGGCCTGCGCGCCGTCGCCGACGCCGACGGGGCCGCGCTCGTGCACTGCGCGGCGGGCAAGGACCGTACGGGGACGCTGGTCGCCCTGGCCCTGACGCTGGCCGGTGCGGAACGCGAGGCGGTCGTCGCCGACTACGCCGCGAGCTCCGAGCGGGCCCAGCAGATCCTCGACCGGCTGCTCGCCTCCGACACCTACAACGCCAACCTGCGCGACCGCCCGCTCTCCTCGCACCTGTCACACCCGGAGACGATGCGGGCCTTCCTCGAGCACGTCGAGGACGCGTACGGGGGCGTCGAGCCGATGCTCGCGCGCATCGGCTGGACCCCGGAGGACACCGCACGGCTGCGGGCCAAGCTGCGCGGCTGAGCGACGCACGGCGCCCGGCTGCAACTGCGCCGCCGGGCCGGGTCGAACCCCCGGGTGCGAGCGGGACTGACGCCGCACCGATGATCTCCGAGGAGATCGTCAGCGAGCCGTCACTCCCGACGAGACGACCAGGCCGAGACCGCCGGCCGTACGACCACGAGGAGCCCCATGCCCGACGACGCCCCCGACCTCACCGCGGGAGTCTCCCTCTCCGACTTCACGAGCGACGGCCTGCTGGCCGGCAAGGTCGGCGACGCCGACGTGCTGCTGGCCACCTGGACCGACGGGCTCGGGATCCCGCAGGTCAGCGCCCTCGACGCCGCCTGCACCCACCGCGGCGCCCCGCTGGCCAACGGCCGACGGGTCGGCGACAGCGTCGTCTGCCCCTTCCACCACGCGTGCTTCGACCTGCGCACGGGCGAGGCGACGCACGCCCCGGCCATCGAGCCGCTCAAGAAGTGGGCCGTCACGGTCGACGGCGACCGGGTCACCGTGGCCGCCGAGCCGGCCCCCGAGCCGGGGACCCCGCTGCGCGTCGACGACGACCGCGGCGTCTCCCGCGTCGTGGTCGTCGGGGGCGGGGCCGCGGGGTTCGCCGCGGTCGAGCGGCTGCGGCGCATCGGCTACGCCGGCGCGATCACCGTCGTCTCCGCCGAGCCCGGCCTGCCGCTCGACCGCACCGAGCTGAGCAAGAACTACCTCTCGGGCGGCAAGCAGGCCGAGGACCTCCTGATGGAGCCGGAGTCCTGGTACGCCGAGCACGACGTCCAGACCCGCCTGGGCACGAGCGTCGCGTCCCTCGACGTGGCCGAGCGGGTCGTCGCGCTGGCCGACGGCGAGGAGCTGCCGTACGACGCCCTCGTGCTGGCGACCGGCTCCGCGCCGGTGCGACCGAACCTGCCGGGCTTCGACCGCGACGACGTCTTCGTCCTGCGCGACAAGGGGGACGCCGACGCGCTCCTCGCGGCCGCCCAGGCCGCGGAGGGGGACGTCCGCGTGGTCGTGGTCGGCAACGGCTTCATCGGGCTCGAGGTGGCCCAGTCGCTGCGGCAGCGCGAGGTCGACGTCACCGTCGTCGCCCCGGGTGCGGTGCCGATGCGCAACCAGCTCGGCGAGGACCTCGGGCGGGTGCTGCGCGACCTCCACGAGGAGAACGGGACGCGGTTCGTCGAGGGCCGCGCCACCGGCTGGGACGGCTCGGCGCTGCAGCTCGAGGAGGGCGACCCGGTGCCGGGCGACCTGCTGGTCGTCGGCGTGGGCGTCGAGCCGCGTACGGGGCTGGCCGAGGCCGCCGGGCTGGAGGTCGACGACGGCGTCCTGGTCGACGCGACCTTCGAGACGGCCGTGCGCGGGGTCTTCGCGGTCGGCGACATCGCCCGCTTCCCCGACCCGGTGACCGGGAAGCCCACGCGGGTGGAGCACTGGGCCCACGCGCAGCGCTCGGGCGCCCTGGCGGCGATGAACCTGCTCGGGGCCCAGGAGCCGTTGAGCGAGCCGTCCTTCTACTGGACGATGCACTACGGGAAAAGCTTCCGGCTCAGCGGCCACGCAGAGTCGCTCGAGGACGCCCGGGCGGACGGCTCGGCGGCCGAGAAGAGCCTGCTCGTCACCTTCCGTGAGGACGGGCAGGTCGTGGCCGCCGCGGGGATCGGGCGCGACGCCGACCTGCTGCGTGTCGAGGACGAGGAGCTCCGCCAGGCCGTCTGACCCGTCCAGGGGTGCGGGCCCGGTCGTCCCCGGACGACCGGGTCAGACCTCGGGGTCGAGCAGGTACTGGCGCATGGCCTCGTCGGCCCACACCGGGCACCAGCCGTCGCTGGTGGTGCTCAGCCGGCGGGTCGGGCGGAGCAGACCGAGGAGGCGGAGCGGTCCCTCGGGCTCCAGGGGCGGGACGAGGTGGCCGTGCAGCGAGCCGTCCTTGGCCCAGTGCAGGAGGTCCTCCTCCCACGGCCGTGCCTGCAGCCGGCGACGCTCCCTCAGCGCCCTGCGCAACGGCCTCGGCAGCCGCCGCTCGCTCCACCACTCCCTCATGCCGCCTACATCGCTGCGGCAGCAGGAGTGTTGCGGTCCGGAGCCAAAGATCAGCAGAGTCTCACCTCAAGATCAGCCTCGGGTGGGCCCCATGATCACCGCGTCCGGGGTGGCGATCGTCAGCCGCAGCTCGACGGGGACCTCGTCGCCGACCGCGGGTGGCGTGGCCCCGGCCGGGAGGAAGACCTGGCTCGACTGCATGTGCGGCGGCTCGAGGAACCAGCGCTTCCTGCCGTCCAGGGTGAAGGGGCTGAGCGCCCGCCCCGCAGCCCCCAGCGAGCCGGTGGCCAGCGCCGTCGCCCGCTGGCGCCAGGTCGAGGCCGAGGTCGGTGCCTCCAGCCCGACGCCGTGGGAGGTGCCGCCGGCGACCACGACGACCCAGCCGGCCCCGGGCACGACCCGGCCGCGGTAGCCGGCGCGTTCGCCCTTGCGCACGGGGTGGACGTCGAGGACGGTCGCGGTCACCGCGCGACCCTTCGCGTCACCGAGCCAGAGCCGGGTCCCGACGCGCGCGCGCACCGGCACCCCGAGCTCCTCGCCGAGCCGGCGGACGTGGTCGGCGGGCAGGTGGGAGAGCCAGAGCGTCCCCGGCCGGGCCCCGACGGCGGCGCGGGCCAGCCGGCCGGCCTCCTCGTCGCGGCTCTCCTGCCGCAGCGGGAGGTGGATGCTCCAGCCCTCGAACGTGACGTCGTCGAGGAGCGCGGCCGCCTGCCCCAGCTCCTCGGGCAGCAGCCCGTGGCGGCGCATGGACGTCTGCACCTCGACCAGCACCCGCGGGCGGTGGCCCTGCGCGGCGAGGCCGCGGAGGTCGTCCAGCCGGGAGACCGTGGTGAGGACGTGCGGGTCCTTCGTGAGCGTGCGGGCCAGGTTGTCGGCGGGCTCGTACGGCTGCAGGACCACGACGTCCCCGCTGAAGGGGCCGGAGACGACACCGACCTCGGAGGCCATGCCGACGGCGATCGTGTCGACCCCGATCCGGCGCGACTCGGCCGCGAGCCGGACGAGCCCGAAGCCGTACCCGTGGCCCTTGACCACCGGGACGAGCGCCGGGGTGTCGGCGAGGACCGTGGCCAGGTGCTCCTGCCACCGCGCCTCGTCGAGGTGGATGGTCACGCCGGTCATCAGCGCCGCCTCATGTAGACGTCGAAGGCCCGGTAGAGCAGCGGGTTGAGCGGGAGGTCCCACTCGCCGAGCAGCTCGACGGCCTGCCCGCCCGTGCCGACCTTGAACTGGATCAGCCCCAGGTGCGGGTCGTCGGCCTCGAGGCCCTCGGTGATGCCGCGGAGGTCGTAGACGCTCGCGCCGGCCTCGAGCGCGTCTCGCACCATCCGCCACTGGACCGCGTTGCTGCCGCGGACGTCGCGCTTGGCCGTGCTGCTCGCCCCGTAGGAGTACCAGGCGTGCTGCCCGACCCGCACCCACGTCGTCGCCGCGACGAGGTCGCCCTCGTGGTGGGCGAGGTAGAGCCGGATGCGGTCGTCGTCCTCGGCGCGCAGCGCGTCCCACATGGTCTCGAAGTACGCCAGCGGCCGCGGCGTGAACCGGTCGCGCTCGGCTGTCTCGACGTAGAGCGGGTGGAAGGCGGCCAGGTCGCCGCGGCCGCCCTCGGTGACGACCACGCCGGCCTTGTCGGCCTTCTTGATGTTGCGCCGCCACAGCTGGTTCATGCCGGCCAGCAGCGACTCGGGCGTCTCGCCGTCGAGCGGCAGCTGGAACACGAAGCGCGGCTGCCCGGCCGCGAAGCCCTCGTCCTCGCTCGGCGGGTGCCAGCCGAGGTCGCGGAGCGCCTGGCGCAGGGCGCTCGCCCGGTGCTGCACCTCGTCGGGCACGGCCTCGCTCAGCCGCGTGATCCGCTCGTCGGCGATGGCCCGCTTGACCGTGTCGGCGCCCCAGCGGCGCGAGACCACGGGCGGGCCGATGCGGATGCCGAAGGCGCCTGCCTTCTTGAGGTGGCCGGCGAGCGGAACCAGCCACGAGTGGACGTTGCCGCCCAGCCAGTCGATGTTCGGGCCCTCGGGGAGGTAGGCCAGGTACTTCTTCAGCCGCGGCAGCTGGCGGTAGAGCACGAGCCCCGCGCCGACCGGCGGGCCCTCGGGGTCGAGGTCGTCGAACCAGCCGACCGACTCGGCCTTCCACTCGCTCTTGACCTCACCCCAGGCCGGCGTCTGCAGGAAGGAGACCGAGGGCTGCGCGGCGTTGAACCGCCGGTGCTCCTCCGCCGTGATGGTCCGTACCTCCAGTGCCACCCTGCGAGGTTAGTGGTTCGTCGCCTCTGTCCAGCCACGCAGCACCGGTCACCTCGGGTGCCGGTCGGGCCGCGGACCACGCCGCCGCGCAACCATCCGCACGGGCGCGTGGTTTCCTGCTCGGGCTGTACGCGGTCGCGCCCGTGCTCCCGCCAGACCCATCCACGTTCGGCGGCGTGGTCCGCAGCCCGACCTTCGAGCTGACGGTCCTGCGCGGCAGGGGGTTGCGACGGCCCCTTTAAGGTGAGCGCACGGCTTCGGGTGAGTGACGTACGGAGGTTCGATGGGCACGCAGCTGGCGGGAGTGACGGACGCGCAGCTCCGCGAGGGGTTGATCGCCTGCCTGCACGTGCGGCGCTGGGCCGACGACGTCGTGGCGGCGGGGCCGTACGGCTCGGTCGACGCGCTCGTGGAGGCCGCGCGGGAGGCGGCGACGCCGCTGAGCGCGGCCGAGGTCGACGAGGCGATGGCGCAGCACCCGCGGATCGGGGAGCGGCCGACCGGCACAGGCCAGTCGGCGTCGTTCTCGCGGGCGGAGCAGGCGTCGAGCGCGTCCGGCGACGAGGAGCTCGCCGCCCGGCTGGCGGCCGGCAACGCGGCGTACGAGGCGCGCTTCGGCCGGGTGTTCCTGATCCGGGCGGCGGGGCGGAGCCGCGAGGAGATCCTCGGCGAGCTCGAGCGTCGGCTGGGGCTGGACCCGGAGGAGGAGATCGGCATCGTGGGCCGCGAGCTGCGCGACATCGCGCTGCTGCGGATCCCGCAGGTCTTCACCTACCTGGATGCCGTGGCGCTGGACCACTCGGCGGGACTCGACGACGCGGACGCGGCGCGCTAGGAGGTCGACCCGACCGAGGGCTTGGGGGGCACACCGGCAGGCGCGACCGAGGTCGCGCCTGATCACGGGGATCGCCGGGCCCCCGAGTCCAACCCGACGACGTCCCATCGGATGACCCGGGATAGGGGATGCGCAGGGGATGGGCCTACCCGCGCGGGGAACACGACGCAGGCCGGACGCATCGCGACCTATCCCGGGCGTCCGATGGAGTGAACTCCCGCTGACAAACGTAGCCCACTCCAGGCGGGTTTGTGGGCCGTAACCGGAGAAGTTCTGCCTGCGGACGCGTGCGCTACCTCACCCCGCTGTCGGGGCGTGTCCTGCGGACCCGTGAGGCGGTCCGGATGTCCACGTTGTCATGTCGCGATGGGGTCTCGTCGGGCGGGGTCGGAGGTGCCGGTCCTCCGGCCCCAGAGGCGCTCCGGGCGCCGGTGCGGGAGCCGTGGAGCACGCCGCAAGCACCAGCACGGGCGCGAGGTGGCGGTCGCGGGGCGGCACGCGGCCAGCGTCGGCCGCGCAGGTAGCGCGGGGCGGTGCCGAGGGGTGGCGATGGGTCCGCCACCCCTCGTTCACGCTCAGCTGCGGGTGATCTTGCCCGGGTTGAGGTGGCGCCCGGCGTCGACGGTGTCGATGACGCCCTGGACCATCACGACGCCCTGCTCGGAGATGTCGTCGGCCAGCCAGCGGCTGTGCTCGGTGCCCACCGCGTGGTGGTGCGAGAGCGTGCCGCCCTGGTCGATGAACGTCTGCTGCAGCGCCTCCTTGACCCGGTCGTACTGCGCGATCGGGTCGACGCCGTCGTGGTTGAAGGCGAAGGTGAAGTACAGGCAGGCGCCGGAGTGCTCGGAGTGCGACAGGTGGCACATCACCCACCCCGTCACACCCAGGTCGGCGTAGACCTTGCGAACGTTCTCCATCACCGCGTTGTAGAGCGGCAGCAGCCGGGACCACGGCGCCGCGGTCTCGGACACGTCCGCCGCCCCGCCGCGGTCCAGCAGGAAGTCCCGGATGTACGGGGTGTCGAACTTCTTCTGGTCGTAGAGCACGGCCGGGCCCTTGCCCAGGCCGATGCCGCCGTGCGCCTTGACGATCGAGCCGACGATCGCCTTCTCGTGCGCGACGTGCGCGCGGCCGCCCTCGAAGCCGATGAAGCTCAGGCAGGCCTGGTCGAGGTCCCACCCGCGGCGCTCGAGCAGCTTGAACAGCCCGTTGCCGACGGCGGAGGAGACCGAGAAGCCCTTCGACTCCTTGCGGGTCGAGAGCGAGAACTGCGTCTCGAAGGAGTCGCTCACCCGCGTCACCGAGGGGTGCGCGTCGGAGGTCGAGATCTCCTGCATCGCGGCCAGGCCGGCCTCCCAGCTCGGGAAGAGGTAGGCCGTGATCAGGCGGTTCTCGGGGATCCGGTGCACCTGGACGGTGACCTCGGTGATCACGCCGAGGCGGCCCTCGGAGCCGAGGACCATCTCGCGGGTGTTCGGGCCGGTGGAGGTGCTGGGCAGCGGGCGGACGACGAGCGTCCCGCCCGGCTGCACGACGCGCATGCCGCGGCTGATCTTGGCGATGTCGCCGTACTTGTCCGACTGCATGCCCGAGGAGCGGGTCGCGACCCAGCCGCCGAGCGTGGAGTGGGTGAAGCTGTCGGGGTAGTGGCCCATGGTCCAGCCGCGCCGCCCGAGCTGCTCCTCGAGGTCCGGGCCGAGGATGCCGGCCTGCACGCGGGCGAGGCCGGAGTCCTCGTCGAGGTCGAGGACCTGGTTCATCCGGCCGAGGTCGAGCGAGACGACCGTACGGGTCTCGTCGGGCTCGGGGTGGAGGCTGCCGGCGATGTTGCTGCCGCCGCCGAAGGGGATCAGCACCAGGTCGGCGTCGAGCGCGAGCTCGAGCAGCGCGCGGACGTCGTCCTCGCTGCCGGGGTAGACGACGGCGTCGGGCACGCGCGGCAGGTCGGCCGCGCGCAGTCGGAGCAGGTCGCGCAGGCTCTTGCCGTAGGTGTGGACGATCCGCTCGTGGTCGTCGTAGGCGACGTTCGTCGCGCCGACCGCGTCGGTCAGGCGGCCGCGGACGTCGTCGCTCACCTGCGGGGCGGGGACGCCGAGCTGCTCGATGGACATCGGCTGCGCCGGCGGGCTCGTGACGTCGATCCCCACGGCCCGGCTGACGAAGGCGGGGAACGCCGGCTTGTCCTCCCAGTGGAAGGACACTCCCTCCACGCCCCAGCCCCACCACTTCATGTGCTTGACCGCCGGCATGCTGCCTGCCTCCTCGCTGACGCTTCGACCCTGGAGGGTCCGACCGAGCCTAACGGCTGGACGAAGGGGTCACGCGGCCCGAGCGCGAAGGAGCGCGGCCGCCGTGGGTGGTGCGGCTCAGCCGCGCGGGAGCTCGCGCACGCCGTGGCGCTCGCGGTAGTCCTGGGCCTCGTCGTAGAGCCCGCGGACCTCCTTGGCGATCCGCTCGTTGAACCCCGCGACGGACTCGCCGTCCTCGGGACGCATCGGCTCGCCGAAGTTCACGTAGACCGGGGGCTTGCCCTTGCCGGGCCAGCTGCGTCCGGTCGGCATCGCCGCCGACGCGCCGAGCAGCGCGATCGGCAGGCAGGGCACGTCCCGGCTGATGCACAGGGCAGCGGCTCCGGGCTTGAAGTTGCCCATCTCGCCGGTGCGCGACCGGGTGCCCTCGGGGAAGAGGAGCAGCGGGACGCCGTCGTCGAGCAGGCTCGTCGCGAGGCCGCGGCGCCCGCGGAGCCCGGACCGGTCGACGGGGAAGGCGTTGAAGAACAGCGCGGTCAGGCCCTTGCGCCACCAGACGTCGAAGAAGTAGTCGGCCGCGGCGCCCGCCGCGACGTAGCGTCCGAGCTTGCCCGGCAGCGCGCCGATGATCAGCGGGGCGTCGAGGTGGCTCGAGTGGTTGGAGACCGCGACGTACGGCCCGCGCATCGCCTCGAGGCGGTCCGCGTTGAGCACGGTGACGTCGGCCTTGCGCCAGATGAACGGCTTGAGGATCCCGCGCTGCGCCACGAACCGAGCACCGGCCATGACCGGGGAGGTGTAGCGGCTGCGGCTCGACACGTCGGTCACCTTATCGTCAGTTGGGCGTTCACGCCCTGTTCACACCGGGCGACACGGAGGGGTTCGTGGCGGCGGGCGCTCCGGATGGCCGCGGTCAGTGCCGGCTCGACGACAGCCGGCGCGAGGCCGCCCGGACCGCGGAGCGCGGCGCGTGCCGGACCGCGAACATCAGCGCGCGGTAGCGCCGGCTGGGGATGGAGACGACCTTGCCGGCGTCGACGTCGGCGAGGCACTCCGCGACGAGGGCGTCGGCCTCGAGCCAGAGCGCGTCCGGGATCGAGGAGGTCGTGATGTCGGCGCGCTCGTGGAACTCCGTGCGCACCCAGCCGGGCGCCAGCGCGGTGACCGTGACGCCGGTCCCGGCGAGCTCGTTGGACAGCGACTCCGAGTAGGTCATGGCCCAGGCCTTGATCGCGGAGTACGAGCCCATGGCCAGGTAGCCGGCGGTCGAGGCGACGTTGACGATCGCGCCGTGCCCGCGCTCGCGCATCGCCCGGCCGGCGGCGCCGCCGAGCACGAGGACAGCCTCGACCATGACCGCGATCGCCCGCTCGTGCGGCGCGGGGTCGGGGTCGGTGAGCCGGTGGTGAACGCCGAAGCCGGCGTTGTTGACGAGCACGTCGACCGGCCGGGCCTGGTCGGCGAGCCGCTCGGCGACCCGGGTGACGTCATCGCGCACGGACAGGTCGGCGGGCAGCACCTCGACCTCGACCCCGTACGCGCTGCGGAGCTCGGCGGCCGTGGACTCCAGGCGGGCGGCGTCGCGGGCGACCAGGACGAGGTCGTCGCCGCGGGCGGCGAGCCGGCGGGCGAACGCGGCGCCGATCCCGGACGTCCCGCCGGTGACGAGGGCGGTGGGCATGCGCGCCACCCTACGGGCGCGACGGCCCCCGGGGTCGCGCCTGGTCGGTCCGTCCACCCTCGCTCCCGGCGTCGTGGTGGTGGTCGCGGGCACGGTGGTCGTGGCTGTGGTGGTCCTGGGTGTCGTCGTCGGGCGCCGGGTGCCCGCCGTCGGGACCGCCGCCCATCTTCAAGAGCATCGAGGCCCCGCCGGTCGTCAGGAACCGCACGACCAGCACGGCGGCCAGGGCGAGGAAGGCGATGTTCAGGACGGTCGTGTAGTTCCAGGTGATCGCCTCGTCGCCGGTGCTGGCCGAGCGCGGGCCCTGCGGCACGAGCCCCACCGCCGTGAAGGCGAGCTCGACGACGTAGCCCGCGACGACCGCGGCGGCGTAGAAGATGCCGACGAGCCGCACGGTGGTCCGCCAGCCGTAGTAGCGGCGGTAGATGAGCAGGATCGGCACGATCAGCAGGTCGGCGAAGAGGAACGCCACGACACCGCCGAAGCTGATGCCGCCGTTCCACAGCACGGCGGCGAGCGGGACGTTGCCGACCGAGCAGACGAACGTCGCGACGGCGACCAGCGGTCCGACCAGGGGACCGACGACCTGGGCGACGACGGGGTCCTGCGCCGCGAAGACCGTGCGCCAGAAGGAGTCCGGGATCCAGGCGGCGGCCGCGCCGGCGAGCAGCAGGCCGATCACGAGGTCGCGCAGCACGGCCGCCCACTCCATGACGAAGATCTGCGCGACGGAGGTGAGGCCGGCGGGGGAGAGCAGGCGCCGGAGGAGGCCGCCCTCGCCCCCGACGCTCATGTCCATCGCCGCGTGGCCCTCCATCGACCCGGCCAGGCCGCGGTCGGCCTGGCGCCGGGCCTCGACGACGAGCGGGGCGGGCAGCAGGCGCAGCAGCAGGGCGACGACCACGATCATGACCAGGCCGCCGACGAGCTCGGCGAGGGTGAACCGCCAGCCGATCAGCAGCCACAGGATGATGCCGAGCTCGACCACGAGGTTGGTCGAGGCGATCTGGAACACCATCGACGCGGTGAAGCTTGCGCCCTTGCGGAACAGGGTGCGGGCGAGGGCGGCGGCGGCGTACGAGCACGACGACGAGGCCATCCCGAAGCCGGAGGCCTTGAGCAGCGTCACCGGGCGGTCGTCGGGCAGGGCGCGGCTGATGGTGCCCTTGCCGACCACGGCCTGGATGACGGCCGCGAGGACGAAGCCGAGGACGAGCGACCACGCAATCTGCCAGGCCATGTGGCCGGACTCCGAGAGCGCGTCGCCGAGGTGGCGCAGCAGGTCCATGCGCCCTGTCTACCGCGCGGTCAGGCCTGCCGGCCGCGGAGGCCGGGCGGGGTCAGTCGACGTCGCCGGCGCGGGTGCCGTGGGCGAAGACGATGACCAGCAGCAGGAGGGTGCCCATCATGGCGACCACGCCGAAGACCGTGACCGTGTTGGGGATCGGCACCAGGTGCGGGTTGGGCGTGGTGAAGAGGCCGACCAGCCCGACGACCCAGGCGGCGAGGCCCACGGCGAGCCCGAGGCCCAGAATCACCTTGCGCACGTGTCCTCCTCGGTCAGGGGTGCCGCGGGACCGCGACGCTCGACGAGGCTCACCGTAGCCGATCCGGGCGAGCCTGCGGGTGGGCCTCAGCCGCCGTGGCGCTCCAGCAGGGCGGCCGCCTGGCGGGCGATCTCGAGCTCCTCGTTGGTCGGCACCACGGTGACCGTCACCGGCGACCCGTCGGGCGAGATCACCCGCGCCTCGCGCGAGCGGGCCTCGTTGCGCGCGGGGTCGACCGCGATGCCGAGCCGGCCGAGGTTCGCCACGACCGCGGCGCGCAGGACGGGGGAGTTCTCGCCGACCCCCGCGGTGAAGGTGAGCACGTCGAGCCCGCCCAGCACCGCCGTGTACGCGCCCACGTAGTGGCGCAGCCGGTGCACGTAGACGTCGAGCGCCAGCCGGGCGTCGGCGTCGCCGTCGTCGGCCCGGGCCAGCACCTCGCGGAAGTCGTTGGCGCCGGCCAGGCCCTTGAGGCCGGACCGCTTGTTCAGCATGGTGTCGATGTCGGCCACGCTCATCCCCGCCTGCTGGTGCAGGAAGGTGAAGACGGCCGGGTCCACGTCGCCGGACCGGGTGCCCATCACCAGGCCCTGCAGCGGCGTGAGGCCCATCGAGGTGTCGACCGCGACGCCGCCGTCTACCGCGGAGGCCGAGCAGCCGTTGCCGAGGTGCAGCACGACCTGGGTGAAGGACTCCAGCGGGCGTCCGACGAGGTCGGCCACGGCCCGGGAGACGTAGCGGTGGGAGGTCCCGTGGAAGCCGTAGCGGCGCAGCCGGTGCTCCTCGCTCACCTCCTTGGGGATCGCGTACGTCGCGGCCGCGGCCGGGAGCGAGGCGAAGAAGGCGGTGTCGAAGACCGCGACCTGCGCGACGTCGGCGAAGGCGTCGCGGGCGGCCTCGATCCCGGCGAGCGCGCCGGGGTTGTGCAGCGGGGCGAGCGGGACCAGGTCACGGATGTCGGCGACCACGGCGTCGTCGAGCAGGACCGGGTCGGAGAAGTCCGGCCCGCCGTGCACGACGCGGTGCCCGACCGCGCGCAACCCGGTGCGGGCGAGGTCGACCCCGGCCGCGTCGAGCTGATCGGTGACCGTACGGACGGCGGCGGCGTGGTCGGCGACGCCGCTGCCGTCCTCGCCGATCCGCTCCACGGTCCCGCCGGCCAGCACCTCGGCGCTCTCCGGGACGACCACCTGGTACTTCAGCGAGGAGGAGCCCGCGTTGAGGACGAGGACCGGCGCCTGCGGCGAGGAGCCGGTCACCGGCCCGCCTCCTGCGCCTGCACGGCGGTGATGGCCACGGTGTTCACGATGTCCTCCACGAGCGCTCCCCGGGACAGGTCGTTGACCGGCTTGTTGAGCCCCTGCAGCACCGGGCCGATCGCGACGGCGTGGGCGCTGCGCTGGACGGCCTTGTAGGTGTTGTTGCCCGTGTTGAGGTCGGGGAAGACGAAGACCGTCGCCCGGCCGGCCACGGTCGAGCCGGGCAGCTTGGTGCGGGCCACGTCGGGGTCGACGGCGGCGTCGTACTGGATCGGGCCCTCCAGCGCGAGGTCCGGGGCGCGCTCGGCGACCAGCGCGGTCGCCGCGCGGACCTTGTCCACGTCGGCGCCCGAGCCGGAGCTGCCGGTGGAGTAGGAGAGCATCGCCACGCGCGGGTCGATCCCGAACTGCCGCGCCGTCGCCGCCGAGGACACCGCGATGTCGGCCAGCTGCTCGGTCGTCGGCTCCGGGATGACCGCGCAGTCGCCGTAGACGAGGACGCGGTCGGCCAGGCACATGAGGAACACGCTCGACACGGTGCTGACGCCGGGGCGGGTCTTCACGAGCTCGAGGGCCGGGCGAATCGTGTGCGCGGTCGTGTTGACCGCCCCGGAGACCATCCCGTCGGCCAGGCCGAGGTGGACCATCAGCGTGCCGAAGTAGGAGATGTCGGTGACGACCTCGCGCGCCCGCTCCAGCGTCATGCCCTTGTGGGCGCGGGCCTCCGCGTAGACGGCGGCGAAGCGCTCGACGAGCCCGGGGTCGGTGGGCGACACCACCCGGGCGGCGTCGAGGTCGAGGCCGAGCGTCGACGCCCGGGCCCGGACCGCGTTCTCCTCGCCGAGGAGGGTGAGGTCGGCGACGCCGCGGCGCAGCAGCACGTCGGCCGCGGTGAGGATGCGGTCGTCGCTCGCCTCCGGCAGCACGATGTGCTTGCGGTCGGCCCGGGCCCGCTCCATCAGCTGGTAGCCGAACATCAGCGGCGTACGCACGTCGGAGGCGGACACGTCGATGGCCCGCAGCAGCGCCGCTGCGTCGACCTGCTCGGCGAAGAGCCGCCGCGCGGCCTCGATCTTGTTGGGCGAGTCCTTGCTCATCGGGCCGCGCACCCGGAGCAGCCGCTCCGCGGTGGCGAAGGTCTCGAGGCTGGTCAGCGCGATCGGCAGCTCGGAGGAGACGCCCTCGGCGAGCCGGCGGATCGAGTCGGGCAGCGCGTAGCCGCCGGTCAGCAGGATGCCGGCGAGGGTGGGGAAGGTGCCGGACTGGTGCGCGAGCAGGAGGCCGGGCACCAGGTCGGTGCGGTCGCTCGGGGCGATCACGGCCACGTCGGGGCGGAGCCGGTCCAGCACGTTCGGCAGGCTCATGGCCGCGACGATGATGCCGAGCGCCTCGCGACCGGTCCAGGCCTCGCTGCCGAGGACGAGGTGCGCGTCGGCGGCCTCGACCAGCGAGCCGAAGGTCGGCGCCGAGAGCAGCGGGCTCTCGGGGACCGCCGCGGTCAGCACCCCCGGGATGCGGGCGAGCGCGGCCATGGTCGGCTCGACCTCGCCCGGCTCGACCCGGTTGGCGATGACGGCCACGGTCGAGGCGTGGTTGGCGCGGAGCTCGGCCACCGCGCCCTCCGCGGCGGCCTCGACCTGGTCGGGCGTCCGACCCCGTCCGTGGACCACGAGAACGACCGGCGAGCCGAGGTTGGCCGCGACCTTGGCGTTGAAGGAGAGCTCGGTCCCGGTGGAGACGTCGGTGTAGTCCGAGCCCAGCACGACGACGACGTCGAAGCGCTCGGCGAGGTGGCCGAAGCGCTCGACGATCACGTGCAGCGCCTCGTCGGGGTCCTCGCGCGCGAGGTCGTAGGTCACCCCGATCGCGTCCTCGTAGGCCTGGTGGACCCCGGGCTGGGAGACGAGCAGCTCGACGATCAGGTCGCGCTCGTCGGTGCCGGGGTGGGCGCTCACCGTGGTGAGCGGGCGGAAGACGCCGACCGACCCGACCTCGCGGACGAGGGCGTCGAGCAGGCCCAGGGCCACCGCCGACTTGCCCGTCAGGCCCTCCGGCGACGCGACGTAGACGCTGCGGCTCATGGCGCACATTGTCCTTGCGGGACCAGGACGACGCCGCGCGCGTCCCGGCGGAACTGATCAACGCCGCGGCTCAGGGTTGTGCATGTTTGTGCCTCGTCCCGACGACCACGTCGTCCCGCGACCTAGGGTGAGGCGGTGGTGAGGACACCGCGGCTCGAGGGGCTCACGGACTGGCGCGCGCTGGCCCGGGGTGGTTTCGCCGTGGTCTGGGAGGCCCGCCAGGAGTCGCTGGACCGTCTCGTCGCGGTCAAGATCATCACCCGCAAGCTCGACAACCCCGAGGAGCGCGCGCGGTTCCTGCGCGAGTCGGGCGCCGCCGGCCGGATGTCCAGCCACCCCGGGATCGTCACCGTGCACGACGCCGGCCTGCTCGACGACGACCGGCCCTACCTGGTCATGGAGCTGTGCACCGGGGGTTCGCTGACGCGGCTGCTCAAGCCCGAGAACCGCCCGACGCAGGAGTGGGTCCGCGACCTCGGTGTCCGGATCGCCGACGCGCTCGACGCCGCCCACGCCCAGGGGGTGCTGCACCGCGACGTCAAGCCCGCGAACGTCCTGATCGACGCCTACGGCCACGCCGGCCTGGCCGACTTCGGGCTCGCGGTGATGACCGACCCGGGGATGGACCTCGAGGAGAGGCTCGAGGCGCTCACCCCGGCGTACGCACCGCCGGAGGCCTTCGCGCCGCACTCGCCGACCAAGAGCGGCGACGTCTACTCCCTCGCCGCGACCCTCTACGCACTGCTCTGCGGCCACGCGCCCCGCGCCGTCGACCCCGACCAGGCCGACCCGGACATGACGGCGGCGCAGGTCGTCATGGCCCACCTCGACGACCCGGTCGAGCGGCTGCCGGACGTCGACCCGCGGTTCATGGACGTGCTGATGGAGGCCCTCGACGACGAGCCCACGCGCCGGCCGTCCGCGGCCGGGTTCCGGGACGCGCTCGCGGCGCTCGAGCTCGGCGCGCCGACGCCCGCCCTGGGGCCGGAGCTCGACCAGCCGCTCCGTGCGGTCCCGGCCGGTGCGGGCGCGACGGAGGCGGCGCCGGTCGCGGAGACCCCGCCCGCCGAGGAGGGCGACGCGCGTCGGAGGCGGCGCCGCGGCGTCCTGCTCGCGGCCGCGGCCCTCGTGGTGCTGCTCGTCGTCACCGCCGTCGCCCTCACCGGGCGCGGCGCCCCCGTCGCCGCCGAGCCGGGGGCGGTCACGACCGCCGGTGCCCCCAGCGCGCCGGACGCGTCGCCCTCGCCGAGCCCGACGCCGACCCTGCTCGCCGGCTTCACCGACTGCTCCGAGACGGTCGGGCGCTCCGCCCAGTGCGGGCCCGTCCCGCCCGAGTGCTTCGGCGGCGTCGCCTCGACCTTCGACAGCCTCTACGTCGCGAGCCCCGCCCGTTGCGACCGGACGCACGTCTACCAGACCTTCGCCGCGGCGGAGCTGACCACGCCGGTCGTCCGCCAGTCCCAGCTCGACGACGACCCGGCGGCCAAGGCCGTCTGCCGCCGCGCCCTGGTCAACGACATGCTGCCCGCCGGCGAGCGCCGCAGCGACTGGGAGGTCTACGCCCTCCCGCCGCAGACGCCGGCCGAGGGCACGCTCTTCCGCTGCGTCTTCGGACGCGGGGAGCGCAGCGCGCCGCTGGAGCTCACCCGCCCGGGCTGACCACCCAGGCGCGTTCGCCGCCGGGGGAACGCTCCCTGAGCCTGTCGAAGGGCCACGCAGTGGTCGGCGTCCCCTTCCTCGCCGGGCGTCGAGCCCGGAGGGCTCAGCCGAGCCGCTCCCGCAGCCACGCGATGTCCGCCGCCTGGCCCTCGGGGCCGCCGGGCGTCTCGACCACGACCGGGGCGCCGGCCTCGCGCACCACGGCGACGAGCGCGTCGGGGTCGACCTGGCCCGCGCCGAGGTTGGTGTGGCGGTCCGCGCCCGAGCCGGCGGCGTCGCGCGAGTCGTTGGCGTGCACGAGGTCGATGCGGCCGGTGATCGCGCGCACGCGGTCGACCAGTCCGTCGAGGTCCTCGCCCGCGGCGTGCGCGTGGCAGGTGTCGAGGCAGAAGCCGACGCCCGCCCCTCCGCCGTCGCCGACCGCGTTCCACAGCTCGTCGAGCCGCTCGAGGTGGCGCGCCATGGCGTTGTCCCCGCCCGCGGTGTTCTCGATCAGCAGCGGCACCGACAGCTCGAGCCGCTCGACGCACTTGCGCCAGTTGTCGAAGCCCTGCGCCGGGTCGTCGGCCTTGAGCACGTGGCCGCCGTGGACCACGAGGCCCGCGGCGCCGACCTCCGCCGCGGCGTCGAGGTGCTGCTGGAGGAACTTGCGGCTGGGGATCCGGATCCGGTTGTTCGTCGTCGCCACGTTGAGGACGTACGGCGCGTGGACGTAGAGCGTCACGTCGGCGTCGGCCGCGGCCTTGCGGAGGGCCTCGGCGCCGCCCTCGTACGCGACCTGCGGGCCCTTCCAGGCCTGCGGGTCGCCGAGGAAGAACTGCGCCAGGCCGGCGTCGCGGGCCTCGGCCTCCGCGACCGGGTCGACGTGGTCCCCGTGCCCACCGACCAGCAGCTGCGTCATGGGCGTGAGGCTAACGCGAGGCGCTGACGGGAGGCGGGCCGACGACGGGTCGTCCGCCGGGGCGTCGAGGGCGAGAGCGTGAGACGGGGGTGGAGAGGAACGGGCGGGACGTCCGGAGCGGCGCTCGACGGGTCTCCGCGGAGGTGGTTCGGCCGGGCCGCCGGACGGGAGCACGGCGTACGCGCTCCCGTCCGGGCCCGGAGCAGGTCAGGCGTTGCCGTACATCCCCGTCATGGCGCCGCTGGCGTTGAGCACGATGCCGAGCACCATGAGCACGGCGGCGATGATGATGCCGGCCAGCGCGAGGTTGTTCTTGTAGCCCACAGCCTTCGACTTGTTGTAGGCGATGATGCTGATGATCAGACCGGCGAGGCTGCAGAGGAACGCCAGGACGAACCCGACGATCGTGAGTGTGCGGTTGGGGTCGGAGGCGGCAGGCGGCGGCGCGGCCTGGTAGTAGGCCATGAGGTTCTCCTGGGCTCGTGGGACGGCTGAGGGCAGCGAGCGTAGTGGTTGAGCGGGTCGCCGACGGGCTTTTCCCCAGCCCGGATGCATCGTGACCGAAACTTGATCGCCGGCGGGGGAACCCCGGCGCGTCCCCGTCCGTACGCAGCAGGAGGTCGTCGTGATCACGTCCCGACCGCTCGAGCAGGCCGACCTCGAGGCGGCCGTCGCGCTCGTCCACGCCGACGACCGGCGCTGGTTCGGCGAACCGGTCCTCGCGGTCGAGGACGTGCGCGCCGAGTGGAACCGTCCCGGCTTCGACCTCGCGACCGCCAGCGAGGGCTGGTTCGACGACGAGGCGCCCGCGGGCGAGCAGGCGCTGGTGGCCCTCGCCACGCTCACCCGCCGCGGCGACCTCGTGGTGGCCGTGGACCAGGCATGGGAGGGGGCGGGGCTGGAGGAGGCGCTGCTGCAGCGGTGGGAGGACGAGGCCCACCGCTGGGGGCTGCCCACGCTGCACCGCGACCTGCCCGCCGACGACGTCGAGGGGCTCGCGCGCCTGGCCGGTCGGGGGTGGCAGGTCGAGGAGGAGGGGTGGATCCTGCGGCTCGAGCCCTCCGCCCCGCTGGAGGCCACCTCGCTGCCGAGCGGGTACGCGGTGCGCCCCGTGACCGAGGCCGACCTCCCCGAGGTCCACCGGGTGGTGATGGAGGCCTTCGCCCAGTACGGCCCGAGCCGTCCCTACGAGGACTGGTGCAGCGGGATGGTCGAGCGCCCCGACGTGACCCTTCGGCACTGGCGCCTCGCCACGCACGGCGGCGAGGTGGTGGGGGCGTGCCTGATGCAGGACCCGCTGGGCGCGGGCGAGGGGGAGGCGTGGGTCTCGCAGCTGGCCGTGGTGCCGGACCACCGGCGCCGCGGCCTGGCCCGCGAGCTGCTCGTGCAGGTCGCGCTCGCGGCCCGCGAGCGGGGCGTGGCGCGGCTCGGCCTCTTCACCTACGAGGCCACCGGCGCGCTCGGCCTCTACGAGCGGGTGGGGATGCGCGTCGTCCACCGGCTGCGCACCTGCACCCTCGACCTCTGAGGGGCGCCTCCGCAGCACCTGGTGCTCGATTGGCCCCGGGTCAGCCCGAGCAGGTATCTTGGGTCGCTGGTGCGGCGCCCTGCGTCGCGCCCGGACCTGCCCCCTCGATGGGGAGCGGGTCCAGCATTCGCCCTCCTGCCACGGGGACGTCCCGTGGCCGCAGAGACCAGAGGAGGTGGAGTTAGCGATGCGTCCTTACGAGGTCATGGTCATCTTCGACCCCGACACCGACGAGCGTCAGGTCCAGCCGACGCTCGACCAGCACCTGACCGTCGTCACCAAGGGTGGCGGCAGCGTCAGCAACGTGGAGGTCTGGGGCCGGCGCCGCCTGGCCTACGAGATCCGCAAGAAGTCCGAGGGCATCTACGTCGTCCTCACGCTCACCGCGACGCCGGACGACGTCAAGGAGCTGGACCGCCAGTTCACGCTCAACGAGTCGATCATGCGGACGAAGGTCCTCCGGGCCGACGCCCGCTGAGCGATCTTCCACAGGCCGGCGGCACGGACGGGACTTGTCCACAGATCCCGTCCGTGACGTGTCGGGATGTCAGCCCCGGCTGGCACGCTGATCCCGATCCGGCCCGCAGACGACGGTCCACGACGAACACGGAGCACCCATGGCAGGCGAGACACCCATCACGCTGATCGGCAACCTGACGGCCGACCCCGAGCTGCGCTTCACCCCGTCCGGGGCGGCGGTCGCGAACTTCACGGTCGCGTCCACCCCGCGCACGTTCGACCGTCAGACCAACGAGTGGCGCGACGGCGACGCGATGTTCCTCAACTGCGCCGTCTGGCGGCAGGCCGCGGAGAACGTGGCCGAGTCCCTCCAGAAGGGCATGCGCGTCATCGTCTCCGGCCGGCTGAAGTCCCGCAGCTACGAGACCCGCGAGGGTGAGAAGCGCACGGTCTTCGAGGTCGACGTGGACGAGATCGGTCCGGCGCTGCGCTACGCCACGGCCAAGGTCACCCGCACCTCCAGCAACGGAGGCCAGGGCGGCGGCGGCGGTGGCGGGTACGGCGGCGGCGGCCAGGGTGGCGGCGGTGGCCGCTCCTCCGGCGGCGGCGGCCAGGGTGGCGGCGGGGGCTCCTTCGGGGGCGACCCGTGGGCCACCGGCGGCGGCTCCGGCGGAGGCTCGCGTGGCGGGCAGCAGTCCGGTGGCGACGACCCCTGGGCCACCCCGCAGAACGACGAGCCGCCGTTCTGACCGACCGGGGCCGCTGAGCCCCGACCCGTGCCCCGCGCCTGCCGCGGGGCCTGCACGACACCATCAGCACCACGGACCATTCCGGCTCGCGGCTCGACCGCAGCCGGGCTCGAAAGGAGAGCACCACAATGGCCAACGACCGCTCCAGCAAGCGCGAGAAGCCGATCAAGAAGAAGTCGAACCCGCTCCGCAAGGGACAGGTCATCGACTACAAGGACACCGCGACCCTGCGGAAGTTCATCTCCGAGCGCGGCAAGATCCGCGCCCGTCGCGTGACCGGGCTGTCCGTCCAGGACCAGCGCAAGGTCGCGATCGCCATCAAGAACGCCCGCGAGGTCGCGCTGCTGCCGTACGCCTCGACGGCTCGCTGAGGAAGGGGAGAGCACCGATGAAGCTCATCCTGACTGCCGCCGTCGACAACCTCGGCCTCGCCGGGGACGTCGTCGAGGTCAAGGACGGCTACGGCCGCAACTACCTCGTCCCGCGCGGCTTCGCCATCCGGTGGACCCGCGGCGGCGAGAAGCAGATCGACGGCATCAAGCGGAGCCGGGACGCGCGGGAGATCCGCGGTCTCGACCACGCCAACGAGGTCCGGACCCAGATCGAGGGTCTCGACGTCACCATCACCGAGCGCGCCGGCGAGAACGGCACCCTCTTCGGCGCCGTCACCGCCGCCGAGGTCGCCGCGGCGATCAAGAAGGCCGGCGGCCCGTCGGTCGACAAGCGCTCGGTGCGCATCGAGAAGCCGATCAAGGCGGTGGGCACCCACACCGTGGGCGTCCGCCTGCACGACGCGGTCACCGCGCACATCCGGCTCGCGGTCAACGCGGGCTGACGCAGCGCTCGAGGTCATGAGGGGCCCGGCAGCGTGATCACGCCCTCTGCGGAGGTCGTCGAGGCGCGCCGGCGAGGAATCGTCCGGCGCGTCCCGTGGGTCGTGCTGCTGGTCCTCCTCATGGCGACGAGCGTCTTCGCCCCCACGGTCGGCGTCCGCGCCGCCACCGAGTTCGGACGTTCCCTCTTCCCGGCGAGTGCCTTCTTCCTCGCCGCGCAGGCCGGTGGTCCGGCCTTCGGCCCCGTCAGCGACGTCGACTCGCTGGCGGCGGGCCTCAACCTCGCCTACTTCGGGCTCTCGTTCCAGCACGTCGGCCTGCTGCTCGGCACGGCCTTCTGCTGGGTCCTCGCCGTGCCCGACGTGGGCCGCTGGGTCCGGCGCCTCGCCCTCCTCGGCGGGTGGTGCCTGGCCGTCAGCGCCCCGGTCGTGATCATCGCCTACCAGCTGATCGTGGGCGGGGGCGTCGGCGCCTACCTGGGTGGCGCCTGGATCTTCTCCCTGCTGGCCGGTCTGGTGCTCATCGGCGGCGCGCGCCTGGCCAAGCAGCGCCTCGACAGCACCTGGTACTGGTCGAAGCCCGACTGGAACGGCTGAGCGCCGTGGCCCGCCCGGAGCTCGCGGAGCTGCTCGACCTGGCCCCGCACCCCGAGGGCGGATGGTTCCGTCGCACGTGGACGAGCGGCGTCCCCGTACGCCCGCCCGGCGCCGGGCACGAGCGGCCCACGGCGACCGCCATCCACTACCTGCTCTGCACCGGCGAGGAGTCGCGCTGGCACGTCGTGACCAGCGACGAGCTGTGGCTGCACCAGCGCGGCGGGCCGCTGGAGCTGCGGCTCGGGGGCACGGGCCCTGCGCCCGGGGAGGCGACGGTCGTCGTGCTCGGCCCCGACCTCGAGCACGGTCAGCACCTCCAGGTCCTGGTCCCCGCCGGCACCTGGCAGGCGGCCGGGCCGGCCGGGGCCGACGCGCTGGTGTCCTGCGTGGTGAGCCCGGGCTTCGACTTCGCCGACTGGCGCCTCGCCGAGCCCGGGGACCAGCCCCGGCGCTAGCGGGTCGACCTCAGCCGCGCAGCGCGACCTCGAGCACGTCCTCCAGCCGGCGGTGCACGCCTGCGTGGTCGAGGTCCGGGCGCCGGCGCACGAGCTCCGAGACGATCGGCATCGGCTCGGGCAGGAAGGCGATCGCGTCCAGGCAGACCCAGTAGCGCCGGGCGTCCGGGTCGGGGTCGAGCCGGCCGCCGTGGCCCTCGTACGCGGCCCGGAAGGCGAGCGCGTCGTCGACGGTGTGCAGCATGGCGAAGTTGGCGCAGGCGTGGGCCACGTCGAGGTCGGACGGGCCCCAGGCCGACTCCGCCCAGTCGATCAGCCCGGTGACGGCGTCGCCCTCCCACAGCACGTTGCCGGGGTGGAAGTCGCGGTGGACGAAGTGGAAGGGCGTGGCGGGCGGCGGTGCGGCGCACCGTTCGATCGCCTCGGCCCACAGCGCGGGGCGGGAGGCCCAGGCCGGGACGGCGACGTCGCGCGGGACCCAGTCGTTGAAGGGCCGGGGCCGCTCGGCCGTCCCGGCCACCTCGACCGCGTGCACGGCGACGGCGAGCGCGGCCAGGGCGTCGACCGCGGGAGGTCCGAGCCGGTCGAGCCGGACCAGCCCGGGCAGGAACGTCGTCAGGTTGGCCCACCCGCCGGTCGCGGCACCGTTCGGGTCGCTCGCGATCAGGGTGGGCGACGGGACGCGCGTCCCCTCGGTGAGCCGGCAGCCCAGCGCCTCGCGCTGCACCCAGTCGGCCGCGTCGGTGACGTGGGGGTGGTCCGGCCCCAGCCAGCGCAGGATCACGTGCCGCGTGGGGGTGCGCACCCGCCAGATCGCCCCGGTGATCCCCCGACCAGGGGCGACACGTCCAGCACCGGTTCGCCGAGGGCGTCGGTGCACCAGCGGACCACCGCCGCGGGCACCGGGGGCGGTGCCGCGGGCGCGGGACCGCTCAGTGGGAGAGCGCGCGGCGGCGCAGCAGCTCGGCCTTGGCGTAGGCGCCGATCTGGTGGGTCGCCATCCCGTCGACGACGGCCCCGACGCCGCCGCCGAGGAGCGGGACGCGGCGGGTGACGACGAGGGCGAGGTTCTTGCCCCCGATGCGGCTCATGAGGTCGGCCAGCACGGCCTCCGCGACCTGGCGGTCGAGGGCGGCGTCGAAGACGGGCGCGGTGGCCACGGCCATCGGCGACGTCGGCAGCGAACCGTCACCGATCCGCTTGGCGACCTCGTCCCCGCCGAGCAGGCACATGACCAGCGCCGTGCGCACGCGCAGGTCGTTGACGTCGTAGCCGCGCAGGTGCGCGACGGCGGCCACCATCCGCACCTGGACGACGGCCACTCCGGTGAGGTTGGCCGGGATGGCCACGGGCAGCGCAGCCAGGCCGCCGAGGTTGGTGACGAAGCCCTGGGCCGAGGCGAGGCGCACGTGGTGGGCCACCAGCGAGTCGATGGCGTCGTCGACCGAACCGCCGTGGCGCTGCAGGTGCTTGGCGGCGACGGTCCGGGCGCCGGGCAGGCGGCCGGGGCCGTCGATGGCGAGCTCGAGCACGCGGCGCAGGGCGCCGCCCGCGGCTCCCGGGCTGACGCTGCGGGCGACCGGGGCGATCCCGCGCGCGATGGCGCGTCCGACCTCTTGTGCAGTGGGCATCCCGCTCCGGCCTCTTCGATGTCTCGGCGGGGCCCAGCGTACGTGGCGGTGCTCCACGCCGGGCGCGGTCGCGACCCGGGCCCCACCCTGACCCGCCACCGGCGCCCGGCGCGGGGAAGACTGTGCGGGTGCCACGGTCGGAGGAGCGGTGACGGCGCGCCCCCGGCGCGCGGTCGGGCCCTTCGGCGCGCCCGAGAGCTGGCCCGACGACGACCTCGTCGCGGTGTCGCACGACATCGACGGCGACCTCACCCTCGCCGCGTACGCGTCCGGGGTGTTCCCGATGCCGCTGCAGACCGGGCTGATGGGCTGGTGGTCGCCCGTCGCGCGCGGCGTCCTGCCCCTCGAGGGCCTCCGGGTGACCCGGTCGCTGCGCAAGACGATGCGCCGCTACGAGATCCGGGTCGACACCGCCTTCCCGGCGGTCCTGGCCGCCTGCGCCGACCTGAGCAGGCCGCACGGCTGGATCGACGAGCAGATCGCCGAGGTCTACCTCGAGCTCCACGACCGCGGGGTCGTGCACTCCGTCGAGTCGTGGGCCGACGACGAGCTGGTCGGCGGGCTGTACGGGGTGAGCCTCGGCGGCCTCTTCGCCGGGGAGTCGATGTTCCACCACCCCGAGCGCGGGCGCGACGCGTCGAAGGCGGCGCTCGTCGGGCTCGTCGAGCTGCTGCGCGGCGGAGCGGAGGACGGCACGGCGCCCGACGCCTCCCCGCGGCTGCTCGACGTGCAGTGGCGCACCGACCACCTCGAGAGCCTCGGCGTGGTCGAGCTGGACCGCCCCGTGTACCTCCGCCGGCTGGCCGGGGCGCTCACGCT
This sequence comes from Microlunatus sagamiharensis, assembly GCF_900105785.1. NCBI lineage: Bacteria > Bacillati > Actinomycetota > Actinomycetes > Propionibacteriales > Propionibacteriaceae > Microlunatus > Microlunatus sagamiharensis. The sequence continues at coordinate 3,918,117 of NZ_LT629799.1, forward strand.
GCCGGGGCCGGACTGGGGGACCGCTCCCGCCTGGACCCCGGTGGGATGATGGCGCCGTGCCCGAGATGCCCGAGGTCGAGTCGCTCGCGCGCTTCCTCCGCGAGCGCTGCGTCGGCCACACCATCGCCGACGTCGAGCTGGCCGCGTTCAGCGCGCTGAAGACGTACGACCCGCCGCTGTCGGCCCTCCGCGGGCTCGAGATCGACGACGTCACCCGGCACGGCAAGTTCATCGACGTCTCCGCGCAGGGGCTGCACCTGGTCTTCCACCTGGCGCGCGCCGGCTGGCTGCGCTGGAGCGAGGAGCTGCCCACCGCGCCCGCCCGCCCCGGCAAGGGACCGCTCGCGCTGCGGCTGCGCCTGGACGACGGGTCGGGGTTCAACCTCACGGAGGCCGGCACCCAACGCAAGCTCGCGGTTCACGTCGTCCCCGACCCACAGTCGATCGCCATGGTCGCCACCCTCGGGCCCGAGCCGCTCGACCACGCCTTCGACCGCGCCACCCTCGACGCCCTGCTCGACCACGCCGGGCGCGCGCAGCTCAAGGGCGTGCTCAAGGACCAGCGCGTCATCGCCGGCATCGGCAACGCCTACTCCGACGAGATCCTGCACGCGGCGAGGATGAGCCCCTTCAAGCCGGCCAGCTCGCTGACCGACGAGGAGCGCGACACCCTCCTCGCCGCCATCAAGGGCGAGCTGACCGGGGCGGTCGCCCGCGCCGAGGGGCTCGCGGCCAAGGACCTCAAGGCCGAGAAGAAGTCGGGCATGCGGGTCCACGGCCGCGCCGGTGAGACCTGCCCGGTGTGCGGAGACACGGTCGCGGAGGTGTCGTTCGCCGACTCCTCGCTGCAGTACTGCCCGACCTGCCAGACCGGCGGCAAGAAGCTGGCCGACCGCCGGCTGTCCAAGCTGCTGCGCTGAACCGGTCCGGGTGGGCAGCGCCGCACGGGCCTAGGCTCGGGGCATGGCGAGCGACACCGTGAGAGACGTCCAGCCCGGCGAGGCCCAGGGCCTGATCGACCAGGGCTGGCGCCTCGTCGACGTGCGCACCGACGCCGAGTGGGCGCAGGGCCGCGTCGCCGGCGCCCACCACGTGCCGATGGACCAGGTGGTCGAGCAGATCGGTGCGCACACCGAGCACCCGCTCCTGATCATGTGCGCGTCCGGCGGACGTTCCTACCGCGTCGCGCAGTACCTGGCCGCGCAGGGCATCGAGGTGGCCAACCTCGACGGCGGCATCCACGCCTGGGAGGACGCGGGCCTGCCCGTCGAGCGCTAGGGGCGGCCGGCCCGGCGCCGACGCCTCAGACGGGGTCGCGGCTGATCGGGCAGGACATGCAGCGAGGGCCGCCGCGGCCCGAGCCGAGCTCGGAGCCGGCGATCCGGATGACCTCGATCCCGGCGGCCTCCAGGCGCTCGTTGGTCTCGAGGTTCCGCTCGTACGCGACCGCGAGCTTGGGGCCGACGGCGAGGGTGTTGTTGCCGTCGTCCCACTGCTCCCGCTCGGCGGTGACCGGGTCGAGGCCGGTGTCGATGACGCGGAGCTCGTCGATGCCCATGGCCTCCGCGGCCGCCTCGACGAAGGGGGCCATCGGGGAGATCCGCAGCTCGTCGACCGCGCCGTCCGGGCCCGGGCGCACGGCGACGGCGGAGAGCCGGTGGGCCACGTTCGGGTACATGACGACCGCGTCGACGTCGACCATCGTGCAGATGGTGTCGAGGTGCATGGTCGCCCGGTCCTGGTCGATCGGCACGGCCAGCACGGTCCGGGCCAGCCCGCGCTCGAAGACCGTGCGCGCCAGCCGCTCGACCCCGGCGGGCCGGGTGCGCTCGCCGACCCCGACGGCCAGCACGCCGTCGGCGAGGGCGAGGACGTCGCCGCCCTCGAGCAGCTCGCGCTCCGGGCCGTGCAGCCGCTCGGTCCCGGCGAAGCGCGGGTGGAACGTGTAGATGAGGTCGGTCAGCTGCGTCTCACGGAGCCGGGCCGGCATCGCCAGCGACGTGACGACCGGCCGGTCCTGGACCCACACGCTCGAGTCACGCGTGAACAGCAGGTTGGGCAGCGGGTCGATGACGAAGTCCTCGGGCGCGCTGAGCGCGGTGACGAGGCTGTTGGTGGGGCCGATCTCGGCGACGGCGAGCCCGGCCATCAGCACGTCGGCGAGGCCGGCGGCGTCGAGGTCGGCGAGGTAGCCCTCGAGGTAGGTGCGCAGGCTGTCGCCGAGACGGATCCCGGTCAGCGTCTTGTCCAAGGCGACCGCGCGACCCTCCGGCCGCTCGAGGGTCTGGGCCAGCAGCTCGCTGAGGTAGAGCACCTCGACGCCGTGCGTGCGCAGCGCCTCGGCGAAGGCGTCGTGCTCCTCCTGCGCCCGGTCCACCCAGGGCAGGCCGTCGAAGAGCAGGGCGTCGTTGTTGCGCGGGGTGAGCCGCCGCAGCTCGTTTCCCGGTCGGTGCAGCATCACCGTCCGGAGGCGTCCGACCTCGGTCGCGACCCCGGGGCGGGGCGCCGTCTGCGTCTGGTCCTGGGTCACGAGCGCGACCCTAGCGAACCGTGCCGCGGCCGTCGGCCCCCTGCGCCGCGAACTCCTCGTACGCGTCCCGCACCCGGGTGAGGTAGCCCAGGACGACCGCGCGGTCGTGCTCGTCGAGGTCCGCGGCGACGGCGTCGAGGGCACCCAGCAGCGGCGCGAGCTCGCCGGCGACCTGACCGAGCGTCTCGGTGCTGGCGTGCAGCTGCACACGGCGGCGGTCCACGGTGTCGCGGCGGCGCTCGAGGTGGCCGGCGCGCTCCAGGCGGTCGACGAGCTCGGTGGTCGCGCCGGGGGTGATGCCCAGCCGCCCGCTGAGCTCCCGGGGTCCGATCGGCTCGCGCGCGAAGGTGAGGTGCGTCATCGCCGCCAGGTCGGTGGGTCCGACGGCCATCCGCGCCGCCAGCGCGGACTCGGCGTCGCCCATCGCCGTCTGCAGCCGGCGGAGCATGGACGTCGTCGGGTCCGTGGCCCAGCCACCGACGCGACCTCGACCCTCGCCCCCGGCGGCCCCGCTGTGCCCGTGCCCACCGTTCCCGGCCTCGCCCTGGGTCTGCGCTTCCTCGTCCTGCCCCGCCATGATCTCCACCCTAACCGAACCTTAGGCAGCCAGATCGTATGGTTTCCTCAACACCTGCTACCGTGGAACCCATGAGCACCAGCACGGAGCAGGGGAGCGCCACCACCACGGCCGCCCGTCGCGGCACCACCCCGGCCGGGGTGGCCCTCGTCGTCCTGGCCGTCGGCCAGGTCGTCAGCGGCGGGCTCGTCAGCGTCCTCGCCGACAGCCCGATCATGCAGTCGGACCGTCCGGGCGAGCCCGCGATCACCCCGCTGGGCTACGCCTTCTCCATCTGGGGGCTGATCGAGGTCTTCAGCCTGGCGCTGGCCCTGTGGCTGCCGTGGTTCCGTCGCCGCACCGACGCGCCCGGGGTGGCCGTGGTCGACGCGCTGACCCGCGCCCTGCTGATCGTGTTCGCCGGCTTCAGCGTCTGGCTCGTCGCCTCGGTCGTCGAGCCGGCCTGGGCGACGCTCGCCGTCTTCCTCGTCATGGCCGTCGGCCTCGCCGCCGGGCTCCGCGTCGCGGTGGGCGCGCGCAGCGAGATCGCCGGCTGGTCCACGCTCGGGCGGACCCTGGTCTGGGGCACGCTCGGCTTCTACGCCGGCTGGAGCACCGTCGCCATCTGGCTCAACCTCACGACCGGCCTCGCCTTCAGCGGCGCGCCGGTCACGGGCACCGCCGGCGTCCTCGGGCAGCTGGCGGTCCTCGCGGGTGCCACGGCCACCGCGGTCGTCGTGCTGCGGTTCACCGGCGGACTGCTCCCGTACGCGGCTGCCGTGGTCTGGGCCCTCGTCGGGGCCTCGCTCGGGGCCGCGGGGGCGGGCGAGCCCCTGCTCGTGGGCGCGGCCGTCGTCGGCCTGCTCGTGGTCGTGGCCGCGACCGCGGTGCTCCGGCTGCGGCGGGGGCCGCGTCGGGCGCGGGCCTGAGGGGCAGGTGCCGCTCGCTTCCTGAGAGGCCGGTCGGCGACACCCCGGGGCTGAGCACGGCATTTCGATCGCGCTCAGACACAATAGTCGGACTATGACGGACGCCCCGACGCCCCTCAGGACCGACGAGACCCCCTGCCTGCTGTTCCCCGAGCTGCTCGAGCGCGGCGGCGGGCTGCAGAAGGCGGTGCAGGAGCGGGCCAGCCTCTACGCCCGGCAGTGGCAGGAGGTGCGGCTGCTCACGACCGGTTTCTCCCGGGACTGGTACCGCGTCCCGGTCGCGCTCAAGGAGCGCGGCAGCCTGCACAGCCGCGTCCGCGTCCGGAACTTCTTCGCGCACAGCGACTGGGTCTCCCGTCTCGGGGTCCCGCCCGAGGAGGCGCAGCAGACCGGGGAGAGCGGCGTGGTCTCCCGCCCGCAGCGGCTGCGCGGCCGGGAGCCCTTCCGCCTCGCCGACACGCGCGACGGCCAGCGGTTCCCGTTCCGGTACCGCTACTTCGGCACCGACGGCCGCCTCCTGCTCACCACCTGGAGCGGCCCGGAGAGCAAGTTCGAGCAGCGGGCGGAGGGCCCGGACGGCTCGCCGGTGGACTGGCACGCGATCGTCGCCGAGTGGGTCGACGCCGAGATCGGTGACCAGCCGCGGCCCGTCCTGTTCTCCCTGCAGCGCGGCTTCAACGATCCGGTGCTGCTGGCGTCGACGAGGGCGTACCGCAAGGTCGCGTCCCTGCACAACTGCCACTACGTGGACCCGGAGGACCGCCTGAGCGGCACCCGGCCCAGCTTCCGCACGCTGTTCACCCAGGCCTCCAAGGTCGACACCATCGTCTGCCTGACCGAGCAGCAGCGCGGCGAGCTGCGGCGCGACGTGCCCGGCGCCCACCTCGTGAGCATCCCGTACCCGGGCCGGCGGCCGGCGGTGGCGGAGGACGTCGAGAAGGAGCCGGGCCTGGTGGTGCTGGTGGGCCAGCTCATCGACCGCAAGCGGGTCGACCACGCGGTCCGGGCCATGGTCGACGTCGTGGCCGCGGTGCCCGGGGCCAGGCTCGAGGTGTACGGCGAGGGACCCGCGCACGAGTCGCTGCAGCGGCTGGTGTCCGAGCTCGGGCTCACCGAGGTCGTCTCGCTCATGGGCTACTCGACCGAGGTCGGACGGGCGCAGGCCCGGGCCTGCTGCACCCTGATGACCTCGACCTTCGAGGGCTTCGCCCGGGTGATCGGGGAGAGCATGGTCCGGGGCACGCCGGTCGTGTCCTACGACGTCCGGTACGGGCCCCGGGACGTGATCCGCGACGGGGTCGACGGCCTGCTCGTCAGCGAGCACCACCCCGAGGCGCTGGCCAGCGCCATCGTGTCCCTGCTGCGCGAGCCTGAGCGTGCGTACGCCATGGGTCGCCGCGCGCTCGAGGTCGCCGACCGCTTCCCGGTCGAGGACTTCGAGCGGGCCTGGACCGCGGTGCTCACCGACCCGGCGCGCCGGGCCGGGCTCCGGGCGCGGGCCTCCGACCTGCGCGTGCGGGCCCGGCGCTCGCCGACGGTGCGCCGGCTGCGTCGGCTGGGGGCCGTCCTTCCCCGGCGCGGCGCCCGTCCGGGTCGTGGTGCCGCAGCTCGCGCCCGCGTCGACTGACGCGCCCTGCGCCCAGGTCCGGGCACTACCCTGGGCGCCGTGAGTGCTGGCCCCGCGCGCGTCGCGTGCATCGTCCCGGCCAAGGACGAGCAGGACCGGATCGCGGCGACGGTCACGGCGGCTCGCGGGCTGCCGGGGGTCGAGACCGTGCTGGTCTGCGACGACGGCAGCTCCGACGCCACCGCGCAGCACGCGGCGGCCGCCGGTGCCGTGGTGGTCTCGCACGAGCGCAACCGGGGCAAGGCGGCCGCCGTGGAGTCGGCGGTGAACGGGCTCGGCGTCCTCGAGCAGCGTGACCGCCGTCCCGAGGCCGACGTCCTGCTGCTGCTCGACGCCGACCTGGGCGAGACCGCGAGCCGTTGCGCACCCCTGGTCGAGGCGGTCGTGTGCGGCCGGGCCGCGCTCGCGATCGCGGTGCTCCCGCCGCAGCGCACCGCCGAGGGCCAGCAGGCCGGCGGGATGGGCCTGGTCACCGGCACCGCCCGGCGGGGGATCGAGGAGCTGACCGGCTGGTCGCCGCGTGCCCCGCTGTCGGGCCAGCGCTGCCTCACGCGCCGGGCCTTCGAGCTGGCGAGCCCCCTCGCCCCCGGCTGGGGCATGGAGGTCGGCATGAGCGTCGACGTGCTGCGGGCCGGCCTGGTCGTCGAGGAGATCGACGTCGACCTCACGCACCGCGCGACAGGCTCCGACCTCGCCTCGCAGCTGCACCGGGCCAGCCAGCTCAAGGACGTCACCCGCGCCCTCGCGGCCCGGGGCCTCGTGCGCAACCAGCTCCGCGACCTGTCCGCCGACGGCGTGTCCGGGTTGCTCAAGCGGTTCGGCCGCGGCTCCCGGTGAGCGCCACCCCTGCCGTCCGGCGCGGCGCCGCGACGCACCGGCCGGGCCACCGCGCCGGTTCGCGGCGGCACGCGGGCAGCGGCGGCAACCCCGCCCGCCCGCAGCGCAAGGTCTACGCCCCGAGGCTCTGGCACCGCGACCACCGCTGGGGCCTCGCCGGCATCGTCGGCGCGACGGTCATCACCGTCGTCGTCGGTTTCCTCGGCCCGTCGGCGGTGGCGCTGACGCTCGGCCCCCGGCGGAACCTGCTGCCGCCGTGGTACCTGCCGACCTCGGTCATGCCCACGCCGCCGGACGAGTGGCTGGTCTCCGCCCTGATCTGGTTCGCGATCGTCCTCGGCGCGGCCGGCCTGCTGGTCGCGCTGCGCGCGCTGTCCGACGGCTGGCGGCCCCGGCCCAAGCGCCTCTTCCTGCTCGGCACCGGCCTCAGCCTGGCGACGATCACGGTGCCGCCGCTGACCTCGGCCGACGTGCTGATGTACGCCGCGTACGGCCGGCTGCAGGCGATCGGGCGCGACCCGTACGAGATCACCCCGGCCGAGGTGTTCCGGGGGCAGTTCGACCCGGTGCTGCGCTGGACCGAGCGGCCCTGGCAGGACACGCCGAGCGTCTACGGACCCATCAACTCGTGGCTGCAGCTGCTGGCGAACCGGCTGGGCGGCGAGAACATGCACGACATCGTCTTCTGGCTCCAGGTCTTCTCCGTGGTGCCGTTCGTCGTCGCCGGCGGTCTGATCATCCTGATGGCCCACGGGGACCGGCAGCGCCAGGCGCGGGCCGCGCTGATGGGGATCTGCAACCCGCTGCTGATCTGGGCGGTCGTCGCCGGGGCGCACAACGAGGCCATCTCGGTGATGTTCGCGGTGGCCGGGCTGCTCTTCATGCGCCGCAACGCCTTTGTCGCCGGGCTCGGGATCGGGCTCGCCGGCTGCGGCAAGGTCAGCATCGGCATCTGGGGCCTCGCCATGCTCTGGGCCTACCGCCGCGAGCCCAAGAAGGCGCTGCTGCTCTGCCTCGGCACCGCCATCCCGATGGGGTGGGCGTACGTCGTGTGGCAGCCGACCGCCTTCTTCCAGGCGCTCCGCAACGGCGGCTACGTCTCGGTCGGCTCGTGGGCCGCGCCCTTCTACACGCTCTTCGCGCAGTTCATGTCGAGCACGCACGCCAAGGTCGTCGTCGGCGTCATCTCCTACGTCGGGCTCTTCGTGATCGGCTGGATGCTGTCGCGCGTCGTGCCCTGGGTCGCCGCGCCCGGCCTGGCCAAGGGCGCCGACGTGACCCGCGACCCGCTCACCATCGCGCTGCGCACGTCGCTGGTGCTCTCGGTGGCCTGGCTGGTGACCTCGATGTACACGCTGTCCTGGTACGACCTCATCGCCTGGATGCCGCTGGCGGTGATCGGGCCGAGCAAGCTCGACCCGCTGATGATCATCCGCGGGGCGCCGCTCTCCCTGGCCTACGTCCCCGGCCGCGCCATCGACGTGGGCCACGCCCTCGACGTGACCGCCCACCGCATCCGCGACACGCTGTCCCCGACGGTCCAGATCCTCGTGCTGATCGCCATCGTGCTGTGGTGGAAGAAGCCCCGGCGTCCCGAGCTCTTCCCGCTGCGCACCGCCCGGCGTGCGGCGTCACCGCCGGGCACCTCGCCGATCACCGAACCGGCCGGGCCGGCCCGCGCCTCCGCTGACCTCGCCCCCTCCTGAGGCTCACAGGCTCCACAGGGCCAGCGCCAGCACGAGGACGGTGCCGCTCGCGGTCAGGGCGGCCCTTCTCCCCGTGAGCGGAGCACCGGTGCGCGTGCTGCGCGCCGCGAGGACCCCGAGCGCGAGCGTCGCCAGGGCCAGCCCGCCCCAGACGGCGACGGGCACCACCAGCCACGGGCCGTGCGCCAGCAGGACGAGGAGCCCCGCCGCGGCCGATGCGGCACCGTCGGGCAGGGCCCACCGGTCGGAGCGGCGCCAACGCCCCACCGCGGTCGCGACCAGCAGGAGGCCCAGGACGCCCCAGCTGGCGGTGCCGGCCCAGTCGAGGCCCGGTCCGTCGACCGCCAGCGGCGGCGCGCCGGGCTCGGCCGCCGCGAGCCGGAGCCCGGTCGTGTCGAGGTCGCGCGCCGAGCTCTGCAGCAGCACCACGGCCCGGCCGCGCTCGCGGTCGAGGGCGAGGATCGTCCGTGTGCCGCCCGTGCCGCCGTTGTGCCAGGTGATCGTGCGGCCGTCGACCTCGCGGACGTGCCACAGCAGGCCGATCCGCCCGCCGGGGATGTCGGCGACCGGGTCCGTCGCCGAGGCGCCCGGCGCCGTGCCGTCGAGCAGGGCGCCGGCGAACCGGGCGAGGTCGGAGGCGGTGGTCGTCGTCGACGAGCCTGCGGGCGCGAAGGCCTCCCCACTCCAGAAGGGCGCGCGCCAGCCGTTGTCGTGGTGCGGCGGGGCGGCGTCCGCCGGCACCTCGTCGGGTCCGGCCGCCACCACCGTCCGGCTCATCCCGAGCGGATCGAGGAGGCGCTGCTGCACCAGCGTCGGCCAGTCCGGCACGCCCGCGGCGCGGGCCAGGGCGTGCCCGAGCAGGGCGACGCCGAGGTTGGAGTAGGCGTACGTCCCGCGCCCGCCGACCTCGGTGGTCCGGGTGACCGCGAGCAGCTCGGCGACGCCACCGCCGTACGGGTTGTCGTTGCCGAGCAGGCGCAGCAGGACGAGCGGGACCGACGAGGACGGGAAGGCCGGCAGGCCCGCGGTGTGCGTCGCCAGCTCGCGGTAGGTGCTGGCGCCCGCGTCGCTGCCGACGAGCTCGGTCAGCTCGCCGGAGACCGGGTCGTCGAGGCGGACCTCGCCGCGCTCGAGCGCCTCGGCGAGCAGCGCCGCGGTGAAGGTCTTGGTGATCGACCCGAGCTCGAAGGCGGTGTCCGGCCCGGGGGGCGTCCCGCGGGTCTCGCCGAGCCCGGCGAACGTGGCCCGTCCGTCCTCGACCCGCGCGGCCGAGATCGCCTCCAGGCCGCGCTCCCCGTCGAACGCGCCGCGCACGTCGGCGGCCAGCGCCGCGTCCCCGGCCGTCGACGGGCCCAGGGTCGGGCCGGAGAAGCCCAGCAGCAGGGCGAGCACCGTCCCGAGCACGAGGGCCGCGGCGGCGACCCCCGCCCGGCGCGGGCCACTCACCGGGCCAGCCCGGCGGACAGGACGACCAGCAGGGGCACCACGCGGGGCGCCGGGACCGCCCAGGTGCCGCGGCCCACGGACTGGAGCCAGCCGGCGGCCACGAGGGCGCGCAGGTGGTGGTGGAGCTGGCCGGTCGTGCCGAGCGCCTCGTCGAGGGCCAGGTCGTGGGTGGTGACGGTCCCGTTCAGCACGCGCTGCAGCAGCCGCAGCCGGACGGGGTGGCCCAGGGCGTCGAAGACTCCGGCCGCGCCCGACCAGTCCGCCTCGCGCAGGGTCTCGGTGTCGCTGCCCCACTGCCAGACGACCTCGCCCTTGCCGACGGCCGCCGTGCCGCCGAACACCACGGCGCCGCCCGGGTGCCGCTCCCGGACGCCGTCGACCACCCACAGGTCGGGCGAGCCGGCCTCGTCCTGCGCCGCCCGCACCCGGGTGAGGCGGTCGACCGCCTGTTCGAGCGCGGCGAGCCTGTCCTCGACGTCCGTCATGCGTCGATAGTACGTAGCTACGTACGAGCGTCCTCACCCGAGGTGCCGGACCACGCGGCGACGTAGGCGTCGATCTCCCCGCGCAGGGCAGTCTTGGTCGTCTCGTCGACGAACGCGCCGTCCACGCCCGCCCTGGCCAGCCCGGCGAGTCCGGCCTCGTCGAGGCCCAGGAGGTCCGCCGCGACCGCGTACTCGCGGTTCAGGGTCGTGCCGAACATCGGCGGGTCGTCGGTGTTGATGCTGACCGGCACCCCGGCCGCGACGAGCGTCGGGAGCGGGTGGGAGGCGAGGTCGTCGACGACCTTGAGCGCGACGTTCGAGCTGGGGCAGACGTCGAGGGTGATGTCGTTCTCGGCCAGGTAGGCCATCAGGTCCTCGTCCTGCGCGGCGCTGATGCCGTGCTCGATCCGCTGCGCCCCCAGGGTCTCGATCGCGTCCCACACCGTCGCCGGCCCCGTGGTCTCCCCGGCGTGCGGCACCGAGCCCAGCCCGACGGCCCGAGCCCGGTCGAACTGGTCGCGGAACATCGAGCGCGGGAAGCCCTCCTCCGAGCCGCCGATGCCGAAGCCGACCAGCCCGGGGACGTCGTGGTCCATGGCGATGGAGGCCGTCGCCTCCGCGGCCGGGATCCCGAAGTCGGCCGGGATGTCGAAGATCCAGCGCAGCTGCACGCCGTGGTCGCGGGCGGCGCCGACCCGGGCGTCCTCGATCGCCTCGAGGAACGCCTCGGCCGGCAGGTCGGGCCCCACGCTCAGGTAGGGCGTGATCGTCAGCTCGGCGTAGCGGATCTGCTGCTCGGCCATCTCGCGCCCGATCTCGTACGTCAGCAGGCGCACGTCCTCGGCCGTCTCGACGAGCTTCACGACCGAGAGGTAGATCGAGATGAAGTGGGCGAAGTCGTCGAAGCGGAAGTAGTCGGCCAGCGCGTCCGGATCGGTCGGCACCGTGCCGGGGTGCCGCTCGGCGAGCTGGGCCACGATCCGCGGCGACGCCGAGCCCACCTGGTGCACGTGCAGCTCGGCCTTGGGCAGCCCCGCGACGAAGGCGTCGAGGGAGCGGGGGCGGGAGGAGGGGTCACGTGTCCAGTCTGTCGAGGTCCGCGGGTGCCGCGGCGTCCGGCCCGTGCTCCTGCGCGTCCCCCTCGGCGACCTGCCGCCACGCGGCGGCCTGCTCGGCGAGGCGGCGCATGGCCAGCAGCACCGGTTCGTTGAGCACGACGCCGAGGACGACGTAGCGCACGGCGGCGGCCAGCGACTCGTCGGGCACGTGGGCGAGCTCGACCCCGGCGACCTCGTCCATCGCGGCGGCGTAGCGGTCGAGCACGCCGGGCGGGGACTCGAAGCCGGCGGCGCGCAGCCCCTCGAGCGCGTCGGCGAGCACCTGGTGCTCGGGGCAGGAGTCCTCCCCGACCGGCCAGCCCCAGCGCTCGACGAGGGCGTGCACCTCGGGGTGCGGGCGCACCTCGACCGGGTGGCGCACCGCGGTGGCCGCGACCCCGAGCAGCGCGTACGGGCTCTCCGGCGGGTCGTCGATCGCCCGCAGCACCTCGCGGGCCCGCGCGACGCTCAGGCCTCCCGGCCCGAGGAGCGAGCGCACCAGCCGCAGCCGGGCGACGTGGCTGTCGTCGTAGCGGGCCTGCGTCGGCGAGGTCAGCTCGCCGGCGTGCAGCAGCCCCTCGCGCAGGTAGTACTTCACGGTCGCGACCGGCACGGCGGCCTGCCGGGACAGCTCCGAGATCCGCACCTCGCACCTCCTTGACATCGGACACTAGCACTCTCCAATATTGGAGAGCAGCACTTCCCAAATTGCCCAGGGGCAGGAGCCCGAGATGGCCGAGATCCACGCCGGACGCATGACCCACGCCCACGAGGGCCCGCTCGTCGTCTTCCTCATCGGCATGCGGGTGAACAAGCCGTGGCGCCCCGACCTCTGGCTGCCGACCTTCGCGGCCATGCCGCCGATGCTGCGCGAGCTGGCGAGCGACCCGGACTCGGGGATGCTCGGCTTCCGCACCGTCGTCGGCGCCGGCGGCCCGACGGTCATCCAGTGGTGGGACTCGAAGGACGAGCTGTACGCGTACGCCAGCGACCGCGACGCCGAGCACCGCTCGGCCTGGACGGCGTTCAACCGGCGCGCCCGCAAGGCGCCGGGTGCGGTGGGGATCTGGCACGAGACCTACGAGGTGGCCCGGGCGGAGTCGATCTACGTCGGCATGCCGGCGTCCGGGCTGGGCCGGGCGACCTCGCTGGTGCCGGTCGGACGGAACGCCGATCGCGCGGCCGCGCGTCTGGACGCGGGGTCGACCACGCGCTGACGGCTCACGAACCGCCGCCGGCGAGCCGGGCGTTCCCTATCCTGAGCGCGTGAGCGAGACGGCGACGGAACCGGGCGTACGCCTGCCCGTCGCGGTCCTCGCGGTCGTGGCCACCGTGGTCGTCGCGCTCCTCGTCGTCGCGCTCGTCGTGCGGCTGGACGCCGACCGGCTGCCGTCCGGCCCGCCCCGGGATCCGCCGGCGGCGCCGGCGGCCGCCACGCGGTTCGAGGTGAGCGGGCGGCAGGTGAGCCTGGATGAGTTCTCCGCGACGCTGGCCGGTCCGCCGTTCACGTGCGACACCGCCGTGCAGCCGACCCCCACCGGCATCGCCCAGCTCGCGCAGTGCACGACGCTGGTGCACCAGGACTACGACGGGAAGGGCAGCGACTGGGGCGCGGCCACCGGGGTCGCGCTGATCGACTCCTCGACGCTGTCGCCGGACCTGCGCACGGCGACCTCGGACGTCTTCGACCTCTTCACCTCGGCCCTCTACACGCGCGAGGACCGGGCCACGTTCGCCAAGCAGAGCGACGGCCCGGCGCAGGTCGCGGCGCCGTCCGGGTCGGCCTGGAGCCGGCAGGCCGACGTCCGCGTGAAGCGCGAGGGCCTGCCCACCCCGTACGACCGTCTCGTCGTCATCGTGGTCCGCCTGGAGGGCGGGCAGCACGTGGCCTTCTTCTCCGACTTCCCCCACGACGGCAGCAAGCAGGCGCTGCAGGCGGTCGTCGACTCGGTCGGGACGCTGGAGGCGCAGCGCTGACCCGGTCGGCCCGGTCGTGCACGGGCCGGACGGCAGCCCCGGGCACGGGTCCCCTCGCTAGGGTGAGCGGATGCCCGGCACCCCGGCCTCGTACGGCTACCTCGGTCCCGTCGGCACCTTCACCCACCAGGCGCTCCTGACGCTCGTCGGCGACGAGCGGGCCGAGCTCGCCCCGTACGCGACCGTCGGCCAGGCGCTCCAGGCCGTGCGCGACGGCGTGGTCGGCTCCGCGCTGGTGCCGATCGAGAACTCCGTCGAGGGCGGGGTCAGCGCGACGCTCGACAACCTCACCTACGGCGACCCGCTCGTGATCGTGCGCGAGGTGCTGCTGCCGGTGCAGTTCGGGCTGTACGCCCGCCCGGGCACCACGCTCGGCGAGGTCCGCGTCGTCCTCACCCACCCGCACGCGGCGGCGCAGTGCCGCGAGTGGCTGGCCGCGCACCTCCCGGCCGCCCAGGTCGTCGAGCGCGGGTCGACCGCCGGCGCGGCCGCCGAGGTCGCGCAGCCCGGGTCCTCCGTCGACGCCGCCGTCTGCGCGCAGGTGGCCGGCGAGCTCTACGGGCTGGAGGCGCTGGCGTCGGCCATCGCCGACAACGCCGACGCGGTCACCCGCTTCGTGCTCGTGGCCCGGCCCGGGCCCGTCGGGGCGCCGACCGGCGCGGACAAGACGTCGGTGGTGCTGTTCATGCGCGACAACCACCCGGGCGCGCTGCTGCAGATCCTCGAGCAGTTCGCCAGCCGCGGGGTCGACCTGAGCCGCATCGAGTCGCGCCCGACGCGGAGGACGCTCGGCGACTACTGCTTCGCCATCGACGCCGAGGGCCACGTGAGCGACGCCCGCCTCGCCGAGGCGATGATGGGCCTCTACCGGACCTGCGCCGAGGTCGTCTTCCTCGGCAGCTATCCCCGGGCCGACCGCACCGCGGTCGACGTCCGGCCGGGCACGGCGAACGCCGACTACGACGCCGCCGCGACCTGGCTGGAGCGCCTCAAGGGCCGGGCCGTCCCGACCTAGGCCCGCTCACCCGCCCCTGAGCGGGAGGTCAGACGTCGTCGCGCTCGGAGTTCGGGACGTTCTCGCTCGGGGCCGAGCTGGAGATGTTCTCGGAGCGGACGTCCTCGTGCTTCGGCTTGTCCTCGCCGCCCTCGTCGAGACGCACGCTCGGGGTGGCGTCCGGGGTCGCGGGGACCGCGTCGGCGCCGCCGAAGGCGGCCTGCGGGTTCTCGCGGCTCGAGCCGCCCGACGACGCCTCGCCCGGCTGGCCCTGCGGGGCCGACCCCACGGACCCGCCGGCAGCGGCGGCCGGGGAGCCCTTCGCGGGCCCCTCGTCGTCGGACCCCGTGATCTTCTCGGCGACGTCACGGACCTTGTCGAAGACACCCATGCGGCAACGCTACCCGGCGGTGCCCGCCGGGCCCCGCCCGTCGCCCGCCCGGAGGTCGGCAGCCCCCGAGCCGGTCAGCTCCGCCCCGACCTCGGCCAGCTCGGTGCTGGTGGCCCGCGGGGTCGCCGCGTCGCGGGGCACCCGGACGACGAGCGCTCCCGGCTGCACCTCGGCGGTCATCGTGCGGCACTCGCCGACCGTGTCGCCGTCGAGCTGGAAGGCGTCGCGCCGGTCGACGGTGATCGTGACCTTGCGGCCCGTGTAGCGGTCGAGCTGGGCGTCGTCGCGCCGTTGCCGGGTGACGACGCGGGTGACCACGCGGGCCCAGTCGCGGAAGGTCACCGGTGAGGCGATCAGCACGTCGAGCAGCCCGTCGTCGGGGCGGGCGTCGGGGATGAGGGGCAGGTTGCCCTGGAGGAAGCCGACGTTGCCGATGACGATCACGTGCGCCAGCCGCTCCACCGGGTCCGCGTCGTCGACGCGGATCCGGGTCCGTAGCGCCTCGTGGTTGGCGTGCTGGGCGGCGGAGACGAAGTAGGCCGCCGACCCGACGGCCTTCTTGAGGTCGGCGTTGGTGCCGTCCATGATCGCCGCGTCGATGCCGATGCCGGCCATGACCGCGAAGTGGTGGCGGGTGTGGGAGTCGACCGTCACCGCGACGAGGTCGATCGGCTTGTCGACGCCGTCGAGCGCGACGTCCAGGGCGAGCGCCGCGTCGAGCGGGATGCCGATGTTCTTGGCCAGCAGGTTCCCGGTGCCGGCCGGGATCAGCCCGAAGGGGATGCCCGTGCCCGCCAGGCCGGAGCAGATCACCCGGATCGTGCCGTCGCCGCCGGCGCCGAGGACGAGGTCGACGCCCTCGCGGACGGCCTGCGCGGTCATGGCGTGGCCCGGGTCCTCCGGGGTCGTCTCGAGGAAGATCGTCCGCTGCCAGCCGCGTGAGCGCAGCTCGTAGTCGACCTGCCGTCGGAACGTCACCCAGTCGACGACCTTGACCGGGTTGTAGATCACCGCCGCGCGGCGGACGACCTGGTCCTCGGGGACCGGCGCGCGGGCGCGGACGATCTCGGTGACGAAGTCGTGGGGGAGCGGGACGTGCACGCCGGCGACGATCAGCGAGACCGTCGCGACGAGGCCGCCGTAGAGCACGCCCCCGACGACGTCGCTCACCCAGTGCGCGCTCGTCACCCAGCGGTCGAGGGCGACGGCCGCGACGATCGCGATCGCCCCGACCTGCCAGGCGAAGCGCTTGCGCACGGGCTGGCGCGTGACCGCCATCGCCGCACCGACGGCGATCGTCGCGCACACGACCGCGGTCATGTGGCCCGACGGGTACGCGTACCCCTGCGCCGTGAGCACGTCCAGGGCCCGCTCCGGCCGCGCGCGCCGGACGACGAGCTTGAGGAGTCCGTAGCCGCCCCAGCCGAGCACGATCATCAGCACGAGGGCGGCGGTGAGCTGGCGCAGGCGGCGCTGCCACGCCCAGACCGCCAGGCCCGCGACCGCGGCGAAGACGAGGCCGGGGTAGGTGAGCAGCGCGAAGGCGGCGCTGATCTGCGACAGCGCCGAGCCGGGGGTCAGGGCCGGCGCGAGGAGGGCGCGGTCGACCCGCGGCAGGGCGGGCAGCGCCAGGACGACGCCGGTCCACACGACGAAGGCCACCCCGAGCAGGACGGCGACGGAGAGCGCCGACAGGGCGGGGGTGCGACGGAGCATGGTGGGTCCAGTATCGCGGCCCGCCCTGTGCGGACCCGTCCTCGTGGTGGCGCCGGCTCAGCCCCGCTCGGCCTCGACGAGGCGGTCCAGCGTCGCGTCGAGCTCGTGGTCCACGACCTGGAGCTCGGGGTGCGCGTCGTGGAAGGCGACGACCTCGCGGGCACCCTCCGCCCAGGTCGTCGTGGCGGTGAAGTCGGGGACCAGTGCCTTGACCTTCGCGTTGTCGAAGACCAGCGAGTGCGCCTTGTCGCCGAGCAGGCCCTGCTCCCACGCCGGCACCGCGCGCCCGAGGCGGGCCGAGGAGACGTGCACGACGTCGGCCTCCACCTCCGCGGCGCGGGCCAGGGCGTGGGCGACCGCGTCCCAGGTGATGGTCTCGTCGCTGGTGATGTGGACGCTGTCGCCGACCACCCTCGGGTCGCCGAGCAGGGGGACGAAGCCGCGGGCGAAGTCGCGGGCGTGGGTGAGCACCCACAGCGAGGTGCCGTCACCGTGCACGACGACCGGGAGCCCGCGCCGCATCCGGTCGATCATGGTCCAGCCCGCGTCGAAGGGGATCAGCGTGGCGTCGTAGGTGTGCGACGGCCGCACGATCGTCGCCGGGAAGCCGTCGCGCCGGTACGCCGTCACGAGCAGCTCCTCGCAGGCGATCTTGTCGCGGGAGTACTGCCAGTACGGGTTGCGCAGTGGCGTCGACTCGGTGATCGGGCGGCGCAGCACCGGCTTCTGGTAGGCCGAGGCCGAGCTGATGAACACGTACTGGCCGGTGCGCCCGGAGAAGAGGTCGACGTCGGCCCGCACCTGGTCGGGGGTGAAGGCGCGGAAGTTGACCACCACGTCGAAGGTCTCGTCGCCGACCGCGGCCCGGACCGACGCCGGGTCGGTCGCGTCGCCGACGAGGACGCGGGCGCCCTCGATCGCGGGTCGGGTGCTCTGCTTCCCGCGGTTCAGCAGGGTGAGGTCCCAGCCGCGCTCGACCGCCAGCCGGCTGGAGTCGGAGCTGATGATCCCGGTGCCCCCGATGAACAGAGCCTTCACGTGCGTCTCCTTCGTCCCGCGTCCGCGCCCGCGGCGGCCGCCTCCCCGATCATGGCCGCCGCCCGTACGCGTCCGCGGTGGGGTGACAACCGTCTGTCGCGGCCGGCAGGACGGGGGCTTCCGAGCAGAGGGGCTCCGATGGCCGAGGCGATGCCGTTCCTGACCTTCCAGCCGAGCCGCGGCCACGGTGCCGCGGAGGCCATCGCGCTCTGGACGTGAGACGCCGAAGCGGTCCTGCACCCGGGCGAGAGGTCCGAAGCCGTGGTCGTCGAGGGGCATGAAGGTCTGACCGCCCTCGGCGAGGCCGTCGACCAGCAGCTCGACGGTCCCGCCTGAGGGCCGTCCGGTCGGGCGGGCTCCGTGAGGACCGTTCCCCGGCCGCGTGGAAACGGGGCCGGGCCCGAGGTGCCCTCTCGCTAGGCTGAACCGCGTGATCGACGTCCAGGTGCTGCGCACCGACCCTGACCGCGTCCGAGCCTCCCAGGCCGCCCGCGGGGAGTCGGTGGAGCTCGTCGACGACCTGCTGGCCGCCGACGAGGCCCGCCGCGGGGCGATCGCGCGCTTCGAGCAGCTGCGCGCCGAGCAGAAGGACCTCGGCCGCCAGATCCCCAAGGCCTCCGGCGAGGAGCGCGCCGCGCTGCTGGCCCGCACCAAGGAGCTGGCCGAGCTCGTCAAGAAGGCCGAGGCCATGGCCGGCGAGCTGGGGGCCGCGTTCACCGGGCTCGTCGAGCAGGTCGGCAACCTCGTCGCCGACGGCGTCCCCGAGGGCGGCGAGGACGACTACGTCGTGCTCGAGACCCACGGCGCGCCGCGCGACTTCGCCGCCGAGGGCTTCGAGCCGCGCGACCACCTCGAGCTCGGCCAGATCCTCGGCGCCATCGACGTCGAGCGCGGCGCGAAGGTCTCCGGCTCCCGCTTCTACTTCCTGACCGGCCAGGGCGCCGAGCTCGAGCTCGCCCTGCTGAACCTCGCCATGAGCACCGCCCTGCGCAACGGCTTCACGGCGATGATCCCGCCCGCGCTGGTCAAGCCGTCGGCGATGGCCGGCACCGGCTTCCTCGGCCAGGCGGCCCAGGACGTCTACCACCTCGAGGCCGACGACCTCTACCTCGTGGGGACCGCGGAGGTGCCGCTCGCGGCGTACCACTCCGACGAGGTCCTCGACGCGGGGAGCCTGCCGCTGCGCTACGCCGGCTACAGCCCGAGCTACCGCCGCGAGGCCGGCTCGTACGGCAAGGACACCCGCGGGATCTTCCGCGTGCACTGGTTCGACAAGGTCGAGATGTTCGTCTACTGCGCGCCGGAGGACGCCGAGGCCGAGCACCAGCGGCTGCTGGCCTGGGAGAAGGAGTTCATCGACGCGCTCGAGATCCCCTACCAGGTGCTCGAGCTGGCCGGTGGCGACCTCGGGCTGAGCGCCGCGCGCAAGTACGACTGCTACGCCTGGCTGCCGACGCAGAGCCGCTACCGCGAGATCACCTCGACCTCGAACTGCACCCAGTTCCAGGCGCGGCGGCTCAACATCCGCTCTCGCTTCGAGACGGGCACGGCGCCGGTCGCGACCCTGAACGGGACGCTGTGCGCCATGACGCGGACGATCATCATGATCCTGGAGAACCACCAGCAGGCCGACGGCTCCGTACGCGTCCCGGTCGCGCTCCGGCCGTTCCTCGGCGGTCGGGAGCTCCTCGTCCCCACGCGTACGGCCTGAACCGCGTGACCGCGTTCGTGCCCGAGACCCGGGCCGGCTGGCGGCCGCGCATGGTCGCCCTCGACGTCGACGGCACGGTCGTCGACCGCGACGGCGTCCTGGCGCCGGAGATGGCCGACGCCATCGGCCGGGTGCTCGCCGCCGGGGTGCCGGTCGTGCTCGCCACCGGCCGCGCGTGGCACAGCACCCGCGAGGTCGTGGAGCTGCTCGGTCTGCCGACCGGGCCCACCGTCTGCTCCAACGGCGCGGTGATCGTCTCCTACCCTCCGCAGGAGATCCTCCAGGCGGTGACGTTCGACCCGCGCGAGGTGATCGAGCGGGTCGAGTCCTTCGCGCCGGGGACGCTCATCGCGGTGGAGGAGATCGGGCGCGGGTTCCGGCTCAACGAGCACTTCCCCGAGGGCGACCTGACGGGCGAGCTGGTGGTCCAGAGCGCCGAGGAGCTGGGGGCGGAGCCGGTGACGCGCGTCATCCTGCGCGACCCGCGCCGCTCGATGGACGACTTCGTCGCCCTCGCCGAGCACCTGGGACTGCAGGGCGTGACCTACTTCGTGGGCTGGAGCGCCTGGCTCGACATCGCGCCGGAGGGCGTGAACAAGGCCACGGCGCTCGCGCAGGTGGCCGCCGACCTCGGGGTCAGGGCCGAGGACGTGCTGGCGGCCGGGGACGGCCGCAACGACATCGAGATGCTGCGCTGGGCGGGTCGCGGGGTCGCGCTGGCCGAGGCGCCGCCCGAGGTCCAGGAGGCCGCCGACGCGGTCAGCGTCCCCTTCGCCGACGGCGGTATCGTGCCCGAGCTGCTGCGCTGGTTCGGCTGACCCCGCGCGGCTAGTGGTAGCGCTGCCGACGACCGAGGTGGCCGAGGACGAGCAGCCAGATGATCGGGCCGAAGAAGATCGGCCCGTGCAGGGCGATCGAGGCGACGACGGCGAGCACGAGCACCGGCACCAGCAGCAGCAGCGTCGCCGACACCCCGGCGCGGGCCACGGCGGCACCGTTCGCCTGCGGACGACGCGCCACCTCGGCCTCGGGCGGCTTGGGCAGGTCACGGAACAGCGGCGCCAGGTCGCTGTCGAAGCGTGCCCCCATGGCCGTCTCGCTGCGCTCGTCGAACTCCTCGCGCGTCAGCCGGCCGGCGACGAAGTGGTCACCGAGGCGGTTCAGCGCCTCGTCGCGCTCGGCGTCGCCGATGCGGACGGGTTCGGAGGCCGGCTGGGGCTGCGGGCGCAGGGGTTGGACCCACATCCCCATCGCCCACGGGGGTGTACGGCCGGGCAGCTGATCAGTCATCCCTGTCCTTCGTGGAGGCGTCGCTCCTCTTCGACGGTAGCGCGGCGTCCGCGTCGAACGGGTGCTCGCGGCCCGGCTCTCAGGCGGACCACAGCGGAGCGCCGGGTGGGACGTCCCGAGGGTCCTGGAAGCCGCTCACGACGCGCGGAACCAGCCATCCGGGCGCGTTTCCATCGTTGTAACGTGACCGCCGTGACACGCGCGCGCATCGTCGTCGACCGGGACTTCACGCTGGGGGAGGTGCCGCGCCGCATCTTCGGCTCCTTCGTGGAGCACATGGGGCGCTGCGTCTACACGGGCGTCTTCGAGCCGGGGCACCCGGCCGCGGACGAGGAGGGGTTCCGCACCGACGTCCTCGACCTGACCCGCGAGATGGGGGTCAGCGTGGTCCGCTACCCCGGGGGCAACTTCGTCTCCGGCTACCGCTGGGAGGACGGCGTCGGGCCGGTCGCCGACCGGCCGCGGCGCCTCGACGGGGCCTGGCACACCGTCGAGACGAACGCCTTCGGGCTGCACGAGTTCATGCGCTGGGCGGGCAAGGCCGGCGTCGAGCCCATGGAGGCCGTCAACCTCGGCACCCGAGGGGTCGAGGCGGCGCGGGAGCTCGTCGAGTACGCGAACCACCCCGGCGGCACCGCCCTGTCCGACCGGCGCATCGCCAACGGCGCCAAGGACCCCTTCGGGATCAAGCTGTGGTGCCTCGGCAACGAGATGGACGGGCCCTGGCAGATCGGGCACAAGACGGCCGACGAGTACGGCCGGCTGGCGCAGGAGGCCGCCAAGGCGATGCGCTACGTGGACCGCGACCTCGAGCTGGTGGTGTGCGGGAGCTCCGGGTCCTTGATGCCGACCTTCGGGGCGTGGGAGCAGACGGTGCTCGGCCACGCGTACGACGAGGTCGACTACGTCTCGATGCACGCCTACTACGAGGAGAGCGACGGCGACCACGCCAGCTTCCTCGCCTCGGCGGTGGACATGGACCACTTCATCGAGTCGGTCGTCGCGACGATCGACGCCGTCGGCGCGGCCCGCAAGAGCCGCAAGCGGATCAACATCTCCTTCGACGAGTGGAACGTCTGGTACCAGAAGCGCGAGGGCGAGGACAGCCCGTCGCAGGTGGGCACCTCGGGGTGGGTGGAGCACCCTCGGCTGATCGAGGACGTCTACACGGTGACGGACGCGGTGGTGGTCGGGACCTTCCTCAACTCGCTGCTGCGCCACGGGGACCGGGTGACGATCGCCAACCAGGCCCAGCTCGTGAACATCATCGCGCCGATCCTCACCGAGCCGGGCGGGCCGGCCTGGCGCCAGTCGATCTTCTGGCCGTTCGCGCGGACGTCCGCCCTCGCCCGGGGCGAGATCCTCCGTCTCCACGTGGAGTCGGACCTCGCACCGACGCAGCGCTACGGGGACGCGCCCCTGGTGGACGTCAGCGGGACGTACGACGCGGAGTCGGGCCGGGTCGCGCTCTTCCTCGCCAACCGCTCCCTCGAGGGCCCGGCCGACGTCGAGGTCGACCTCCGTGGCCTCCGGGTCGGCGAGCTCATCGGGGCGGAGGTCCTGACGATCCCCGAGGGCGGCGACCGCCACAGCGTGAGCACCGCAGCCGACCAGCGGGTGGGGCTCCGCGGTCTGGAGAACGTGACGGTGGAGGGGGAGCGTAGGGACGTCGTACGCCTGCGCCTCCCGGCCCTCTCCTGGTCGGCCGTGCAGCTGGGCGTCATGGTCGCCTAGATCTGGGTCCGAGGCGACCGGTGGCGGTCGGTGTCCCTCCGTCGGGAGGGGCCCCGGGTCGGACGGCGCGCGTCGTGCCTGCGTGCGTGCCGTTATCACCGGTGCCGGCCGGTCTTGTACGGATGGACGGCGTGGGCCCCTGTGACAACAGCCACCGCCCAGGAGTTGCCCTGCGTGTCATCTGGGCGTAATGTTCTTTCTCGCCCCCCGGGGCAGCGAACGAGCAAGGCAGGGACTTTCGGGTCTTGGCTGGGACTCGGTCGGAACCGGGTGGGACCCACTGGGCAGGTCTGGTCCGGATTGGTGTGCGCTCTTGTCGAGCCCATCGTGTCCGGTGCTGGGGTGTGTCTGGTGGGGGTCGGTGGGGGCGGATTTGATTCGCTGAGGCTGATCGGGTAATGTTTTCCGAGTTGCCCCAAGCAGATCTGGAAGGGTCTGTGCGGTGTGCGAGCGAAGTTTGAGAACTCAACAGCGTGCTTAAAAGTCAATGCCAAATAGCACTATCGAACCCGTGCCCTGGCTTGCTTCTCCACTGATGTGGGGTGGTTTGGTTGGGGGCGGTTCCTTTGAGATTGATTGTTGATTGACCCAGCAATGGGTCCATGTCATGGTCGATTCTCGTTGTTTGTGACGATTCACTGCAGGCGCTCTTCGGGGTGGTTGTGGTTGTCGATATTTTTCAACGGAGAGTTTGATCCTGGCTCAGGACGAACGCTGGCGGCGTGCTTAACACATGCAAGTCGAACGGTAAGGCTCCTTCGGGAGTACACGAGTGGCGAACGGGTGAGTAACACGTGAGCAACCTGCCCTTGACTTTGGGATACCAGCTGGAAACAGCTGCTAATACCGGATACGACCCCTTGACGCATGTTCGGGGGTGGAAAGCTCCGGCGGTCAGGGATGGGCTCGCGGCCTATCAGCTTGTTGGTGAGGTAATGGCTCACCAAGGCTTCGACGGGTAGCCGGCCTGAGAGGGCGACCGGCCACACTGGGACTGAGATACGGCCCAGACTCCTACGGGAGGCAGCAGTGGGGAATATTGCACAATGGGCGCAAGCCTGATGCAGCAACGCCGCGTGCGGGATGACGGCCTTCGGGTTGTAAACCGCTTTCAGTAGGGACGAAGCTAACGTGACGGTACCTACAGAAGAAGGACCGGCTAACTACGTGCCAGCAGCCGCGGTGATACGTAGGGTCCGAGCGTTGTCCGGAATTATTGGGCGTAAAGGGCTTGTAGGCGGTCCGTCGCGTCAGGAGTGAAAACTCGGGGCTTAACCCCGAGCCTGCTTTTGATACGGGCGGACTAGAGGGATGCAGGGGAGAACGGAATTCCTGGTGGAGCGGTGGAATGCGCAGATATCAGGAGGAACACCGGTGGCGAAGGCGGTTCTCTGGGCATCACCTGACGCTGAGAAGCGAAAGCGTGGGGAGCAAACAGGCTTAGATACCCTGGTAGTCCACGCCGTAAACGGTGGGCACTAGGTGTGGGGGACATTCCACGTTCTCCGTGCCGAAGCTAACGCATTAAGTGCCCCGCCTGGGGAGTACGGCCGCAAGGCTAAAACTCAAAGGAATTGACGGGGGCCCGCACAAGCGGCGGAGCATGCGGATTAATTCGATGCAACGCGAAGAACCTTACCTGGGTTTGACATACACCGGAAAGCTGCAGAGATGTAGCCCCCGCAAGGTCGGTGTACAGGTGGTGCATGGCTGTCGTCAGCTCGTGTCGTGAGATGTTGGGTTAAGTCCCGCAACGAGCGCAACCCTCGTCCTATGTTGCCAGCGGATAATGCCGGGGACTCATAGGAGACTGCCGGGGTCAACTCGGAGGAAGGTGGGGATGACGTCAAGTCATCATGCCCCTTAAGTCCAGGGCTTCACGCATGCTACAATGGCCGGTACAAAGGGCTGCGATACCGCAAGGTGGAGCGAATCCCAAAAAGCCGGTCTCAGTTCGGATTGGGGTCTGCAACTCGACCCCATGAAGTCGGAGTCGCTAGTAATCGCAGATCAGCAACGCTGCGGTGAATACGTTCCCGGGCCTTGTACACACCGCCCGTCAAGTCATGAAAGTCGGTAACACCCGAAGCCGGTGGCCCAACCCTTGTGGAGGGAGCCGTCTAAGGTGGGACTGGCGATTAGGACTAAGTCGTAACAAGGTAGCCGTACCGGAAGGTGCGGCTGGATCACCTCCTTTCTAAGGAGCTCTATGGCGCAGACCTTTCGGGGTGTGCGTCCATCGCTGGTTGGTGAAGCATGTGTCTTCACGCTGGCGGCTCTGGAATGTGGAACATTGACCATTAAGCCGATGCGCGATCGCGTTCGTCAGTACAGCTCATGCTTCTTCGGAAGGGTGGGAGTGGAACCTCGAGCGGGTGAGTGGGTCGGCCCGGGCACGCTGTTGGGTCCTGAAATTTCGGTCGCCTAACCTCTTCGGGGGTTGTCGCCGGGTTTCAGTGCGGACCAGTGCCGGCCACATGCGTGTGGTCGGGCTGCGCTACCGCCCGTGTGTTGAGAACTTCACAGTGGACGCGAGCATCTTTGTAGTAACAACAAGCTACTAAGGGCAATCGGTGGATGCCTAGGCACCAAGAGCCGATGAAGGACGTCGTAACCTGCGATAAGCCCCGGGGAGCTGGTAAACGAGCTTCGATCCGGGGATCTCCGAATAGGGAAACCTCGAAAGAAACCGGAGTAATGTCCGGCGACCTCCGCCTGAACACATAGGGCGGTTGGAGGGAACGTGGGGAAGTGAAACATCTCAGTACCCACAGGAACAGAAAACAACAGTGATTCCGTCAGTAGTGGCGAGCGAACGCGGAAGAGGCCAAACCGTATGTGTGTGATAGCTGACAGGCGTTGCATGTGCGGTGTTGTGGGGCCATTCTGATCGGGCTGTCATCCGGTCGAGCAGTCAAAAATGACACATGAAGTCGAAGCGGTCTGGGAAGACGCGGCACAGAAGGTAACACCCCTGTAGACGTAAGTGTGTCACTGCTGAGTGTCACCCCAAGTAGCAGCCAACCCCTGAAATTGGCTGTGAATCCGGCGGGACCACCCGCTAAGCCTAAATACTCCTTGGTGACCGATAGCGGACAAGTACCGTGAGGGAAAGGTGAAAAGTACCCCGGGAGGGGAGTGAAATAGTACCTGAAACCGATTGCCTACAATCCGTCGGAGCTGAGCCGCAAGGCGAGGTGACGGCGTGCCTTTTGAAGAATGAGCCTGCGAGTTAGTGGTATGTGGCGAGGTTAACCCGTGTGGGGAAGCCGTAGCGAAAGCAAGTCCGAATAGGGCGCCGAGTCGCATGCTCTAGACCCGAAGCGGAGTGATCTATCCATGGCCAGGGTGAAGCGACGGTAAGACGTCGTGGAGGCCCGAACCCACCAGGGTTGAAAACCTGGGGGATGAGCTGTGGATAGGGGTGAAAGGCCAATCAAACTCCGTGATAGCTGGTTCTCCCCGAAATGCATATAGGTGCAGCGTCGCGTGTTTCTTGCCGGAGGTAGAGCACTGGATAGTCTAGGGGGCCCACAAGCTTACCGAAATTAGCCAAACTCCGAATGCCGGTAAGTGAGAGCGCGGCAGTGAGACTGCGGGCGATAAGGTTCGTAGTCGAGAGGGAAACAGCCCAGAACACCAGCTAAGGCCCCTAAGCGGTTGCTAAGTGGAAAAGGATGTGGAGTTGCGGAGACAACCAGGAGGTTGGCTTGGAAGCAGCCACCCTTGAAAGAGTGCGTAATAGCTCACTGGTCAAGTGATTCTGCGCCGACAATTTAGCGGGGCTCAAGCAATCCGCCGAAGCTGTGTCATTCACATATCACCCTCGATTCGTCGCAGGGGTGTGGATGGGTAGGGGAGCGTCGTGTGCGCGATGAAGCGGCAGGGTGACCTAGCCGTGGAGAGCACACGAGTGAGAATGCAGGCATGAGTAGCGAATGAGGAGTGAGAAACTCCTCCACCGAAAGACCAAGGGTTCCAGGGTCAAGCTAATCTGCCCTGGGTAAGTCGGGACCTAAGGCGAGGCCGACAGGCGTAGTCGATGGACAACGGGTTGATATTCCCGTACCGGCGCTAGCACGATCATGCCGAGGCGAGCGATGCTAAGCACGCAAGTCGCATGGATCCTTCGGGTGATGTGTCGATGAGTCTGCGAACCAGACTTGTATTAGGCAAGCTGCGGAGGGACGCAGGAAGGTAGCTCATCCCGGGCGATGGTATCCGCAAGGTGATCCCGGGCTAAGTGTGTAGGGCGAGGTGTAGGTAAATCCGCATCTCATATGGCCTGAGACATGACGGCTGGTCGGCCTACGGGCCGGCGAGTGAGTGATCCTATGCTGCCTAGAAAATCTTCGTGAGCGAGTTCTAGAGCCGCCCGTACCCTAAACCGACTCAGGTGGTCAGGTAGAGAATACCAAGGTGATCGAGATAACCGTGGTTAAGGAACTCGGCAAAATGCCCCCGTAACTTCGGGATAAGGGGGCCGGACGCGTTTGCCAGACTTGCTCTGGAGAGCGTGAAAGGCCGCAGAGACCAGGCCCAAGCGACTGTTTACTAAAAACACAGGTCCGTGCCAAGTCGTAAGACGATGTATACGGACTGACGCCTGCCCGGTGCTGGAACGTTAAGGGGAACTGTTAGCTGTGAGGCGAAGCGGTGAACTTAAGCGCCAGTAAACGGCGGTGGTAACTATAACCATCCTAAGGTAGCGAAATTCCTTGTCGGGTAAGTTCCGACCTGCACGAATGGCGTAACGACTTGGGCGCTGTCTCGACCACGGACTCGGCGAAATTGCACTACGAGTAAAGATGCTCGTTACGCGCAGCAGGACGGAAAGACCCCGGGACCTTCACTATAGTTTGGTATTGGTGTTCGGTACAGCTTGTGTAGGATAGGTGGGAGACTGTGAAGCGGCGACGCCAGTTGTCGTGGAGTCAACGTTGAAATACCACTCTGGTTGTTCTGGATATCTAACCTAGGTCCATCATCTGGATCAGGAACAGTGCCTGATGGGTAGTTTGACTGGGGCGGTCGCCTCCCAAAAGGTAACGGAGGCGCCCAAAGGTTCCCTCAGCCTGGTTGGCAATCAGGTTTCGAGTGTAAGTGCACAAGGGAGCTTGACTGTGAGAGGGACACCTCGAGCAGGGACGAAAGTCGGGACTAGTGATCTGACGGTGGCATGTGGAAGCGCCGTCACTCAACGGATAAAAGGTACCCCGGGGATAACAGGCTGATCTTGCCCGAGCGTCCATAGCGACGGCATGGTTTGGCACCTCGATGTCGGCTCGTCGCATCCTGGGGCTGGAGTCGGTCCCAAGGGTTGGGCTGTTCGCCCATTAAAGCGGCACGCGAGCTGGGTTTAGAACGTCGTGAGACAGTTCGGTCCCTATCCGCTGCGCGCGTAGGAGTCTTGAGGAGGGCTGTCCTTAGTACGAGAGGACCGGGACGGACGAACCTCTGGTGTGCCAGTTGTTCTGCCAAGAGCACGGCTGGTTGGCTACGTTCGGAAGTGATAACCGCTGAAAGCATCTAAGCGGGAAGCACGCTCCAAGATGAAGGCTCCCACAGGATAGCCTGGTAAGGCCCCCAGCAGAACACTGGGTGATAGGTCGGATGTGGAAGCACAGCAATGTGTGGAGCTGACCGATACTAATAGGCCGAGGGCTTGTTTACTACAAAGATGCTACGCGTCCACTGTGAGGTCTCTCGAGACACGGTCGAAAGACCAGTCTCGATCGAGATCTAATCTTTGATCGGTGATTGGTTTCGCACCTACATCTCCATAGAGTTTCGGTGATCACAGCGACAGGGAAACACCCGGATCCATTCCGAACCCGGAAGTTAAGCCTTTCAGCGCCGATGGTACTGCACGGTGGACCGTGTGGGAGACTAGGACGTCGCCGGACAACACACACACCTCAGGGTCAACCATTCGTGGTTGACCCTGAGGTATTTGTGCGTTCAGACGCATTCAGGTGATGTGAAAGAAGAGGTGCGGAGGACGCTCGCTGAGCCTGCCGAAGGACGCTCGAGGTCAGCATTCTTCGTCCGCCGAGGACGACCTATAGGCCCGCGCTCTTGTTATCGCGCGGTACCCCTCGTGACAGGGGCCCGGGGTAATAGCGAGCTGGTTCGATTGCTATCGATAGCGTGGAGAAAGAAAGAGCGCTGGCAGACCTTCGTGGTCTGACAGCGCTCTTCTGCGTTCTCCGTCGAATCAGCGACGCCTCGTCAGGCGGCTCGACGGGCGGTGGCGCTTCCCGACACGACCGCGGCGGTCACCTGCAGGACCTGGACGGGCATCGGCCGCGTCACCGTCCGGCGGACCGTGGGCTCCTGACGTTCGCGACGCAGGTGGCGCTTGACCGTGGAGAGGGAGCAGCCGAGGCGGTGGGCGAGCTGTTCGAGCGTCTCGTCCGGGTTGGCCCGGCGGAGCCGCAGGACCTCGTCGTGGTCGATCTGCCGGGTTCCGCCGATGACTCCCGCCAGGGTGTCCAGGTCCTCGTTCTCGACGACGATGCCGAGACGGCGGCGGATCTCGTTGCGCTGCCGCACCGTGGTCCCGGCGACGAAGCCCGCGACGTCGTGGCGGACGACGGCGTCGTAGAGGCAGGCCGTCCGCAGCGGACAGGCCTCGCAGATCGCCCGCGCCTGCCCGACGAGGCGGGTCTGCCGGTCGCGGTCCGCGCGGGTCATGGCGCCGCGGGGCGGGTCCTCGACCAGCACGTCCTGGAAGACCTCCGGGCTGGACGCGCACGCCGGCCCGCGTCGCTGCGAGTGGGCGGCGCGAGCCGCGGTGAGGCCGGTGGTGCGGGACATGATCGAGGTGGACATGCATCCTCCGAGAGGTCGTCGTGGGACAACTGCTCGGATGGGACGCAACGCGACCGGTATCGGTTCCCTGCCGCGCGAGAAATGTTCGAGGAGATGCGCCGCGCCCTCCCCCAGGGCGGACTGTGCCCGACGCGCAACCGGGGCGCCGGGTGAGGCGTCCGGGGTGATGAGGGCCAGAGCTCCACTAAGCGAGACCCCGCGGCGCGTAGGAGCCGGAGGGGGCCGGGCTCGGTTCAGCGAACCTGAGATGCCTGAATCCCGGGTGGTTGTGGATCAGCGTGAGGCAGAGTGACGAGGGGCAGGTTCGAGGAACCGAGCCCGGCCCCCTCCGGCGGACCCGACCACCTAGCCCAGGAAAGAGCTAGAGGTACATCCCCCCAGGACCTCCACCCGGCTGCCCACCAGGCTGCGGCATCTGCGGTCCGCTTTGGGGGAGGGCGCGGCGCATCTGCTCGAGCTGCGCCCGTGCGGCCATCTGCTGCGCGAACAGCGCCGTCTGGATCCCGTGGAACAACCCCTCGAGCCAGCCGACGAGCTGCGCCTGCGCGATCCGGAGCTCGGCGTCGCTCGGGGTGCTCTCCGCCGAGAAGGGCAACGAGAGCCGCTCGAGCTCGTCGACGAGGTCGGGCGAGAGGCCCTGCTTGAGCTCGCCGATCGAGGTCGTGTAGATCGAGCCCATCCGTTGGCGGCTCGCCTCGTCGAGCGGTGCGGCCTTCACCTCGTCGAGCAGCTGGCGGATCATCGTGGCGATGCGCATGACCTTGGCCGGCTCCGACACCTGGTCGGTCACCGAGCTCGCGGTCGCGGGCTGGGCGCCCTCCTCCTGCGGAGCGGGAGGGCCCTCGACGGCCATGGCCTGCGGGGTCACGACGTACACCCGCCCGTCCTCGGTCGCCCCGGCCACACCTCCCGGCTGCTGCTCCTGCTCGGTCCCGCTCGCGTCGCTCGACATGCGCCGATCCTAGGCAGCGGCCCTGACAGGGGACGGCGGCGAGCCCTGGCCGGCTAGAAGTCCAGCCGCTCCGGACGGAACCCCGACCCGACGAACCGCCCGACCAGCGGCGGCGTCAGCCGCAGGGGACCGGCGGCGGCGAGGTGGAGGAGCGGCCTCGGCGGCAGGGCGGGCAGCCCGCCGCGGCGACCGATGACGGCGTGCACCACGCGCTGCATCTGCTGCATGCCGCGGACGGGGAGGTAGCGCCGGCGCTGGACCGCGGCCAGGACGCACTCGTCGGCGTACGCCGGCCCGCCAGCGGCGAGCACCGCCCGGGCAGTGGCGACGGCGTCCTGCACCGCGTAGTTGATGCCGACGCCGAAGACCGGCGACATCGGGTGGGCGGCGTCCCCGATCAGCAGGACCCCCGGCCGGTGCCACCGCGGTGCCCACCCGATGCGGACGTCCAGCAGGGAGACGTCGTCGAAGGTGACGCGGCCGATGCCGGGTGCGAGGAAGGGCGCCACCGCGACCACCCGGTCCCGGAACCGCTCCACGCCCTCGGCACGCACCTGGTCGAAGCCGCCCTTGGGGATGAGCAGGGCCGTCTGGTGGTAGCCGATGCGCGGGATGGTGACGACGAGGTCGCGCCCGACGTTGCCGAGGGTGTCCGGCAGGCCCTCGTCGTCGCGGTCCACCCGGAACCAGAGCACGTCGACCGGCACGCCGTCCTCGGCGAGCTCGAGCCCGGCGGCGTCGCGCACCGACGAACGTCGACCGTCCGCACCGACGACGAGGTCGGCCAGGACCCGTCCGGGTCCGTCGGGTCCCTCCACCTCCACCCCGACCACCCGCTCGCCGTCGCGGACGAGCCCGGTCGCCCGGGTACCCATGTGGAGGGTGAAGGAGGGGTATGCGCGGCCCGCCTCGGCGAGCACGTCCAGCAGGTCCCACTGCGGCATCAGCCAGATCTCGTGCGACCGCCCGGACCAGCGCAGGTCGGCGGCCCGGAGGCGTACGCCGTCCACCACGACCTCGAGGGTGCGCAGGCTCGTGTGCGGCACGGCCTCGATCCGCTCGCCGAGCCCGAGGTCGCGCAGCAGGTCGAGCGTCGGCGGGTGGATCGTGTCGCCGCGGAAGTCGCGCAGGAAGTCGTCGTGGGACTCCAGCACCGTGACCTCGACGCCGGCCCGGGCGAGCAGCAGACCGAGCACCATCCCGGCGGGGCCCCCGCCGGCGACGCAGACCGAACCCTCCACGTCCCCAGGATGGCCCCGGGACCCGCACCGGGCGACGGCGGGGCGACGGCGGGGTGTCGGTACGGTGGCCGGAGGGCGACGGCGGCTAAACCACTTCGTGGAACGCTCCCACCTCACTAGCCTGGGTGACCTCATGCACGACTTCCCCCCGCTGGTCCACGCCTACAGCGACGGCGCCGCGGGTGCCCCGGAGCGTGGCGAGCTCTTCCGCCACCCCGACCTGCGGGGGCCCAAGCGCTTCCTGGTGTGGCTGCTGCGCCAGCAGTGGCAGGTCCTGGCCGTCGCCTGCCTCGTGAGCATGCTCGAGTGGCTGCCCGGCTCCGTCGGCCCGTACGTCATCGGGCGCGTCATCGACGACGGGATCCGGGCGGGGGACAGCCAGACGACGGTGCGCCTGCTCCTGGTCCTCCTCGGGCTGGTCCTGCTGGGCGTCGGTGCCGGCGTCGTTTACCACACGCTCGTCGTGCGCTCCTGGCTCATCGGCATGTACGGGCCGATGAAGCTCGTGACCCGTAAGTCGACGCAGCTCGGCTCCGTGCTCTCCCGCCGCAGCCCGACCGGAGAGGTGCTGAGCGTCTCCGCCTCCGACAGCGACGAGTTCGGCGGGCTCTCTCAGATCGTGTCCGAGGCGGTCGGCGCCTTCATCGCGACGCTGGTCATCGCCGGCCTGGTGCTCACCACGTCGGTGCCGCTCGGGCTGCTGGTCCTCGTCGCCGCGCCGATGATCGTGCTGCTCGTCGTGCCGCTCTTCCGTCCCCTGCAGCGCCGGGAGGAGACCGAGCGGACCCGGTCCTCGGAGCTGACCGGGCTGGCCACCGACATCGTCGCCGGCCTGCGGATCCTCCGCGGCATCGGCGGGGAGCGGACGTTCGGGCGCAACTACGCCGCCCAGTCCGACCGCACCCGCCAGGCCGGGGTGTCGGCCGGCGTCTGGCAGGCGGTCGTCGACTCGGCCGGCGTGCTGCTGTCCGGGCTGTTCCTGGTGCTGCTCGTCTGGCTCGGCACCCGCTCCGTGCTGACCGGCGGGCTGAGCGTGGGCGAGCTGGTGAGCTTCGCCGGCTACGCGGTGTTCATGGTCTGGCCCGTCCAGTCCTTCTTCAACTTCGCCCAGCGCTGGATCCGCGCCATCGTCTCGGCGCGCAAGGCCGTCACGCTGCTGAGCGAGGACCCGCCCTGGCAGGCCGGCGACCCGTCGCTGGTGCTGCCGGGCGACGGGGCCCTCGTCGACGAGCGGTCCGGCTTCGTCGCCGAGCCCGGACGGCTCACGGCCCTGGTGTCGGCCGTCCCCGAGGACTCGGCGGCCCTGGCGGACCGGCTCGGGCGCTACCTCCCGGCGAGCCGCGGCGCGGTCGGGCTCGACGTCGACGCCGCCCTCCACGGCCGGGCGCTGCGCCGGGCCCGCGAGGAGCAGCGCGAGCGACGCCGGGCGGTCGACCGCGAGGACCAGGCCGTCGCCAACGGCCGGCTCGGCGTGAGCCTGGGTGGCGTCGACCTCGGCGAGGTGCCCGTCCGCGCCGTCCGGGAGCGGGTGCTGGTCAGCGACGCGAGCAGCTCGACCTTCGCCGGGACGCTGCAGTCGGTGCTGGACCCGCACGGCCGGCTGTCGCGCGAGCAGGCCGAGGCCGCCGTGCACGCCGCCGTCGCCGAGGACGTCTACGAGGCGCTGCCCGGCGGCTGGCAGGGCGTCGTCGAGGAGCGCGGCCGCGGGCTGTCCGGCGGCCAGCGCCAGCGGCTCGTGCTCGCCCGCGCGCTCGCCCTCGAGCCGGACGTGCTCGTGCTGGTCGAGCCCACCTCGGCCGTCGACGCGCACACCGAGGCCGAGATCGGCGTCCGGCTGCGGCGCGCCCGCCGGGGACGGACGACCGTCGTCGTCACCGCCTCGCCGCTGCTGCTGCACCAGGCCGATGCCGTCGCGCTGCTCCACCACGGCCGGGTCGTCGAGACCGGGACGCACGAGGAGCTCCTGCACGGCTCGGCGGCCTACCGGCGCGTCGTGACCCGGTCCGCGGTCGACCAGTGGGAGGCGAGCGATGTCTGACCTGGCCCTCACCACGACGCCGGGCCGCGAGCAGCCGGGCGCGCCGGGCGTACGGCCGCTGCCCGCGTCGGCGGAGACCTGGAGCGACGCGCGGACGCCGGCCCGCGTCCCGACGGAGCTGCACGTCCCGCGCACGCGGTCGCCCCGACGCCGCCTCGCGGCCTGGCGCGCGCGGCACCGGCTGCGGCAGCAGCGCGCGCAGGCGTACTACGACGGTTCGCTGCACCCCGACCGCGCGCTGCCGGTGGCCACGCGCGGCGTCGTGGGCCGCTTCGCGCTCGCGCTCGTGCGCACGCGGCGGCGTACGGTCACCGCGCTCCTCGTCCTGCACGCGCTCGCCGCCCTGGCCGGGCTGGTCGTGCCGCGGGTGGTCGGGCGGCTCGTCGACGGCACGGCCGCCGGCGGGACGACCGCCGACCAGGTGGACGCGCTCGCGCTCGCGGTCGCGGCGGTCGTCGTCGTCCAGGCCGTCCTGACCTTCCTGGCCCTGCGGGTCTCGGTCGTCTTCGGCCAGGACCTGCTGGCCTCGGCGCGCGAGCACGTC
This sequence comes from Microlunatus sagamiharensis, assembly GCF_900105785.1. Lineage (NCBI taxonomy): Bacteria > Bacillati > Actinomycetota > Actinomycetes > Propionibacteriales > Propionibacteriaceae > Microlunatus > Microlunatus sagamiharensis. The sequence goes on from NZ_LT629799.1 coordinate 3,951,790, forward strand.
GTCGACACGGTGCTCGGGCTGCCGCTGGGCCGCGTCGAGTCGGCGAGCTCGGGCGACCTCGTCACCCGCGTCACGCGCGACGTCTCGGAGATGAGCCGGAGCGTGCGCTACGGGCTGCCCGAGGCCGCCGTCGCGCTCGCGACGACGCTGCTGACCATCGGCGCGATGCTGCTCAACTCGGTCTTCCTCGCGCTGCCGCTGGTGCTGAGCCTGCCGGTGCTCGTGGTCGCGGTGCGGCGTTACCTGCGCCGTGCGGCGCAGGGCTACGTGACCGAGGGCGGCACCTACTCGCTGATCAACACCTCGCTCACGGAGACGGTCGAGGGCGCCCGGACGGTCGAGGCGCTGGGGCTGCAGGACCGCCGCAACACGGTGAACGACGACGACATCGCCGAGTCCTCGCAGGCCGAGCGCTACACGATGGCCCTGCGGAACCTGCTCTTCGGGGCGCTCGGGATCGCCTTCGACACCCCGCTGGTCCTCGTGCTGGCGCTCGGGGCGTACGGCTACGCCCGCGGCTGGGTCAGCCTCGGCCAGCTCACGGCGGCGACGCTCTACCTCCAGGCGCTCAAGGAGCCGCTGCAGCGGCTGATCCGCAACCTCGACCAGCTCCAGGTCGGCATCGCCTCCACCGCCCGGCTCCTCGGGGTCGCCGAGGTGCCGCAGGACCGGGAGGCCGGCGACGCCCGTCCGGAGGGGAGCCGGCTGCTCGGCACCGACCTGCGCTTCGCGTACCGGCCCGGTCGCGACGTCCTGCACGGCGTCGACCTGACGCTGCGGCCCGGCGAGCGGCTGGCGGTCGTCGGCCCGAGCGGGTCGGGCAAGTCGACGCTGGGCCGGCTACTGGCCGGGATCAACGGCCCGCGGACCGGTTCGGTGACGGTGGGCGGGGTCGAGCTGCTGAGCCTGCCGCTCCCGGTGCTGCGCACCGAGGTGGCGCTGGTGACGCAGGAGCACCACGTCTTCGCGGGCTCCGTCCGTGACAACGTCGTGCTGGCCCGCGAGGACGCCGGCGACGACGTCGTGCGCGAGGCGCTGCGGACGGTCGAGGCGTTGGAGTGGGTCGAGCGGCTGCCGCAGGGCCTGGGCACCCGACTGGGCTCCGGCCACCTCGAGCCGACGCCGGCCCAGGCGCAGCAGATCGCGCTCGCCCGGCTCGTGGTCGCCGACCCGCACACCCTCGTGCTCGACGAGGCGACCTCGCTGATCGACCCGACGACCGCGCGGCACCTCGAGGGGTCGATGGCCGCGCTGCTGCAGGACCGCACCGTGGTGGCCATCGCGCACCGCCTGCACACCGCGCACGACGCCGACCGGATCGCCGTCGTGATGGACGGGCGCATCGTCGAGCTGGGCAGCCACCACGAGCTGGTGGCGGCCGACGGCGAGTACGCCCGGCTCTGGCGGGCCTGGACCAGCTGAACCCGGCCCGCTCCGCGGCGTCCCGACCTAGCCTGGGCGGGTGGACGACGCGGTGACGACCGAGGGCCCCCGCGCCCCGCGGCGCCGGGCGGTCCTGCTGGCCGTCGTGTCCGCGCTCGCGGCCGTCGCGCTCCTCGTCGCCGCCGCCGGTGCCCTCGAGCCCCCGCGGGTCCCCGCCTCGTACGCCGGCGGCGGCACTGCGCTGCCCCCGTGGCCCGCGCCCGTGACGCCGGCCGAGGGCGTACGGGCTGCCGGGCTCGACGCCGCCCCGTCGGAGGGGATGGTGCAGCACTTCCACGTGCACCTCGACGTGCTCGTCGACGGCCGCCCGGTGCCGGTCCCGGCGAACATCGGCATCGACGTGCAGCAGCAGCTCTACTCCGAGATCCACACCCACGCCGACACCGGCGTGGTGCACGCCGAGGCGGCCGACGCCGGCACGACCTTCACCCTCGGCCAGCTCTTCGTCGAGTGGGGCGTCCGCCTCGACGCACGCCACCTCGGCGGGCTCGAGGCGGGCGACGACCGGCGGCTGTGGGCCTTCGTCGACGGTCGCCCGCTCGAGGGCGACCCGGCCGACCTGCGCCTGGTTGACCACCAGGAGATCGTGCTGGCCTTCGGGACCGAGCCGCCGTCGCCGGTGCCGTCGACGTTCGACTTCGTCGCCAACCCCACCTGAGGCCGACCCGCCCCCGGCCTAGCCCGCGGGCGTCCAGATGCGCATCGCGCCCGGCGCTCGGTTGCCCCAGACGTAGTAGGGCACCGCGGTCAGCGTGACCGCCTCGCCGTCGCCCGGCTCGGGGGAGCGCGCGTCGGCGTACGGCCACCAGCCCTCGGTCGGGCGCGGGCGTACGCGGCCCTGCGCGGCGAGGGTGACCACGTCGTCGGGCAGCGCCGCGTCGGTGGACGCGGTGGCCACCGGGCCGGCCACGTCGACGACCACGTCGTCGAGGCGGTGGCCCGGGTTGTCGACGGCCTCGAAGCAGTAGACGAGCGGACCCCGCTCGAGGGCGACGCTGGCGCGGTCGGCGTCGACGCGGCTGTCGGCCCGGGTGAGGCGCGGCTCCAGCGGCAGGTCGAGCACCAGCGTGTCGCCGGGCTCCCAGGCGCGGGTGACGCTGGCCCAGCCGTCGGCGACATCGGCGGTGACCGGCTCGCCGTTCACCGTGAGGGTCGCGCCGCCGGCCCAGTGCGGCACGCGCACGGTCAGGCCCCAGGTGCCCGGGGAGGCGTCCACGGTCACGGCGACCCGGCCGGCCCAGGGGTAGTCGGTGACGACGCTGACCGACGCCTCGGCGTCGCCGACCGGCGCGGTCCAGGAGCCGGGGACGAACTGGTGCACGCGCAGGCCGTCGGCGCCGCCGAGGACGACGTAGTGCTCCAGCGAGGCGAGGGTGCGCATGACGTTGGGCGGGCAGCACGCGCACTTGAACCACGGCTTGCGGGCGTAGTCGCGGTCGTTGCCGCCGGCCATGTGGCCCTCGCGCACCTGCAGCGGGTTGGCGTAGATGTAGCGCTGCCCGTCGAGCGACAGCCCGGCCAGGAAGCCGTTGTAGAGCGTCCGCTCGACCAGGTCGGCGTAGCGCGCCTCGCCGGTGATCATGAGCATCCGCCAGCTGAACATCACCGAGCCGATCGCCGCGCAGGTCTCGCAGTAGCTGCGCTCGTTGGTCAGCTCGTACGGGTCCCCGAACGCCTCGTCGGTGTGGTGGGTCCCGATCCCGCCGGTCACGTAGGTCTTGGTGGCGACCATCTCGTGCCACAGCCGGTCGGCCGCCTCGCGCAGCGTGTCGTCGCCGTCCTCCACGTAGAGGTCGGCGACCCCGGCGAGGAGGTAGACCTGCCGCACCGAGTGGCCCTCGACCGAGGTCGCCTCCCGCACCGGCGTGTGGTCCTGGAAGTAGTGCGCGCCGAAGCCGTGGCCGCCGAGCAGCTGGTGGCCGCGGCGGTCGACGAAGTAGCGCGCGGCGTCGAGGTAGGACTGCTCGCCGGTCTCGCGGTAGAGCTCGACGAGCGCCGTCTCGACCTCGGGGTGGCCGCAGATCCCGTCGACGCGGCCCTCCTCGCTCCCGAACGAGCGCACGACGAGGTCGGCGACCCGGCGGGCGACGTCGAGGAGGCGGGCGTCGCCGCGGGTGCGGTTCAGGGCCACCGCGGCCTGGATCAGGTGGCCGGCGCAGTAGAGCTCGTGGCCCCAGGCGAGCTGGACGAAGCGCTCGCCGGGGAAGTTCACCTGGAAGTAGGAGTCGAGGTAGCCGTCGTCGGCCTGCGCCGCCTCGAGCAGCCGGGCGGAGGTGGTGAGGAACTCCTCGAGGCGGGCCTCGCCCGCCTCGTCGAGGTCGGGGTCGGCGAACGTCCACGCCACCGCCTCCAGCCACTTGTAGAGGTCGCTGTCGAGGAACGGCAGCGAACCGACGTACGCCTGGCCGGGCTGCTGCCCGGCAGCCAGCTCGAGGTTCAGGAAGTTGCCGGCCTCGTGCAGCCGGTCCCAGCCGGTCGTGACGCTGACCTCGCGGTTGACCCGGCGGCGCTCGGCCCACAGCCCGCCGGTGATGCGGCCGCCGGTGGCGGGCACGAGGGTCGTGCGTGCGGTGTCGAGGAGGCGTACGGGACCGGTGCGGCCGGTCGAGGAGGAGGTGCCGGGGGCGGGCCGGGTGGCGGTGTCGGTCATGGGTGGTCCTTCCGCGGGCGCGGGGCGTGGTGTGGGCGAGCTCGGGTCGTGAGGTGGTGCGCTTGGTGCAGGGGTGCAGGTGGTGCGGGCCGGTCGGTCACTTGAGGGCGCCGTTGAGCATCCCGCTGACGTAGTAGCGCTGGAGGAGGACGTAGATCACGATGCACGGCAGGACGGTCAGCGCGACGCCGGCCTCGAGGGCGCCCCAGTTGACGGTGCCGAACTGGCCGGAGGTCACCAGGGTCAGGGTCACCGGGAGCGTGAACTTGTCCTGGTCGGTGAGCAGGATCAGCGCGGCGAAGAACTCGTTCCAGCTGGCGAAGAAGGTCAGCAGGGCCGTGGTGATCACCCCCGGCATGACGATCGGCAGCATGATGTGGCGCAGCGCGGTGAGGATCCCGCAGCCGTCGACGAGCGCGGCCTCCTCCAGCGTGCCGGGCACCGCCGCGAACGAGTTGCGCATGATGAACAGCCCGAACGGCAGGTTGAACGTCACGTAGACGATCGTCAGCCCGACCAGCGAGTTGTTGAGCCCGAGCGTCTTCAGCACCATGAACAGCGGCGTGATGATCGCCTGGAACGGGATCATGAACGTGGCCAGCGCGACGAAGAAGACGACGTTGCTCCCGGGGAAGCGGGCCCGCGCGAGCGCGTAGCCGGCCAGGGTCGCCACGACGACGGTCAGCACGGTCGCCGCCAGCGTGACCATCACGCTGTTCAGCAGGTTGCCGAAGACGTTGAGCCCCTGGACGCTCGACAGGCGCGTGAAGTTGCCGAGCGTCGGTGCGTGCGGGAAGAGCGTCGGGGGCACCTGGCTCTGCTCGACCGGGCCCTTGAGCGCCATCGAGAGCATCACCCACAGCGGGTAGAGGAAGGCGACGGCCAGGCAGAGGCACACCACCCACCACGCCAGCGCGGGCATCGAGCCCCGCACCTCGCGCAGGAAGCCGGTCCGCGCACGGTCCTCGCCCCGCGCGTGTGTCGAGCGGCGGTGAGCCGTACGGGCGGTGGTCGCCGTCGCGGTGTCAGCCATGGTCGGTGTTCCTCAGCAGCAGCATCTGCACGGCGCTGACCACGGCGAGCACGACCATCAAGAAGACGGACAGCGCGGCGCCGTAGCCGAGCTTGAAGGAGATGAACGAGGTGCGGTAGATCGCGTACACGGCGGTGATCGTCGAGTTCGCGGGGCCGCCCGCGGTCATGATGAAGAACTGGTCGAAGGCCAGCAGCGAGCCCGCCACGGAGAAGACCAGCACCAGGGCCAGCGTCGGCCGCAGCAGCGGCAGCGTGATGAACCGGAACCCCTGCCAGCGGCTCGCGCCGTCGATGCGGGCCGCCTCGGTGACGTCGTCGGGGATGGAGTTCAGCCCGGACAGGAGCAGCAGCATCTGCAGCCCGACGACCTTCCAGGTGACCATCCCGATCACCATCAGCAGCGCGCCCCAGGTGCCGGCGAAGATGTTGCCGTCGGCCGGCACCAGCCCGGCCCGGCGCAGCAGGTCGAAGAGCGGCCCGATCTGCGACTGGCCGAGGTAGAGCCACAGGAACGACCCCGACGCCAGGCCGATGCAGACCGGCATGAACCAGATCGACTGGAAGACCCGGGCCGCCCGGACCTTGCGGCGCACGAGCAGCGCCATGCCGAGCCCGATCAGGAACAGCACCGGCGTGATGACCACCGTGTAGAGCAGCGTGAACCGCATCGCCGAGCGGAAGCCGGGGTCGGCGACCGCACGGACGTAGTTGTCCAGCCCGATGAACCGGTGCCGCCCGAGCAGCGGCCAGTTGTGCAGCGAGATCCAGAAGGTCATCACCAGCGGCACCAGGAAGAACGCGACGATCAGGACGATCGCCGGGCTCGCCATGGCCAGCCCCACGAGGGCCCGGCGGCGGCCGACCCGCATCCCCCGGCGCGCCGCGGCGAGCGGCGCGCCAGGGGTGCCGGGGGCACCGCGGGACCCGGAGGTCTCCTCGACGGTGGCGGTCACGAGACCGGTCTAGCCCGCGTCGATCAGGGACTGGGCCGACTTCTGGCCCGTCGCCTGCGCCGTGGCCAGGTCCGGACCGAACACCGCGTCGTTGATCATCTTGGCCCAGGGGCCGTTGTTGTCGTTGAAGACGGCGTTCTCGACCGTGCTGTACGGGGTCCTGCCGCTCGCCATCAGCTCGCCGAAGACCTTGTACGGCTCGCCCTGGCTGGCGTAGATGCTCGGCACCAGGTCGGTGCGCACCGGGACGCTGCCGTTCTTGGCCAGGAAGGTCTGGGCCTCGGTGTCGGTCGCCCACTTCACGAACTCCCGCGCGCCGGCCTCGTTCTTGGTGCCGCTGATCACCGAGATGACGTCGCCGCCGGCGAAGGAGGAGGTGCCGCCGTCCTTGCCCGGGATCGGCGTCACGCCGAAGTCGACCTTGGCCTTCTCGATCGAGGGGATCGCGAAGGCGCCGAGGGTGATCATGCCGACCTTGCCGGAGGTGAACAGCGGGATCTGCTGGGTGCCCGCGTCGTTCTTCGAGGCGCTCGAGACCGAGCCGTCCTCCCACATCCCGCGGTAGAGCCCGAGCGCGTCGGTCACGGCCGGGGAGTCCAGCAGCGCCTGCTTGCCGTCCTCGCTGAGGACGTCGCCGCCGCTCGCCCACACGTGCGGCGCGAACTCGAAGACGTTGCAGCCGCCGCACGCGCCGGCGAAGGTGAAGCCGTAGTAGTCGCTGCCCAGGGCGCGGATCTTCTTCGCGTCGTCGCGCATCTCCGCGTAGGTGGTCGGCGGGTTCGCGATCCCGGCCTTCTTGAAGAGGTCCTTGTTGTAGTACACGGCCGAGGCCTCCGCGGTGAAGGGCAGCGCGTACGTGCGGTCCTCGTAGGTGCTGAGGCGCCGGTGCGAGGGGCTCAGCGAGTCCTTGTACGGCAGCGAGTCGGCCAGGTCGGTGATGTCCTCCAGGGCGCCCGCCGAGGCGAAGTACGGCGCGTAGACGAGGTCGATCGAGGAGACGTCCGGGCCCGAGCCCGCGGCGGCCGCCGTGCCGAGCTTCTGCACGAAGCTCGCGTTCGGGATGATCGTCACCTTGGCCTTGACCTGGTGGCTGGCGTTGAAGAGGTCGACCAGCTGGCTCATGAAGCCCTGCTGGGAGTCGCGGGCCCAGATCGTGATCTCGCCAGAGGCCGGGCCGCTGCTCGCGCCGCCGCCGTCGGAACCACCGCCCCCGCCGTCGTCCCCGCCGCCGCACGCGGTGGCCAGGAGCGTGACGGCGGCCAGGGTGGCCGCCAGACGGAGGGCTCGTTGCCGAGCTCGGGTGCGGATGGTCATCGGGTCTCCTGCGTCGTCGGTGTCGCGCCCGGGGCCGGGCTCGGAAACTACGGAAAGCGGTTTCCGCGGACGCTAGCCGGTCGTGGCGGGAGCGGTCAAGGGTGTGGTACTCATGGCTTCCGCGGCGTGTCGCCGACGGTGGACGGAGGACCGGTGGCGAGCACCCGCAACGACTCGGCGGTGACCGTCCGCGACGTGGCCCAGCTCGCGGGCGTGTCGCCCGGCACCGTGTCCAAGGCGCTCAACGGCCAGGGCCAGCTCCGCGAGGAGACCCGCCAGCGCGTCCAGGAGGCGGCCGAGAAACTTCGTTTCCGACCGAACCAGGTGGCCCGCAGCCTCGCCGAGGGCCGCACGTACACGGTCGGCATGCTGACCTCGGACAGCTTCGGGCGGTTCACGCTGCCCCTGATGGAGGGGATCGAGGACAGCCTCGGCGCCGGCAAGGTCTCCACGCTGCTCTGCGACGGCCGGGGCGACCCGCTGCGAGAGCGGCACTACCTCGCCGAGCTGCTGAACCGGCGCGTCGACGGCATCGTCGTGACCGGTCGGCGACCCGACGAGCGGCGCAGCGTCGGGCAGCTGCCGATCCCGGTGGTCTACGTCCTCGGGCGCTCCGACGACCCCGAGGACCTCACCGTCACCAACGACGACGAGCAGGGCGCGCGGCTCGCCGTGGAGCACCTCGTCGCCCACGGCCGTACGCGGCTGGCCTACGTCAGCGGGCCGGCGCACCACCTGTCGACGCAGCTGCGCCGCCAGGGGTTCGAGGCCGCCGCAGCCGCTGCCGGAATGACCGTCTCCGACCTGCTCACGGGCCACTGGAGCGAGGCGTGGGGGCGCACGGCCGCGGGCCTGCTGGCCCGGCGCACGAGCGGGCTCGTCGACGGCGTGGTGTGCGGCAGCGACCAGATCGCGCGCGGGCTGACCGACGGGCTGCGCGAGGCCGGCGTCCGGGTGCCGCAGGACGTCTCGGTGGTCGGCTTCGACAACTGGGACGTCATGGTCCAGGCCGCACGGCCGCCGCTGACCACGGTCGACCCCAAGCTCGTCCGGCTCGGGCGGCTGTCGGCGAGCCGGTTGCTGGCCGCGATCGACGGCGCCGAGCTCGGCCGGGGCGTCGTGGCGCAGCCCTGCGAGCTCGTCATCCGGGAGTCGTCGGTCCCCACCTGAGCCCGCCCCCCGTAGGGTCCGTCGGGTGGACCGCACCGACGACCGCCCCTCGCCCACCGTCCTCGTGGTCATGGGGGTCTCGGGCACGGGCAAGTCGACCGTCGCCGGTCTGCTGGCCGAGCGCCTGGGCTGGCCGATGGAGGAGGGCGACGACCTCCACCCGCCCGCGAACGTCGAGAAGATGGAGCGCGGAGTCCCGCTGACCGACGAGGACCGCTGGCCCTGGCTGGACCGGGTGCGGGCGTGGATCGACGGCCAGCTCGACCGGGGCGAGGACGGGATCATCACCTGCTCGGCGCTGCGCCACGCCTACCGCGACCGGCTCCGCCGCCCCGAGGTCGTCTTCGTGCACCTCGACGGGACGCACGAGGTGATCGCGGCCCGGCTGGCCACCCGCTCCGGCCACTTCATGCCGCCGAGCCTGCTGCAGTCCCAGCTCGACACCCTCGAGCCGCCCGGCGCCGACGAGCGCGTGATCACCGTCCACCTGGGCGGCAGCCCGGACGATGAGGTCAGCCAGGTGCTCGCGGCTCTCCCTCCGAGCATCGGGTAGCCGGAGCCCGGCTCGGTCTGGACGACCAAGTGAGCCAGCTGAGGAGCAGCGGCAGCGGCAGGCGGTGCTGCTGGCGAGCGCGGGAGGAAGACCGAAGCGTCAGGGCGTAGGCGGGTGCGAGGAGGAGACGCGCAAGACGATCTTGCCGACGTTGTCGCCGGACTCCAGGCGGCGGTGGGCCTCGACGACGTCGTCGAGGGCGTACGTGGTCAGCGGCGTCGGCCTGATCGTGCCGTCGCCCAGCAGCGGCCAGACCTCCTCGGCGACGTGGCGGCAGATGTCGGCCTTCTGGTCGAGCGGGCGACCCCGCAGCGAGATCGCCGCGACCGAGAGGCGCTTGGGCAGCAGCGCGCCGAGGTCGAGCGTGGCGCGCCGGCCGCCCTGGAAGCCGATGACGACGAGCCGGCCGTCGGGGGCGAGCAGGTCGACGTGGGTCTCCAGGTACTTCGCGCCCATGTTGTCCAGCACCACGTCGACGCCGCCGACGGCGTCCTTGGTCTGCGCCGCCCAGTCCTCGCGGTAGGAGAAGGCGTGGTCGGCCCCGAGGTCGCGGCAGTGCTGCAACTTGTCCTCGCTCCCGGCGGTGGCGACCACCGTCGCGCCCAGGGCACGCGCGTACTGGATCGCGAAGGACCCGATCCCTCCGGCGCCGCCGTGCACGAGGAACGTCTCGCCCGACGACAGGTGCGCGTGGGCGAGCGTCGACCAGACCGTCGCGGCCACCTCGAGGACCCCGGCGGCGTCGACCAGGTCGTAGCCGGGCGGGGGAGGCAGGACCTGACCGGCCGGGACGACGACCCGCTCGGCGTAGCCGCCACCGGCCAGCAGGGCGACGCACGGCTGCCCGACCTCGAGGCCGTCGGTGCCGTCGACGCCCTCCCCGAGCGCCGCGACGTGCCCGGAGACCTCCAGCCCGATGGTCTCGCTGGCGCCGGGCGGCGGCGGGTAGTGGCCCTGGCGCTGCATCAGGTCGGCGCGGTTGACCCCCGCGGCCACGACCTCGACGAGCACCTCGCCGGGACCGGGCTCGACCTCCGGCACCTCCTCGACCCGGAGGACCTCCGGCTCGCCCGGCTCCGTCACCACGACTGCACGCACCCGGCCAGCGTGCCACGGGGCGTACGGACGCCCTCGGCTAGGCTCGGGCCCGCTCCGACGGCGTGCACGCAGACGCCGCCGACCGGGCGGGGTCGCATAGTGGACTAGTGCAGACGCCTTGAAAGCGTCCGAGCGGGAGACCGTTCCGTGGGTTCGAATCCCACCCTCGCCGCCCGGGCGCCCGCCGCCGGGCCACCTCCGCGGACGGCGCCCGGTTGACCTCTCACCGCCCTACCGTGAGGACATGGCGAGCCCTCCGAGCCTGTCGCCGGCGGCCCAGAGCCGGCAGAAGCACGCGACGCTGACGATCGGGATCCTGCTCGTCGCGCTGTGGGTGGTCCCCGTGGTCGTCCTCCTTGCCCTCGACCCGACGGAGGGCGCCCGCGGCCTGGCCCTCAGCGGCCTGCTCTACCTCGTCCCCGGTGTGGTGATGACCTCGGTCGGGGTCCGGGCCGAGCAGCGGGCCCGACGCTTCAACCGCCTCGACTGGGCCTTCGCCGAGGGCCTCGCCGACGAGCTGCAGGCGCTGTGCGGCGCGGACCCCCTCGAGGCGTACCGCACCGCCCCGGACCTGGTCGAGGTCCCTGACGCCCGGCTCGTCGAGGTCGAGCGGCACTTCGACCAGCGGACGGTCGGCACCGTCGCCGGTCGGCTCTCGCACCAGCTGTCGATGTTCGGCGGCGCCCTCGGCACGACGTACGGGTGGCCGGCGGTCGGCGGCATGGCCGGCGTCGTCGACGGCATGAGCGGCGTCCGCCTGGACGCCGAGCAGCGGACCTGGGACAACCTCATGGGCGACGCCCTGTTCGTCGTGCTCGAGGCGCCCGGACCCGCCGGACCCGAGGACACCTACCGCGTGGTCACCGTGTCCGCCGCGGCGGCGGCCGGGTGGGTGCAGGCGCTCGTCTTCGCCACGGTCGACCACCTCGAGGGCCCGCGCACCTTCGCCGGCTCGACCGTGGCCGACTTCTCGGGCCGGGTCGTCGGCCACTTCGCCCCACAGGACGTCTCGTACGCCGCCGACCGGCTGCGGGCCCAGGCCGGCCGGGCGCCGGAGCGACGCGACCCGCTCAGCGTCCGCGGCCTGGCCGTCGGACGGAACGCCCTCCTCGGCGTCGACGTGCAGATCGCGCGGCAGGGGCCGCTGATGCTGTTCCCCGTGCAGTTCCCGGCCCTGTTCGGCCAGGCGGTCGCCCGGGCAGCCCGGCGTGCCGATGCTGTCGTGGGCAGGCCAGGGGTCCCCGAGCTCCGCTGACCCGCCCTCGGGACCTGGAGGCGGGTGCGGTCCTGCGTGACACGTCGGCCCGGCACCCGGGGTGCCGGGCCGACGTCCCGGCTCAGCGCGAGGGGTCGTCCTCGGCGGGGAGCTCCTCGACGGTCTGGACCACGCGCTCGGTGACCACGTAGCGGCGCAGCCGCGTGGTGCGCTCGCCCGGCTTCACCGCTTCCTCGGCGCCGTGCTCGTCGCGCTCGCCGGGCCCGGTCTGCTCGCCGTGCCCGGTCTGCTCGACGTGCTCGGGGCCGTTCTCCGCGGCGATGCTGCGGTCGTCGGTGCTGCGGTCGTCGGTCGCGGCGTGCCGCGGCGTCCCGGTCACGTCGTCCTCGCTCCGGTCACGGCCGACGCCGTCCCCGAGCGCCCCGCCGGCGACGCCACCCGCCCCGGCTGCTGCTGCGGCATCCCGGCTCGAGTCGTCCCCGAGCTGGTCGTCCCCCGGCCGGTCGTCCCCGAGCCGGTCGTCGCGGTCGCCGTCGTGGTCGCCGTCCGGCCGGCGGTCCGCGACGCCGGGCCGGGCGTCGCCCTGGTCGGGGTTGTGGAGGCCGTAGTGGCGGTAGAGGTCGTCCTCCTCCTCGGGGCTGAGGTGCCCGTCGGTGTCGACCCGCGGGGCGTCGTGGACGGCCTGCTTGGTGACCCCGACGCGGATGTCGTCCCCGTCGAAGGAGGAGTCCGACAGCGGGACGAACGACTCCTGCGTGCCGAACAGGCCGGTCTTCACCGTCACCCAGGCCGGGTCGCCCGTGGTGTCGGAGGTGTAGACCTGGTGGACCGAACCCAGCTTGTCCCCGTCGCTGCTGACGACGTCGGTCTGCTGGGTGATGCGCCCGAGGTCGTCGGTGCTGATGCTCACGGCCGGACCGCCGAGCGTCAGGCCGGGGGCTGCTGGTCGCCGCCGGCGAGGCGGTCGCGCACCGCGTCCTGGGCCTTGTCGACCTGGCTCGCGTGCTGGCCGCCGGTCTTCGCGTCGACGGCGTCGCCGGCCTTGTCGATCCCCTGGTCGACCTTGTCGGGGTGGTCCGCGGCCAGGTCCTTGGCCTTGTTCACGATGTCTCCGAGACCCATGGTTGATCCTCTCGTCGGGACGTCCCACGGCCCCGGCGGGGTGCCGGCGCGGGACGTCCGCCTGACGGCACCGGTCTACCACCCCGGGCCGTGGCCCCGCTGCCCAGCAGCGTCCGCCTCACCCGCGGGCCTCGGCGAGGACGACCTCGACGCCGGTGGCCCGGATGCGCTCGACCTCGTCGGGGTCCGCGGCGTCGTCGGTGATCAGGGTCGAGACCCGGTCGAGCCCGGCCATCTGCGCGAGCGCGACCCGGCCGACCTTGGAGGAGTCCGCGACGACGACCGTGCGCTGGGACGCCGAGACCATCGCACGGTTCGTGCGGGCCTCGGTCTCGTCGTGGGTGGTCACCCCGGCGGCGGCGCTGACGCCGTCGGCCCCGAGGACCGCGGTGCCGACGTTGACCGCGGTGAACGTGCTCTCCGCCAGCGCCCCGACCAGCTCCCACGACTCCGGCCGGACGAAGCCGCCCGTCATGACCACCCGTACGCGGCCCCGCTCGGTGAGCAGGGTCGCGATGGAGAGGGAGTTCGTGACCACGGTGAGGTCCTGGCGCCACTCGAGCGCGCGGGCGACCTCGGCCGTCGTCGAGCCGCCGCTCAGCGCGACGACGTGGCGTCCGGACGGCAGCCGGGCGGCCATGGCCCGCGCGATCGCCCGCTTGGCCGCGGCGTACTGGGTGCCCCGCAGCGCCACGGGCAGCTCGGTGCGGCCCTTGGCGAGGGTCGCGCCGCCGTGCGTCCGCGTGACGAGGCGCTGGTCGGCCAGCTCGGTCAGGTCGCGGCGGGCGGTGGCAGGTGAGACCCCGAGGCGTTCGGTCAGGCGGGCCAGGGAGACGGTGTGCTCCTCGGCCAGCAGGTCGAGGATCGCGGTGAGCCGGCGGGCGCGCTGCGTGGACGAGGCGCGGAGCCGGGACTCGACGCTGGAGGCGGACATCGGGCTCCTCGTCCTTCACAGCGGGTGGGTCCGCGGGTGGGCTCGGCGGACGGACGGACGGACGGGCGTGTGCGGTGCCGGTTCGCTCGCTCGGGGTGATCACTTTAACCAGGTCTCGCTCAGCTCGTTGCGCGATCCGCTCGCTCCGCCAGAGGATCGACGGCATGAAGCCCACCGTGGTGTTCCTCGGGGCGGGGAGCGTCGTCTTCACCCGCCAGCTGCTCGCCGACCTCTTCGGCTACGACGACCTGCCCGAGCTGCGGGTCGTCCTCCACGACGTCGACCGCGGCCGGCTCGACGTCGCCCGCGGCACCGCCGAGCAGGTCGCCGAGCGCTTCGGGCGCCACCCGGAGCTCGTCGCGACGCTCGACCGGCGCGAGGCGCTCGACGGGGCGGCCTTCGTGGTGAACATGGTCCAGATCGGCGGCATCGACGCCACCCGCGTCGACCTGCTGCTGCCCGCGGAGGTCGGGCTGCGCCAGACCATCGGCGACACCACCGGCGTCGGGGGCGTGTTCCGTGGCCTGCGGACCTTCCCCTTCCTCAGCGGCGTGGCCCGCGACATGGCCGAGCTGTGCCCGGACGCGCTGTTCCTGAACTACACGAACCCGATGGCCATGAACGTCTGGTGGATGTCGGTGGTCGCGCCGCAGATCCGCACGGTCGGGCTGTGCCACAGCGTCCACTGGACCGTGCACGGGCTGTGCGAGCTGGTCGGCGTGCCGATGGAGGGCACCCACTTCCGCGCCGCCGGGGTCAACCACCAGGCCTGGCTCACCGAGTGGAGCCGCGACGGGGAGGACCTCTACCCGCGGCTGCGCGAGGTGATCGCGGCCGACCCGGAGATGGAGCGGCGCGTGCGCGTCGAGATCTTCCGCCGGATCGGCTACTACCCGACCGAGACCAGCGAGCACTCCGCGGAGTACCTGGGCTGGTTCCTGCGCTCGGACGCGGCCGTGGAGCGCTACCGCCTCGAGCCCCTGGAGTACCTCGGCATCTCCGAGGCCAACGTCGCCGAGTTCGAGAGCGCCCGTGCGGCCCTCGCCGAGGGCCGGCCGCTCGAGCTGGAGGGCGGGGCGGCCGAGTACGCGCCGCAGGTCATCCACTCGGTCCTCACCGGCACCGAGCGCGAGATCCACGCGAACGTCGTCAACCCGGTCGGCGCGCCGCTGATCGACAACCTGCCCGAGGGCGCGGTCGTCGAGGTGCCGGCGCGGGTCGACGCCGACGGCGTGCACCCCGTCGCGTACGGGTCGGTGCCGGCGGCGGGCGCGGCGCTCAACCGCACCTACCTGTCCGTCGCCGGACTCACGGTCGAGGCGGCCCGCACCGGCGACCCCGAGCTGGTCCGCCGGGCGGTGCTGGTCGACGCCAACGCCAGCTCGACGCTGAGCCCGGAGCAGATCTGGGCGCTGTGCGACCGGATGACCGAGGCCCACGCCGACCTGCTGCCCCGCGCCCTCGGCGGACGTCTGGACGTCGACCTGTCGGTGTGAGCCGGCAGGCGCGGCGCTCAGGGCGCCTGGTCGAGCCCGAGGAAGCGCCGCGCGTTGTCGCGGTAGAGCGCGGGGAGCAGCGCCGGGTCGAGGTCGAGCCCGCTGACGCTCCAGCGGCCCTGGCTCGGCACGCCGCCGGCGGGGTCGTACGCGAACGCCTCGTCGGCGGTCTCGAGGAAGCGCACGTGCAGCAGGAAGGCCGCCGCGCTGGTCGGGAAGATGTCGGTGCCGAAGAGCACCTGGTCCGGGTGCTCGGCGACGAACCGCGCCGCGCGCCGGGGCTGGCGGCCGAGCTCGGCCATGCGCCCGGCGATGTCGACGGCGTAGTGCGGGGCCGCGTCGAGCAGCCGGCCGACGCGGTCCAGGTCCTCGGCCGCGCCCCCGACGTGGGCGCCGACGAAGCGCGTCTGCGGGCACGCCAGCACCAGCGCGGCGTGCGCGTCGAGCAGGGCGTCGAAGGTCGGGAACCGCTCGGGGTCGCCGAACCACCAGTCCCGGTGCTGCGCGAGCTCCTCGAGGCGCTCGTTGTGCTCGTCGACGGGGTCGAAGAAGGCGAGCGGGTCGCCGGTGTGGATGAGCACCGGCAGGCCGAGGTCGCCGGCGTGGCGCACCACCTCGACGACGCGCGGGTCGTCGGGGGAGACCAGGGCGTCGCCGTCGCGCACCCCGAGGCCGAGGTTCTTCCAGACCTTGACCCCGCGGGCGCCGCGGGCGCGGCTGTCCTCGAGCGAGCGCTTCAGCGAACCGACACCGCCGGGCTCGACCACCCGGTCCCAGTCGAGCTGGCAGAAGGTCGCGAACCGCCCCTCGTACGCGGCGTCGTAGCGCTCGACGTTGGCGGTGACCTCCTCGCCCCACATCCCGTCGAGGTTGACCACCGTGGTGATGCCGCAGGCGTCCATGGCCGCGACGAGCGCCCCGGGGTCGGTGACCATCCAGGGGCTGTCGGGCCAGTCGCCGTCGGTGAGCCAGCGCCCGAGGTGGTTGTGCACGTCGATCGCGTCCACCGCGGTCCGCGCCACGGGCGTCTCGGGCACCCGCACCCGCGCCCGCGGGTGCCAGTCGACGAGCGGCATCCGGCGCAGCGCGTCCCAGTCCGGTTCCACGGCACTCCTCCTCGGACCCGTCGCTCACCGGCGGTGAGCGATCTGAGCGGTGGCGGTGGTGACCGCTCACGACGGCTCGATGATGTCGCCATGACCGACGGACGTGGCACCGGGGTGGGGGAGCGGTCCGTCCGGCGCGTGGTAGGTCTTCGCCCGTGATCCACGCGCTCGGGCTGGCCCCGTCCCTCGACGTCGTCCACACCGTCGACGCCGTCGTCCCCGGCGCCATCCACCGCCCGACGCGGGTCGTCCGGCTGGCCGGCGGCAAGTCGCTGAACGTCGCCCGCGCCCTCGTCCGGCTCGGCCACCCGGTCCGCGCGCTCGCCCCCCTCGGCGGTCCCTTGGGCGACCTCGTGGCCGAGCTCCTCGAGCCCTCCGGCGTCGAGCTGGCCCGGCTGGCCACCACCGCCCCGACGCGGCTCTGCCTGACCGTCGCCGACGAGGGGGCGGGTTCGCTCACCGAGTTCTACGAGCTCGCGCCGGCGGCGGACGGCGGCGAGCTCGACGCGCTGGAGCAGGCGCTCGACGCGGTGGGCACGGGGGACTGGTTCGTGCTGTCGGGCAGCGTGCCGCACGGCACCGACCTCGACCGGCTCGCGGGCCTGCTGGCCGGGCTGCGCGAGCGCGGCACGCACCTCGCCGTCGACACGCACGGGGCGGTGCTCCCGCTGCTCGTCGAGCGGGCCACCCCGGACCTGGTCAAGATCAACCGGGCCGAGGCCGCCGAGCTGGTGGACCGCGACCCCGCCGACCTGGTCGAGCTCGGCGGTGCCGTGCGCGACCTCGGCGTGGCGGTGCTGGTGCTCACCGACGGGGCGGACGGAGCGGTCGGCTGGGACGCGACCGGGGCCTGGCGGGTGCGGACGGACGCCACCCCCGGCGGCTACCCGGTCGGCAGCGGCGACTCCTTCCTCGCCGGGCTCGTCGGGGACCTCAGCGTCGGGGCGGCGCTGCCCGACGCCCTCGTGACAGCTGCCGCCGTGGGGGCCGCGAACGCCGCCGTGCCCGGGGGCGCGCTGTTCGACGACGACACCCTCGCCGGGCTCCGGGCACTCACCCGCGCCAGGCCGCTCTAGGGCTGCCGGGACCCGCGTGCGGCGGGCCTGCGGTCGGGCGGCAGCGGTGTCGGTCCGGCCCACTAGGGTCGTGCCCGTGACGTGCTCCTGGGGGACCGACGTGGCGGCGACCGGCTCGTGAGCGACCCGGTGCCCGCGCGCCAGGCGCGCTTCGTCCTCTCGGCCCCGCCACCCGTGCGCGCGCTGGCCATCTCGGCCGCGCTCGTGGTCGTCGGCGTCGGGCTGCTCGTGCTCGCCAGCGCGTACGGCTGGCCGGTCGGCGTCCTCGTGCTCGCGGTGGTCCTCGCCGTCCTCGGCGTCGCGCTCGGGCTGGTCGCGCTGGTGGTGACCCGGCGCATCCGCAGCACCGTCGTCACCGACGCCGAGCAGATCGTCGTGGAGCACGCCGGGTCCCGGCAGAGCCTGCGCTGGTCCGAGATCGGGACGGCGCGCGTGCTGGGCCAGCGGCTCGTGATCAGCCGCAAGGAGGGCGAGGGTGGCGTCAGCGTGCTCAACCCGCGGCGCCGGGCCAACCCGACCTTCCTCGCGCTGATGGCCGAGGTCCAGCAGCGCCTCGACGCCGACCGCGGCTACTCGCCGTTCTCCTGACCGGCGTACGCGGGAGGGTCGCCAAGAACGCTCCTGTGCCGAACTGAGGACGCTCCCTGAGCCTGTCGAAGGGCCTCGAAGAGGTCGGCGTTCTTCACTGAGTGGCTGAGGCACGCCAACCCGTTCCGAGCCCCTCGACAGGCTCAGGGGGCGTCGGTCGCCCTCAGGGAGCGTGCCGGCTAGCCGGTGTAGGGCCTCGCGGTGGCCGCGACCTTGGGGTCGTACTTGCAGCTGCTGTCGACGTCCTCGCTCGTGGGCGCCGAGCCGGAGCCCGAGCCCGAGCTGCCCGAGGACGCCGTCTTCTTGGGCGTGCTGTCGTCCTTGGCCTCGCCGATCGCCTTCTTGACCCGCGAGCGCATCTGCGAGAAGTCCGGGTTGGCCGAGATGAAGCCGCTCACGCCGTTCTTGAACACGACGCTGCGCACGTTGCCGTCCTTGACCCGCAGGCTGAGGTCGACCATGGCCGGCAGCACCTCCTGGGGCAGGTCGGTCCGCACGAGGGTCTTGCTGGCGTTGGCGATGTCCTCGTAGCGGGTGAGGACGTTGGCCGGGTTGGCCTGCTTGATCATCGCGTTGATGACGCAGCGCTGCCGGTCCATGCGGGCGAAGTCGTCGGAGCCGTAGCGGCCGCGGGCGTACCAGAGGGCGCTGCGGCCGTCCATCTTCTGGTTGGGGCCCGGCTTGATGAACTCCTTCGGCGGGATGTGCAGGTCGGTGTTCCCGCCGATCGGGATATAGGTGTTGACGTTGAGGCGGATGCCGCCGAGAGCGTCGATCATCGTCGAGAAGCCCTGCAGGTTGATCAGGACGTAGTAGTCGACCTTGAGCCCGAGCGCCTGGCCGACGCTGAGCTTCATGACGTCGGCGCCCAGGTTGTCGGTGTCGCCGATGACGTCCTTCGGCACCGTCGCCGGCACGTCGCGGTACATCGCGTTGAGGAAGAACTCGGCGTTCTCGCCGTTGCCGTCGGTGAAGCCGTTCGGGTAGTACTTCTTGAGCGGCGAGTCCGACGGGAAGGGCATCCGCGCGGTGTTGCGCGGCAGGCTGAAGAGGGTCGTGTCGCCGGTCTTGGTGTCGATGCTGGCCAGGATCACGGTGTCGGTGCGGGTGCCCACGCGGCCCTTGCCGTCGTCGCCACCGAGCAGGAGGACGTTGACCCGCGGCTTGTCGGCCCAGGGGTCGTCCTGCTGCTCCTGGTCACCGGCGTGGGTCGGCTCGAAAGTCGGGCGGGTCGCGCTCTTCGTCTCGTCGGAGCTCTTGAACAGCGAGCCCACGAGCCCTGCGGAGACGTAGGCGGTCCGCGAGGCGACGGCGAAGGGCGCCGCGACCGCAAAGGCGAGGACGCCCACGAGGATGCCGCCGACGATGCGCTGGCGACCCGAGGGCCGGTGGCGCAGCGAGAGGTGCGTCGCGATGACGACGAGGACCCAGAGGGCGGCCACGACGGCGAGCACGACGGCCAGCCGGCGCAGCGATGTCGGGTCGAGGCCCACCTGCATCAGGGCCTCGCGGTCGACGAGCGCGGCGACGCCGATCGCGGCCAGGGTGAGGACGAAGACGCCCAGCACCACCGACCCGAGGACCTTGCGGCCGGCGGCGAGGAGGCCGACGCCGGGGACGACGGTGCCGAGCACCGTGAAGCCGACCGTGCGGCGGAAGTCCTCGTTGCGGGGCAGCGCGCGGCGTGCGCCCGAGTCGTCACCGCCGCCAGGCCTCGACCACGACCAGCTCGAGGAGCTGCCGCGGGGGTCGGCGGGAGGCTGGTCCTCCGGCATGCACACGTCCTTCGGGGCTGGGCAGGGGCGCCCGTCACGTTTCAGGTGGTGCTCAGGGTACGTGGCAACCGGCCACCATGCCATTTCACCGGTTGTTCACCGAGGCGCCGCGCCGCCGCCGCCCCGAGGTCGAACGCGCTTCGCCTCACCGATCCGGCATGGTTGGAGTGGTCCGGACGAGCGACGACGAAGGGTGGGCAGATGGAGATCTCCGACGTCCTCGGCCTCCTCGAGGCGGTCCGCCGCCTCGAGGACCCGGAGCGGGTCGCCGCGTACGCCGTCGACCACCTGCGTGAGCGGACGGGCGCCCGCTTCGCCGAGGTGGTGGTGAGCGGGCCGGGTCGCGGCCTCACCGTGCTCGCCACGGCGGACGCCGGCACGACGGAGGAGCTGATGCGCATCCGGGCCTAGGTCGAGGCCCCACCCCGCCCGGACCTGGTGACGGCGGGCTCGGTCGTCGTCGTCGACGACCTGGCGGTCGCCTCGCCCTGGGACGAGTTCGCGGCGCTCGCCGTCCGGCGGACGGCGGTGCGCTCGGCCGTCCTGCCGTACCTCGCGGCCGGGACGAGGACGGGCGTGGTCGTGCCGGTCTCCGACGACCGCCCGGGCTGGTTCACCCCGGAGCGCCAGGCGTACGTGCGCCTGGTCGGGGGCCTCACCGCCCAGGCCCTCGGGGCCCTCGCCGACGCCGAGTCGATGCTCCACCTCACCGAGGGTCTCGAGGGCCGGGCCCGGGTGGGCACGGCCGTCGGGGTGCTCGTCGGCCGACGGGGACTCGAGCCGGACGAGGCCTTCGCGCTGCTGCGCACCCGCAGCCAGCACACCGGCGTGCGGCTGCGGGACCTGGCCGAACAGGTCCTCGTGGACGGCGACCTCGAGGACCCCGCACCGGGGTCGGGCCGCGGTCCTCAGGCCTGACGGCTGCGCAGCAGCTCCTCGCGCAACCGTGCCGGCGCCCGGTCCAGCCACGCGTCGGTGATGACCTCGGTCAGCTCGTCGAGACCGATCGCCTCGAGCCGGACCAGGACGGCCGGCCAGCCGTCGAAGTGGGGGACGGTGAAGAACACGTCCGGCTCGGCGGCGAGGAGCGCCTCCTTCTCGCCCTCGTCGGCCACCCGGACGCCGAGGACCTCCCCGGTCGGCGCGGCGTCGCCGAGGGCGGCGAGGTCGGCCCTGCGCAGCGGCCGCTCCCACGCGAAGCCCCGGTCGCGGACCCGCCAGTGGAGCGAGCCCCACGAGACCTTCTCGCTCGTCGCGGGCAGCGCGAGCGCGATGCGCCGGGCGTCCTCCAGCGTGGCCACGCTCCGAGCGTCCCACGCCCGGCCATCGACTTGGACGCGGACCGACGGCATGGGTAGGGTGACCGGGCGCTTCGAGAGGCCAGGGCGGCGACGCCGTGGTCACGAGCTGCGCTTGGAGGTGTCGCCTAGTCCGGTCTATGGCGCCCGCCTGCTAAGCGGGTTTGGGGCAAAAACCCCATCGCGAGTTCAAATCTCGCCACCTCCGCCGTTCCTCCAGCGGCGACGGCCCGACCCCGAGGGGTCGGGCCTCTTCCGTGTCCGGCCCGTGCGTCAGGCCGTGTGCACGTAGGGCCGCTTGGAGCGGTCCGGCTCGGCCCGGCGCAGCACCTCACGCGTGGTCGGGGCGACCTCGCCGACGCCGAGGATGAGGAACCGGGCCAGGTTGGCCACCGGGTTGCCCTCGGTCCACTCCACGTAGAGGTGCGGGCGACGCTTGGTCTCGTCGCGCACGTGCAGCAGCAGCGCGCCCAGGGCGTTGGGCACGTTGGTGCCCTCCATGGTGAGCACCCGGTAGTGGCCGTGCATGACGTGGCCCTGCACGTCGAGACGGCTCGCGAAGCCGGACGGGTCGGTCACCGTGATCTCGACGAAGATGATGTCGTCGTCCTCGTCGAGGCCGTAGTCGCGGAGCGAGTCGCGCCGCTTCTCCTGGTACTCCGCGGCGTCGCGGGCGTTCGGCTCGTTCGCGACGAGCCGGATCGTGCGCCGGGCGGCGTCGCGCAGGAAGAGCTGCGCGGTCCGGTCGAGCACGACCTCGGTGGCCCGCAGCTCGAAGGAGCGCCGGACGCGCGAGACGACCGAGACCGCGACGATGCCGAGGATGAAGAGCCCCGAGATCACGATGCCGTCGGGCTTCTCGACGACGTTGGCCACCAGGGCGTAGAGCAGCACGACGGTGAGGACGGCGAAGCCGACGGTCGCACGACGAGCCCCGCGGCGGCGGGCGCTGATCGTCACCGCGAAGGCGCCCGAGAACATCATCACGAGGATGCCGGTCGCGTACGCCCCGGCCTGCGCGTTGACGTCGGCGCGGAAGGCGAGGGTGACGACGATCGAGAGGACCGTGTAGACGACGACCACCGGCCGCACGGCCTTGCCCCAGTCCGGCGCCATCCCGTACGCGGGCAGGTAGCGCGGCACGATGTTGATCAGCCCGGCCATGGCCGAGGCGCCGGCGAACCACAGGATGAGCACGCTGCTGAGGTCGTAGACGGTGCCGAACGCCTCGCCCATCAGCCCGTGCGCCAGGTAGGCGATCGCGCGGCCGTTGGCGGGTCCGCCGTCGACGAAGGCGGCCGGCGGGATGAGCAGCGTCGTGATCAGGCTGGTGGCGACCAGGTAGACCGACATGATGGCCGCGGCCGTGGTGAGCAGGAAGCGCGTGTTGCGCACCCGGCTGCGCATCCGCTGCTCCGGGGTCGCGCCGTCGGCCTTGATCAGCGGCATCATGCTGACGCCGGTCTCGAAGCCCGACAGGCCGAGCACGAGCAGCGGGAAGGCGATGACCGCGGTGGTGATCAGCCCGCCCGGGCCCGAGGTCTGGGCCTCGAGCGCGGCGGTCCAGCCGTTGATCACCTCGGGCTGCCGCACGATCTGGACGATGCCCGCGACCACAACGGCCGCGTTCAGGGCCAGGAAGGCCCCGACCAGCGGGATCGCGACGACCACGGCCTCGTTGAAGCCGAGCAGGAAGACGAAGCCGAGGATGAGCAGCAGCACGACCGTGATCAGCACGTTCTTGCCGTGGAACGCCTCGGGCGTGTACGGGTTCTCGATGAGGTGCACCGACGCGTCGGCCGCGGACAGCGTGATGGTGACCAGCCACGACGTCACGACGAAGCCGAGCAGCACGAGCACGAAGACCTTGCCGCGCCAGAAGGGCAGCAGCCGCTCGAGCATGGCCACCGAGCCCTGGCCGTGCGGGCTCTCCTTCGCGACCCGGCGGTACATCGGCAGCATGCCGAGCAGGGTCAGCGCGACGATCAGCAGCGTCGCCACGGGGGACAGCGCCCCGGCGGCGAGGGCGGCGATGCCGGGCAGGTAGGACAGCGTCGAGAAGTAGTCGACGCCGGTCAGGCACATGACCTTCCACCACGACTGGGTGGAGTGCTGCTGGGCCTCGGCGGATCCCGGCCCGGCGGGCTGGACCTGGTTGGCCAGCATCCAGCGCTGGAGCCCGCTGCGGACCAGCGGCCCCAGGGGAGGCTGGTCGTCGTCGACGGCTCCCGGGCCGGAGGGCGTACGCGTCTGGCTCAACGGGTGGTTCTCATCTGGGGGGCGCCTCCGCGCTCTCAACGCAACGGGGACGACGGTGGTCGGCCCCGGCGCAGCATACGAGCCCCTCGGTCACCGGCGGCGTGCGTCACGGGTGTGGGCCCGGGAGGAGCTCAGTGGAACTGGGGGACGATCAGCCAGATCCCGAAGAGCACGAGCAGCCCAGCCAGGCCGAGCAGCGAGTAGCCGCCGGCCAGCACGGCGCCCGAGCCCCCGCCGCGCTGCTGGCGCAGGCGGGCGGCCGACACCGCGCGGATGCCGGAGGCGAGCAGCACGGTGAACAGCACCGACATCACGATCGAGACGACGGCGACGGTGCCGAGGGCGGCCCAGTCGATCTTCATGGCGCTCCTCAGACCCCGCTCTTGATCTTCTTCGGCTTCTTCTTGGCCTTGCCGCCCGCGCGGCCGGACCCCTTGGCCGGGGCCAGCCGCGGGTCCTCCGGGTAGGTGCTCGGCGTCGCGCTGGCCAGCACCATCACCTCGCGGCTGTCGGTGACGTTGTGGCTGGTCACCTGGTTGCGGCGGGAGACGACCCAGATGACGACGCACACCGCGGCGAGCAGCACGAGCAGGACGACCGGTCCGACGGCGCCCCTCTCGGCGAGCAGCGCGGCGAGGCCGCCGATGATCGCCGCACCGGGCAGGGTCAGCAGCCAGGCGACGACGAGCTTGCGGGCCATGCCCCAGCGGACCTCGCCGCCGTCACGGCCGACCCCGGATCCGAGGATCGCGCCGGTGGCGACGTGGGTGGTCGAGAGGCCGAAGCCGAGGTGGGAGGACGCCAGGATCGTGGCGGTGGTGGCGGCCCCGGAGGTCGCGCCCTGCGGCGTGTCGATGTCGACGATGCCCTTGCCCAGGGTGCGCATGATGCGCCAGCCGCCGGAGTAGGTGCCGAGGCCGATGGCGACGCCCGCGGCCAGGATGACCCACCAGTGGGGCCCGGTGCCGACGGCCTGGAAGCCGCCCGCGATCAGCACGAGGGTGATGACGCCCATCGTCTTCTGGCCGTCCGAGGTGCCGTGGGCCAGGGCGACCAGGGAGGCGGTGAAGGCCTGCGCGTACTTGAAGCCGGTGTTGGTCCGCCCGCTCGGCGTACGCCGGGTGATGCGGTAGGCGATCTTGGTCGACACCGCCGCCGCGAGGCCCGCGACCAGCGGCGCCATGACCGCGGGGAGCAGCACCTTGGACACCACGACCCAGCCGTGCACCGAGCTGAGCCCGGCGCCCACGACGACCGCGCCGATCAGGCCCCCGAAGAGCGCGTGCGACGAGCTCGAGGGGATGCCGAAGAGCCAGGTGAGCAGGTTCCACACGATGGCCCCGACGAGGCCGGCGAGCACCATCGAGGGGTTCACGAGCCGCTCGTCGAAGAAGCCGCCGGAGATCGTCTTGGCCACCTCGGTGGAGAGGCAGGCCCCGACGACGTTCAGGACGGCGGCGATGATCACGGCCTTGCGCGCGGTGAGGGCGCCGGTGGCGATCGGGCCGGCCATGGCGTTGGCGCTGTCGTGGAAGCCGTTGGTGAAGTCGAAGATCAACGCCACGAGGACGACGGCGATCACGATGAACAGCAGCGACACGTCGCTCCTCGTCCGCAGGGCCATGGCGAGGTGCGGTGTGACCACCCCGTGACGACGCCCGTCACAGAGTGCGACCGTCAGGTGAACGATAGGTGAATCGGAGGGGTTGTCAAAGAGGCCCCGGACGAGGAGGACCGGGTGTCCCGGGGTCCATGATCATCTCCAGACCTGGCGGAAGGCCCGGTAGCTGACGTCCGGCAGGGTCGCGTCGAAGAGCAGCGTGCCGTCCTCCGCGAACTCCGAGATCCGCTGCGCCGTGCCCCACCCGACGAACAGGTTGCCGTTGTCCAGCCGCTGGGCGTTGCCCATCGCGAGCGCGCTGATCTTGGCCGGGTGGACGAGCCGGCGGACCAGCCGGGCCTCGCGACCGGCCTCGTCCAGGGAGAACCAGAGCACCTGGCTCTCGTCGGTCACCTCCTGCTCGCCGTCGCTGCCGTTGTCGAAGAGCCGCAGCGTCGTCGGGTCCTCGAACTGCGCGTCGTGCTGCCAGGCGAACCTGGCCGACCCGGGCAGGTCGAAGTCGCTCCGCTTGCCGCCGAGGCGCCACCGGACGGCACCGGTCGCGAGGTCGACCTTGTAGACCGCCCAGGTGTGCCGGGCGGAGATGATCACGTTCCCGTCGGGCGTCGGGGCGACCGAGTTGATGTGGAAGTAGTCGTACGGCTCGGTCGGGTCCTTCGGCACCCCGGCGTGGCTCTCGGTGACCGGCACGTGGTCGAGCGACTCCCAGTGGTGGAGCACCTCCCCGGTCGCGAGGTCCACCTCCTCGAAGACACCGTTCATGATCAGACCGTCCTTCGGACCCTTGACGGCGCGGAGGTCCGTCCGCGTCCGGACGTAGCTGACGATGTACGCGGTCCCGCGCGGGGTGATCACGAACTCGTGCTCGTCGGGGCTCACGTCGCCGTGCTTCTGCACCCGCGCGACGACGTTGTGGGCCACGTCCTCGATGACCGTCTGCCCGTCGGCGTACGCCGCGAGGCCCGTCGAGTGCGACTCCCACCAGGTGATGACCGGGCGGCCCTGGTAGGTCTGCAGCCGCATGTTGGCGTACGACCTCGCCCCGGCCGAGGTCCACAGGGCGGTGCCCCGGTTGTCGGCGATCAGGGTGGCGGCGGTCTCGCCCATGTCGGTGAGGAAGACGTCGCCGGCCGCCTGGCCCGGCTCGTCGACGAGGACGGTGAAGACCGCAGGGGCGGCCGACGTGGCCTGCGCCGCGGCGGCCACGGCCTGCACGCGGCGGCGCTCGTGGGTGCGCCCGACCGCGTAGCCCGCGACGCTGCTCCCGCCCGCGACACCCAGGGCGCCGGCCCCGGCCAGCGCGAGGACCCGGCGGCGCGAGACCCGCCGCCCGTGCTCCGGCGGCCGGCCGGTCGGCTCGTCCGTGGTGCGCTCCTGGGCGGTCTGCTCCTGCTCCGGCTGACCGGTCTGCTGCTCGTCCATCTCGTCCACCCTGGGCCGCGCCCCTGTGGCACGGCTGTGTCCTCGCCGTGCGTACCTTCTCCGTGTGACCACGTCCTACCCGCAACCGTCCGTCGGCACCGTGACCGTCCGGGCCGTGGTCTACGACGTGGTCGGCGGGCCCCTGGAGGTGCGGGACGTGGCGGCGCCGGTCTGCCCGGCCGACGGCGTGGTGGTGGACGTGGCGGCCACCGGCGTGTGCCGCTCCGACTGGCACGCCTGGCGCGGGCACGACCCCGTGCCCCTGCCGCACACGCCGGGCCACGAGTGGGCTGGCGTGGTCGCCGAGGTCGGGGCGGAGGTGACGGGCTTCGCCGTGGGGGACCGCGTCACCGCGCCCTTCGTCCTCGGGTGCGGGCGCTGCGACTGGTGCCGCGCGGGTGCGGCCAACGTGTGCCCGGACCAGCAGCAGCCGGGCTTCACCTACGCCGGGTCCTTCGCCGAGCAGGTGGTCGTCCATGCGGCGACCACCAACCTCGTACGCCTCCCCGACTCCGTCGACCTGGTCGCCGCGGCCGCGCTGGGCTGCCGCTTCGCCACCGCGTTCCGCGCGCTGACCGGTGTGGCCGACGTCCAGCCGGGGGAGTGGGTGGCGGTCTTCGGGTGCGGCGGCGTCGGGCTGTCCGCGGTGATGATCGCGAGCGCCCTGGGCGCCCGGGTGGTCGCGGTCGACGTCTCCCCCGTCGCGCGGCAGCGCGCGCTCGAGCTGGGCGCGTCCGCCGCCGTGGAGGCCGAGGGTGCGGCGGAGGCCGTGCAGGAGGTGACCGGGGGCGGCGCGCACGTCGGCGTCGACGCCCTCGGGGCGCCGGCGACGATGGCGGCCTCGGTCGCGAGCCTGCGCCGCCACGGGCGCCACGTCCAGGTCGGCCTGCTGCTCGCCGAGGCCGCCGGTGCCCCCGTGCCGTGGGACCTCGTGGTCGGGCGCGAGCTCCGCCTGCTCGGCTCGCACGGCATGGCCGCGGTCGACTACCCGCCGATGCTGGCGATGGTGGCCGACGGCCGGCTCGACGTGGCCCGGCTGGTCGGGAGCCGCATCGACCTGGACGAGGCCGGGCCGGCGCTGGCCGCCATGGACGACCCCACGATCGCGGGCGGTGGGATGACGATCGTCGAGCCGTGACCGACGTCGCGCTGTCCACGACGGAACGCGGTTCGCGTCCAGGGCCGTAGACCGCTAGACTCAACCCTCGTTGTCGGCGTGATCCGACAGGCACCCGTAGCTCAACGGATAGAGCATCTGACTACGGATCAGAAGGTTGGGAGTTCGAGTCTCTCCGGGTGCGCACCAGCTCGACGAAGCCCCTCCCGCCCTCGGCGGGCGGGGCTTCTTCCGTCTCGGGGCCCGCGTCCGGCCTCTGTGCTCGGCGACGTGACGTGGTCCTGCCCCCGCGCCCTGGCGCCTCTCGCGGTCGTGCGCACCGCTCCCTCCGCGCTACCTCAGGACCTGCTCCTGAGCCGTTCTTGAGGCGACATGGTTGAGCAGTCAATCTTTTGATGCTCTTGAGGAAACGTTGTCAGTCGGGCTGAGGGCGCGTGGAGGTCGGCTGGGCAGAGTTCTTCTCACCAGCCCAGAGGGCCGGGGAGCAAGCGGGGGCTGGCTCGAAGGACACCACGACGACACCTCGCCAGGAGCCCCCCATGAACACCACCGCCGCCCGCCGCCCGTCGCGCAAGGTCGCCACGATCGTCAGCCTCGTCGCCGTCCCGGTCGCCCTCGCCGCCTCCGGCCTCGTCGTGGCCCAGTCCTCCTACTCCGCGTACTCGGCCACCACCGCGAACCCGACGAGCAACTGGGCCACCGGCACCGTCGCCCTCAGCGACGACGACAACAACACCGCCGCCTTCACGGCCTCCAACCTCAAGCCCGGCTCCACCGGCAGCCGCTGCATCGTGGTGTCCTCCACCGGCTCGCTGCCCTCGGCGGTCAAGCTCTACGGCACCGGCGCGGCCACCACCAAGGCCCTCGCGAGCGACATCAACCTGACGATCACGCAGGGCACCGGCGGCTCGTTCGGCGACTGCACCGGCTACACCCCGCTCACGAACGGCTCGGCCGTCTACAGCGGCACCCTCGCCGCCTTCGGCTCCAGCGCCACGAGCTTCTCCAACGGCGTCGGCTCCTGGACCCCGGCCAGCGCGAGCGTGACCAAGCCGGAGACCCGCACCTTCCAGCTCACCTACACCGTGAACCCGAACACCACGAACGACACCCAGGGCGGCACCGCCGCGATCGGCTTCACCTGGGAGGCCCAGAACAGCTGAGCCCGGCCCGGTCCGAGCCAGAGACGTCCCGTCGGGGGAAGCGTCCCGCTCGGACGGCTGAGAGGAAGGGCGCGCGCTGGTCGGGGGAACGCGCGCCGAGGGGGACCGCAGGTCGTCGGGGGACGACCGTCGCGAACGAGGGCCCACGCCAGCGCCACCGCGCGGCGTGGGCCCTCGTGCGTCACCCCGGTCCTGCCGGTCCGGCCCTGGGCGCGGTGGCGCCGCTCGCGTCGGACACCATGGGGCCAGGCGACGGCGCCCCGGCCGCCGCCCAGCCGGAGGAGTGCCCGTGTCGCAGCGTGACCTGATCGACCCCGAGTCCCGTGGCGTGCTCGAGGAGCTCCTCGAGCGCGTGCCCGGCGGCTTCAACGCCATCCCCGACATCGCGGAGCGGCGCGCGGTCTCGGCGTCGATGCGCGTACAGCCCGAGGTGGCCGCCGACGCGCGGGTGACCAAGGAGGACCGGACGGTCGCCGGGCCCGCGGGTCAGCCGGACATCGGCGTCCGCGTCTACCGCCCGAGCGCGGTCGACGGGACCCTGCCCGGGATCTACGTCATCCACGGCGGCGGGATGATCATGGGCGACGTCGAGGGCGAGGACCCGACCGCGACCGTGCTCTGCGACGAGCTCCAGGCCGTGGTCGTCTCGGTCGAGTACCGGCTGGCCCCCGAGCACCCCTACCCGGCCGGTCCGGAGGACTGCTACGCCGGGCTGCTCTGGACGGCGGCCCACGCCGAGGAGCTCGGCCTCGACCTCGACCGGCTCGCGGTCTACGGCGGGAGCGCGGGCGGCGGGCTCGCGCTGGCCACCGCGCTGCTGGCGCGGGACCGGCAGGGCCCGGCGATCCGCTTCCTGATGCCGCTCTACCCGATGGTCGACGACCGCAACGAGACCCCGTCGAGCCACGCGGTCACCGAGGTCGGCGTCTGGGACCGCGCGGGCAACGTCGAGGCGTGGGCCTGGTACCTCGGCGGGCGGGAGGCCGACCAGTACGCCGCACCCGCGCGGGCCGCCGACCTCTCGGGGCTGCCCCCGACCTACATCGACGTCGGCACCGTCGACCTCTTCCTCGACGAGGACCTCGAGCTCGCTTCTCGTCTCCTCCAGGCCGGGGTGCCCACCGAGCTCCACGTCTTCCCGGGCAGCTACCACGCCTCCGAGAAGATGGCGCCCGACGCCGCCCTCAGCCGGCGGATCTGGGCGACGCGCCTCGACGCCCTCCGCCGCGCCCTGGCCTGACCGTCCCGGGTCGTCCCGCCGCCGGCAGCGGCAGGGTGACCCGCGTGCGCAGGTGCTCGTAGACGACCGAGGTGCGGACGTCGGCGACCTCGGGCCGCTCGGTCAGGCGGTCGATCACGAACGCGTACAGCGCCTGGTTGTCGGGCACGGCCAGGTGCAGCAGGAAGTCCTCCGCACCGCTGGTGACGAAGACCCCGACGACCTCGGGGAGCCCGGCGGCCCAGGTGCGGAACCCCTCGATCCGCTCGCGCGACGGCGGGCGCACGCGGACGGCGACGAGCGCCTGCACCGTTCGGCCGAGGGCGTCGAGGTCGACGTCCAGCGTCGCGCCGCGGATCACCCCGCGGTCGCGGAGCGCGCGGGTGCGGTCGAGCGCGGTCGTCGGTGCGACGCCCACCGCGGCCGCCACGTCGCGGTTGGTCCTCCGTGCGTCGACCTGCAGCTCGCGCAGGATGGCCGTGTCAAGTTCGTCGAACTGCGGCATCCGTGCACCCTAGCCGTACGAACGACGGCGCCGGTGGTGCCGAACCGCTCACTCGTTCAGACTCGGAGCATGAGCGACGTACGGACGACGGACCCGGCAGACGAGCGGGCGGAGGGGGTCGGGTTCGCCCCGGAGGAGGTCCGGATCGAGGAGCCGACGCGGTCGGCGCGCCTGAAGTGGGTCGTGCTGGTGGACGCCGGGCTGCCGGCCGGCCTGGCGGTCAACGCCGCGGTGTGCGTCGCGGGGGCCACGACGGCCGGGGTGACCGGCCTGCTCGGGCCCGACGCCGTGGACGCCGCCGGCTCCGCCCACCCGGGCCTGCCGTGGGCGGGCTGCTCGGTCCTGGCGGCCACGCCCGAGCAGCTCGTGACGGTCCGGGCCAAGGCTGCGGCGGCGGAGGGCGTGTTCGTCGCAGACATGCCCGAGGCGGCGCAGAGCACCCGGGTCTACCGCGAGTACCTCGACCAGGTGGGGGAGACCGACGACCTCCGCTACCTCGCCGTCAGCGTGGTCGGGCCGCGCAACCGCGTCGACAAGCTCGTCGGTCGGCTGCCGCTGCTCGGCTAGGACCCGGCGCACGAGGCACCCGTGATGCCGCGAGGCACCCCCCGCAGGAGGTGCCTCGTCGTGCTCGGGGTGCCCGGCCGGGCCGGACCGGGTGGGATCGTGCCTAGACCTCGTCGTCGAACGTCGCCCGGTCGACGCGGCGGTGGTAGCGCATGCCGGCGAGCCCGCCGAGGATCGCGCCGACGAGCGCGACCACGGCGACCGCGACGATGCTGATGACCGCACCCGTGGTCGCCGTGGTGCCGCTGACCGGGAGGCTCGGCAGCCCGCTGAGGCGGCTGAGCGCGTTGAACTGGTCGCCGATCACGAAGCCCAGGATGCCGAGCACGACGGCCACGATGACGGCCCACAGCCAGACGCCGACGCCCTGCTTGACCCCGCTGAAACGCGCCATGCGCCCGGCGACGTAGCCCCCGGCGAGGTAGGCGACGAGGACGACGACGAGCAGCACGATCGCGGCGGTCACGCCGAGGGTGGTCGGCGTCGCGCCGGCCTGCTGCGGCGTGAGGCCGGTGTTGAACCCGATGCCGACGCCGACGGCCGCGATCAGGCCGGTGAGGATGACGGCGGTGCCGGTCGCGGTGAGCCAGCCGAAGAAGCAGGCGCCGAACTTCATGGAGCCGAAGCGCTCGCGCTGCTGCCGCAGCAGCTCGCGGTCCGGCGAGCCGCCCGGGGCTGTGGCCGCGGGCGTCGGGGAGCCGGCGGGGCGGCCGGTCGGACGGGGGTCGTCGTAGGAGGGGCCGCGGTCGTCACGCGGCGGCACTGCACTGCTCATGGTCGCTCCGATGGTCGATGGTGCACCGCGACCGAACGTATCGCGGGAGCCGGGGACGGACCGGCCACCACGCCCGTACGGGTCGCGGTGGCCGGTCCGGCTGGCTTCTCCCCAGCAGGGGTGCTGCTCTAGGAGCGGGACTCCTGCACGGCGTCCTTGGACGACGCGGCCTGGCCCTGCACGGCGTCCTTCGACGACGCGGCCTGGTCCTTGACGTCACCGGCGGCCGACTGGCCCTCCGACCTGACGTTCTCGACACCCTCCTGCGCGGTGTCCTTGACCGAGGCGACGGCCTCCTGCGCCGGCTGCTTGAGGTTCTCCGCAGCCTCCTTGGCGACGTCGGTCAGCTGCTGCTTGGCCGGCTCGGCCTTCTCCTTGAGCGCGGACACGGCGTCCTGCTCGCGCTCGGAGGAGGGGATGAGCGCGGAGATCAGCATCCCGGCGCCGAAGGCGATGACGCCGGCGGCGAGGGGGTTGCCCCGCGTCCGGGCCTTGACGTTGCCGGGGGCGCCGGCCACGGCGTCGCGCGCCGAGCCGGTGGCCCCGGCCACCGCGTCGCGGGCGGAGCCCGCGTTGTCGTGCGCCGAGCCGCGCACGTCGTCGGCAGTTCCCATGATCTTGTCCTTCAGGCCGGAGGCGGACCCACGGACGGAGTCCTTGACGTCGTCCACCT
Source organism: Microlunatus sagamiharensis (assembly GCF_900105785.1). Taxonomy (NCBI): domain Bacteria; kingdom Bacillati; phylum Actinomycetota; class Actinomycetes; order Propionibacteriales; family Propionibacteriaceae; genus Microlunatus; species Microlunatus sagamiharensis. The sequence goes on from NZ_LT629799.1 coordinate 3,983,938, forward strand.
TGCGGCGGGCGATGTTCTTGGGGTTGGCCTCGTCGGCCAGCGTGTCCACGTCAGCGCTCAGGCGCGCACGGGTGGCCTCGATGTCGGCGCGAATCTGCTCCGGGTCGTTGGTGCTCATCGGTTTCGCTCCTCCTGGCCCTTCAGGGCGTTGGGTATCTTGCCGACGGTGTCGGCGGTCTGCGGCAGGCCCTTGACCCGGGCCAGCTCCTTCTTGCCGACGAGTGCGAGCACGACGGCGACGATCAGCCAGATCACGGCCACGATCAGCGCGGACCACTGAAGGCCGATGAACTGGCCCAGGCCCCACATGATCGACAGCGACAGGAAGACCAGCAGCAGCAGACCGGCGACGGCAGCACCGGCGAACATGCCGACGCCCTTGCCGGCGTTGGTCGCCGACTGGCTGACCTCGGCCTTGGCGAGCGCCAGCTCCTGGCGCACGAGCGTCGAGAGGTCGCTGCTGACGTCACCGAGCACCTGGCCCAGGGAGCGACGCTCCTCGGCGGGCGGCTGCGGTTCGTAGGAGCTGCTCACCGGACGTCGCCGGGATTCGTGCCGTAGGTCGCGCCGCGGCTGCCGTACGGGTCGGCCAGGCCGCCGCCCTCGACGTAGCCCTGGTCGCCGTAGCCCGGCTGGCCGGCGGCCGGTTGGTCGCCGTAGCCCAGGCCGGGCTCGGTGCCGTAGCCGGTGGTCGTCGGCTGGCCCTGGTAGGCCGGGGCCGCGGCGTAGCCGGGCTGCGCGGCGGTGTACGCGGGCTGGGCGGGCTGGGCGGGAACGGTGTCGGGGTAGGCGACGCCACGCGCGAGCTCCGGCGTCGGGGCCGGGGCTCCCTCGGCGCGGTGCTCGTCGACGGCGCCGCGGGTCAGGCGACCCACGACCACGCCGGCGGCCAGCGCGCTCAGCAGGAAGGCGCCCGGACGGCGGCGCGCGAAGCGGCGCACCTCGTCGAGGACGTCGGCCGGCTCGTGGTTCTCGAGCCAGTGGCCCGCACCGCCGAGGCGGCGGGACAGGTCCTGCACGAGATCGGTCACGGGGCCGGACTCGGGGTTGCCCGAGGCCATGCCACCGAGCTCCTTCGCGTACGAGTGGGCCATCGAGGCCAGGCGGTCCTTCTGCGTGCCGACCTGCGCGCCGGCCTCGCCACGGACCTGGTCGATGAGGTTCGCGGCCTGCGCCTTGGCCTCGCCGACGACGTTGCTCGCCTCGTCCTTGGCGGTGCCGGCGACCTGCTGCGCGGCACCGGCCGCGGTGTCCTTGACCGCGCCGGCCTCGGACTTGGCGGTGTCCGCGGTCGAGCTGGTGCCCGAGCCGCCGACGCCGGTCGCCGTGGCGCCGGTGTCGGCGCCGTAGGTGGGCGTGGGGTCGCCGATGCCGTAGCCCGGCGCGACCGGGGACTGCCCGCCCGGTCCGAACGTCGCGGACCCTGCGTCGCCGTAGGGGTCTGTCGTCATGGGTGTTCCTCCTTGGTTGTGCGGGCGCCGCCGTCTGGTGCGCCCGTCTGCTCCTGCTGCGCGTCGCCCCACGCGCTCCCTGCTGTCGTCGCGGCGCCCGGAGCGTGCTGCTCGACGCCCACCCGCTCGCGCAGGAGGTCGGCCGAGACCACGACGTCCGTCGACACCACCCGGGTGCCTACCCGGATCCGCTCGACCGGAACAACAACGGTCGTCGGCACCAGCTGCTCGGCGTGCAGCACCACCTCGAACAGCTCCTCGTCCTGCTCGGGCAGCGTGCTGTCCCAGGACGGCTCGACGCCGGGCTCGTCACCCGGCAGCTCCTCGACCACCAGCTCCTCGCGCCGCAGCGTGAAGGTGCGGGTGACCTCCTCGGTCACCACCCTCTTCGTCAGGCGGACACGGCCGCGCACCCGGACCGGGAAGGCCACGCGGGCACGCTCCTCGGAGCGCACCACCCAGGGGTCGGTGCGCTCCGAGGACTCGTCGGGGCCGGTCACCGGAGGCGTCAGCGGCGGTCGGCGTCCGTGCCGCGGGTCGTGGTGCCGTCGTCCTCGAGCTCGATGTGCTCCTTGCGGACGTCGGCGGAGACCTGCGTCTCGTCGGTCACCGTCTCGGTGCCGAGCTTGACGCGTTCGACCGCGACGGCCTCCTTCTCGACCACGGGGACCTCCTCGTGGAGGACGACCTCGTGCTCCTCCTCGCTGATGGCCGGACCGTCGTACGCGTCCCCCGCGTTGGCGTCGGTGATCGGTTCGCGCTCGAGGGTGACCTCCTGGTGGCTGACCGGCACCGACTGGGTGACGGTCTCGGTGGTGACGTACTTGCGCAGCCGCGCGCGGCCGGCCTCCCGGGTCTGCGTGCCGACGTCGACGCGCTCCTCGGAGCGCGTCATGGCGTCGTCGGTCGTCGGGCCCGACGTGTCGCGGCCCACGGTGCCGTGCTCGTTCTCCGTGCGGCTGCGGTCGACGTCGTCGGTGCCCGTCACGCCGGCGAGGCCGGTGGTGCCGGTCGTCGTGGCGTCGGTGGTGCCCGTGGTGACGTCGCTGGTGCCGGTCGTGCCGGATCCGAGGCCGTAGTACTCGTAGAGCCGGTCCTCCTCCTCCGGGCTGATCGAGCCGTCGTCGTCGACGCGGGGGGCGCCCTTGATCTGGTCCTCGCCGTAGGAGACGACCAGGTCGTCTCCGCGGACCTCGGCGTCCTGCACCGGCACGAACGACTGCGACGTGCCGAAGAGCCCGGTCTTGACGGTGACCCAGCTCGGCTGGCCGGTGGCGTCGTCGAGGTAGACCTGGCCGATGCCGCCGACCTTCTCCGAGCCCGCGTACACGTGGCCGCGGCCGCTCAGCGCCTGCAGCTGCTCTGTGGTGATGCTCATCTGTGCTCCTCGTCGTCGTGCCCGGCGCCGGCGTCTCCCTGATGGGGACGCTCGTCGTGTCGGGCGCGTCTTGGCTCTGACCGGGTCCGCCACCGGGTCTTGCGGGCCCGATGCGGTCTTACGGTGTAAGCCTCCTCGGAACGTACAGCGTAAGGCGGGTGCCGTGCGGGGCCGGGGGTTGGCGGCGGGGAAGGATGAGGACGTGCCCCCTGAACGCGGTCCCGCCGATGCCCTACCCCAGGGCCGGGGGCTCAACCGCGGGAAGATCGTGGACGCCGCGCTGCGGTTCATCGACGACCGCGGGACGTCGAACCTCTCGATGCGCAACCTCGCGCAGGTGCTCGGCGTGGAGGCGATGTCGCTCTACCGCTACGTCAAGGGGCGCGAGGACCTTCTCGAGGGCGTGGTCGCGCAGCTGCTGTCGGGGGTCACCGCCTCGTTGGACGACCAGCTGAGCGAGCACTGGCAGGGCTTCCTGCAGACGCTCGCCCACGAGATCCGCCGGATCGCCCTCGACCACCCCAACGCGTTCCCGCTCGTGGCCACGCGCCACCCCGCCGCACCGTGGCTGCGGCCGCCCCTGCGCAGCATCGAGCTGGTCGAGACGTTCCTGCGGACCCTGCGCGAGCACGGCATGGACGACGAGCAGGCGGTCGGCGCCTACCGCGCCTTCTCCAGCTTTCTCCTCGGTCAGCTGCTGCTCGAGGCGGCGGCGCGCGGTGCGGCGACGTCGCCGGCGGAGGAGCCGGTCGACGAGGGCGGGGCGTCCATCCCCCGCGAGGACGGGAGCCTCGACCTCAGCGGCAGCCCGGAGGTGCTGCGGCTGCGCCCGCTGCTGAGCGAGGACCACAGCGAGGAGGAGTTCGAGATCTCGCTCGAGACGCTGCTGGACCGTCTCGACACCGAGCTGTCGCAGTAGGGGCGGTCGCCGCGAGAGGTGCGGCCCCGCGGGTCAGCGCCTCCGGGCGGTGATGCGGCGCAGGCCCTGCCGGGCGACGGCGAGCGCGCGGCGTCGTCTCGACAGGCGCAGTGCCCCGGCTGCGCGAGCAGCGGCGGCAGCGCGGCCTTGAAGAGCTGTGGACCGCGGAGCGCGCGGAGGGCCAGCGGCACGGAGGCGATCTCGACGCGGCGGCTGCTCGTCGCGGGCACCTGCCACCAGGGGGCACGGACGCCGTGGCCGAGGCGGAGCAGCGTGCCGGAGGGTCCGGTCAGGCGCACGGTCAGGCCGTGCTCGTCGAGGGAGTCGGCTAGCGGACGGACCAGGGGTCGGGTGCCCGAACCCGCCAGGGACGGGGTGTCGGAGAACTCGACCACGACCTCCGACCCGTCGGCCCGCACCCGCCCCGTCACCGGGGTCGGGTGCGGGTCGCGTGCGGAGCCCGGGACGACCTCGAAGGCGAGGTCGGCGACGATCTTCACGAGACTGTCTTCACCGGGCCCGCGGCTCAGTGCTGGTCGTCGCTGGTGGTGATCTGCAGCGTGCCGTCGAACTTCCACACGGCGCGCGGCGCGTCGGCGCCGGTGTCGCGGGGGACCTCGACGGTCATGTCGATCAGCTTGTAGTTGATCGCGGCGCCGCGCCCGGTCAGGTAGGTCCACATCTCCTTGCCCAGCTGGGTCCAGGACTGCGGCTCGCTCGCCTGGCTCTCGGGGGCCTGGCTCTCGGGGGCCTGCTCGCTCATGGGTTCCTCCTCGTGTCGGGCACGGCAAGGTGCAGTGCTCGGGCTTGTCCACCGTGCTTCGGACGCTGGCGGTCCCCACGGTTGCACCCGCCCGGCAGGTGGGACGGGGCGTCCCGGGCGGGGCGACCGGAGGCGTTGGGTGCGTCTTCCTGCGCGGGACCCTCCGGACCCCTAGCGTGGTGCCGTGTCCAGCGCGTACCCGCCCCAGCCGGAGGGCCAGCAGCCCCAGCAGCCGTACGGCCAGCAGCCCGACCAGCCCTACGGCCAGCAGCCGTACGGCGAGCAGCAGCAGCCGTACGGCCAGCAGCCCTACGGCCAGCCCGCTCCGTACGGGCAGCCGCAGCAGCCCTACGGCCAGGTCGGGGGAGACGTGCCGCTGTCGCAGCCGCTCTACGGCGCGAACATCGGGCAGGCCGTCAAGCGCTTCTGGAAGAAGTACGCGACGTTCAGCGGCCGGGCCAGCCGGAGCGAGTTCTGGTGGTGGATCCTCGTCTACGCCCTCGTCGGCTTCGTGCTGGGAACCATCAACCAGGTCATCGCCGGACCCCAGCCGCAGCCGCCGGTCGGCGCGACCACCGAGGCCGAGTTCACCCAGTACGCCTCCGCGGTCTTCGGCTGGGTCGGTAAGGCCTCGATCGCCGGCTTCGTGTGGCTGCTGGTCAACCTGGTGGGTCTGGTCGCCCTCTCGGCGCGCCGTCTGCACGACACGAACCGGTCCGGCTGGTGGACCTTGTTCTACCTGGTGCCGCTCGTCGGACCGATCGTCCTCATCGTCTTCTGGGCCTCGGCCCCCGTGCCGGAGGGGCAGCGGTACGACGTCGCGGCGTGAGTGTGAGGATCGAGCCGTGAACGACGACGAGATCCTCGCCAAGATCCACGACCTGGTCGCGCAGGAGCGGGACGCCACCAACCACGGCGACCCCGAGCGGCGCCGCCGCGTGGAGGTCGCGCTCGACCAGGCGTGGGACCTCCTGCGCCAGCGCGAGGGGCTGCGCGAGGCCGGGAAGAACCCCGACGACGCGCACGAACGCCCGGCCGGTGAGGTCGAGGGCTACCTCCAGTAGGGACGAGGTCCTCCCCGTGACGCTCGACCCCGTGACCCTCGACGTCGCGCAGCTGCGCGCTGCCTTCCCCGCCCTCGACGGACCGACCGCCTACTTCGACGGGCCGGGCGGCACCCAGACCCCGGCCGTCGTCGGCGAGGCGATCGCCCGTGCCATGACCGGGCCGATGTCCAACCGCGGCTCCGGCTCGGTCTCCCAGCGCAACGCCGACGCCACCGTGCAGGCGTTCCGGGCCGCGTACGCCGACCTGCTCGCCACCCCGGTGGACGGCATCGTCCACGGGCGGAGCGCGACGCAGCTGACGTACGACTTCTCGCGTGCGCTGGCCAAGACCTGGTCCGTCGGCGACAACGTCGTGGTCAGCCGCCTCGACCACGACGCGAACGTGCGCCCCTGGGTCCAGGCCGCGGAGGCCCGCGGAGTCGAGGTCCGCTGGCTCGGGCTCGACCCCGAGACCGCCGAGCTCGACCTCGCCTCGCTCGCCGTGGTCGACGAGCGCACGCGGCTCGTCGCCCTGGCCGGCGCGTCCAACCTGCTCGGCACCATCCCGCCGGTGCGCACGGTCGCCGACCGGGCGCACGAGGTCGGTGCCCTCCTCCACGTGGACGGCGTCCACCTGACCGCGCACCGGCTGCCCGACCCGGGCGCGCTCGGCGCGGACCTCTACGTGTGCTCGCCGTACAAGTTCTTCGGGCCGCACTGCGGCGTGCTCGCCGCCGACCCGGCCCTGCTCGAGACGATCCGGCCCGACAAGCTGGCGCCCTCGACCGATCGGGTCCCCGAACGCTTCGAGCTCGGCACGCTGCCGTACGAGCAGCTCGCCGGGGCGACGGCGGCGGTGGACTTCCTGGCCGACCTGCCCGGCGTCCCGACCTCGACGGGCAGCCGCCGCGAGCGGCTGGCGGTCGGCGCGGAGGCGGTCCACGCCCACGAGACCGGGCTGCGCGAACGGCTCGAGACCGGGCTGGCGGGGTTCGGCGACCGGGTCGTCCTGCACTCCCAGGCGGTCGACCGGACGCCGACGCTCTTCCTGACCTTCCCCGGACGGCGCAGCGCCGACGTGAGCGAGGGTCTCCTCGCCCACGACGTGCTGGCGCCGGCCGGGTCGTTCTACGCGGTCGAGCCCTTCCGGGCCCTCGGCCTCTCCGAGGACGACGGCGGCGTCCGGGTCGGGCTCGCGGCCTACACCGACGCCGAGGAGGTCGACCGGCTGCTCGCCGGACTCGGGGCGCTGCTCGCCTGAGCCGTGCCGGCGCGCTCTGCGGGGGCGAGCCGGCGGGCGACGACGACGCTGTCGTCCATCGTCCCGTGCTCGTCGCCGTGGCTGACCGCGCGCGGCGTGGTCCCCAGGCGGACGAGCTCCCAGTCGCCCTCGCCGAGCCCGAGCGACTCCCAGACCTCCTCGGCCGTGGGGAGGTCCCGCGCATTCTCGTCGAGGTCGCGCCAGGCCCACGGCGGCAGCGTCGCGTGGCCGACGACCAGCAGCGTGCCGCCCGGTGCCACCGCCCGCGTCGCGCGACGCAGCACCTCCGTGCGCGGCAGGCCGCGGGTCGAGTGCAGGTAGTGCGTCGTGACGAGGTCGAACTCGCCGGCCGGGAACGAGCCGGCCAGGTCGTGCTGCTCCACGCGGACGCGGTCGGCGAGACCCTCCTGCGCCGCGGCGTCCTGGGCCTGGGCGACCGCGACGCCGGACGCGTCGACGCCGAGCACGCGCCAGCCCTCACGGGCGAGCCAGAGCACGTCCTCCCCGCGTCCGCAGCCCAGGTCGAGCGCGGTGCCGGGCTCGAGCGCACCGGCGGTGTCGACGAGGGTCGGGTTCGGGGTGCCCCCGTGCCCGTGGTGGTGGGCGTAGCGCTCGTCCCACAGCGCCGCCGTCGCGCGGCGCTCCTCGACCGCGTACGCCGTCTCCTCCTCGATGAGCTGGCCGTTGACGAAGGCACCGGTCATGAGCCCGTTCGCGGCCGAGGTCGAGACCTGGGCCTGCGGCGCCGCGACGTTGCCGGCGGCGTAGAGCCCGGGGACCGAGGTGGCGCCGGTGGGTTCGGTGACGGCGTACGCGCCGAGGACCTGCTCGCCCATGGTGAGGTCGGCGACCTCGACGCCGAGGTCGGCCAGCAGGCCCGAGCGCGCGACGGCCGGCGCCGCGATGGCGAGGTTCTGCAGGGCGACGACCTCGCCGGAGGCGAGCCGCACGCCCGACAACGCGTCGTCGGTCACGAGCACCTCGACGACCTCGCCCTCGACGATGCGGACGCCGCGGGCCTCGAGGCGTTCACGCGTCTCGTCCGGCAGGGCCGGGCCGGTGTGGGTCAGGACGGTGACGTCCTCGCTCAGCTGCCGGAACATCAGCGCCTGGTGGGCGGTCATCGTCGTCGACGACAGGATGCCGATGGCCGTCCCGCGCGCCTCGTAGCCGTGGCAGTAGGGGCAGTGCAGGACGTCGCGGCCCCAGCGCTCGCGCAGGCCCGGGAGGTCCGGCAGCTCGTCGACCAGGCCGGTGGTCACGACGACCCGGCGCGCCTCGACCTGACGGCCGTCGGCCAGGGTGGCGCGGAACCAGGGGCGCAGCGGGTCGGTGCCCAGGCGCTCCAGGGAGGTGACCTCGCCGGAGGTGAAGGCGCCGCCGTACGACTCGAGCGTGCGCCGACCGTCGGCGTAGAGCTGGGTCGGGGAGACGCCCTCCCGGCCGAGGTAGTTGTGCACCCCGGCGGCGGGGGCGTTGCGCGGCCGGCCGGAGTCCACGACGAGGACGGAGCGCAGCGAGCGGGACAGGGCGACCGCGGCGGCGAGGCCGGCGGCGCCGCCGCCGACGACGAGGACGTCGGGCACGTCGGGGCTGGTGGTGGGTGCGTTCGTGCTCATGCGTCGATGGTGCTCGCTCGTTCGCCGTATTGACAACTGCTGTTGCCAGGACGGCAAACTAGGGGCATGGCCCACGAGCACCCTCCGCACCCCTTCACGCTGGAGGCCCGGGACGGCGCCGACGCCCGGGACACGCCCGACGACCTGGACTCCGTGCTGGACGCCGTCGGGCCCAGGCTGCGCGAGCTGCGGCTGGAGCGGGGGACGACGCTGGCGCAGCTGTCGGAGACGACCGGCATCTCGGTGAGCACGCTGTCGCGGCTCGAGTCGGGCGGGCGCAAACCGACCCTCGAGCTGCTGCTGCCCCTCGCCCGGGCCCACCAGGTGGCGCTCGACGAGCTCGTCGACGCGCCCGAGACCGGCGACCCGCGGGTCCGGCCACGGCCCCAGCGGCGGTGGGGGATGACCGTGCTGCCGCTGTCCCGGCGTCCCGACGGGATGCAGGCGTACAAGATGATCATGCCGCCGGGCACGCCGGAGCGGCAGCCCGAGCAGCGCACCCACGAGGGCTACGAGTGGCTCTACGTGCTCTCCGGCCGGATCCGGCTCCTGCTCGGCCCGCACGACCTGCTGCTCGAGGGGGGCGAGGTCGTGGAGTTCGACACGCGCACCCCGCACTGGTTCGGCAACCCGGGTCCGGACGAGGCCGAGCTGTTGTCGCTGCTCGGCCCGCAGGGCGAGCGCATGCACGTCCGCGCGCGGCCCAAGCAGGCCTGAACCCTCACCTGCGCACCCTCGCTCCCGACCCCTCCAGCACCGCCGAGCGGTAGGTTGCCGCGCCCGACACGCCGGAGCGGGCCGCGGCAACCTACCGCTCGGCGGAGGTCGGGTGGCTGGGGTCGCAGGAGGGCGCTGGGCAGCGGGCGGATCAGCCGCGGAAGGCGCGCTCCGCGCCGTCGAGGAACTCCTCGCCGGTGAGCCAGCCGAAGAGCGCGGTGTTCGCGAACCAGCCCTGCACCATCGCCAGGCACACCTCGGCGCTGCGGCGGGCCAGGGCCTCGGCGCCGCCGTCGGCCGCCTCGGGCTGGGCCTCGGCCCACGGGCGCAGGGCGCGCGCGATGGCGTCGCGGAACTCCGCCGCTCGCTCCTCCATGATCTGGTGCAGGCCGTCGTCGACGGTGGACTCGCCCCAGAACTGCAGCAGCACCGACAGGTCGCTGGGCTGGCGCCGCAGCGACATGAACAGCCGCAGCACGTCGGCGGGGGAGCGTACGGCGCCGTCGCTCACCGCCTCGTCGAGCGTGCCGATCTTGCGGTGCAGCAGCCGGCCGGCGATGTAGCGCGCGATGTCGGCCTTGTTCTCGAAGTTGCCGTAGATCGCGCCGGCCGAGAGCCCGCACTCGGCGACGATCTCGGCGATCGAGGCGTCGGAGCCCTTGCGGGCGAGCACCTGCAGCGCCGCCTCGGCGATCTGCTCGCGCCGGGCGGCGCGATGAGCGTCACTGACTCGGGGCATGGCAAAAAGAATAAGCGTTCGCTATTGTTCCGAAGGTTTCGCGTCCTATAGGAGTGCTGTGTCCCTCGGTCTCACCCGTACGCGTCCTCACGCGCGGGTCCTCCGTCCTCTCGCCGTCCTCGCCGGGACGGTCGCCCTGACCGCCACCCTGGCCTCGTGCTCGGGCGGCCAGCCCGCCGCCCCCGCGTTCGACTTGGTCTCACGCGCCACCGTCGCCAACGGCGTCACGGCCAGCGGTGCGCTGGCCGCCAAGACCAGCGAGCAGCTCGGCTTCGCGCAGGGCGGCAAGCTCACCAAGGTCGCGGTCAAGGTCGGCCAGAAGGTCGAGGAGGGCGACGTCCTCGCGACGATCGACGCCAAGACCGCCAAGGAGGCCCTCAAGCAGGCCGAGGCGAACGTCGACGCGCAGGCGGCCGGGCTCGCCGGTGCCGCCGCCGACCCGTCCGTGCAGAGCGCCGCCGCCTCGCTGGCCCAGGCCCGCACGGTCGTCGACCGCACCAACCGCCAAGCCGACGCCACCCTCGCCGCCGACTCGACCGCGATCAGCCGGGCCAAGAAGCAGCGCTCCGTGGACCGTGACGCCAAGGACGACGCGGAGGACGCGGTCGACCAGGCCAAGGACGCCTGCAGCGACGCCCGGGCCGCCGTCAAGACGGCCACGGATGCGGCTGAGCAGGCCGCCGCCACCCCCAGCACTCCGGCGGCGACCGTCGCGGCTGCCGCACTGACGTCGGCCAGCCAGGCCGCCGCCACCGCCTGCGGTGCCGTCGGGTCCGCCCAGGCCGGGGTGACCGCGGCCAAGCAGCGCCTCGCCGCCGACGACACGGCCGTCACCACCGCCGAGGAGCGCAAGCGCGTCGACCAGGCCGCCGGCCGCCTCGCCTGCGCCAACGCCGAGCAGGGCGTCGTCAGCGCGCGGAACGCGTACAACGCCGCCGTGGCCGCCCGGCCGCACACGCTCGACGCGCAGCAGGCGGGGGTCGACGCGGCGCAGGCCCAGGTCGAGACCGCGCAGAAGGCGGTCGACGACACCGTGCTCCGCGCCCCGAGCGCGGGCACCGTCTCGGCGGTGAACGGCGCGAAGGGCGAGTACGTCAGCGCGAGCACCGGGACGAGCGCGCTCGCGCCGGGCAGCAGCGCGGCCATCCCCGGCGCCTCGGGCGCCGGCGGTGCGGCCGCCGGCGCGGCGAGCCCGACCCGGCCCGGCGGAAGCCAGCTGATCGTGCTGTCCGGCCTCGACACGCTGCAGGTCGTGCTGCCCTTCGAGGAGTCCGACGCGGCGACGATCAAGGCCGGCGACGGCGTGGACGTGCAGCTCGACGCCCTCCCCGACCTCACCTCGCACGGCAAGGTCGTGTCGGTGTCGCCCTCGGCCACGCCGATCTCCGGCGTCGTCAGCTACTACGTGACCGTCGCCCTCGACGACCGCGATCCGCGCGAGCGCGACGGCCAGACGGCGCGGGCGACGGTGCTCACCGAGGAGCACACCGGCGTCCTCACGGTGCCGAACACCGCCGTGCGCCAGCAGGGCGGAGCGAGCACCGTCGTGGTGTACGAGCCGAGCGGCGAGCAGCGCACGGTGACCTTCGAGGCGGGCCTGGTCGGGCCCGACCGCACCGAGGTCCTCTCCGGGCTGAACGAGGGGGACCGCGTCGTGGTCCCGAGCCACCCGTGAACCCGGCTCGGAAGCATAGGACGCCTACAGTGATCGAGCAGCTGGACCACCAGCGGGACGGGCAGGACGCACATGTCTGACACGGCGACGACGAGGGACGAGACCGTCGGCGCGCCCGGCGCCGAGCCCGGCGCCCCCGGCGAGGAGCCCGGCACCGCCACGACGGAGGAGGCGGCGCCCAAGAAGGGCATGTCGCGCAAGGCGCGGGTGCGCCTGCTGGTGATCGTCGGGCTGGCGCTGCTGGTGGCGATCGCCTTCGGCGTGCGCTACCTCGTCGACACCTCCAACTACGTGACCACCGACAACGCGCAGGTCGACGGCAACCAGATCTCGATCAACGCGCCCGCGTCGGGCACGCTGCAGGACTGGAAGGGCCAGGTCGGGGCGCAGCTGCGGGAGAACGGCCAGGTCGGCCGGATCCAGATGCAGGGCGCCTACGTGCAGCCGCAGATGCCGGTCCGCGCCCCCGCGGCCGGGACCGTGGCGGTCGACAACGGCGTGCCCGGCACCTTCGTCACCGCGGGCACGCAGCTCGCGGTCGCGTACGACGCGCAGGGCGTGTTCGTCACCGCGCGGGTCGACGAGACCGAGGTGGACGAGGTCCGGGTCGGGGCGCCGGTCAAGCTCGACGTCGACGCCTTCCCCGACGCCGACCTCACCGGGCACGTGTCGGAGATCCAGACGGGCTCCGCCGGGGTCTTCTCGGCCTTCCCGCAGTCGAACTCCTCGGGCAACTTCCAGAAGGTCACGCAGGTCATCCCGGTGCGGGTCACCTTCGACGACACGCAGGGCCTGGCGCTCGCGCCCGGCATGAACGTCACGGTCAAGATCCACCGCCCGTGAGCACCGATGCGGCACCGGCCGCCGCGGTCGACCTCGAGCGCCCGCCGTCCTCCGCGCCGGCCGCGCGCCGGCCCGTGCCGGAACCCGCCCGTACGCCCCCGGCCGCTCCCGCCACCCCGGCACCGGCCATGGCCGCGGGCGGCCGCGAGCACTGGGTCGTCCCGCTGGCCGTGCTGATCGTCGGCATGTTCATGTCGGTGCTCGACACGAGCATCGTCAACGTGGCGATCTCGGCCATCCAGACCGACTTCGGCGGCAGCACCGCCGACGTCGCCTGGATCTCGACCGCGTACAGCCTCGTGCTCGGCGTCGTCGTCCCGGCCAGCGCCTGGCTGGGCGACCGGATCGGCCTGGGCCGGGTCTACATGTGGTCGCTCGTCGCCTTCTCCGCCGGCTCGGCGCTGTGCGGCCTGGCCTGGAACCTCGACAGCCTCATCGCCTTCCGCGTCGTCCAGGCCATCCCCGGCGGCCTGCTGCCCGCGGTCTGCCTGACGATGGTCTACCGCCTCGTGCCGCCCGCCAAGATCGGTGCGGCCATGGGCATGTACGGGCTCGGCATCATCGTGGCGCCGGCCATCGGCCCGGCGCTCGGCGGCTACCTCGTCGAGTACGTGAACTGGCGCCTCGTCTTCTACATCAACGTGCCCGTGGGCATCCTCGGGCTGATCGCCGCGGTGATCTGGCTGCCGAAGTTCGCGCAGGCCCCCACGCGCCGCTTCGACGTCGCCGGCTTCCTGACGATCGCGACCGGGCTCGTCTCCCTGCTGCTGGCCTTCTCCGAGGGCCCGTCATGGGGCTGGACCGGCTACCGCGTCCTCGGCCTGATCGCCCTCAGCGTGCTGAGCCTCGCCGCGTTCGTGGTCATCGAGCTCGAGGTCGAGCACCCGCTGCTGAACCTGCGCGTGTTCACCAACCGGCTCTACACGACCTCGCTGCTGGCGATGAGCGTGATGATGACCGGCCTGTTCGCGACGCTGTTCTACATCCCGCTCTTCCTGCAGGAGGGGCTCGGCTACCCGGCGCTGCGGGCGGGCTTCCTGCTGCTGCCGCAGGCGCTGGTCATGGCCGTGCTGATGCCGGTCGCCGGGCGCCTGTACGACACGATCGGCCCGCGCTACCTCGCGTTCGGCGGGCTGCTCATCGCGGCGACGGGGACGTTCCTGCTCACGGGCATCAACCCGGACATGACCCGCGGCGAGCTCGTCTTCTGGCTGTGCGTGCGGGCCGCGGGCACCGGCCTGGCGATGATGCCGATCATGACCGGTGGTCTGTCGGCGCTGCCAGGCGACCTGACGACGAGCGGCAGCGCGATCAACACCGTCGCGCAGCGCGTCAGCGCCGCCCTCGGCCTGGCCGGGCTGACGGCCGTGGTCACCAACCAGCAGGGCGGGCTGATGGCGGCCCGCGCCGCGCTGGTCCCCGCCGGGCGCATGCCTCCCGGCGAGGTGCTCGCGGTCTACCAGCGCACCCAGCTCGACGTGCTCGCGGCGTCCTACTCCAACGTCTTCCTGCTGACCGGCGTCCTCACCCTCGTCGCCGCCGCGCTCAGCCTGATGCTGCGCACCGGCTCCAACCCGCACGCGGGCGGCCCGGGCGCCGCGATGATGGAGTGAGCGGTTCGATCACCGGGTCAGTTCCTGCACCGTGACGGTGCAAGATCTCACCCGTTGTCCGTGCCGCGCGGGACCAGGGCGTGTACGGCCTCCTCGACCGGCGTTCCGCCCTCGGTGAGCTCGACGACGACGTGGTGCAGGCGCGGCTCGTGCAGCGCCGCCGCGAGGAACGCGGCCACGTCGTCGCGGGGCACGGCCCCGTACGGCACCGCCCACCCCGAGCGGACCTTCCCGGTGCCGGGGGCGTCGGTGAGCGTGCCCGGCCGGACGACCAGCCAGTCGAGGTCGCTCTCGGTGAGGTGCACGTCGGCGGCCTTCTTGACGCGCATGTAGTGCTCGAAGCCGGCGTTCGTCTCGACGTCGCGCCCGGCCTCGGGGAACACCGACACCACGACGAACCGGCGTACGCCGGCCCGCGCCGCCGCGTCGACCGCGTGCTCGAGGCCGCGCCCGTCGATCAGCGTCGTCTGCTCGCGTCCTGTGCCGTGCGCGCCGGCGGTGAAGACGACCGCGTCCTGCCCGCCCAGCAGCCCGGCCAGCTCCTCCACCGGGCCCTCCACGAGGTCGAAGAGCGCCGAGCGCCCGCCCGCCTCCTCGACGACCGCGGCCTGCTCCGCCCGGCGGTGCACCACCGTCACCTCGTCGCCGGACCCGCTCAGCAGCGACGTCAGCCGCCGCCCGACCCCGCCGGCCCCGCCGATCACGCACACCCGCACGTCCTGCCCCTCTCCTCGTGCCCGCCGACCCCCGCGGGGTCGCTCGCCTACGCTCCCATGGTGGACGTCCTCGACGGCTGGGTGCTGGGTCAGTACACCGAACCGACCGCGCCGGTGCCGACGCACCCGACCTACCGCAGGGGCAGCGGTCCCGGGGTCGTCGTGATCGCCGAGATCCCGGGCATCACGCCCGAGGTCGTGGCCTTCGCCGACGAGGTGGTGGCGCAGGGCTTCACCGTCGTCATGCCGCACCTCTTCGGCGAGGTGCCGAGCGCGTCGGGGGCGGGTGCGGCCGTCCGCACGCTGGCCAAGGTCTGCGTGAACCGCGAGTTCACCAAGCTCCGGCTGCGGGAGACGTCGCCGGTCGCGACGTGGCTGCGCTCGCTCGCCCGTACGCTCCACGCCGAGCTGGGCGGACCGGGCGTCGGGGCGCTCGGGATGTGCTTCACCGGCGGCTTCGCGCTGGCGATGATGGTCGACGAGTCGGTCGCCGCGCCGGTGCTGGCGCAGCCGTCCCTGCCCTTCCCGATCGGCCGGGCGCGGGGCGCCGACCTGAACCTCTCGCCCGCCGACCTCGACGTCGTCAAGCGCCGGGCCGCGGCCGGCTGCGCGGTGCTCGGCCTGCGCTACGCCGACGACCCCGCGACCGGGACGCGCTTCGACACCCTGACCGGGGAGATCGGCGACGCCTTCCTCCGCGTCGAGCTGCCCGGGCGGAAGCACTCCACGGTCACCGGCGACCGGCAGCCGGAGTTCGTCGACGCGGTGATGAGCTTCTTCCGCGACACCCTCCTCGTGGAGGACGACCGCCCGGGGTTGTGACGAAGCCGACCCGCCGGTTCGGAAGCCCGGGCGCGTGCGCCCGGTTGAGCACCTCGTGACCAAGCTCTTCGAACCCCTGACCCTCCGCGGTCTCACCGTCCGCAACCGCGTCTGGCTCGCCCCCATGTGCCAGTACTCCGTCGAGCGCCAGGACGGCGTGCCGACCGACTGGCACCTGGTGAACCTCGGCTCCCGCGCGCAGGGCGGCTTCGGCCTGCTGCTCACCGAGGCCACGGCCGTCGTGCCGGAGGGGCGCATCAGCCCGCAGGACACCGGCCTGTGGAACGACGAGCAGCGCGACGCGTGGGCCCGCATCGTCGACTTCGCCCACAGCCAGGGCGCGGCCATCGGCGTCCAGCTCGCGCACGCCGGGCGCAAGGCGTCGACCTACCGCGGCTTCGCCGACGAGCCGCAGGGCAGCGTGCCCGACGGCGACGGCGGCTGGCCGACGGTGTCCTCCTCGGCCGAGGCCTTCCCGGGCTACGACGCGCCGCGCGAGATGACGGTCGCGGACATCGAGGCCGTCGTCGAGGCGTTCGGCGTCGCCGCCCGCCGCTCGGTCCAGGCCGGCTTCGACACCGTCGAGGTGCACGGCGCCCACGGCTACCTGATCCACCAGTTCCTCAGCCCGCTGACCAACCACCGCACCGACGGCTACGGCGGCGACTTCGACGGTCGTACGCGGTTCCTCGTGGAGATCGTCGACGCGGTCCGGGCCAACGTGCCCGAGCAGATGCCGGTGCTCCTGCGGCTCTCGGCGACCGACTGGACCGAGGGCGGCTGGGACGCCGAGCAGACCGTCGCGGTGTCCGCGCTGCTGAAGGGTCACGGCGTCGACCTCGTCGACGTGTCCTCCGGCGGTGCCGTCCACGCCGACATCCCGGTCGGCCCGGGCTACCAGGTCCCCTTCGCCCGCGCCGTGCGCGAGGGCGCCGACCTGCCGTCCGGCGCGGTCGGGCTCATCACCGAGGCCGAGCAGGCCGAGCGCGTGCTCGAGTCCGGCGACGCCGACGTCGTGCTGCTCGCCCGTGCCGCCCTGCGCGAGCCGGCCTGGCCGCAGCGCGCGGCCGCCGAGCTCGGTGTCGACTGGCAGCAGGCGTCGTACCCCGACCAGTACGCCCGGGCGCACTGGACGCCGGAGCTGCTGGCGAGCTGACCCGCCTCTCTAGCTCCGGGAGGGTCAGGCGGTGAGGCGCTCAGCGAGCGCCTCACCGAGCGCCGTGCCCGAGAGGTAGGCCGCCTCGACGCGTGGCCGGTCGGAGAACGCGTCGCCGCAGACCCCGACCAGGGCGCCGTCGAGGCTGTCGTCGAGAGCGTACGGCTCCTCGCGGCTGCCGGACGGCTTGCCGAACGTCCAGCGGTGCACGTGTGTCGAGACCGGCTCGGTCTCGATCTTCAGCGCGTCGCGGACGGCGACGGCCATCGGACCGGCCGCCTCGTCGGGGGCGTCGAGGTGCTCCGCCGCGAAGTCCGGCGTCGAGTGCGCGACCAGCACCGGGGCGCCGTCGCCGCGGCGGCGGCCGTCGTCGGCGATCCAGCTGATCACGTCGTCGCCCGC
Source organism: Microlunatus sagamiharensis (assembly GCF_900105785.1). Lineage (NCBI taxonomy): Bacteria > Bacillati > Actinomycetota > Actinomycetes > Propionibacteriales > Propionibacteriaceae > Microlunatus > Microlunatus sagamiharensis. The sequence continues at coordinate 4,001,058 of NZ_LT629799.1, forward strand.
CACGAAGGCGCCCTGCACGTCGTCCCACACCCGCTGGTCCCACGTGGCGGTGAGCGCCAGCACCGGCTCGAAGGGGTCGTCCAGGGCCGACCGCAGCCCGGCGTACGCGGGGTCGAGCAGCCTCAGGGCCTGCGGGTCGGGCATCGCCAGGACGACCGCGGCCGTGGGCAGGCCGTCGACGACCGGCCCCGGTCCGACGTGCCCGACGGTCGTCTCCCGCACGTCGAGGCCGGTGGCCAGGTCCTCGACCAGGCTGCGCAGCCCGCCGGCCGCGGACCAGCGCACCGGGCCGCTCTTGGAGGTCAGGTCACCGCCCTGCGACACGGAGAAGGTGTCCGTCCACCCGCGGGCCAGGCCGGCGTCGCGCCAGGCCTCGACGACGGTCTGGAAGCGGTCGTCCGACACCGTGAAGTACGACGCCCCCGTGTCGACCATGCGGCCGTCGGTGCGCCGGCTGGCCATCCGCCCGCCGATCCGCCGGCCCCGGTCGAGGACGACGACCTCGAGGCCGGCGGCGGTCAAGGCGCGAGCTGCAGCGATGCCGGAGATGCCGGCACCGACGACGACGACTGGATCCACCCCGACATCCTGCCCCACGGGCCTAGAGCCGCTGGCCCCCCGACAGCTCGATCGCGGTCCCGTTGGCCCAGCGGAGGTCGTCGGACAGGATCGCGGCGACACCGGCGCCGATGTCGTCGGCCTCGCCGGGGCGGCCGAGCGCGATCATCGCCGACACCGCCGCGTTGTACTGCGCGTTGTCGCGGACGGCCCCGCCGCCGAAGTCGGTGGCGATCGCGCCCGGCCGCAGCACGTTGACGCGGATCCGCCGGGACCCGAGCTCCTGCGCCTGGTAGCGCGTCAAGACCTCGATCGCGCCCTTGGCGGACGCGTACGCCGACATCCCGGGGCCGACGAAGGTCGCGAGGCCCGAGGAGACGTTGAGGACCTGGCCGCCGTCGACGAGCAGCGGCAGCAGGGCCTGGGTGAGCAGGAACGGCGTCTTGACGTGGATGTCGAGGATCGAGTCGAGGTCGGCCCCGGTCGTGTCGACGTACGGCTTGCTCAGCCCGACGCCGGCGTTGTTGACGAGCGCGTCGAAGCCCTCCCGCCCGAAGGTCTCCTGCAGCCGCGCCCTCAGCGCGCCGGCGAAGGCGGGGACCGAGGAGGGGTCGGAGGCGTCGAAGGGCAGGAAGGTGGCGGTGCGGCCGGCCGCGCGGACCGCCTCGACGACCTCGTCGGCCGCGTCGGGGCGGCTCTGGTAGGTGCCGACGACGTCCCAGCCGCGCGCGGCGAGGTGCTCGGCCATGCTGCGGCCCAGGCCGCGGCTGGCTCCGGTGATGACAGCGATCTTGGTGGTGGGTGCGGTGGTCATGCCCCGAGCCTGCGCCGCGACACCGCCCTGGACCACGCCCGCCTCATCCCCGGACCGGCAGGGCGGGGCTGGCGGACGCCGGAGGAGGCAGGCTGGGGGTGTGGACCGTGACGGGCTGGGCGACTTCCTACGGTCGCGGCGCGAGCGGCTGCGGCCCGAGGACGTCGGCCTCGTGCCCGGCCCGCGCCGGCGTACGCCCGGCCTGCGCCGTGACGAGGTGGCGCTGCTGGCGACGATGTCGACCGACTACTACGAGCGCATCGAGCAGGGCCGCGGCCCGCAGCCGTCGCCCTCGATGCTCGGCGCGATCGCCCGCGCGCTGCGGCTGACCCGCGACGAGCGCGACCACGTCTACCTCCTCGCGGGGCACCAGCCGCCGCCGGCGCACGTCGCCCTCGGCTACGCCGACCCGGGCCTGATGACCATCCTCGACGCGCTCGCCCCGAGCGTCCCGGCGATGGTGACCGACGACCTGGAGGGGGTCCTCGCGCAGAACGCGCTCGGTGTCGCGCTGCTCGGTCCCCTCACCGGTTCGGGGGTGCGCGGCGAGGGGGAGGGCGGCGCGAGCTTCCTGTGGCACTGGTTCACCGACGAGCGCTACCGCCGCCTGTACGCCGAGAACGACCGCGAGGTCCTCAGCCGCGGCTACGTCGCCGACCTGCGCGCCGCCGTGGCCCGTCGCGGCTCCGACGCCGAGTCCACCGCGCTCGTGGCCCGGCTGAGCGCGGCGAGCGCTGAGTTCCGGGAGATCTGGGCGCTGCAGGAGGTGCGCACCAAGCGGGTCACGCGCAAGGTGCTGGACCACGAGCGCGTCGGGCGCCTCGACCTGGAGTGCGACGTCGTCGTCAGCCCGCCCTCGGGGCAGCACCTCGTGCTGTTCCGTCCCGTGCCCGGCACCGGCACGGCCGAACGGCTCGCCCTCCTCGCCGTCGTCGGGACGCAGGAGCTCGCTCCGGCGGAGTGAGTCCCGCGACTAGCGTGGCGGCGTGATCAGCGCACTCAGGTACCCCTACGACGGCCTCGTCGTGCTCGTGACCGGCGCCGGCGACGGGATCGGCCGGGCCATCGCCCAGGCCTTCGCCGAGCAGGGGGCGAGCGTCGTCGGGCTCGGACGGCACCCCGAGACGGTGGCGGAGGCGCTCGCCGGCGTGCCGGACGAGCGCAAGCTGGTGGTCAAGGCCGACGTGTCCGCGCGCGCGGATGTCGAGGCCGCCGTGGCGCAGACGGTGGAGCGCTTCGGCCACCTCGACGTCGTCGTGCCGAACGCCGCCGTCTACGAGAACGGCGGACTGCTCGACCTGACCGAGGAGCAGTGGCGCCAGCTGCAGTCGGTGAACGTCGACGGGCTGTTCCACGTGCTGCAGGTGACGGTCCCGCACCTCAAGAGCTCCGGCGGGAACGTCGTCGCGGTCTCATCGGTCTCGGCCCTGCGCGGCGACTGGGGCCAGTTCGCGTACAACGCGACCAAGGGTGCCGGCAAGACGATGCTGCAGTCCCTGGCCCTCGACCTCGGGCCGGACGGCGTCCGGGTCAACATGGTCGCGCCCGCCTTCACCGTCACCCGGATCACCGAGGGCGCGCTGCAGCAGCCAGGCTTCGAGGAGGGCCTGGCGAACCGCGTCACCCTCGGCCGCCCCGGCCAGCCCGAGGACGTGGCGCGGGCCGTGCTGTTCCTGGCCAGCCCGGACGCCGCGTACATCACCGGCGCCGTCCTCCCCGTCGACGGCGGCACGACGGCGGCGACCGGTCAGTTCCACTGAATCGTCTGTCCTCGCTCCGCTCGGACGCGGCGCTCGCTCTGGTCCGGCGCTTTCGTCGTCGGGCATGACGACGAAAAGCGTGTCGTCATGCCCTCCTCCTCAACGCGCCGGCGCTCGCACCGGCTGAGGTCGGGCACAGCGACGTTCTCGCTCACTCCTCGCCGATGTCCTCGTTCCACAGCGCGGGGTGGGCGGCGATGAAGTCGGTCATCATCGCCACGCAGGACTCGTCGTCGAGGACGACGACCTCGACGCCGTTCTCGGCGAGCCAGTCGTGGCCGCCGTGGAAGGTCTGGGCCTCGCCGACGACGAGCCGGGTGATGCCGAACTGCCGCACAAGACCGCTGCAGAACCAGCACGGCGACAGCGTCGTCACCATCGTCGTGCCGCGATAGCTGCGCTGGCGCCCGGCGCGACGGAACGCGTCCGTCTCCCCGTGCACCGACGGGTCGTCGTCCTGGACCCGCCGGTTGTGGCCGCGCCCGAGCAGCTGTCCGTCGGCGTCGAACAGCGCCGCGCCGATGGGGATCCCGCCCTCGGCCAGCCCGGCCCGGGCCTCCTCGATCGCGACGGCGAGCAGCTGGCGGTCGTCCGGGCGGGTCATGCCGCGACCCTACGGCGACCGAGCACCCGGAACAGCACCCCGTACGCGAGCGCCGCCACGACGAACCCGACCAGGGCCGTCAGGTCGCCGGCGTTCGCGTTGGCCGTGGGGACCGGGCCCTCGTACAGCTCCTGGTTGGAGAACAGCGGGATCGAGATGACCAGCCCGAGGGCCATCGCGACGACGCCGGCGAGGTTGCGGTGCCCGCGGTCCTGCGCGATCACGGCGATCTCCTGGCCGCGGCGCAGCAGGCGGTCGGCGTAGACGACCCCGAGCCAGGGGGCGATCCAGTACGCGATCACGAGCAGGAACGCCTCGTAGCTGGCGCCGGCGTTCTGCAGCCCGAAGCTCGCGACGACCAGCCCGAGGATCCCGAACACCACGGCGACGATCGCCCGGGCCTGCTTGAGCGCGATCCTGACCCCGAGGGCCATGAAGGACATGGCGCCGGAGTAGACGTTCAGGACGTTGGCGGCCACGGCGCCGAGGCAGACGGCGAGCAGGGTGAGCTGGCCGAGCCAGTGCGGCAGCAGCGCGGTGAACGACGACGGGTTCACGGCGGTCTGCCCCGCGGTGACGACGGCGGCGCCGGCGATCTCGAGCAGGCAGCAGGAGAGGAAGCACCCCAGCCCGGCAAAGAGCGCGATCGGCAGCTTGCGGGTGCTCTTCGGCAGGTAGCGGGTGTAGTCGGAGGAGTACGGGTTCCAGCCGGCGGCGTAGCCGAAGGCGGCACCGGCGGTGATCAGGAACCCGCCCAGCGGCGGCGGTCCGTCCATCGCGGGCGCTCCCGGGTTCGCCTGCGAGAGGACGATGACCGACCCGACCACGAAGATGATCGCGAGCACCGGGAAGGCGTAGCGCTCGAAGGCGTGCACGAGGTTGTGGCCGAAGAAGGCCACAACCAGCTGCGCGGCCACGACGATGACGAGCGAGACGAAGGCCGGCAGCCCGGTCAGCGCGTTGAGGGCGAGCGCGCCGCTGATGCTGTTGACCGCGAACCAGCCGATGCCGGCGGTCAGGGCGTTGAGCCCGGCGGGCAGGACGTTGCCGCGGTAACCGAACGCGGTCCGGCTCAGCACCATCTGCGCGAGGCCCTCGCGCGGGCCCCACGTCGACAGCACGCCGAGCGAGACCGAGCCGAGCAGCGTGCCCAGCACGATGGCGCCGACGGCCTGGTAGAAGGTCAGCCCGAACGCGAGCACGCTGAGGATGCCGACGGCGATGGTCGCGAACTCGAAGTTCGGCGAGGCCCAGGTCCACAGCAGCTGGACCGGCCGCCCGTGCCGTTCGCCCTCGGGGATCGGCTCGACGCCGCCGGGCTCGACGGCCACGACCTTCGTGCCGTACGCGAGCTGGGCCTGCGTGATGTCCGGGTCGGTGACCGCCATGGTGCGCATTCTCGCCCTATGCACACCCTGCGACCAGGCGCGTCCGGTTACGGGTCCTTTACGGTCGGGCCGGCTGCGACAGGTCAGCCCCTTACAGCTGGAGGTGAAGGCGTAGGGCTGCGTCGAGCGACTCCATCGATGCGGCCGGAAGCCGCCCCACCCGGGCACCCAGACGTTCGACGGCGATCGACCGAACCTGCTCGGCTTGCGCCTTCGAGGGCCTCGAGAGCCCGGACTCGTCCGGCGGGACGAGCAGCTGGAACGGCAGGACGCGCGTGACGTTCGACGTCAGGGGAACGACAGTGATCACGCCGCGGCCCAGAGCCTCGGCACGACGGTTAGCCGCGTCGTTGCTGACGATGACCACCGGGCGTCGCTTGCTCGCCTCCGAGCCTCGCACCGGCTCGAGGTCGGCGACCCGGATCTCGCCCCGCCTCACCGAGGCTGCAGCCCGTCAGCGACGACGGGCTCCCAGAGCGCCGCCTCACCGCTGCTGTCCCACTCGTCCCACGCCTCCTCGTAGGCGTCCGACAGCTCCGACTGCCGCAGGAGCTCGATGGCGTGCTGGAGCGCGGCAGACCGCGACGCGAAGGAATGCGAGTGCGCGTAGGAGTCGAGCAGCTCGACATCGACGCTCGGGAGGCTGACGCTGATCTTCACCCTGCCGATGCTACCGGATTCGCCCGCAGGTCATACCCGTGGTCATACCCCCGCCAGGCGGTCGCACGTCGCGGCGAGGGCGTCGGCGTACGCGTCGTCGCGCAGGTGCTTGGGGACGGTGATCGTGCGGCGGCCGCGCCAGTAGAGGCCCTGGCCGAGGTCGGCCTCGGTGCAGAGGTAGGTCAGCGAGTCGGCCGAGGTGTCGACCGTCCCGGGCGCGCCGGCGGAGGCGAGCTTGGTCTTGACCCAGCCGGGGTCGACGACGGCGGAGCCGACCGGGCCCGCAGCGCTCAGGCGCCGTCCCCAGGCGTTCGCGAGCAGCACGTCGCTCGCCTTGCTGTCGGAGTACGCGCGACTCGGGTCGGTCCTCGCGCCCGGGTCGGACGGGTCCGGGTGGCCGCTGCCGGCCATGCCCGAGCCGAGGAAGACCACCCGGTCGCCGAGGTGGTCGGCCAGGCGGGCGGTGAGCAGGTGCGCGGCGAGCACGTTGACCGCGAAGGTCGTCTCGAAGCCGTCGGCGCTCGTGGGCGGGGTGCTCCCGCGGACCCACACGCCGGCGTTGTTGACCAGCACGTCGAGCGGGCCCTGCTCGCGGACCTGCGTCGCCAGGGCCTCGACCTCGGCGAGCGAGGAGAGGTCGCCGGTGACCAAGACAGCGTCACCCCCGAGGCGGTCCACGACCGCCCGGCCGCGCTCCTCGCTGCGGGCGTGGACGAGGACGCGGTGGCCGGCCGCGAGGAGCCGTTCGGTGGTCGCGAGGCCGATGCCGTCGGTCGCGCCGGTGATGCAGATGGTCGCCATGCAGCCATCCTGCGTCAGCGGGCCTCGCCCGCCCCGGGACCGTCGGGTCGGAGAGCGGCCGCCGCCCCGGCGAGCGCCGCGTGCACGCGCGCGCGGCCCTCGAAGCCGGGCCGGTTGTAGACGCGCTGGCTGGGGTGCGGCGCGAGCAGCACCGTGAACCGGCGCCCGCCGAGCTCCGGGGTCGCCGTCGACAGGTGGGTGACCGCGGCCTGCGCGCTGCGCCCGAGCGCGACGACGACCTCGAGGCGGGGGAGCAGGGTCAGGAAGGGCAGCAGCCAGGTGCGCCCCAGCCGCAGCTCGGCCGCGGAGGGCGTGATGCCGCGCTCGCGCGTCCCGACGAACCACGGCACGGCGTTCCAGACGACCAGCTCCTCGCGGGGGAGCCCGGCCTCCTGCACCGCGCGGAGGAGGTTCGCGGCGGTGGCGTCGTCGTTGTCCAGCGAGATGAGCCCGGAGCCGTACGTCCCGGCGACCGACGGCGTCTCCAGCAGCAGGAGCACCCGGGCCGCGGTGCCGCCCGAGTCCGGGTCGACCCGCGGCGCCGGGCGCCGCGTGCTGCGCTCGACCTGCGCGGCGAGGGCGTTCAGACCGGCGACGTGCGGTTCGTCGAGCCGCGCCCGCTTGGCCGCGAGGAAGGCCGCGTCGCGGTGGGCCCGCGGCTCGGCCGAGCTTTCCGCCATCTGACCACCGTAGAGGTGGTCAGATGGCGAGAAGCTCGTCAGGCGCCGCCCTGCTCGAGGGTCACCGTCGCCGGCGTGAAGCCCTTGCCCTCGACGTCGACGCCCTCGGCCTTGAGCTCGGTGAGCGCCTTCTCGACGTAGGTCGTGCTCTTGGCCGTCGCGGGCGGGTCGGCGCTGATGATCGTCGCGCCGGTCTCGTTCTTGGTGCCCTTGGCGATGCCGACCGTCCGGGTCCAGGCGTCGTCGCTGATCATGCCGATGCCGCCGCTCGCCGACGGCCAGATCAGCTTGTTGACCTCGTTGGTCTGCCACAGCTGGTGGCTCTTGCCGAGCTGCGAACCCGCGTTCGTCACGATGTCGGCCGCCGGCTGCGGGTTGTCCCGGGCGTACACCCAGCCCTTGATCGACGCCTTGATGAAGCGCGTCGTCTGGTCCTGGTAGGCGGCGTCGCTGCCCAGCTTGTCCGAGTTGGCCCAGATCGCGTCCTGCAGCATGTTCGTGCCGACGTCGTTCCAGCTGATCACGTTGAGGTCGGCCGGGGTGAAGAGCTGCCCGGTCGCCGGGTTCTCCGACTCCAGCACCTGGGCGTACTCGTTGTAGGTCATCGCCTGCGCCGCGTCGATGTCGCCGGCGAGGAAGCCGTTCATGTCGAAGGCCTGCTGCACCAGCTTGATGTCGCCGACCTCGACCCCGGCCTTCTGCATGCCGGCGAAGAGCTCCCACTCGTTGCCGTAGCCCCAGCTGCCGACGTTCTTGCCCTTGAGGTCCGCGGGGCTGGTGATGTTCTTGTCCTTGAACGAGATCTGCGTCGTCCCGCTGCGCTCGAAGATCTGGGCGACGTTGGTGATCTTGGCGCCCTTCTCGATCGAGCCGAGCACCTTGGGCACCCAGGAGATGGCGTAGTCGACGTCGCCGGCGGAGAGCACGTCCTGCGGCACGATGTCGGGCCCGCCCTCGAGGATGCTCACGTCGAGCCCGGCGTCCTTGTAGAAGCCCTGGTCCAACGCGGCGTAGTAGCCGGCGAACTGCGCCTGCGCGACCCACTGCAGCTGCAGCTTGACCGGCGTCAGCGAGGCTCCGCCGCCGCTCGAGGCGTCGGCGCCGGGGCTGGCGTCGCCGGAGGAGCCGCAGCCGGCGAGGGTGAGACCGACGGCGGCCGCCGCCAGCCCGGTCCGGCCGAGCATCGCGCGGCGGGTGATCTTCGGTGAGCCCATGGGCTCCTCCTTCTGGCAGGTGTGGGTCGGTGTCAGCGGTGACGGGTCGCGAGGCGCTCGACGGCGAGCGCGACGCAGTAGAAGACGAGGCCGAGCACGATGGCGCCGAGCACGTACGCCCAGGCCAGCGGGTAGTTGCTGGAGGACGCGGCGGAGGTGATCGACTTGCCGAGCCCGCCGATCGGGCCGCCGAAGTACTCCGCGACGAGCGCGGAGATCACGGCCAGCGACGAGGCGATCCGCAGGCCCGTGAACAGGTACGGCGCGGCCGTCGGCAGGGTGAGCGCCCACTGCTGCTGCGCCGGGGTCGCCGCGTACGCCCGCATCAGGTCGCGGTGCACGGCCTTGGTCTGGCGCAGGCCGCGGAGCGTGTTCACGTAGACGGGGATCAGCACGGCGAGGGCGGCGACGAGCACCCGCGCGGTCTCGACGCTCGCGCCGTAGAGCGTGTAGAGCACCGGGGCGAGCGCGACGATCGGCATCACCGACAGCGCGGCGACGACGGGTGCGGCGAGCGCGTCGAGGACCCTGACCACGCTGGCCAGGACGGCGGCCACGACGGCGACGAGCGTGCCGATCACGAGCCCGAGCAGCGCGTTGAGGCCGGTGTGGACGGCGCCGGAGGTCACCGAGCCGAGGTTGTCGACGACCTCGGCGAGGATCGCCGACGGCGCCGGGACGACGTACGGGTCGATGTCGAGCGCGGTGACCAGCACCTGCCACAGGCCGATGACCACGGCGCCGAAGACGAGCGGCGCGACGACGGTCCGGACCGAGGTGCCCGGCGCGAGGACGCGGCTCGGGACGGTCGGCGACCCGGCGGGGACGCCGTCGACCGGGGCGGGCGCCTCCGCGGCGGTGGTGGTCACCGGTTCTCCACCCCGCGCGCGACCGGCGGCGGGGCGCCGTGCAGCGCCTCGCGCACCGCGGCCACGGCGTCGAAGAAGGCCCGGTCCTCGCGCACGGAGTCGTCGCGCGCCTCGCCGGGCAGCCGTACGGGCACGACCTGGACGATCCGGCCCGGCCGCGGTGACATGACGACGACGCGGTCGGAGAGGAAGACCGCCTCGGGGATGGAGTGGGTGACGAAGACGACGGCCGCGCCCGTCTCGGCGCTGATCCGGGCGAGCTCGTTCTGCATGCGCTCGCGCGTCATCTCGTCGAGCGCGCCGAAGGGCTCGTCCATGAGCAGCAGCCGCGGCCGCTCGGCGAGCGCGCGGGCGATGGCCACGCGCTGCTGCATGCCTCCGGAGAGCTGGTCGGGGTAGGAGTCCGCGAACTCCCCGAGCCCGATGAGCTCGACCAGCTCCGAGACCCGCGCCGCGCGCTCGGCCTTGCCCACCTTGTGCAGCGCGAGCGGCAGCTCGATGTTCTTGGCGACGGTGCGCCAGGGCAGCAGCCCGGCCTGCTGGAAGGCGATGCCGTAGTCCTGGTCGAGGCGGGCCTGCCTGGCGCTCTTGCCGAACACCTCCAGCGTCCCGGCCGTCGGCTGGTCGAGGTCGCCGACGAGGCGCAGCAGGGTGCTCTTGCCGCAGCCGCTCGGGCCGATGAGCGACACGAACTCGCCGGGCGCGACGTCGAGGTCGACCCCGCTGAGCGCGGTGACGCTGCCCTGCTTGCTCCGGAACTCCCGGTCGAGCCCGGCGACGTGCACGGCGGGCGTGGTGCCCGCCGCCTCCGACCCCTGAGCCTGTCGAAGGGCGGTGCTCGCCCGGGTCTCCGTCGGGCTGCTCACGCGCCCACCTCTCCTCGTCGATAGGTCTTCAGGAAGACGCCGAGCAGCGCGACGAACGCGGCGGCCACGAGGCCGACCACGATCGCGCCGACGATCGGCGCCCACGGCTTGGCCGGGTCGCCGCCGGCGGCCTGGGCGTACTCGATGACGAGCCGGCCGATGCCGCCCCGCAGGCCGATGGAGACCTCGGCGACCACGGTGCCGATGACGGCGGCGGCCGCGGCGAGGCGCAGCGCCGGCAGCAGGAAGGGCACGCTGGCCGGCAGCCGGAGCCGCAGCAGGGTGGTGCGCCAGCCGACGCCGTACGTGCGCATCAGGTCGAGGTGCGTCGCGTCGGGCGCGCCGAGACCGCGCAGCATGCCGACGGCGACGGGGAAGAAGGCCAGGTAGGCCGCGATCACCGCGACCGAGTCCTGGCTGCTCCAGGCCCAGGAGCCGATCTGGACCTGCGAGCCCCAGCGCCGGACGAGCGGGGCGATGGCGATGAGCGGGACGGTCTGGCTCAGCACGACCCAGGGCAGCACGGCCGCCTCGGCCAGGCGGAAGCGCTGCATCAGCAGGGCGAGCAGCAGCCCGACGACCACACCCACGACCCAGCCGATCGCGGCGGTCTTCAACGTGAACAGGCACGCCTGGCCCACGACCTCCCACAGCGGGGCGCCGGAGCGGCCGAGGGCGGGTTCGGTGAGGCGCGAGGCGATGTCCCACAGGTGCGGCATCGCCCGGTCGCTGGTGCGGGGCAGGACGAGCCGGCCGCCGAGCTTGACGCCCGCGTCGGGCCCGAGGGCCTTGTAGACCTCCCAGACCACCCCGAGGACGACCAGCCCCAGCAGGCCGAGGCCCCAGCCGCGCAGGCGCCTCACGAGCGGGCGGTGACGGAGTCGCGCAGCGCCGGGATGATCGTCTCGCCGTACGCGCGCAGCGTCTCCTCCTTGTTGTCGTGCTGGAGGTAGACCGAGAACTGGTCGACGCCGAGCGCCTTCAGCTCACCGAGCTTGGCGATGTGGTCGTCCGCGGTCCCGAGCAGGCAGAAGCGGTCGACGATCTCGTCGGGCACGAAGGCCGTGTGGGTGTTCCCCGCGCGGCCGTGCTCGTTGTAGTCGTAGCCCTCGCGCGCCTTGATGTAGTCGGTCAGCGCGTGCGGGACGGAGCTCTCGGCGCCGTACTTGGCGACGATGTCGGCGACGTGGTTGCCGACCATCCCGCCGAACCAGCGGCTCTGGTCGCGCATGTGCGGCAGGTCGGTCCCCACGTACGCGGGCGCGGCGACGCAGAAGGTGAGCGCATCCGGGTCACGACCGGCGTTGCTCGCCGCCGTGCGGACCGCCTCGATCATCCAGCGGGCGATGTCGACGTCGGCCAGCTGCAGGATGAAGCCGTCGCCGACCTCTCCGGCCGCCTTGAGCGCGAGCGGCCCGTACGCGGCGATCCACACCTCGAGCTCCGACGTGGTCGCCCACGGGAAGCGGATCGTCGAGCCGTTGTAGTCGACCGCGCGGCAGTTCGCGAGCTCGCGGATGACGTGCGTCGCCTCGCGCATGTCGCGCACGGTCGTCGGCTTGCCGTTGGTCACGCGGACCGCCGAGTCGCCGCGGCCGATGCCGCACACGGTCCGGTTGCCGAACATCTCGTTCAGCGTCGCGAAGACCGACGCGGTGACCGTCCAGTCCCGGGTCGCCGGGTTGGTGACCATCGGGCCGACGATGACGCGGTTCGTGCGCGACAGGATCTGGCTGTAGATGACGTACGGCTCCTGCCACAGCAGGTGCGAGTCGAACGTCCACACGTACTCGAACCCGTGCGCCTCGGCCAGCTCCGCGAGCTGGACGGTCCGCCACGCGGGCGGGTTGGTCTGCAGGACGACCCCGAACTTCACGAGGCAGACCCCCCGTCCGTCGCCCGGGCAGCGGGCCCGGCCACGCTCCCTGAGCTCGTCGAAGGGCTCTCGAGCTCTGCGGTCCGAGGCCCTTCGACAGGCTCAGGGATCGTGGTGGCGTACGTGCCCATCGCTCGCGTCATACGAGGTACTGCGTCAGGTCGCGCTTGAGGAACTTCCCGTGGCTCTTCGAGCCCACGTACCCGGACCCGTCCACGAGGACCGAGCCGCGGGACATCACCCAGTCCACGTGGCCGTCGATCTCGTAGCCCTCCCAGGCCGAGTAGTCCATGTTCATGTGGTGGCTCTTCCCGAGTCCGATCGAGGTGTGGCCCTGCGGGTCGTAGACGACCAGGTCGGCGTCGGCGCCGGGCTGGACGACGCCCTTGCGCCCGTACAGGCCGAACATCCGTGCCGGGGTGGTGGCGATCAGCTCGACCCAGCGCGACAGCGTGATCTCGCCGGTGACGACGCCCTGGTAGAGCAGGTCGACGCGGTGCTCGATCGAGCCGATGCCGTTGGGGATGGCGCGGAAGTCGCCCTGGCCCATGTCCTTCTGGCCCTTCATGCAGAAGGGGCAGTGGTCGGTCGAGACGGTCTGCAGGTCGTTGGTCCGCAGCGCGCGCCACATGGCGTCCTGGTGGCCCTCGGCGCGCGAGCGCAGCGGCGTCGAGCAGACCCACTTGGCCCCCTCGAAGCTGCCCCACTCCTTCCCCTCGGCGCCGAGCTGCTCCTCCAGCGACAGGTAGAGGTACTGCGGGCAGGTCTCGCCGAACACGTTCTGCCCGCGGTCGCGGGCCGCGGCGAGCTGCTCCACGGCCTGCTTGGCGCTGACGTGCACGACGTAGAGCGGGGCGCCGGTGAGGTCGGCCAGCATGATCGCGCGGTGCGTGGCCTCCTCCTCCATCTGCCACGCGCGGGCGATGCCGTGGAAGTACGGCGTGGTCTTGCCGGCGTCGTAGAGCTGCTCGGCGAGGACGTCGATCGCAGGCCCGTTCTCGGCGTGCATCATCGTCAGCAGGCCGGTCTCGCGGGACTTCTGCATCGCGCGCAGGATCTGTGCGTCGTCGGAGTAGAAGACGCCCGGGTAGGCCATGAACAGCTTGAAGCTCGTGATGCCCTCGTCGACCAACGAGTCCATCGCCTTGAGCGAGAACTCGTCGACGCCGCCGACGATCTGGTGGAAGCCGTAGTCGACCGCGCACTCGCCGGCCGCCTTCTCGTGCCAGGCGGCGAGGCCGTCCTCGACCCGCTCGCCGGAGCGCTGGATGGCGAAGTCGATGATGCTCGTCGTCCCGCCCCAGGCCGCGGCGCGCGTCCCGGTCTCGAACGTGTCCGACGCCTCGGTGCCGCCGAAGGGCATCTGCATGTGCGTGTGCGCGTCGATGCCGCCCGGGATCACGTACTTGCCCGTCGCGTCGACCACCTGGTCGACGGAGGCCTTCAGGTCGGTCCCGAGGAGCTGCGAGCCGGGCGTCAGGACGGCGGCGATCGTCTCGCCGTCGACGAGGACGTCGGCCTGGGCGGTCCCCGTCGCGTTGACGACGGTGCCGCCGGTGATCAGTGTCGTGCTCACGCCCGTACGCCCCTCTCCCCCTGGTGGCGACCACTGGTCACCAGTGGTCGCTCTCCCGCCCTGCTGACGACCACACCTGACCACTGGTCGCCGGGGGAGGGAGGTGCGACGCGCGCGAAGCCGGGCGCGCTCACGGCTTGGGGATGCTCGTGTAGGAGTCCGGGCGGCGGTCCCGGTAGAACTGCCAGGCGTTGCGGACCTCGCGGATCATGTCGAGGTCGAGGTCGCGGACGACGACCTCCTCGGAGTCCTTCGACCCCATCGGCCCGACCAGGTTGCCCTGCGGGTCGACGAACTGGCTCGACCCGTAGAACGTGACCGCCTCGTCGCCGTACTCGTTGTCCTCGCGCCCGACGCGGTTGGGTGCGGCGACGAAGTAGCCGTTGGCGGCCGCGGCGGCGGGCTGCTCGATCTCCCACAGCCGGTTCGACAGGCCCGGCTTCGTGGCGTTGGGGTTGAAGACGATCTGCGCACCGTTGAGGCCGAGCTCGCGCCAGCCCTCCGGGAAGTGGCGGTCGTAGCAGATGTAGACCCCGATCGGGCCGACCTTGGTCTGGAAGACGGGGTAGCCGAGGTTGCCGGGGCGGAAGTAGAACTTCTCCCAGAACTTCTCGAGGTTCGGGATGTGGTGCTTGCGGTACTTGCCGAGGACCGTCCCGTCGGCGTCGACCACCACGGCGGTGTTGTAGTAGACGCCCGGGATCTCCTCCTCGTAGATCGGGAGGACCATCACGATCCCGAGCTCGGCGGCCAGCGCGGCGAAGCGCTGCACGACCGGCCCGTCGGCCGGCTCGGCGTAGTCGTAGTACTTCACGTCCTCGGTGATGCCGAAGTAGGGCCCGTAGAAGAGCTCCTGGAAGCAGATGATCTGCGCCCCGTCGGCGGCCGCCTCGCGGGCGAAGCGCTCGTGGAGATCGAGCATCGAGTCCTTGTCGCCCGTCCACGTCGTCTGGGTGATCGCTGCTCTGACGATGGTCACTGCCACGCTCTCCGTCCCGCCGCTGGGTACCCCTTCCGGGGTGAGGAAGTGAACATCACCGGAGTTCCGGCCCCGTGTCAACGGATGACAGCCACATGACGAAGAACTGAGAAGGATCAGGGTCCGCAGGCACCGTGAGCAGGCCGGGTCGGTGCTCTACGCTGCCGCGGTGTCGGTGGCGCTGAGCACGGAGCCGGGGGACGAGGTCCTCCAGGCGCGGGAGGACCGTCCCGTCGTGCGGCACGGGGACCAGGTCCGCCACCCGCGCAACCCGTGGTCGGAGTCGGTGCAGTCGCTCCTGGCCTACCTCGCCGAGGCCGGCTTCGCCGAGGCGCCGCGGCCAGGCGGGGTCGTCGGCGACCACGACGACGTCAGCTACATCGAGGGCATCTCCGGCGACGAGGCCTGCACGCTCGTCCAGTCCGACGAGGCGGTCGCCGAGGTCGCCCAGCTGCTGCGGCGCTACCACGACACGGTCGAGGCCTGGCAGCCCGACGAGGAGCCCGTCTGGTTCGACGGCCGGCGGGGGACCGGGAGCCTGCCCGGCGAGCTCGTCTGCCACGGCGACCCCGGCCCCTGGAACCTCGTCTGGGACCTCTGCCGCCCGGTCGGTGAGCAGCTGGTCGGCCTGATCGACTGGGAGTACGCCTCCGTCGGCACCCGCCTGACCGACATCGGCTACGCCCTGCACTACCTCGCCCCGCTGCGCGACCGCAGCTACTGGCACGGCGTGCTCGGGATGGCCCGTAAGCCGCGCCGGCGGCACCGGATGGCCGTCTTCGCCGAGGCGTACGGCGTCCGGCTCGACGAGGACCTCGTGGAGGCGGTCGTGGCCTCGCAGCAGGCCGGGGTGCAGATGATGATCGACCTGGCCGCGCTCGGGCGTCCGCGGCAGGTCCAGCTGATCGCCGCCGGGGAGCTCGAGCGCGAGCAGCGGGCCGTGGACTGGACCGAGCGGCACCGGCACAAGTTCAGCCTCGCGGGCGTGACGGTGGCGCCGGACGCCTGAGTCCACGACCTCTCCGGTCGAGTCGAACACATGTTCTAATAAGGGCATGTCGCGGCACGGACCTGACCCCGAACGCCTCTTCTTCGGCCGGCTCGTCGGCACCGCCCGGCAGCTGGCCGCCGACCAGGGCTCGATCGCCGACTCGATCGACGTGATCCGCCGGACGGCGAGCGGGCACGAGGACCTGCTCGTCCAGGGTGCCGGGCTCGGGATCGGTGCCTGGTCGGTGAACCCCGGCCTGCCGACCGACATCCTCGCCGCCAGCCTCCTGGTCGGCAGCATGCCGCGCCTCGAGCTCGACGTGCTCCTGCACTGGATCACCGTCGGCCAGCAGCGTGGCCTCAGCGGCGCGCGCTACCGGGCCTGAGCGGTACGGTCCGCCGGCCCTTCGACAGGCTCAGGGGTCGTGGCTGGGCCTCGTCGACTGTGGGGTGGACAGGGATACGGGCTCGACCACGATCCCTGAGCTTGTCGAAGGGCGGTGGTTCCGTGCGGACGGGGCCCTTCGACAGGCTCAGGGATCGTGGTTGGGTCTCGCGCAGAGATGAGCCCTTCGACAGGCTCAGGGGTCGAGGTCGGCTCAGCGGATGCCGGAGGTCGCGAACCCCTGGACGAACCAGCGCTGGAAGACCAGGAAGAGCACGACCAGGGGCCCGACGGTGATCAGCGTCATCGCCATCAGGGCGCCGTAGTCGGTCTGGTACTGCCCCTGCAGGAACTGCAGCCCGATCGGGAGGGTGTAGAGGCTGGGGTCGCGCAGCACGATCAGCGGCCAGAGGAAGTCGTTCCACTGGTACATCAGGCTGAGCAGCGTCAGGACCGCGAGCAGCGGCTTCGACAGCGGCAGCACGATGCTGACGAAGATCCGCACCGGGCCGGCGCCGTCGATCTTGGCCGCCTCGATGAGCTCGTTGGGGATCGCCAGCATGAACTGCCGGGCCAGGAAGATGCCGAAGGTCGCCGCCGCACCCGGGATGATCACGGCCCAGAAGGTGCCGACCAGGCCGAGGGCGTTCACGAGCCGGAACTGCGGCACGAGGATCGCCTGCGTCGGGATCATCATCGTCGAGAGCAGGACGAGGAAGAGCGGCGTCTTCAGCGGGAAGCGCAGCTTGGCGAAGCCGTAGCCGGCCATCACGCTCACCACCACCGAGATGATCGTGGTGAGGGCGGTGACGGTGACCGAGTTGGAGAACCAGGCGCCGACCGGCCACGCGTCGAAGACGCGCGCGAAGTTGTCGAGCGAGACGTCGGTCGGCAGCAGGTCGAGCTCGGAGGAGAAGACGGACTGGCCGGACAGCGCGGTGACGACCATGACCCACAGCGGGAAGGCCATGACCACCGCGACGACGACCGCCACGACGACGCGGACGACCACCGCGACCTTGGAGCGTGTACGCCTCGACATCGGCCCGCGGGCGGTGCTGGCCGGCGCGGCCTCGCGGCCGTGCAGGGCCGCGGCCTGCGGGGTGGTGACGGCCATCAGCGGCTCCTGACTCTCATGCGACCACGTCCCGGTTGCGGTTCGCGCGCCACTGCACGATGGTGAAGATCAGCGTGAGGACGAAGATCACGACGCCGATCGCCGCGCCGTAGCCCTGGTCGCGGGTCGGCCCGAACGCCACCTTGTACGCCCACGTGCCCAGCACCTCGGTGCTGTTGCCGGGCCCGCCGTTGGTCAGCACGAAGATCGTGTCGAAGACCTGGAAGCTGTAGATCACGTTCATGATGATCAGGAAGAACGTGGCCGGCCCGACCAGCGGGAACGTGATGTGGCGGAAGCGCTGCCAGCCGTTGGCGCCCTCCAGCCCCGCCGCCTCGTAGAGGTCGCCGGGCACGGCCTGGAGCGCCGCGAGGTAGATGATCATGCTGAACCCCACCCGGATCCAGACGGTCACCAGCACGACCGAGGTGAACGCCCAGAAGCCGTTCGACTGCCAGGGGACGCCGCCGTTCGCGCCGAGCGCCAGCAGCAGCTTGTTCACCACCCCGATGACCTCGTTGTAGAGGAAGGTGCCGATGAGCCCGACCGAGACGCCCGAGATCACCAGCGGCAGGTAGACGACGGTGCGCCAGACCTTGCGCCAGGGCAGCACCGAGTTCATCAGCACCGCGAGCGCGAGCCCGAGGCCCATGCTCAGCGGGACGGTGATGATCGTGAAGACCGCCGTGTTGACCAGGGCCCGCAGGAAGGTCGGGTCGGACAGCATCGTCGTGTAGTTCTCGAGCCCGCGAGGGGTGCTCGTACCGGTCAGCGGCGAGACCTTGCGGGTCGAGTAGTAGAACGACCCGAGCATCGGCAGGATCAGGAACGCCAGCGCCAGCAGCACCGACGGACCGACGAAGAGCAGCGCCGAGGGCTCCCACAACGAGCGCCCGCGGCGGCGCGACGAGGGCTGCGAGCCCCCCGCCGGGGCGACGGGGTTCTCGCCGGCGGCCAGCGCGGCCGCCGAGCTCACTGCACGGCCTTCTGCACCGCCGCGGCCAGCGCGGCCGTGGTGTCCGCCGACGACCTGCCGCCGAGGAAGGCCTTCTCGAGCTCGTTCTGGAGCGCGAGGTTGAGGTCGGCGAACTGCGGCACCGTCACCTGCGAGACCTGCTCCGGCGTCAGGGTCTTGGCCTGCAGAACGAAGGGCGCCATCAGGTCGGGCCGGATGTCGAAGTCGAGCTGCGACGACGTCAGGCTCTTCAGCGTCGGCAGCTGGTTGGTGGCCTGGCAGTAGGTGCGCATCGCGTCCTCGGTGACGAGGTACTGCAGGAACTTCGTCGCGGCCTCGGTGTTCTTGCCGTCCTTCGGCGCGACGACGGCGTTGCCGCCGAGGTCGGTCGAGGCGGCCACGTCGCGCGGCTGCGGCATCGCGCCGTACTCGAACTTCTTCTTGACCCCGTCGTCGATCCCGGGGACGAGGAAGCTGCCCGCGAAGGCCATCGCGACGGTGCCCGAGATGAAGGCACCGTCGGGGTAGGTCGTGCTCTTGACCGAGCTGTTCTTGGCGACCCATCCACGGTCGAAGAAGCTCTTGGTGAAGTCGACGGCCTTGCGTCCGGCGTCGGAGTCGATCGCGGCGCTCTTGAGGTCGGGGCCCAGCAGGGCGCCGCCGGCCTCGAAGAGCCAGGTGAGCCAGCGGTACGCGCCCGCGCTCTGCCAGTCGTAGATGAAGGCCGACTGGCCGCTCTTGGTGACCTTGGCCAGCTTGTTCGCCGCGTCGGTGAACTGCTCCCAGGTCCAGGCCTCCTCCAGCGTCGTCGGCACGTCGGTGATGCCGGCGGCCTCGAAGGCGTCGAGGCGGTAGAGGATCGCGGTGGTGTCGATCTGGTGCGGGGCGCCGTACGGCTTGCCGTTCGCGACGACGGCCTGGAAGAGCCCGGGCTCGAAGGCGTTCGCGTCGAGGCTCGCCGACAGGTCGAGCAGGACGTCCTGGCTCGTGTACTGCCCCATGTCGATGTAGGAGACGCGGAAGAGGTCCGGCGGGTTACCGGCCTGGAAGCGGGTGTCCAGG
Source organism: Microlunatus sagamiharensis (assembly GCF_900105785.1). NCBI lineage: Bacteria > Bacillati > Actinomycetota > Actinomycetes > Propionibacteriales > Propionibacteriaceae > Microlunatus > Microlunatus sagamiharensis. The sequence continues at coordinate 4,020,212 of NZ_LT629799.1, forward strand.
TTGGTCTGCACGCTGGCGTACGGAACCGTGTCGGTCTTGATCGTGATGCCCGGGTTGGCCTGCTCGAAGGCGGCGATGACGGCGTCGAACGCTGCCTTCTCGCCCTCGCCGGACCAGTTGACGAAGGTCAGCTCGACCGGGGCGCCGGCGCTGGCGCTGGTGGTGGGGGCGCTGCTGCCCGCCTTGCTGGTGAGCCCGGAGCAGGCGCTCAGCCCCACGGCGGCCCCGAGGCCGAGACCACCTGCCAGGACCTGTCGACGGTTCAAAGCCATTGGGTCGTTCCTCTCCCTCGAGTGCTGCCGATGATGGCAGGCACCCTGCCTTCCCGACCTCCGGTGGGGTCGGATGCACCGTCCGTCGTGACGCATATCGCCCTGACCAGGCCATATGCACGAGAGGGCTGGGTTCCTACCCCGACAGCAGGAAACGGAACATGGGGCTGTCGCTGGGGATCGGCTCGACCTGCGCCGGGGCCGCGGCCATCCGCTCGAGCAGCGGCGGCAGGTCCTCACGCCGCGCGAGCTCGATGCCGACGAGCGCGGGACCGGTCTCACGGTTGCTCCGCTTGACGTACTCGAAGAGCGTGATGTCGTCGTCGGGCCCGAGGACCTCGTCGAGGAAGTGCCGCAGCGCGCCCGGCTGCTGGGGGAACTCGACGAGGAAGTAGTGCTTGCGGCCCTCGAAGACCGCGGCCCGCTCGGCGATGTCGTCGTAGCGGCTGACGTCGTTGTTGCCGCCGGAGAGGATGCAGACGACCCGCTGGCCGGGCTCCACCCGGACCGTGCCGCCCGTCAGCGCGGTGGAGGCGAGGGCGCCCGCGGGCTCGGCGACGATGCCGTCGGCGGCGTACATCCCGAGCAGCTCGACGCAGACCCCGCCCTCGGGGACCTGCACGAGCTCGGCCCCGGAGGCGGCGATGACCGGCGTGGTCAGCGAACCCGCCCGGCGCACCGACGCCCCGTCCACGAAGGTGTCGAGGTCGACCAGGTCCACCGGGCCGCCCGCGGCCAGCGCGGCGGCGACGCAGGCGGCGCCCTGGGGCTCCACCCCGACGACGCGGATGCCCGGGTGCCGCTCGCCGAGCCAGGACACGCAGCCGGCGAGCAGCCCGCCGCCGCCGACCGGCACGACGAGGACGTCGGGCAGGTGGCCGGTCTGCTCGAGGAGCTGCTCGACGAGCTCGAGGGCGACGGTGCCCTGGCCGGCGATGGTGCGCAGGTCGTCGAACGCGGGCACGACGGTCGCCCCGGTGCGGAGGGCGTCGGCCGCGGCGGCCACGGCCGCCTCGTCGTAGGTCGCGCCGGTGACGACGACCTGGACGTGGTCGCCGCCGATGGCGGTGATCCGCTCGCGCTTCTGGCGCGGGGTGTTGCGCGGGAGGAAGATCCGGCCCTGCACGCCGAGCGCGGCGCACGCGTACGCCAGGCCCTGGCCGTGGTTGCCGGCGCTGGCGCAGACGACGCCACGGGCGCGGGCCGTCTCGTCGAGCTGGGCGATGACGTTGTACGCGCCGCGCACCTTGTAGGAGCGCACGACCTGGAGGTCCTCGCGCTTGAACCAGACCTCCGCGCCGCCGGCCGAGAGCCGGGCGTTGCGCTGCAGCGGGGTGCGGTCGACGACCCCCGACAGCCGCGCCGCGGCCTGCTCGACGAGGTCCGCCCCCAGGGGGGCGAGCACGGCGTCGAGCCTCGTCCCCAGCGCAGCCCCGGAGCCTGTTCCCGTCACGACGCCCACCTCCCGATCATCGCGCACGCGAACTCTCAAGTGTGACGCCAGGGACGAGAGTTTCTGGCGACGACTCGCCGAAACCCTTCCCGCGGTCGTCCCCAGGTGCTTAAGGTCTCCCAGTCCGCGGCACGAGCAGGGGGCTGGGCCGCTGGGCAGCACGCGCCCGCGCCGACCCCGAGGACCCGCCATGCCTGCGCCGCAGCCGCACACCCGTACCCGTTCCGCCCGGACCGCCTCCGGACGCCCGGACGCCACCCCGAGCGCGCTGCGCCGCAGCCTGCCGGTGCTGGCGCTCGGCGTCGCCGGCCTCGGTCTCGCGCTGCCGACCGCGCTCCCGGCCAGCGCCGCGCCCGGCGGGCCGGGCACGAGCACCGCGCCGGTCGCCTCCGACGGCGCCACGGCGAAGGAGACCACGGCGATCGGCTCGACCCCCCGGCTCACGACCGAGGCCCGCGAGGCCGGGGTGGAGTTCGGGAACGCGCCGATGGGCTGGCGCCAGCGTGGCACCGAGCGCGCCGAGCTGGCGGCGCTGAACCAGCCGAAGTCACCGCTGCTGCGCTACGGGGCGTCGGCGGCCGCACGCTCCTCCTCGACCAGCTCCTTCGTCCCGAAGGGCGTGCTGGGGGTCGACGTCTCCAGCTACCAGCGCGACATCAAGTGGTCGACCTGGACCAAGAAGGACCGCGACTTCGCCTACATCAAGGCGACCGAGGGCACGTCGTACAAGAACCCCTACTTCAAGACCCAGTACAACGGGGCGACCAAGGCCGGCCTGATCCGTGGCGCCTACCACTTCGCCAGCCCCTCGGGGAAAGCCGGCTACCTGCAGGCCCGCTACTTCGTGAAGAACGGTGGCGGCTGGAGCGCCGACGGCAAGACCCTGCCCGGCGTGCTCGACATCGAGTACAACCCCTACGGCAAGACCTGCTACGGCGTCAGCAAGAAGAACATGGTCAAGTGGATCAGCTCCTTCACTAAGGAGTACAAGAAGCTGACGCGCAAGGACGCCGTCATCTACACGACCACCGACTGGTGGACGCAGTGCACGGGCAACAGCAGCGCCTTCGCCACGACGAACCCGCTGTGGATCGCCCGCTACGGCACCACCAAGCCGGGCACGCTGCCGAAGGGCTGGAAGGTCGCGACCTTCTGGCAGTACGGCGTCAACCCGATCGACCAGGACGTCTTCCCGAGCAAGCCCGACCGGCTGAAGGTCCTGGCGACCAAGATCTGACCCCGCGCGCCGGGCGGTGTGGAAGCATCGCCCGGTGCCCCTGCCGTACGCCGCCGTCAGCCGCCGCGCGGTCCTCGCGCTGGGGCTGACGGCCGGCCTGGCCGCGGCCTGCGGCTCGCCCTCCGACCCGGGCCCGGCGCCCTGGCAGGCGCGGCTGCGCAGCGGGACGGACGACCGGCCGCGCGAGGTCGCCGTGCTCGGCGACTCGATCGCCTTCGGCGGGGGCCAGTGGGGGAGCAGCGCGCCCAAGTGGCAGCACTCGTTCGTCGGGCGGCTGCGGACCGCGCTCGAGCCGGCGTCCGGCGACGCCGGCACCGGCTGGGTCTTCCTCAACCAGGCGCTCTGGCCGACCACCGCGCTCAACCGGGGCTGGGACCCGCGGCTCGCCGTCGTGGGGGACGTCGCGAAGGTCGAGCGGGGCCTGTTCCGCCGGACCTGCGCGCGCGTCCCCGCCGCGGCGTCCGGCCGCGCGCCCGCCGCGTACGTGGAGCTGACCGCGAGCGGGACGTCCTTCTCGGTCCTCGCCCTCGCCGACCCGACCGGCCGCGCCCGCCCGCTCGTCTCGGTGGACGGGGCCGAGCCGCTGCGGCTGAGCGGCGGGCCGGAGGACACCCGGACGCCCGACGTCGCCCCGCGCACCGGGCTGCACCCGGGCCACGTGGTGACCGACGTGCCGACCCCGGGAGGGGGCCCGCACACGCTCCGGGTCTGGGGCGACGGCGGTGCCGTCGACCTGGTCGCGCTGCGCGCGAGCACCGGCACCGGGCGCCTGGTCGTCACCTCGGCGGCGGTCTCGGGGGAGTCGCTGGGGACCTTCTGCGGACCCGGCGCCGACGACGAGCAGGGCGGAACGACGGGGCTCGCGTTCCTCGACACGCTGCGCGCGGACCTGCTGCTGGTCGAGCTGGGCGCGAACGACTACAACGCCGGCCGACCCCTCGCGCCGGTGCGGGACGAGCTGCTCGCGGTGGTGGCACGTCAGCGCGCGTGGGGCGGGGACGTGGCGCTGCTGTTCCCGCCGATCAGCTCGCCCACGCTCTACAAGGGCGGGGACGCCCCGACGTACGCGGCGTACGCGGCCATGTTCGGCGAGGTCGCCCGCGACCAGTCGGTGCCCTTCCTCGACCTGACGCACCTGTGGGGCGCGACCTTCGAGGAGTCCTCGGCGCTCCGGCCGGCGCGCTACGCCGACGCGATCCACCCCAGCGACGCCGGCGCCACCGACATCGCCGAGCGGTGCCGGGCCTTCCTGGGCCTCTAGGGCCTAGCTGACGTCCTCGTCGTCCTCGCTGGCGGTGCCGGCGAGCTCGGACGGGTCGACCGTGCCCTCGGGGTCGTCCTCGACGGTCAGGTTGCCGATCGTCGACTCGGGGTCGACCGCCTCCTGGGCCTGGCCGGTCTCGTCGGCGGGCACGGAGGGCTCCTGGGCCTGGGACGACATGGGGTCTCCTCGCTGAGGGGGTGCCGTCGTCGCGATCGCGGCGCCGGGGCGACCACTCTAGGCGGAGCCCGTGATCACGACTGCGCTGCGGTCGGGCGGTCCGGGCGCGCGCGACCCGATTGCTCGATAACCTTCCGCGAGGACGTCGGCGATCGGCTGGGGGGTTGGGCGCCGGCGTCCGCCCACCCGGTCGACGCCGTGCACCGGCGGGCTGCGCAGGTCTGCCAGGGTTGAGGGATGCACGCAGCAGCGGACCGCTCCTCCTGGGTCGACCACGTCGTGTGGTGGCACGTCTACCCGATGGGCTTCGTCGGCGCCGAGCGCGAGCTCTCAGAGCTCGGCGGGCTCGGTGGGCTCGACGGGCGGGTCGAGCACCGGCTCGGCCGGATCGAGGCCTGGCTCGACCACCTCGTCTCGCTCGGCTGCAACGGGCTGCTCCTCGGGCCGGTCTTCGCGTCGGCGACCCACGGCTACGACACGGTCGACCACTTCCGCATCGACCCGCGACTGGGTGACGACGCCGACTTCGACGCCCTCGTCGCCGCCTGCCGCGAGCGGGGGGTCCGGGTCCTGCTCGACGGGGTGTTCAACCACGTGGGCCGAGACTTCGCGCCCGTGGCCCAGGCCCTCGCCGAGGGCCCGGGATCGGCGGCCGCGGAGTGGGTCCACGGGCTCTACGAGAACGACGGCGTCGTCACCGCCGACTACTTCGAGGGCCACGACACCCTCGTGACGCTGAACCACGACGCCCAGGTCGTGCGTGACCACGTCCGCGACGTGATGCTGCACTGGCTGCGCCGCGGCGTCGACGGCTGGCGCCTCGACGCGGCGTACGCGGTCCCCGCCTCCTTCTGGGCCGCGGTGCTGCCGGCCGTGCGCGAGGAGTTCGCCGAGGCGTGGTTCGTCGGCGAGATGATCCACGGCGACTACGTCGCCTACGTGGCGGAGTCCGGGCTCGACTCGATCACCGCGTACGAGCTGTGGAAGGCCGTCTGGTCCTCCCTCGACACCGTCAACCTCCACGAGCTCGACTGGACCGTCGGCCGTCACGCGGCTCTCGTCGAGCGGTTCGTGCCGATGACCTTCCTCGGCAACCACGACGTCACCCGGATCGCGAGCCAGGTCCACGACGAGCGGCACCGCCCGCACGCGGTGGCGCTGCTGGGCTTCCTGCCCGGCGTGCCCTGCGTCTACTACGGCGACGAGCTCGGCCTCGAGGGGGTCAAGGAGGACCGGGCAGGCGGGGACGACGCGGTCCGGCCCGCGATGCCCGCCGAGCGCGGGCTGCTCGAGAACGCCCACCCCGAGGTCGAGGAGCTCTACCGCCGCGTGCTCGGGCTGCGCCGGCGCCACCCGTGGCTCGTCGACGCGGTGACCTCGACCGAGCAGGTCGCCAACGAGCACCTGCTCGTCCGGGCCCGGGCGCGCTCGGGGGAGGGTTCGCTGACGCTGGCCCTCAACCTGGGCGACCAGCCGTACGGGCTCCCGGCCGGCGCGTCGGTGGTGGAGGGCTCGGCGCCCGGCGGTGCCGGTTCGGTGGAGCCGCACGGCTGGGCCGTGCTCGAGGGCTGAGCCAGCCGGTCGTCCTCAGCCCGGCGTCCTCGGGGCTGCGGCTCCGGCCCGTCGAGGACTGACACTCCTCCAGCGGGCGAGGAAAGACCCTGGTTCTGTCGTGTGCGACTCTTTCGGGGTGCGGCCAGGGTGCGGGATGCACGGGATCCGTCCGACCATCACTTACGGTGTAAGTCTGGGCGGCGGCCCCGACCGGGGGGTCGGCCGCCGCCGCTCAGGCCGCGGTCGACGTCCACGAGGGCGACGGCTCGCGGCTGCCCCCACGGGTCCCGGTCCGACCGGTCTCCGCGGAGGGGCGGGGCGACGGAGGAAGGGGCAGGTGTTGGAGCAGGCCGAGAGCCGGACGGGCGCTGGCCCGAGCGACGCGCCGACCGACGGGCCGCGCGGCTCGGCGAGCGAGCTCCGGGCGAGGGTCGGCAGCACCGTGTCGGTGCACCGGGGCGTGTTCCGGATCGAGCCCACCCTGCGCGGCTCGTGGTCGGGCGCCCCTGGCTCCTCCGTGTCCGCAGGTGCCCCGCTCGACGGCATCGTGCTCCACGTGCGGGAGCGTCTCGTCGACCTCGAGGTCAACATCTCGACACGCGCCGACCACCAGGCGCACCTCACCGTCACCGAGCTCCGGGCGCGGCTGGCCGAGGTGGTCGCCGAGCTCGGCTTCGTCTGCCGGGCTCTCACCATCAACGTGCTGAGCATCGAGCCGGCGAGGTAGGAGGCGGGGCCGGACCCCGCCTCCTGCGTCCGTCAGGCGAGCAGCGCCCGCGCCGCGTCGGCGATGCCCTCCGGCGACATGCCCGCGCGGTCGATGAGGAACTCCGCCGACCCGGTCGGCTGGAAGGCGTCGAAGCCGAGGATCGACACGCGCGTCGGGTGGTGCGCGACGACGGTCTCGGCGACCGCACCGCCGAGGCCGCCGGCCCTGGTCGACTCCTCGGCGGTCACGATGCCGCGGGTCTCGCGGGCCGCGGCGAGGACGGCGTCGACGTCGAGCGGCTTGACCGTCGGCATGGAGACGACGCGGGCGAAGACACCCTCGGCGGCCAGCTGCTCGGCCGCGGCGAGCGCGCGCCACAGGATCGTCCCGTTGCTGATGATCGTGACGTCGTCGCCCTCGCGGACCGTCGTGGCGCGGCCGGGCTCGAACGTGTAGTCCTCGTCGTGGACGGCCGGCACGGCCATACGGCTGACGCGGACGAACACGGGCCCGTCGACCTCGGCGGCCCAACGCATCGCCGCCGCGGTCTCGACCGGGTCGGCCGGGACGATGATCGTCATGTTGTCGACCGCCCGCAGCCAGGCGATGTCCTCGATCGACTGGTGGGTCGGGCCGAGCTCGCCGTACGCGACGCCCGGGCTCATGCCGCAGAGCTTGACGTTGCGGTCGGAGTAGGAGACGTCGGCCTTGATCTGCTCCAGCGCCCGCGCGGTGAGGAAGCACGAGGCGGCCGACACGAAGGGGATGCGCCCGCCGTTGGCCAGCCCGGCCGCGACGCCGACCATGTCCTGCTCGGCGATGCCGACGTTGATCAGCCGGTCGGGGAACGCCTTCTTGAAGGCGTCGAGCTTGGACGAGCCGACCGAGTCGTTGACGACCCCGACGATCCGGTGGTCGGTCCTCGCGAGCTCGACCAGGGTCTCGACGTAGGCGTTGCGGCAGTCGAAGCGCGCCTGGTCCTTGATCGAACCGGTGCTGAGCTCGGTCGTGGTGGTCATGGGCGTCCCTCGTCCTTCGTGGTGCCGGTGCCGGTGGTCGCGGCGGCGACCTCCTCGTCGAGCTGCTCCTGCTGGAGCCGGTCGAGCTCGGTGATCGCCTGGTCGAGCTGCTCGGGGCTCGGGACCTTGTGGTGCCAGGCGACGTTGCCGCTCATGTACGAGATCGGGTGGCCCTTGTGGGTGTGCGCGATCACGAAGGTCGGCCTGCCCGGCTCGACGGGCACCGACGAGAGCACGTCGAGGAGCGCGCCGTGGTCGTGGCCGTCGACCTCGACGACGGCGAATCCGAAGGCCGCGGCCTTGGCGTCGAGCGGGTCGAGGTCGTTGGTCTCGTGCGTCGTCGCGCCCTGCTGGAGCCGGTTGCGGTCCACGATCACGGTCAGGCGGTCGAGCCCGTGGTGCGAGGCGGTCATCATCGCCTCCCAGTTGCTGCCCTCCTGCAGCTCGCCGTCGCCGACGAGCACGTACGTGCGCCGTCGCGACCCGTCGAGCTTGGCCGCGATCGCGTGGCCGACGGCGATCGGCAGGCCGTGCCCGAGCGGGCCGGTGTTGGCCTCGACCCCGCGGACGTAGGTGCGGTTCGGGTGGCCGTTCAGCTTGGACAGCGGCTTGAGGAAGGTCGCCAGCTCCTCGACCGGCAGGAACCCGAAAGCCGCCAGGGTCGTGTAGAGCGCGCCGGCGACGTGGCCCTTGGACAGGATGAACCGGTCGCGCTCGGGGTCGTCCGGGCGCGCCGGGTCGACGTCCAGCACCGCCCCGTACAGGGTGGCCAGCACGTCGATCGCGGAGAAGTCGCCGCCGATGTGGCCGGCCCCGGCGAAGTGGACCAGCTTGAGGTCCTGGATCCGGATCTGCCGGGCGGCCTCGGCGATGTGGGCGATCTGCTCCGCGCGGCTCGCGTGGGGCGAGAGCCGGCCGAGGACCGGCATGGTCACGTGCTCGGGGGCGAGGGCCGTCATGCGGCGCTCCTTCCGGGGCTGGACGGGTGGGTGGTCATGCGGACGACGTGGCTCACCACGCGGTGAAGCCGCCGTCGACCAGCAGGTCGATGCCGGTGCAGAAGCTCGCGGCGTCGCTGAGCAGGAAGACCGCGGGTCCGACGAGCTCGTCGACCCGGGCCATCCGCCCCAGCGGGGTGTCGGCCTCGAACCGGCGGACCTGGTCGGCGACCTCGCTGCGGCTGTTCATCGGCGTGGCGGTGTAGCCGGGGCTGATCGCGTTGACGCGGATCCCGCGCGGGGCCCACTCCATCGCGAGGCTCCGGCTGAGGTGCACCACCGCGGCCTTGGCCGAGTTGTAGTGCGCCTGCAGCAGCCCGCGGTTGACGATCGAGCCCGACATCGAGGCGATGTTGACGATCGCGCCCCGGCCGCGGGGGAGCATCGCGCGGGCCTCGGCCTGGCAGGAGAGGAAGACGCCGGTGTAGTCGACGTCGACGACCCGCTGCCACTGCGCGCGGGACATCTCCTCGGCCGGGGCGGCGTCGGCGATGCCGGCGCTGTTCACGGCCAGGGTGAGCGGGCCCAGCTCGTCCTCGACGCGGGCGACCGCGTCGGCGAGGCTCGCCGCGTCGGTCACGTCGGCCGGGGTGGCGACGGCACGGCGACCGGTGTCCTCGATCTCTCCGACGACCGCGTCGAGCGCCGGGCCGGCGAGGTCGAGGCAGGCCACGTCGGCGCCGCTGGCCGCCAGGCCGCGGGCGATCCCGCGGCCGATGCCGCTGGCCGCGCCGGTGACCAGGGCGACCTGGCCGTCGAGGCGGAAGTCGGGGGCGCTCATGCCTGCTGCCCTTCGTCGACGGGCGGGGTGTCCAGGTGGGTGCCCGGCACCGCGGCGGTCCCGAGCGCGCCGGCGACCGCGGCGTGCCAGGTGTGCCGACGTCGGTCGCGCTCCTGCGGGCTGGACCGCGGCGCGTACGTCGTGCGCTCCCGTGGCAGCGCGTCGAGGTCGTCGAGCGTCCACACGCCGGCGCCGAGCCCGGCGAGGTGGGCGGCGCCGAGCGCGGAGAGCTCGGCGACCTGCGAGGCGGCGACGTCGCGCCCGGACGTGTCCGCCTGGAGCTGCATGAGGTCGGCGTTGGCCGAGGGTCCGCCGTCGGCCAGGATCACCCCGATCGGGTCCCCGGCCTCCTCGGCGGCGGCGATCACGTCCTCGATCTGGGACGTGATGGCCTCGAGCCCCGCCCGCGCGAGGTGCTCGAGGCGGGTGCCCGCGCTGATGCCGGTGATCGTCGCGCGCGCCTGGTCGTCCCACCACGGGGCCCCGAGCCCGGTGAACGCGGGCACCAGGACGACGCCGTCGCTGCTCGGTCCGGCGGCCGCGGCGACCTCGGCGGGCGAGCGTCCGACGACCGCCCCGAGCCAGCCGAGCGTGGCCCCGCTCGAGCGGATGTTGCCCTCCAGCGCGTACGCGGGGGCGTCGAGCTCCCAGGCGATGGTCTTGGCCACGCCGGTCGACGGCCGGGTGGGGGTGTGGCTGACGGCCATGACCGACGAGCCGGTGCCGTAGGTGACCTTGACCCGGCCGGGCTGCCAGCCGGCGTGGGCGAAGAGCGCCGCGTGGCTGTCGCCGAGGACGCCGGTGACGGGGACGTCCGGTGCGAGCGGGGCCAGGTCGCGGCAGGCGACGAACGGGCCGCTGGACGCGACGACGCGCGGCAGCGCCTCGAGGGGCACGTCGAAGAGGTCGAGCAGCCACGGGTCCCAGGTCCGCGTGGCCAGGTCGAGCAGCTGCGTGCGGGAGGCGTTGCCGGCCTCGACCAGGTGCTCGCCGCCGATCCGCCAGAGCAGCCAGGAGTCGACCGTGCCCAGGCAGAGCTCGCCGCGACGGCTCGCGGAGCGGTCCGGGTCGTACGCGTCGAGCAGCGCCGAGGCCTTGGAGGCGGAGAACATCGCGTCGAGGGGGAGGCCGGTCAGCGCGCGGACGCGGTCGGTGCGCCCCTCGGACCGGAGCCGGGCGCACTGCTCGGCGCCCCGCGTGTCCTGCCAGCCGAGCACGGGTCCGCGCGGCTCGCCGGTGGCCCGGTCCCACAGCAGCATCGACTCGCGCTGGGTGCTGAGGCCCACCGCGACGACGGCCGCGGGGTCGAGGCCGTCCAGCGCCTGACGCACCGACTCCTGCACCGACGCCCAGATCTCCAGGGCGTCCTGCTCGGCCCAGCCCGGTCGCGGGAACTGTTGGGCGAGGGGCACCGAGGCCCGCGCCACGACGGCGCCGGTGAGGTCGACCACGACCGCCTTGGTGGCGCTGGTGCCCTGGTCGACCGCCACGAGGAGGCCGTCCGCGCGGCGCGTCGGGACGGCGGGTGCGGGGAGGTCGGCGTGCATCGGTCCTGCGTCTCCGTCCGCTCGTCGGGGTGGGCTGCGGGCTCCAGAATGTCGGCCGGTCGAATCTCTTGTCAATGCTGAATATCTAGTCATAGAGTGGCGGCATGGCGACCACGCCCGCCCGTCCGGGGATCGACGACGACCAGCTGCGGCTGATGAGCAAGGTCGCGCGGATGTACCACGAGCGCGGTCTGCGCCAGGCCCAGATCGCCGCCGACCTGCACATCTCCCAGTCCCGCATCTCGCGGCTGCTGCGCCAGGCGGTCGAGGTCGGCATCGTCCGGACGACCGTCACCCTGCCCAGCGGCGTGCACACCGACCTGGAGGAGGCGCTCGCCCGCCGCTACGGCCTGGCCGACGTGGTGGTCGTGGACGCCGACGGCGCCTCCGGCGACGTCATCCCCGCGCTGGGGGCGGCGGCGGCGGCGTACCTCTCGGAGACTCTGGCCACAGGCGACGTCGTCGGCATCTCCTCGTGGAGCGCGAGCCTGCTCGCCACCACGGAGCGGATGCGGCCCAAGAACGGGGCCACCGTCGAGGTCGTCGCCCAGCTGGTCGGAGGCATCGGAGACCCGCGGGTGCAGATGAGCGCCAACCGGCTGCTCGACCGCTTCTCCACGGTCACGGGCGCGCGGCCGGTGTTCATGCCGACGCCCGGGCTGGTCGGCGACGCGGCCGCGCGTCGGGCCCTGCTCGCCGACGCCTCCGTCGCCCCGGCGCTGGAGGCGTGGGACCGGCTGAGCGTCGCCCTCGTCGGGATCGGCAGCCTCGCCCCCTCGCCCCTGCTGCGTCGCAGCGGCAACGCGGTCGACGCCGCCCAGCAGGACGAGCTGCGCACCCTCGGCGCGGTCGGTGACGTGTGCCTGCGCTTCTTCGACGAGCGCGGCCGCCTCGTCGCCTCCGAGCTCGACGAGCACGTCCTCGGCGTGACCCCGGACCAGCTGCGCCGGGTGCCGCGCCGCATCGGCGTGGCCGGCGGCGAGGAGAAGGTCGGCGCCGTCCACGCCGCGCTCGTCGGCGACTGGGTCAACATCCTCGTCACCGACCTCGAGACCGCCCGCCGGCTCGAGGCCGGGCCGTGACCGCGCACGGGCCCCTCGGCGACCCCGCACCTCCGCACCACCCACCCACAAGGAAACGGAGCACCACCTCATGAGCGACCTCCCCGTCTTCGGTGCCGGCATCTGGCACTTCGCGACGTACGTCGACCGGTACGCGACCGAGGGCTACGGCGAGCCGGTCGGGCTGCTGGAGCAGATCGACCTGGCCGGGTCGGTGGGCGACCTGTCCGTCGTGGACCTGAACTGGCCGTTCGCCGGCTTCGACGGCACGACCGACGACGTCAAGGCGGCGCTGGCCCGCAACGGCCTGCGTGCGGTGGCGATCACGCCGGAGATCTACAACAAGGACTTCATCCGCGGCTCCATCACCAACCCCGACCCCGCCGTCCGCGCGCAGGCGATCGCGCTGCTGCACGAGGCGACCGAGCTCGCGCTCGAGCTGGGCTGCGACTACGTCAAGCTCTGGTTCGGCCAGGACGGGTGGGACTACCCCTTCCAGGTCAGCTACCGCGACGTCTGGAAGAACGCGGTCGACGCGCTGCGCGAGCTCTGCAGCGCGCACCCGGAGATCAAGTTCGTGATCGAGTACAAGCCGCGCGAGCCCCGCAACAAGATCATCTTCCCGAACGCCGCCCGGACGCTGCTGGCGATCCAGCAGACCGGCTGCGACAACCTCGGCGTGCTCCTCGACTTCGGCCACAGCCTGTACGGGCTGGAGACCCCCGCCGACGCCGCCCAGCTCTGCATCGACGCGGGCAAGCTCTTCGCCATCGACGTGAACGACAACTTCCGCGGCTGGGACGACGACATGGTCGTCGGCTCGGTGCACCTGGTCGAGACCTTCGAGTTCTTCCACACCCTGCGCGCCAACGGCTGGGACGGCGTCTGGCAGCTCGACCAGTTCCCGTTCCGCGAGGACCGCGTCCAGGCCGCGAAGCAGGCGATCACCTTCCTCAAGGCGATCCACCGCGCGCTCGACGCCCTCGACGAGGACGCTCTGGCGCAGGCGCAGTCGCGCCACGACGCCCTCGCCGCGCAGAAGCTCGTGCAGAAGGTCCTGCTCAGCTCCATGGCCGACGCGCTGGACGACTGAGGGGGAGCCCTTCGACGGGTTCAGGACCGCGGCGATGGAGAGCGCCGGGCCGGGTCGTGATCCCTGAGCTCGTCGAAGGGCGGGTACGCACCGCTCAGCGCAGGTGGTCGTCGAAGAAGTCGGCGGTGCGGTCCATGGCCGTGGTGAACGTGCGGCCCTCGAACGTGTGGTCGGCGCCGGGGTAGATGGTCGAGCGGACCTCGACCCCGGCGTCCTCCAGGGCGTCCACCGTGGTCCTCGCCCAGCGCACGGGGCAGGTGCGGTCGGAGCCCCCGTGCTGGACGAGGACCGGCTCGGTGATCCGGTCGAAGGAGGGCCGGGCCGACGCCCGGCGCCAGAAGGCGGGGGAGTCGTCGGGCAGGCCGTACGAGCGGTCGATCCTGCGGTTCGTCGCGCGGCGCTCGGGGTCGTCCTCGTACCAGCGCTCCCAGTTGTCCGCCTCCGACGAGCTCACCGACGCCCACACCGCGGCCGCGTCGACGAGGCCGGGCTGGACGGCGAGCGCCCGCAGGGTCACGCCGCCGCCCATCGAGCGGCCGAACCACCCGACGCTGCCACGGTCGAGGCTCGTCCAGCGCGAGCCCGTCGCGCCCTTGACGGCCTTGACCGCGTTGATCGTGTCGACGACGTACGGCAGCCGCAGGCGGTAGTCGGTCCCGGCCTCCCCGCCGTCGTCGTCGCTCGAACCGGCGTGGTTGCGGTAGTCGACGTGCAGCACCGCGAACCCGCGCCGGGCCAGCACGTCCTGCTCGCGCGGCATGCCCTGGCCCGACCAGTAGGTGTCCGGGTCGATGTAGCCGTGGTTGAGGACGACGACGGGGAAGGGCCCCTCGCCGTCGGGGAGGTTCATGATCCCGGTGATCTTCTTGCCGTCGCCGCGGAAGGAGACGGCGTAGCGCTTGTACGGCCCCGGGTCGGCGAGCAGCCGGCCGCGATCCAGGTCGCGCCCGTCGTAGCGGAGGTCGATCAGCGCCGCCATGGAGACCGGGTCAGGCTTCGGCGTCGGCTCGGCCTCGGGGGTCGCCGAGGGGGTCGGGCTCGGACTCGGCGAGGGCGACGCGCTCGGGGTGGGGTCCGGGCCGGCGGTGGCCGCGGCGGAGGACGGGGCGGACGCTGACGGGCTCGAGGACCGCTCCGGATCGGGCTGCGCGCTGCACCCCGCCAGCAGGCCGAGCAGGCCGAGGGCCGCGGGCAGGACGGTCGAGGCGAGCGGGAGCCGCGTCATCGCCCCAGTGTGGCCGAGGGCTCCTCGGGCTGGGCCGGGGCGAGCCGGGCGACGATGGCGTCCACCACCGGGAGGTCCGGCGTGAGCCAGGCGAGGTCGTTGATCGAGGCGGCGTCGACCCAGGCGAGGGCGTCGTGGGCCTCGCCGGCGTGCGCCTCGCCCGACGCGACCGCGCACCACCAGACGCGCATCACCAGGCCGGCGGTGAGCGGCCAGCCCGGGAGGCTGCCGGGCGCCTCCAGCTCGGCGCCCACCTCGAGGTCGACCTCCAGCTCCTCGCGCAGCTCGCGGCGCAGCGCGGCGACGGGGTCCTCACCGGGCTCGACCTTGCCGCCCGGCAGCTCCCAGCGCCCGGCGAGGGACTCCGGCCGCGTACGGCGGGCGGCGAGCGCGCGGGTGGGTGCGGAGAGGTCGTCGACGAGCACCGCCGCGACGACGAGCTGGTCGGCCACGCGCCGAGTGTGGCAGCCCGCACGGGGCTCCGGCGCCCGGCGCCCACCACAAAGTCCCTGGAAGGTCCGCGCGAGCCGGAATAGCCTCGGCAGGCGATGAGTTCCCGCCCTCGGCAGGGTCAGGACGACGACCGCCGCGGCAAGGATGCCGGCACCCGCACGACACCAGCAGCAGCACGACGATCGGACGACCCGTGACCGCCACCAGCACCCCGCAGACCGCCGACGCGGCGCAGCCAGCCGTCCCCGCGAACGTCAGCACCCGCGCCGTCATCGCGATCCTGCTCGTCGCGACCTTCGTCGTGATCCTCAACGAGACGATCATGAACGTCGCCCTCCCGCGCCTGATGGAGGACCTGAGCGTCTCCGCGCGCACGGGTCAGTGGCTCGCCACGGTCTTCATGCTGACGCTGGCGATCGTCATCCCCACGACGGGCTACCTGCTGCAGCGCCTCACCACGCGCCAGGTCTTCATGACGGCCATGAGCCTCTTCAGCCTGGGCACGCTGCTCGCGGCCGTCTCGCCGGCCTTCTGGCTGCTGCTCCCGGCCCGCGTCGTGCAGGCCAGCGGCACCGCGATGATGCTGCCGCTGCTGATCACCACGATCCTCACCCTGGTCCCGGTCGAGCGCCGCGGCGTGGTCATGGGCAACGTCACCGTCGTCATCTCCGTCGCACCGGCCATCGGGCCGACGGTCTCGGGCGTCGTCCTGCACTTCTTCCCGTGGCGCTTCATGTTCATCCTCGTGCTGCCGATCGCGCTCGGCGCGCTCTTCTTCGGCTACAAGAAGCTGGTCAACGTCGGCACGCCCGGCCGCTCCAAGCTCGACGTGCTCTCGGTCGTGCTGACCGTCCCGGCCTTCGGCGGCATCGTCTACGGCCTGAGCCTGCTCGGCACCGACGGACCGGCCGGCATCCCGCCCCTCGCCTTCGTGGGCGTCGGTGCGCTCGCCCTGCTCGTCTTCGGCTGGCGGCAGTCGCGCCTCTACCGGACCGACAACCCGCTGCTCGACCTGCGCTCGTTCAGGTTCCCGTCCTTCAGCATCAGCGTGGCCCTGCTGTGCGCGGCGATGCTCGCCCTCTTCGGCATGGTCATCCTGCTGCCGATCTACCTGCAGCAGGTCCGCGGCATCGGGGCCCTGGAGACCGGCCTGATGCTGCTGCCCGGCGGCCTGGTGATGGGTCTGCTCGGCCCGCAGGTCGGCAAGCTCTTCGACCGCTACGGCCCGCGCGGCCTGACGCTCTTCGGCTCCGTGGTGCTCGTCGTCTCGATGTGGCGGCTCAGCACCATCGACCAGACCACGCCGATCTGGATGCTCATCGGCATCCACGTGCTGCTCTCGATCGGTCTGGCGTTCCTCTTCACGCCCGGCTTCACCACCGGCCTCAACCCGCTGCCGCCCAAGCTCTACTCCCACGGCAGCGCGATCCTGAGCACGCTTCAGCAGGTCGCTGGCGCGGCCGGGACCGCCCTGCTCGTCGCCATCTACTCCGGCCACGCGGCCACCGAGCAGGCGGCGGGCGCGAGCCCGTCGGACGCCGAGCTCGCGGGCATCCAGACCGCCTTCCGCATCGCGGCCCTGATCTCGATCTCGACCGTCGTGCTCGCCGCGTTCATGCACAACGCCAAGCGTCCTGAGGGTGCCGAGGCGCACGAGCCTGTCGCCGCCCACTGACCGACGACCGTCGTCGCGCCGTCCGGCCCTGACCGCCCGCCGCCAGCGGGCCCACGGGTCGGCGGCAGACTGTCGCCCGTGAGCACGAGTCGGGTCGCGGTCGTCACCGGTGCCGGCAGCGGCATCGGCCGAGGGGCGGCGGAGGGGCTGGCCCGCGAGGGCTGGCGCGTCGTCCTCGCCGGCCGCCGTGAGGACGCGCTCCGCGAGGTGGCCGCCGGGCCCGCGGGCGCCGGCGGCGGCTTCGACGTCGTGCCGACCGACGTCACCGACGAGGACGCGGTCCGGGCGCTGTTCGACGGCGCCGTCGAGCGCCACGAGCGGGTCGACCTCCTGGTCAACAACGCCGGCCGCGGGGCGCCCGCGACCGAGATCGACCAGGTCGCGCTGGCCGACTGGCAGGCCGTCGTCGACGTGAACCTCACCGGCATGTTCCTGTGCCTGCGCGAGGCGTTCCGGGTGATGCGCGCGCAGGACCCGCAGGGCGGCCGCATCATCAACAACGGCTCCATCTCGGCCCAGACGCCCAGGCCGCGCTCGATCGCGTACACCGCGACGAAGCACGCGGTCACCGGCCTCACCAAGCAGGTCCAGCTCGACGGGCGCCCGTACGGGATCACCTGCGGCCAGATCGACGTGGGCAACGCGGCCACGGCCATCGGGGTCGGCGTCTCGCAGGGAGCGCTGCAGGCCGACGGGTCGGTGCGCCACGAGCCGACGATGCCGGTCGACGACGTGACCCGGGCGGTGCTGCTGATGGCCGACCTGCCGCCGGGCAGCAACGTCGGGACCCTGACCGTCACCGCGTCGGCGATGCCCTACGTCGGGCGTGGCTGAGCGGTCCGGAGGCCCCTGGGGCCGCTGGGTAGGGTCCGCAGCATGAGCACCGAGACCCCCGAGACCCCGCCGGCGACCGCCGAGGACGAGCAGACGATCGAGAAGCTGGTCGCGAAGGCGTCGATCGCCCTCGTGACCACCGTGGCCGAGGACGGCGCGCTGGTGAGCCGCCCGCTCGCGGTGCAGCAGCGCGAGTTCGACGGCGACCTGTGGTTCTTCACCGAGGACCCGTCGGCCAAGACCGACCAGGTCCGCGCCAACGACCAGGTCAACGTCGCGATCGAGGCGGGCCACGGCTGGCTGTCGATCAGCGGCACCGGCAGCGTCGTCAAGGACCCGGCCAAGATCGACGAGCTCTGGAGCACGGGGGCCGAGGCGTGGTTCGAGCAGGGTCGCGACGACCCCAAGGTCGCGCTGCTGCGGGTCGAGGCCAGGACGGCCGAGTACTGGACCTCGAACGCACCGATGGTCGTCACGCTCGCCAAGTACGCGAAGGCGGCCGTGACCGGCGGACGTCCCGACGTCGGCGAGAGCAAGGTCGTCGAGCTCTGATCCCGACCTGCTCCGCGTAACGCCGGTCGCGGGGTGGGCGATCCACACGTCGTACGCCCACCCCCGACCGGACGGAGCGCCCGATGACCACGACGACCCGCGGCCTCGCCGCCCTCGCGCTGGGCCTGGCCACCGCCGCCTCGCTCCTCGCCCCGCAGACGTCGGCCGTGGCGGCGCCCACGGCTCCCGCGGCCGCCACCGTCTCCGCGGCACCCGCGGCGTCGTCGTCGGTGAAGACCGCGAACCGCGCGTCCTGGGAGACGGCCGTCCTCACCCAGCTGAACGCCGAGCGCGCCGCGAACGGGCTGAAGCCCCTCGAGCGCAACAAGAAGCTCGACGGCTCGGCGCACAAGCACAACCTGGCGATGGCGAAGAAGAACCTCATGAGCCACCAGGTGAAGGGGGAGAAGGACCTCGGCAAGCGGGTGACCGCGGCGAAGTACAGGTGGTCGACCTGCGGGGAGAACATTGCCTGGAACAGCGACCGCTCCGAGGCGGGCGTGCTCGCGCTCGAGACGATGATGTACGAGGAGGTCGCCCCGAACGACGGGCACCGCCGCAACATCCTCAGCACCAGCTTCACCGAGGTCGGCGTCGACGTGATCGAGGACAAGACCCACCACAAGGTCTGGCTGACGACCGACTTCGGCCGTCCGCGCTGAGGTCGCGCCCGTCAGGGGTGCAGCGCGAGCCAGCGACGCGCGCGGGCTGACCACACGAGGGCGCGCACCGAGAGCACGCCCAACCAGGCGATCAGCACGCCGAAGACGACAAGGTTCGACAGGCTCGGTCCGTCGACGAGCGTGCCGGCGTAGGAGCAGCAGAGTCCCGAGTAGACGAGGACCTGATTGCCCTCGGATCTCATCTGCTGCGCGATCACGGTCACCACGTCGCGACGCTCCGGTACGACGGCTCGACCGGCAGCGATCTGGTGCCGCGCCCAGGCGCGACCTCTCCTTGGGAGGTAGGCGTCCAGACCGATGAAGGAACGGTCGAGATCCTTCGCGACGGATCGGGCGGCGCCAGCGATCATGAGAACGAGGCCCACGACGACGAGGCCGATCCCGACGACGAGCTGCGGCGTCGAGCTCGGCCAGAGGTTGCGGTACGAGTCGTCGAGCCCTCCGAAGGCGAGATCGGTGCCGACCACCAGGACCACGGCGACGGCGACGAGGCCGACGACCCGTCGGACCCAGATCTGACGTCCTCGGCCGGTGAGGCGTGGGTCGAGCGTGGGTTGGGTCGCCACCTGCCAGGCGTCCGCCCAGGGGTCCGGTGCCGTCGTCGTCAGGGCAGCAGCATGCGCTGCGGACGGCTCGCGACGGAAGAGCTGTCACCCCTGCGCACTACGGTGAGCCCGTGGGTGACCCAGCAGAACAGCCCTTCGACCCCGAGCTCTGGGAGCCGGTCCCCGGCTTCGCGCTGACCGACGTCACCTACCACCGGGCGCGCCGCTCGCCGGTGGTCCGCGTGGCGTTCGACCGGCCCGAGGTGCGCAACGCCTTCCGCCCGCACACCGTCGACGAGCTCGTCGCCGTCCTCGACCACGCGCGGACGTCGTCCGACGTCGGCTGCGTCCTCCTGACCGGCAACGGGCCCTCGCCCAAGGACGGCGGCTGGGCCTTCTGCAGCGGGGGAGACCAGCGCATCCGCGGGCGCTCCGGCTACACCTACGCCGACGACGAGGCGCCCGAGCAGGTGGATCCCGCGAAGCAGGGCCGGCTGCACATCCTCGAGGTGCAGCGGCTGGTGCGCTTCATGCCCAAGGTCGTCATCGCCCTCGTCGGGGGCTGGGCGGCCGGCGGCGGGCACAGCCTGCACGTCGTCTGCGACCTGACGATCGCCAGCGCCGAGCACGCGCGGTTCAAGCAGACCGACGCCGACGTCGGCTCCTTCGACGGCGGCTTCGGCTCGGCGTACCTCGCGCGTCAGGTCGGGCAGAAGTTCGCCCGCGAGATCTTCTTCCTCGGCGACACCTACGACGCCGAGGCCGCGCACCGCATGGGCATGGTCAACGCCGTCGTCCCGCACGCCGACCTCGAGCGCGTCGGCCTGGAGTGGGGCGAGAAGGTCTGCGGCAAGAGCCCGACCGCGCAACGGATGCTCAAGTACGCCTTCAACGCCGTCGACGACGGGCTGGTCGGCCAGCAGCTCTTCGCCGGCGAGGCGACGCGCCTGGCCTACATGACCGACGAGGCCGTCGAGGGCCGCGACTCCTTCCTCGAGAAGCGCGCGCCCGACTGGTCGGCGTTCCCCTACTACTACTGAGGCCGGCGATGACCACGAGCCCCGCAGCCCCGAACGCGTACGACCCCTGGTTCCTCGGCACGCCGCTGGCCCTGCCCGGCACGCCCGAGGGCGTCGAGACGGTCGAGCTGCCCTTCACCCACTTCACGGTGGTGCTGGCGCCCGAGCGGCGGCTGGCCGTCCTCACGGCGGTCAACGTCGACGGCGCCAGGCTGCTCGACATCGACCGCGGCGACGACTGGCACCTCGACGAGCGGGTGGGGGTCGACGCGCAGACCGGCCCGGAGGTCTACGCCCGCAACGACCTCGACCGCGGGCACCTCGTCCGCCGCCGCGACCCGGTGTGGGGAGACCGCGCGGTCGCGCAGCAGGCGAACGTGGACACGTTCAGCTACGTCAACGCCGCGCCCCAGGCCGCGCTGTTCAACCAGGGCGAGCTGCTGTGGTCGGGGTTGGAGGACTACGTCCTCGAGCACGCCCGCACGTACGCGGCTCGCCTCACCGTCCTGACCGCGCCGGTCTTCGGCGATGACGACCCGCCCTACCGCGGCACCCGCGTCCCGCGCCGCTTCTGGAAGATCGCGGCCTGGAACGCCGGCGAGGAGACCGAGCCGGTGCTCGCCGCGACGGCGTACGTGCTCGACCAGTCCACGCAGCTCGACGCGATCGACCTGAGCGACGCCGGGCGCGCGGCCGCGGCACCGCCGGACCTCGGGGCCTACCTGACCTACCAGGTCCCGGTGGTCGACGTCGGGACGCTGACCGGTCTCGACCTCGGGCCGCTCGTCGAGGCCGACCGGCTGCCGGTGCCGGTCGGGGCGCGTCCCGCCGACCTCGGCCGGGGCTCGGCGGAGCTCGACGCGCGGTGGACGCGCCTGACGCGCGTCTCCGACGTCACGCTCTGAGCGGGGTCACACCACCCCGTACAGGCGGTCGCCCGCGTCGCCCAGCCCGGGGACGATGTAGCCCTTCTCGTTGAGCCGCTCGTCGAGGCCGGCCAGGACCAGGGTGCAGGGCACGTGCAGGTCGTCGAGCAGCTGCGTCAGCCGCTCGATGCCCTCGGGCGCGGCGAGCAGGCAGATGCAGGTGATGTGGTCGGCGCCCCGGTCGACGAGGAAGCGGACCGCGGCGGCGAGCGTGCCGCCGGTCGCCAGCATCGGGTCGAGGACGTAGCACTGGCGCCCGCTGAGGTCCTCGGGCAGGCGCTCCGCGTACGTGGACGGCTCGAGGGTCTCCTCGTTGCGCACCATGCCCACGAAGCCGACCTCGGCGGTCGGGACCAGCCGGGTCATGCCCTCGAGCATCCCGAGCCCGGCCCGCAGGATCGGCACGACGAGCGGCTTGGGCAGCGCGAGCCTGACCCCGTCGGCCGGGGCGACCGGGGTCTGCACCGTCGTCGGGGTGACCCGCACCTCCCGCGTCGCCTCGTACGCGAGGAGCGTGACGAGCTCCTCGGTCAGGCGACGGAAGGTCGGCGAGTCCGTCTCCACGTCGCGCAGGGCCGTCAGCTTGTGCGCGACGAGGGGGTGGTCGATGACCGTGACATCCACGGCGGCCACGCTATCGCCGAGCGACGCCTCGTCCGCGACCGGACAGGAAGGATTGGGCAGGGTCTGACACGATGTGGCACCGGAGCGGGACGGGTGACGGCCGGGGCTGGTGCCCTGACGCGCGCGCCCGCCGGTGTGGGGGAGGACAGTCATGGCGGGGTTCGACGACGAGGAGTACGTGTCGTTCGAGGAGGCGGACAAGCCGGGCGTCGCGACTCCTGACGCCGACGACCCGGACGACTCCGACCCCGACGACGACCTCGAGGACGCGGCCGAGGACGAGATCGACTACGTCCTCGCCGCCTACCGCGAGGACGGCCAGCTGCACGTCCAGGCGCTGGACGACGAGCTCGCCAACGACCTCGACGGCCTGATCGACCAGCTCCGGCGCCTGCCGGGCGACGCCGGTGCCCTCGGCTTCGTGAGCCTGGTCGACGAGGTGTTCGTGGTCCTGCGGGTCCGGGGCCAGCACGTGCAGGCGATCCTGTCGGACTCGGCGGCCGCGGCCGACTTCCCGATCGCGCACGACGTGCTCGACTTCCTCGGCGAGGACCTCGACCTCGACCAGCTCGACGACGAGGACGGCGAGCTCGTGGGTGACCTCGAGATGCTGGCGGACCTCGGGCTGAGCGAGTTCGACCTCAGCCGGATCGTCGACGACCTCGACCTGGGCAGCGACCAGATGCTCGGCACCATCGCCGACCGCATCAACATCAACCCCGACTTCTCGCGGGCGACCGAGGCGGCGTTCCGGGACTGAGCTCCCGGGACCAGGGGCGATGACCGCAGCGACGGGCGGGCGCTGGGGCGCCGCGATGCGGCTCGCGCTCGACCGGGCCCGGCTGGCCGTCGGCTCCGGGGACGTGCCGGTGGGGGCCGTCGTGCTCGACCCGGCCGGGGAGGTCGTGGCGGCCGCGGGCAACGAGCGCGAGCTCACGCAGGACCCGACCGCCCACGCCGAGGTGCTCGCGCTGCGGCGGGCGGCCGAGGCCGCGGGCACCTGGCGCCTGGACGGGCACACGCTGGTCGCGACGCTCGAGCCCTGCACCATGTGTGCGGGAGCCCTTGTGCTCGCGCGGGTCGAGCGGTGCGTGTTCGGCGCGTACGACCCCAAGGCAGGGGCGGTGGCGTCGCTGTTCGACGTGCTGCGCGACCCCCGGCTCAACCACCGCGTCGACGTGCGCGGCGGGATCATGGAGGCCGAGTGCTCGGCCGTCCTGCTCGACTTCTTCTCCGGCCACCGGAGGGTTGGGACGGATTAGCGTCGACCGAGCCGCCCGGGTACTCTCTTCGGCGGTGGCGTGTCTGAGCGGCCTAAAGAGCGCGCCTCGAAAGCGCGTGAAGTGAAAACTTCCGAGAGTTCAAATCTCTCCGCCACCGCCAGCAGGACCAGACGCCGGCGCCCTCCAGGGGGCGTCGGCGTCTGTCGTCCGTGCTGCCCGTCGCGCCGGGCCGTCGTCCTCCGACCGCTCAGGCGCGCGGGTCGACGTGGACCTTCGGGCCGGGGCCCGCACCGGCCGGGCGGGTGCCCGCGAGGACGTCGGCGACCTCCTCGAGCCCGACGGTCGCCGCGACGAGCGGTCGCGGGTCGACGCGGCCCTCGGCGAAGAGCCGGGCGGCACCCTCGAGCCCTCCGGAGGCGCTGAGGACACCGGTGACCGTCACGTCCTTGAGCACGACGGACCGGGAGTCGAGCCGGCTCTCGCGACCCGAGAGACCGACGAGCACGACGTGCCCGCCCGGCTCGACGAGCTCCACCGCGAGCGCGGGCAGGCGGGCGTCGTTCGACGCGTCGACCACGGCGTCGAACGCCACGCCGCGGTCCAGCGTCGCGCTGGTCCAGAGCTGCTCGAAGCCGAGGGTGGTCGCGAGCGCCCGGAACCGGTCGTCCGGGCCGAGCAGGTGGACCTCGGCGCCCTCGGCGCGGGCGACCTGCGCCACGAGCAGCCCGATGGTGCCCGGTCCGAGGACGAGCACCCGCGCGCCGGGCTCCAGGGCGGCCGCCCGGACGCTGCGCAGCGCGTTGCCGGCCGGCTCGACCAGGGCGCCGAGCACGGGGTCGAGCCCGTCCGGCAGGGCGACGAGGGCGGACGCGGGCACCGGGAGCTGCTCCGCCAGCGCCCCG
This sequence comes from Microlunatus sagamiharensis, assembly GCF_900105785.1. Taxonomy (NCBI): domain Bacteria; kingdom Bacillati; phylum Actinomycetota; class Actinomycetes; order Propionibacteriales; family Propionibacteriaceae; genus Microlunatus; species Microlunatus sagamiharensis. The sequence goes on from NZ_LT629799.1 coordinate 4,044,038, forward strand.
GGCCAGCCGTTCCGGACCCCGATCTCGTGGCGGTCGGCGCACAGGTGCTGGCGCCCGGACGTGCAGCGCCGGCAGTGCCCGCAGCCGAGCATGGTGTCGCCCGTGACGCGGCGACCGAGCCAGGCGGCGTCCACGTCCGCACCGACGGCGCTGACGCGGCCGCACCACTCGTGCCCGAGGCGCAGCGGGTAGCGCGCCTCTCCGGTCTCGAGGTAGGCCATCTCGCCCGAGAACAGCTCGGCGTCGGTGCCGCACACGCCGGCGCGCTCGACGTCGACCACCACCAGCCCCGGGGCGGCCACGGGTGCCGGGACCTCCTGCACCTCGCCCCGCCCCGGCCCGGTGACGACGAACGCGCGCAAGACGGCCAGCCTCCTGTCGCCCCCGGAGGGGGTCGCTCAGGCCGAGACGGCCTGGCTCTGCCGCGCAGCCTCCCACACGTCGCCCCAGCCGGGCGCGAGCTCGGCCGCCCGACGGCAGGACAGCACCAGGCTCGCCTCCCGGGCGATGCCCTGCCCGGCGATGTCGAAGGCCGTGCCGTGGTCGACCGAGACCCGCACGACGGGCAGGCCGATGGTGATGTTGACGCCGTCGTCGCCGTAGACCGCCTTGAAGGGCGCGTGCCCCTGGTCGTGGTAGCAGGCGATGACCACGTTCCACTTGCCGCGCACGGCGGCGGGGATGAGCGCGTCGGCCGGGATCGGGCCGTGCGCGTTGATCCCGCGCGCGCGGGCCCGCTCGACGGCGGGGGCGAGGACGTCGGCGTCCTCGTCGCCGAAGATCCGGTTCTCACCGGCGTGGGGGTTGAGCCCGCACAGGCCGATGGCCTCGTCCGGCCGGCCGAGGGCGCGGGTGAAGGCCGACGCCAGGGTGAAGATGTCGTCGGTGCGCTCGGGCGTGGTGTCGGTGATCGCCCGCTCCAGCGAGACGTGCGCGGTGAGGTGGAAGAAGTAGAGGTCGCCGGCCGACAGGACGAGGCTGTAGTTGTCCACGCCGAACTCGTGCGCCAGCAGCTCGGTGTGGCCGGGCCACTTGTGCCCGCCGGCCTGCATCGCCGCCTTGTTGAGCGGCGCGGTGACGATGCCGTCCACCTGTCCCTCGCGCGCCAGGCGGCAGGCCTCGACGACGAAGCGGTACGCCCCGTCGCCGGCGACGGGGCTCAGCTCGCCCACGACGACGTCGGCGAGCGACGGCCCGGTCTGCCAGAGCTCGATGGTGCCGGGGTCGTTGCTGGTGGCCCGCGGGTCCTCGACGACCCGGACGGTGTCCGGGTCGAGCCCGGCGCGCACCGCTCCCGCCCGCATGGCGTCCGCGTCCCCGACGACGACGGGCACGCACACCTCGCGCAGCTCGGGGTGCAGCAGCAGCGTCTTGGCGGTGATCTCGGGCCCGATGCCGGCGACGTCGCCGAGGGTCAGGGCGAGCACGGGCAGGGGGGAGGTGTCGGTCATCGTGCTTCTTTCGGGGTCGGCCGGGGTCCGGCGTCGGGGTGGTCGGAGCCGGGGTGTGCCGGTGAGGGCGTGGGGTGGCGCAGGGTGCGGACGATCGCCTCGAGGGCCGACGCCACGCCGAAGCCCCCCGACTTGGTGACGAGCCGGAGCCCGTCGGCCGGCCCGCCGGTTAGGGAGCCCGTCGGGCAGCCGGGGACGGCGGCGCCGTCCACGTCGATGCCGTCCGCGTCGAGGAGGTCGAGGACGGCGGCGGCGCCGTCCCCGCCGACGAGGACCAGGGCGTCGTACGACCGCGTGGTCAGGGAGTCGGCCACCCGGGCGGCCAGGTCACGGGCGGCGACGACGGGGTCGCCCACCTCGGGGGCGGTGGTCAGCACGTCGACCCCGGCCTCTCCCCGGGCCCGCAGCCACCCGACCTGGTCGAGGGCGGCGGGGTGGAGCGAGCTCACGGCGACCAGCACCCGTCCGCCGACCGGGGCGGGCACGGGTCGGAGCCGGGGGACGGACCAGGCGCGGCCGAGCGCGGCGGCCAGGCCGCCCGATCCGACGACCACCAGCTCGGGGCCGAGGGCGTCGACCCGCCGGGCGAGGCGGTCGAGGTCGGTCTCGTCCCGGGCGTCGGCGACGAGGCGGGAGCCGGGCGCGCCGAGGAGGTGGCCGTCGACGTCGCGCACCGCGTCGCGGACGAGCCTCGAGAGGTGGCCGTCCTCCCGCGGGGTCACCGGGTCGAGCGCGGCCGCGGAGCGGGCGAGCGGCGACCCCGCCACGAGGACTTCCCCGGCCTCCACGGTCCGCCCCAGGGCGGGGAAGGCGGGGCAGACCACGGCCCGGGCTCCTGGCCGGTGACGTTCCCAGGCGGACAGGGCGCCGTCGACCTGGCCGGCCACCGAGCCGCGGACGGTCGAGTCGATCTTGACGTACAGACGCTCGGCCCCGGCGGCCACGAGCGCGTCGACGGCCTCGGCGGTCCGGACGGCCGCCTCGTCGTCGGAGGTCGCGCGGGTCGCGGTGCTGACCGCGAGCACGACGGGACCTGCGGCGACCGGCTGCCGGAGCCGGGTGGCACGGAGGGCGAGGACCGCCGTCCAGCCGGCGGCCGCGAACCCCACGGCCGAGTCGCCGGCCCCTGTGAGGTCGTCCGCCACGAGCCCGAGCACCGGGGGCCTCACAGCGACGCACCCCCGCAGACGACGAGCCGCTGGCCCGTGATGGACCGGCCGTCGGGCCCGAGCAGGAAGGCGACGAGCGCAGCGACCTCGGACGGTTCGACGAAGCGGCCGAGGCTGGGGACCTGCGGCGGTGTCCCGGAGCGGCCCGGGTCGTCGAGCATGGCCGTACGGGTCGGTCCGGGGGCGACCACGTTCACCGTGACCTGCCGCGGCGCCAGCTCGATCGCCCAGGAGCGACTCAGGGCCTCCTGGGCGGCCTTCGTCGCGGCGTACTGGCTCTTGCCGGCGGTGCCCACGCTCGTCCGGCTGCCGATGAGGACCACCCGTCCGCCGTCGGCCAGGCGTCCCGCCAGCGCGTCCACCAGCCGGCTCGGGACGTCGACGTGGAGCCGCCACATGGTCGCGAGCGCGTCGGGGTCCAGGGAGCCGAGCGGGGCGGACCTCAGGACCCCCGCCGCGTGCACCACGGCGTCCGGGTCCGGCGCCCGTGCGGCCACGGCGTCCACCGCCGCCGGGTCGAGCAGGTCGGCCTGCAGCCAGGTCAGGTGGGCCGACTCGAACGCGGGCCGGCGCCGGCTGATCCCCGTGACGGCCCAGCCGTCGTCGAGCAGGCGGCGCGCGACCGCCTCGCCGATCCCGGAGCTGACGCCGGTGACCACGGCGACGGGCCGGCCGCCCGCTTCGGCGAGCATCAGGCGTCCTGGCGCCAGCCCGCAGGGATGCGGACGTGCTTGATCGTCTGGCGGTGCCAGGTGTACGCCACGTCGAGGCTCCCGTCAGGCGCCTCGAGCACGGCGGGGTAGGAGAGCTCCCGGTTGAGCCGGTCCCGCGAGTTGTTGGTCAGGCAGAAGCCGTCGCCCTCGTCGAGGTCGCCGGCCACCTCGAAGGTCGCGCCGCCGTCGCTGGAGAACGCCAGGCTCAGCGGCGCCCGGGGCGCGCCCCAGAACGCCCGGCGCGCGCCCGGGTCCCGCTCGGGAGCGGTCGCCGCCACCAGCTGCCCCGGCTCGACCAGGCCGTCGTCGCCGATCTCGTCGTACAGGTTCTCGCGGCGCCCGGTGGCGTCCTCCCGGCTCGCGTGGTTGTAGACCAGCGCCAGCCGGCCGTCGGCCAGGCGCTGCTGCTGGATCGAGGAGTTGTTGTTAGGCAGCGCGGTCGGCGCGGGGACCGACCAGGTCTCGCCGTCGTCGTCGGAGCGGCTCTCGTAGACGTGGTCGGCCCAGCGGCTGCGGAACAGCGCGTGCAGGCTCCCGTCGCTCAGCTCGACCGGGTTCATGTGGACGCACCCGGTGCTGCCGGGGACGGCGACCTCGCGCCACGTCGTGCCCTCGTCGTCGGAGATCATCACCGAGCTCGTGTCGTCGTCGCCGGACCAGGCCTGGCCCGGGACCCGCGCGCACCGGAACACGGGGAGCAGCCACCGTCCCGAGGCCGTCACGAGGACCGGCTGACGCACGAAGACGCCGCCCTGCTCGTCGGCGGCGAAGAGGGTCTCGGCCTCGCCCCAGGTGGCGCCGTCGTCGTCCGACAGCCGGCGCCGGACCTCGGCCGTGTCCTGGTGGCCCGCGCGCTGGGCGGTGTACAGGAGCCACAGCCGCCCGGTCGGGGTCCGGAACAGCACCGGGTTCTGCTCCGAGCGCGTGCCGTCGTCGCTCAGCCGGACCGGTTCGCTCCAGCGCTCGGCGCCGTCGGCGAGACGCGAGAACCAGACCGAGACGTCGCCGACGCCCTCCTGCGTCCCGCCGAACCACACCAGGCCCAGGTCGCCGTTCCCGAGCCGGTGCAGCATCGCCGCGTGGCTCTGCACGGTCGCGGTCGCCAGGTAGGCGTCCTGGCGGCCCGTGCCCGGTCCCGGCCGTAGCCGACCGTCGAACAGCTCCGGGGGGACGGTCGCGACGACCCCGGCCTGGTCGGCGTAGCGCGACGTCATCGCCGCTCCCGCGCGGCGTCCAGGTGACCGCGGGCCACCGCCTCGAGGTGCGTCAGGTCGGAGGCGACCGTCACGAGCCGGAACCCCGCCTCGAGCCGCTGCCGCGCCACGTCGCCGGACGGGGTGTGGATCCCGGGGACGACCCCGCTGGCCTGCGCCGCGGCGAGGACGCGACCGATCGCCGCCTCGAGCTCGGCGGCCTTGGCCGGGTCGCCCGGCCGTGCCGCACCGACGGCGAGAGCCAGGTCGGACGGGCCGATGTAGAGGCCGTCGAGGCCCGGGGTCGCGGCGATCTCCTCGACGTTCGCGAGGCCCTGAGGGGTCTCGATCATGGCGAGGACGACCACGCTCTCGTTCGCGTCGACCGGGTCCGGCCCGACCCGGAGGGCCGAGCGCATCGGCCCGTACGACCGGATGCCCGTGGGCGGGTACTTGGCGGCGGCCACGGCCGCCGCCGCGTCCTGCGCCGTGTTGACCAGGGGGACGATCACGCCGGCGGCACCCGCGTCGAGGGCCTTGCCGATCGGGGTCGGGAGGTTGGCCTCCACGCGGACGAGGCCGACCGCCTGACCGGCGGCGTCGACCGCGGTCAGCCCGCCGAGCATCCCCGAGTAGCCGATCAGCCCGTGCTGCAGGTCCAGGGCGACGTAGTCGTAGCCCGTCCGGGCCAGCCGCTCGGTCCCGACCGGGTTGTCGGTGACGACCCAGTAGCCCAGGACGGGGTCGCCGGACCGGAGGCGACGGGCGAACTCTGCTGCGGTGCTCATGCTCGGGTGTGCTCCTGCTCAGCGGTTGTATGCGGGCATCGAGCCCGCCAGGGTGGTGCCGACCTCGTCGCACGCGGCGACGACGTCGGCGGGGAGGGGGCCGCGGGCCGCGGCGGCGATGTTGGCCTCGAGCTGCGCCGGTCTCGAACCGCCCAGCAGCACCGCGGCCACCAGCGGACGGTGCAGCAGCCAGCGCAGCGCGAGCTCGGGCAGCCCGACGCCGGCGTCGCCGGCGATCGTGGTCAGGGCGTCGACCGCATCGAAGACGGTCCTGTTCCAGTAGCGCTGCCGGTACATCGCCGCCAGCGCGGAGCTGCCGAAGCGGCCCTCGCCGGGGTCGTCGTCGAAGCGGTGGCGGCCCGTCAGGAGGCCCCCGCCGAGCGGGTTGTAGACGATCGTCGCGACCTGGTGCGTCGCGGCGAACTCGGCGTACTCGTCCTCGACCCGACGGGCGAGCAGGTTGTAGAGCTGCTGGGCGATCACCGGGCGGGGCGCGCCGGTCTGCTCGCACGCGACGGCGACGTCGCCGACCTGCCAGGCGGCGTAGTTCGAGACGCCGACCGCGCGGACCATGCCGGCGTCGACCACCTCGGCGAGCGCCCGGGCGGTCTCCTCCAACGGCACCGATCGGTCGGGCTGGTGCAGGTAGAAGAGGTCGACGTGGTCCGTTCCCAGGCGTCGCAGGCTCGCCTCGAGCGATGCCCGCAGACCGGCGCGGGAGAGCAGCGGGTGCCCTCCGGCGTCACCGGGGTAGATGCCGGCCTTGGTCGCCAGCAGCACCCGGTCGCGGCGGCCACGCAGGATCTCGCCGAGCATCGTCTCGCTGCGGCCCGCCGCGTACCCGTTGGCGGTGTCGATCGAGGTGACGCCGGCGTCGAGGGCGACGTCGACCATGGCGCGGGCGCCGTCGAGGTCGACGGTGTCGCCGAACGTCATCGTGCCCAGCGCCAGCTCGGGCAGCGCGGCGGGCAGCCCGGCCAGGTCGGTGGTCCTCACGCGGTCACCGCCCCGGTGCGCTCGGCGCTCCGCGCCGCGGCGACGGCGCGGACGACCTCGCGCGGCTTGCGCCCGTGCATCAGCGCGGGCTCCAGGGCGGAACGGCGGAGCCGGCGCGTGTACGGCTCGGCCGGCTCGGACAGCACCTGCTGAGTCGTGCCGCGCTCGACGACCCGGCCCTTGCGGAGGACGACCACCTCGTCGGAGATCGCCTGGACCACGCCGAGGTTGTGCGAGATGAAGAGGTAGGTGAGCCCGTGCTCGGCCCGCAGGTCGGCGAGGATCTGCAGGACCTGCGCCTGCACGGACACGTCGAGCGCGCTGGTGGCCTCGTCGAGCACGAGCAGGTCGGGGTCGGAGGCGAGGGCGCGCGCGATCCCGATGCGCTGGCGCTGGCCGCCGCTGAACTCGTGCGGCTTGCGCTGCAGCGCGCTGGACGGCAGGCCGACCTGGTCCAGCAGCGCGGCGGCCCGCGCGCGCCGCTTCGAGGCGTCGCGCTGCCCGCGCACCGCCATCGGCTCGGCGACGACCTGCTCGGCGGTCAGGTGCGGGTCGAGCGAGCCGTACGGGTCCTGGAAGACCATCTGGATGCGGTGCCGCAGCGGTCGGAGCCGGCGCTCGGGCAGCGTGGCGAGGTCGGTGCCGTCGAAGACCATCGACCCGGCGGAGGGCTTGACCAGTCGGACGAGGGCTCGCGCGATCGTGGACTTGCCGGAGCCCGACTCCCCGACGACCGCGACGCAACCGCCGCGCGGGACGGAGAAGGACACGTCGTCGACGGCGCGGAAGCTCTCCCGGTCGCGGCGGTACTCGACGACGAGGCCCGACACGTCGAGCAGCGGAGCGGCGACGGTGGTTCCGCCCGGCTCGGCAGGTCCATTCGGCGTCGTCACAGGAGCTCAGCCCCGGTGGCGGTCTGCGCGCTCGACGCCGGCTCGCGCGCCGTCAGGTCGTGAGGCAGCGGCGGGTCGGGGGGTGTCGGCTCCGGTGCCGTGGGCACCGGCGCTGCGCCGCCGCCGGTCGTGGCCTCGGCGTCGTGCCACGGCCCGAGCTCGGGGATCGCGGCGAGCAGCGCCTGCGTGTACTCGTGCTGCGGGCGGTCGACGACCTGCTCGACCGGACCGCCCTCGACGAAGACGCCCCGGCGCATGACGTGCACGCGGTCGCTCATCAGCCGGGCGACCCCGAGGTCGTGAGTGATCAGCAGCATCGCGACGCCCGTCCTCTCCTGCAGCTCGAGCAGCAGGTCGAGGATCCCCGCCTGCACGGTGACGTCGAGGGCCGACGTCGGCTCGTCGGCCACGATCAGCTGCGGCTCGGCCCCGATGGCGGCCGCGATGAGGATGCGCTGGAGCATCCCGCCCGACAGCTCGTGGGGGTAGGAGCGCATCCGCTTCTCGGGGGCGTCGATGTGCACCTGGTGCATGAGCTCCACGGCGCGGGCCCGCGCAGCGGCCTTGTCGAGCCCGGGCTGCGCCCGGCGGATCGACTCGGCCAGCTGGGCCCCGACCGTGGAGATCGGGTTCAGTGCCGTCATCGGGTCCTGGGGGATCAGGCCGACGGCGCGGCCGCGGAGGGCCCCGAGGTGCTTGCGGGTGCCGACCACGTCGTTACCGACGATGCTCGCCGTCCCCGAGATCACGGCCAGGTCGTCCGGCAGGAGACGGAGCAACGACATGGCGGTGGTCGACTTGCCCGAGCCGGACTCGCCGATGATCGTCACCGTCTCGCCCGGCTCGATCCGCAGGCTCACGCCGTCGACGGCCCGCACGATCCCGGCCGGGGTCATCAGCTCGACGACGAGGTCGTCCACCTCCACCACGGCGCTCATGCCTGCGCCGCCTTGGTGCGCCGGGTGCGGTCGCGCAGGCCGTCGCCGAGGAGGTTGACGCCCACGACGAGCAGCGCGATCGCCACGCCGGGAAGCGTGACCAGCCACCAGGTGCCGATGACGAAGAGCTCGCGGCCGTCGGAGATGATCCCGCCCCACGTCGGGTACGGACGCTGGACGCCGGCGCCGAGGAAGCTCAGCGCGCTCTCCAGCAGCACCGCCTGGGCGAGCAGCAGGAGCACGACGACCAGCACCTGCGGGAGGATGTTGGGGATGATGTGCCGCAGGACGATCAGCGGACGACTCAGCCCCAGCACCTGGGCCGCGGCGACGTAGGGCTTCTCGCGCTCCACGAGCACCAGGGCCCGGGTGAGGCGGGCCGGTTCCGGCCACTGGGCGATGGCGATCACCAGCGTGATGACCGGTACCGACGGCCCGAAGAGGGCGACGACGAGCAGCAGCATGAGCAGCAGCGGCAGGGACATCTGCGCCTCGAGGGCGCGAGAGACGAGGACGTCGACCCAGCCGCCGTAGTAGCCGGCGAGCGAGCCCGCCACCACGCCGATCAGTCCCGACAGGACGATCGCGAGCACGCCGATGAGGAGGCTCGTCTGGCCGCCGTGCAGGATCCGTGAGAGCAGGTCGCGCCCGTTCGGGTCGGTGCCCAGCAGGTGCCCGGGGGAGAGCGGCGGCAGGGAGCTGTCCGTGAGGACGCCCTTCACGGGATCGGGCAGCGGGAGGACCCCGGCGAGCAGGACGGGCAGCACCACGACGGCGGCGCAGACCGCCCCGATCCACATCTTGATCGTGCTGTGCCGGGCGCGACGCGCTGCGGCGGAGCCCCGGAGTTGACGGGGCGTGACGGCCGAGGGCCGGCCGAGGTCGGCTGCTGTCAGCTGCTGAGCCATCAGCGGGCTCCCCTTCCCAGACGGACCCGCGGGTCGAGCAGCGGGTAGAGCAGGTCGACCCCGAGCTGGACGACCAGCGCGAGCAGGACGGTGACGAGAACGGTCGCCTGGATCACCGGCAGGTCGCGGCGTTCCAGGGCGTCGACGACGAGCGAACCCACGCCCGGCCACTGGAACACCACCTCGACGATCACGACGCCGTTGAGCATGGCCGCGAAGCGGGTGCCAAGCGCGGTCACGACCGGGATGGCCGAGTTGGCGAAGGCGTAGCGCCACGTGAGCCGCGGTTCGCTCGCCCCGCGGGAGCGGGCGATCGTCACGTACGGGGCGGCGAGGTTGGTGCTCATCTCCCGGCGCACCAGCCGGGAGATGAGGGCGACCTGCAGGATCACGATCGTCGCCGTGGGCAGGATCAGCGAGGACAGCGAGGTGAAGCCCGACGGTGGCAGCACCTGCAGGTTGACCGCGAACACGATCAGGAGCACGAAGCCGATCCAGAAGTCCGGCATCGACTGGCCCGCGATGGTCGCGATGTTGGCCCCCAGCTCGCCCGCCGTGTTGGCCCGACGAGCCATCCAGATGCCGAGCGGGATCGCCAGCAGGGCGGTCACGACGATCGCGGCGACCGCGAGGGTGATCGTGAACGGCAGCCGCTGCATGACGACGTCGAGCGCCGGCTCGCGGAACTGGAACGACTGGCCCACGTCGCCCTGCAGCAGGTGGGACAGGAACGTCCCGTACTGGGTGATCAGAGGCTTGTCGAGGCCGAACTCGGCCCGGATGACGTCGAGCTGGGCCGCCGTCGGGTTCGGCGGGGCGTAGCTCACGGCCGGGTCCCCGGGCGCGAGCCGGAGCAGCAGGAAGACGATCGTCACCGTGACCCAGGCGGTCAGCAGCGTCTGCCCGATCCGTTTCAGCAGGTAGAGGGCCATCGGTCAGTCGGAGACGCGGACCGTCGAGAGGTCGTAGAAGTTGCCCGGCGACAGGTCGAGGGTGGTCACGCGCTTGCGGTGCGCCAGCAGGTTGTTCGGCGTCCAGGCCCACATGGCCGGCCAGAGCGCCCAGATCTTCTCCTGCGCGGTCTTCAGCAGGGCGTCGCGCTTCGCCTGGTCGGCCTCCGAGCCGGCCTGGTCGAGCAGGTCGGTGACCTCGGGGACGACGAAGCCCTGGTAGGTGTCGCGCGTCTTCTCCTTGGCCGCCGTCCCGCCGTACTGCCCGATGAGGTTGGTGATGGCCAGCCCCGTCTGGTTGCCGTAGCCGTTGGCCAGGACGTCCCAGTCGCCGGACTCGCCCCGGCGCCAGCCGTTGATGTCGCCGCCCTTGGGGATCTGCTTGAGCGTGACCTTGACCCCGACCGCGTCGAGCATCTGCCCGACCGCCTCCAGCACGCGCGACGCCCCGGCGAACTCGGAGTCCTCCCAGATGAAGGTCAGGTCGAGGTCCGCGACGCCCTCCGCGGCGAGCATCGACTTCGCCTTGTCCGGGTCGAAGGTGTACTCGCCGGTCTGGGCGTAGCCGCTGAGGGTGGTCGGGACCACGCCGGTCGCCGACGTCACCTGACCAGCCATCAGCGAGCCGATGAGCGAGTCGTGGTCGACCGCGTGGCTCAGCGCCTCACGCACCGCGGGCCTGCTCAGCGGGTGCGACGACGGCTTGCGGAAGTTGTAGAAGAGGTGGATCAGGCGCGTGCCCTTGGTCTGGATGACCTCGATGTCCTGCTTGGTCTGCAGGCTCGCCGCCGACTCCGGGGTGATGGTGTCGATGACGTCGGTCTGGCCCGAGGTGATCGCGATGACCCGCGCGCCCTCGTCCTCCTGGTAGGCCACGTTCACCTCGGCCAGCAGGGCCTTCTCGCCCCAGTAGTTCTCGTTGCGGACCAGCTTGTACGTGCCGGTGCCCGAGTCGGCGGCCGCGACGGTGAAGGGCCCGGAGCCGATGCCCTCGCGCAGCTCCTCCGCCTTGTTCGCCGCGGCCGGGGTGATGAGGATGTTCGACATCAGCGCGTCGAGGGTCACCAGCGGCTTGGCGGTGGTCAGCGTGAAGGAGCGGTCGCCGGTCTTCGTCAGCTTGGGCTGCTCGGAGAACTGCGAGGCCACGTAACCGGCGGACACCTGGAAGTAGAGCTTGAGGGCGGTGTCGACGTCCTCCACGGTCACGGGCGAGTTGTCCGAGTAGTGGATGTCGTCACGCAGCTCGACGGTCCAGGTGGTCGGGCCGGTCTGCTCGAAGGACTTGGCCAGCACGAGCTCGGGCTTGAGGTCCAGCCCGATGCGGGTGAGGGCCTGCCGCACGGCCCGCTGCACGGTGACCGCGGCGTCGTACTGGTTGAGCTTGTTGTCCAGGCTGACCAGGTTGCGGTTCAGCATGATGCTGATCGAGCCGCCGGCGCCCCCGGAGCTCCCGGACGAGGAGGTGCTGCTGCTCTGCGGCCCGGCGCAGGCGGCGAGCGTGGGTCCGAGGGCGACTCCTGCGCCGAGGATCCCGGCCAGCTGCAGCAGCGAACGGCGGGACACGTTGCGCGTGGCGACGGAGACGTCTCCGCCGGCCAGTGAGATGTCGTCAGTCATCGAACTTCCTCCTTGAAGTCTCCGGGCACCCCCGGTCCGAGCGGGCGATGCTCGCGGCGGGACCAGGACTATCACCGTTTGCGCGTTGTGCGCAAGAGGTTGCTGAGAAACTGCGTCAAGCGCGCATGGGGAAGGGGATCGTACGCGTGGCTGGCGGCGCCTCGTCACCCGGGATACAGTGCCCGGGACCTGCCTGAGCAGCGGTTCCTGTCCCTTCGGCACGAGGAGAGCCCCGATGACGTCGGCTCGACGAGGACCTCATGTTCCTGCGCAGATCGCGCAGATCTTCCCGGAAGAAGCCCGTTGATGGGTCGCACCCGGTCGGAGGAGCGGCGCGAGGAGATCCTGGCGCTGGCCCTGTCGCACGGCCTGGCCAGCGTGGACGACCTCTCCGCCCGGATGGGCGTCACCCCCTCGACGATCCGGCGCGACCTCGCCGTCCTGACGTCGCGCGGTCAGCTCGCCCGGACCTACGGCGGCGCGCTCAGCCTCGAGCCGCACCCCGAGTCCTCCCTCCGCCAGCGGCTGGGGGAGGCGCACGAGGCGAAGCGGGCGATCGCGGCGTGGGCGGCCGGGCAGGTGACGGACGGCGAGACGGTGGTCCTCGACGGCGGGTCGACCGCCGCGGCGCTGGCCGAGGAGCTCAGGTCCTTCGAGCGGCTGACCGTGGCGACGATCGGGCTGACGTCGCTCGAGGCGCTGGCCGACGCCGACCACCTCGAGGTGGTGCTGCTCGGAGGGCGGCTGCGGCACCCGAGCCAGAGCTTCGTCGGGCCCGTCACCGAGGCGGCGCTCGACCGGATGAGCTTCGACCGCGCCTTCCTCGGGGCCGACGGGGTGCGTGCCGACCGCGGCATCTGCGAGAAGGACCTGGAGCAGACCCGGCTGAAGGAGCTGATGATGAGCCGGGCCGACCACGTCTACGTCCTCGCCCACGGGGCCAAGCTCGGCCATGCCCCCTTCCACGCGTGGGCGTTGCTCCCCCCGCGCTGGACCCTGGTGACCGACGCGTCGGCCGACGCGGCCCAGCTCCGAGCGTTCGAGGCCGTGGGCGCCGAGTGCGTCGTGGTCGAGGTCGGCGAGCAGGCCGTGCCGGCCTGACCGTCAGGCGCCCGTGACGTCCCTGGCCGCGTGCGTGGCGACGAGCTCGACGACGGAGACGCCCTTCTTCTGCGTGCTGCCGCCGTCGGAGAGGGCGGCGACGAGCAGCGGGTGACCCTCGTGCTCGACGCGGCCGACGCTGGTCACGGCCCACCCGCCGGTCCGCGGCAGCCAGCCGTTCTTCACGAAGGCGTGCGTGTCGCCGCGCGAGTCGGCGGCCGTGACGCCCCAGTCCTGGTCGGTCGCGACCCCGCCCATGAGCGACTGCACGTACTTCCGGGACTCCGCGGTGAGCGGGGAGTCGTCGGTGAACACGACCTGGAGCAGGCGCAGCTGGTCGGCCGTCGTCGTGGTCGTCGCGCCCCAGCGGCCCTGCGTGCCGCCCTTCGTCTGCGTCAGCCCGAAGGTCGTGTTGGCCGCGGCCAGCCCCTTCTCCTTGCCGATGGCCTTCCACAGCGTGGTGGCCGCGCCGTTGCTGCTCTGGCGGATCATCCGGCTCGCGACCTCCTTCTGCCCGCTGGTGAGCCTGCCCTGCTCCTGCAGCAGCAGGGTGGCGAGGATGTCGACCTTGACGATGCTCGCCGTGGCGAAGGCGTGGTCGGTGTCGCCGTACGCGGTGGTGCGCCCGGTCGAGAGGTCGGAGACGACGACGGCCAGGTGCCCGTCCTCGGCCGCGTGCCAGTCGCTGACCGCGTCGGCGACGACGGCGGCGGGTGCGGGCGGCGGGGCGGGTGCCGGAGCGGGCGCCGACGCCGCGACGACAGCCGGGAGCGCCGCGTCCGAGCGGTCGAGCAGCTGCACGACGGTGTTCACGAGGGCCACGGCCAGCATCAGGATGGTGAAGGCGCGCAGGCGCCGGAAGCCCAGCGAGGGCAGCGGGGCTGGCGCGGTCCGGACCGACATGACCGCACCGTAGGACCGAGGACCGACAGGAACCTCGCGGCACGCCGGTGCCTCGAGGGCCGCTGCGCGCTTGGCCGCCCACGTAGGGTGCTGGTCTTCTCTCGGCCGTCTCGTCCGTTGCACGCCCGTAGCCCGGGTCCGGAAGGATGGCGGCATGATCGACCTCGACGTCATCCTCCTCGTGGGTGCCGTCGTGCTGATCGTGGCCATCCTCGCCGCCCGCCTCGGGTCCGGCTTCGGCCTCCCGTCGCTGCTGCTGTTCCTCGGGCTCGGCATGCTGCTGGGCACCGACGGGCCCGGCGGCCTCGCCTTCGACGACGCCGACCTGGCGCACGCGCTCGGCTTCGCCGCGCTGGTGCTGATCCTGGCCGAGGGCGGTCTCACCACCAAGTGGAGCGAGATCAGACCGGTCATCGGCCCGGCCCTGGTGCTGGCGACCATCGGCATCGTCGTCAGCGTCGGCGCCGTCACCGCGTTCGGCTACTACGTCCTCGGCCTCGACATCTGGGTCGCGGTCCTGCTGGGCGCGGTGATCTCGCCGACCGACGCGGCCGCGGTCTTCTCGGTGCTCCGCCGGGTGCCGATCCCGTACCGGATCAGGGGCATGCTCGAGGCCGAGTCCGGCCTGAACGACGCCCCCACCGTCCTGCTCGTCACGCTCGCCAGCGGTCTGGCCGCCGGCCACGAGGCCGAGGGGGGTCCGCTGCTCGTCGGCACGCTGGTCGTGCTCGAGCTGGTCGGCGGCGTGGTGACCGGCGCGGTGATGGGCTGGATCGGCGTGCAGATCCTGCGCCGGGTCGCCCTGCCCTCCTCGGGGCTCTACCCGCTCGCCACGCTCGGCTGGGCCGTGCTCGCGTACGGCATCACCTCGACCGCGCACGCGAGCGGTTTCGCCGCGGTCTACGTCTGCGCGGTGCTGCTCGGCAACGCCCAGCTGCCGCACCGCGCGGCGATGCGCTCCTTCGTCGAGGGGATCGGCTGGATCGCCCAGATCGGGCTGTTCGTGATGCTCGGGCTGCTGGCGACGCCGAGCCGGGTGACCCTCGAGGCCGCGCTGGTCGGGGTGGCGGCCGGGCTCTTCGTGACGTTCGTGGCGCGGCCGCTGTCGGTCTGGGTGAGCCTGCGGTGGTTCAAGGTGCCGCTGCGGGAGCAGGCGTTCCTGTCCTGGGCCGGGCTGCGCGGTGCCGTGCCCATCGTCCTGGCCACGGTCCCGCTCGCGGACGGGATCGACGACGGGCTGTTCTTCTTCGACGTCGTGCTGGTCTTCGTCGTGGTGTTCACCTGCCTGCAGGCGCCGACCCTGCCCTTCCTCGCGCGTCGGCTCGGCCTGATCGACGACCGCGCCGCCCGGGACGTGGAGGTCGAGGCCGCGCCGCTGGACCAGATCGCCGCCGACCTCCTGCAGGTGCGGGTCCCGACGGGCTCGCGGCTGGCGGGGATGGAGGTGAGCGAGCTGAGGCTGCCGGTCAACACGGTCGTCTCGCTGATCATCCGGGACGCCTCGCCCTTCAACCCGGGCTCCGGCGAGCGCATCAAGGTCGGCGACGAGCTGCTGATCGTGACGCCGGCGGCCAGCCGTGCGCTCGCCGAGGAGCGGCTGCACGACCTGGCGCAGGGCGGCCGGCTCGCCCGCTGGCGCCGCGCACGGCCCGCCTCCTCCTGAGCCGCCCGACCGCGGTCCGCGAGACGGGAGCCGTACGGGTCGAGGGTCAGGCGGGCGTCGGGGACGCCGAGACGGTCTCGGGCGCGGGCAGGCAGACGGTGCCGGACTCGACCGCGAGGGTCGTCTTGGCGCTCTTGTTGAACCCGCCGTACTTGTTGCCCACGAGCACGTCGACCGAGTGGTCGGCGCGGCCGTCGGCCCGTACGGTCGCGCCCTTGAAGAAGCGCTTGGTCAGCTGGACCTCGGGGTCGTTCTCCCCGGCGCCGACGATGACGGTCTCGTCGATCTTCTCGATCGTGTTCGCCGTGCCGCTGACCTTGAAGCCCTTGCCCCGCAGCGAGCGGCTGACGTTGGCGGCCAGCCCCCGGCTGTTGCCGCCGTTGAACACCTTCACCGAGACCTGCGAGCTCGCCAGCTGGCCCTTGGGCAGCGTCTGCTGCACGCACGGCGTGGGTGGCGGCGGGGGCACCGGCGCGATGACGTTGGTGTAGCCCCAGTACGCCGCGTACACGAGCGCCGCGAGCAGCACGATGAGGGTCACGGGGGTGCGGATGACCCGGAAGATCCGACCGATCACCGCAGCGAGCTCCTCAAGGTGTCTCGACGAGCGTGCCGCGTCGCACCCCGTCGGGTCGCCGCGCTGGTCCGGTCACCGTGACCGAGGCCTCCCGAGCGGCTGAGCGCGAAGCCTAACCCGCGGCGCGGGCCGTCGGCCCCACCCGCAGAGGTCCCCGTGTCACCGCAGCTCAAGGACCCGGGCGTGCATCGTCTGCCGCTGCTGGAGCGCTGCGCGGAGGGCGCGGTGCAGGCCGTCCTCCAGGTAGTACTCGCCGCGCCAGGACACGACGTGCGCGAAGAGGTCGCCGTAGAAGGTGGAGTCCTCCTCGAGCAGGGCCTCGAGGTCGAGCGTGCGCTTGGTGGTCACCAGCTGGTCCAGACGCACCTGGTGCGGCGCGATGGCCGCCCACTGCTTCTGGACGTAGCTGTGGTCGGGGTAGGGGCGACTGTCCCCGACGCGCTTGAAAATCACGGCGTCAGCGTAGTCAACGAACCTCTCGGGGCGCGAAAGCGCCTCGTTACGATTCGGTCTATGACCTCGGCTCCCGGCTACGTCCCGCCGACCGCGTCGGGGGCGCCCGCAACCCCGGCGCCCGCCACGACGGAGACCGCCGCTCCGCCACCACCACCGCCGCTGAGCGAGGCCGGGCAGGCGATCGCGAAGGGCTACACCTTCGACGAGCCCTCCATCCAGCTCGGCGTGCTGGTGGAGGACGACACCCCCAAGCCGGACGCGCAGGTCCGCATCCCGCTGAGCATGCTGAACCGCCACGGCCTGGTCGCCGGCGCCACCGGTACCGGCAAGACGAAGACCCTGCAGCTCATGGCCGAGCAGATCTCGGCCGCCGGCGTGCCGGTCTTCGCCGCCGACATCAAGGGCGACCTGTCGGGCGTCGCCTCGCCGGGCCAGCCGAGCGACAAGCTCAGCGCCCGTACGGCGAAGCTCGGCCAGGACTGGCACCCGCAGGCGTGCCCGACCGAATTCTTCTCCCTCGGCGGGCAGGGCATCGGCGTCCCGCTGCGGGCGACGATGAGCTCGTTCGGCCCGACGCTGCTGTCGAAGGTGCTCGGCCTCAACGACGTGCAGGAGTCCTCGCTCGGGCTCGTCTTCCACTACGCCGACACCCAGGGCCTGCCGCTGCTCGACCTGAAGGACCTGCGTGCCGTCCTCACCCACCTGACCAGCGACGAGGGCAAGGCCGAGCTGAAGAGCATCGGCGGGCTCAGCGCGGCCACCGTCGGGGTCATCCTGCGCTCGCTGGTCACCTTCTCCGACCAGGGCGCCGACGCCTTCTTCGGCGAGCCGGAGTTCGACACCGCCGACCTCCTGCGCGTGACCGGCGACGGGCGCGGCGTGGTGTCGCTGCTCGAGCTGCCGAACCTCCAGGACCGCCCGGCCGTCTTCTCGACCTTCCTCATGTGGCTGCTCGCGGACCTGTTCCACGACCTGCCCGAGGTCGGCGACGTCGACAAGCCCAAGCTCGTCTTCTTCTTCGACGAGGCGCACCTGCTGTTCGCCGACGCGTCCAAGGCGTTCCTCACCGCGATCGCGCAGACCGTACGGCTCATCCGCTCCAAGGGCGTCGGCATCTTCTTCGTGACGCAGACGCCAAAGGACGTGCCGGACGACGTCCTCGCCCAGCTCGGGTCGCGCGTGCAGCACCAGCTGCGCGCCCACACGCCGAACGACGCCAAGGCGCTCAAGCAGACCGTCGCGACCTTCCCCAGGTCGGGCTACGACCTGGCCGAGGTGCTGCAGCAGCTCGGCATCGGCGAGGCGATCGTCACCGTCATGGACCCCGACGGCGCGCCGACGCCGGTCGCCTGGACGCGGATGATCGCGCCGCAGTCGCTGATGGCACCCACGCCGGAGGACGTGCTCCGCCCGGGGGTGGCGATGTCGTCGCTGATGGGCAAGTACGGCCAGGCGATCGACCGGGACTCGGCGCAGGAGATGCTCGCCCGCAAGCTCGAGGCGGGCGCGGCGGCCGCCGCGGCGGAGCAGCAGCGGGCCGACGAGGCGAAGCGGGCGCAGGAGGCCGCGGAGCAGCAGGCGAAGGACGACGCCCGGGCGCGGACCGAGGCCGAGCGGGCCGAGCGGTCGGCGCGGTCGAGCCAGCCGCGCGCCTCGTCGCGGCGCCAGGAGAAGGGGATGGTCGAGCAGATCGCCGGCTCGACGGTGTTCCGGCAGTTCGCGCGCTCGGCCGGGCGCGAGATCGTGCGCGGCCTGTTCGGGGCGGCGCGCCGGCGCTAGGCCGGGTGCCCCGACGCGTGCGGCCCGGGTCGTCCGAGGTGGACGACCCGGGCCTCCCGGGTGGCGGGCTCAGCGGACCCCGGCGACCAGCCGGGGCAGGCCGACGCGGCGCAGGAGGCCGCGGGGCCGAGTCGGGCCCGGTCGTGGCGGGGCCGCGGACCGGGACGGTTCGGGTCGCTCCGCCGGCCGGACGTCGAGCGCGAGGTGGTCGTACGCGCGCAGGGGCAGGCCGTAGGTGCAGAGGGTGGACACGGGCAGGTGGGACATGGCGGTTCCTCGGGTTGAGGGCGCGCCTGGGCCTCGGTCCGGGCGCGCGGGGACGACCCGGCGCCGGGCGTGCGCCGGCCAGGGTCAGGGGTGGAGGGGCGACCAGGGCGGTCGCGGGTGCACGGTGGGCGTCAGGCGCCCGGGCGGTGCCGGGTCAGTCCCGGCAGGAGCCGAGCAGGGACGCCGGAGCCGTACGGGTGACGTGCGCGTCTCGCGCGGGGGTCATCGGCATGCGGGGTCTCACCTCCTCGTCCTCGGGGTGACGCTCTCGGCGTCGACGAGGACGTTAGGGCGACGCGGCGGTCGGCGGCAACGCAATTAACGCCCCGTCGACGCAGAAGGGAGCGGATCCGGCACCAGGACGGTGCCGGATCCACTCCCTCGTCGCGGTCGGGTGCGGTCCTAGAGGGCGACGCCGAACCAGAAGAGCGCGAACTCGCGGTAGAAGCGCAGGCCGATCGCGGTCAGCACCACGAGGTACCAGACGGCGACCACCGTGACGGTGTACGGGCGCAGCCGCGTGCCCAGCCGTTCGAGCCCGGCGCCGAGGCGGCCGTGCGCCGCGTTGTCGAGCGTGACCGCGACGGTCAGGGGGATCGTCACCGCCCAGACGAGCATGCACCACAGGCAGAGCGCGCCGATGACGTAGAGCGACTGGGTCTGCAGCCAGGTGATGAAGACGGCGGCCAGCAGCACGCCGACCTGCAGCCCGCGGTGGAAGAACCGCGGCAGCGCGACGCCGGAGGTCCGCAGGACGCCCGCGGTCAGCACCACCGAGAAGCCGATGATGCCGAGCAGCGGGTTGGGGAAGCCGAAGAGCGCGCCGGCCCGGGACTCCATGACCGGCCCGCAGGCGATGAACGGGCTGAGGTTGCAGGCCAGCTGCGTGTTCGGGTCCTCGAGCAGGCGGAAGCGGTCGATCGTCAGCACCATCGCCGCCAGCAGCCCGAGGGCGCCGGCGACGACCATGAGCACGCCGACGCCCCGCCCCGAGGAGGGGGCGGGGTCGTCGGCGGTCTCGTCCTCGACCTCCGGGTCGACGAGGGCCGCGCGGGCCTCGCGCTCAGGCACTGGCCAGGGCGTTGACGCGGTCGGTGAGGGCCTGGCCGGAAAGGGTGTCGGTCTGCTGCCCGTTGATGAACATCGTCGGCGTCCCCTTGACCCCGGCCTTGACCGACGCGGCGGTGTTGTCGCCGATCCAGTCGCGGTAGGTCCCGTCGGTGATGCAGCTGCGCGTCGCGTCGCCGGCCCCGCTCGAGGTCGCGAACGAGGCGAACTGGCTCGCGGACCAGCCGTCGGTCTGGGCGCTGTGGTTGGCGTAGAGCGAGGCGTTGAACGCCGGCCAGATGCTCGGGTCGTGGACCGCGACGCACGCGGACGCGCTGCCGGCCTCGGTGCCGTAGTCGGTGACGATCTGGATGTTGTGGTAGGTCACGGCGAGCTTGCCGGAGGCCACGAGGTCGGAGATCGCGGCGTTGTTCGTCGCCTCGAACTCCTGGCAGTGCGGGCAGGAGTAGTCGACCCAGAGGTCCATCGTCACCTTGGCGTCGGTGCTGCCGACGCGGACGCCGTTCGCCGCCTGGCTGCCGCCGATCGCCAGCGGCACCTGGCTCCCGCCGCCGCCGATCGAGGTGGTTCCCGAGAACGACGGGCCGCCGCCGGAGGCGCCGGCCGCCGTCGAGTCGCCGCGACGCCCGACGAGGACGGCGGTGGCGATGATCGCGACGACCACGACGGCCACGCCGCCGATGATCGCGACCTGGGTGAGGGCGCGCCGGCGCTTCGCGCGGGCGAGCGCGGCCTGCTGGGCCGCGCGGGCCTGGCGTCGACGGTCCGAGGCGGCGGGGTCGTGCCGGCCGCCCTGCTTGGTGCTGGCGGTCTTCGCCATCTCAGTCCTCCTGCTGCTTGTTGGCGGCGCTCGCGCGCCGGTTGAGCCGGATCGCCCCGGCGATGACGATCACGCCGGCCACGATCCACGCCCACGACGGGATGAGCGGGTCGCGCCGGGCGGCGTCGGCCGGGGCCGGCGTCGCCGCCGGGGTGCTGGCCGGTGCGCCGGACGGGGTCGCGCCCGCCGAGGCGCCGGTCGCGGCGCCCTCCGCGGTGAAGGCGAAGCGCCCGGAGACCGGGTGCCCGTCGTCGGAGGTGACCCGCCACTCCACGGAGTAACGACCGGCGGGGGCCTGGGGTTGCACGGTCTGGACGACGTCGTCGCCCTGGATCCGCGCGTCGCCGGAGGAGACGGAGCCGTCGGGGCCGGTGACGACCACCTGGAGGCCGAGGTCGACGGGCGGCTCCTCGAAGGTCAGGACGACCTCGGCGGGCGGCTGCGCGAGGGTGGCGCCGTCGGCCGGGTTGCTGGACCGGAGCTCGTCGTGGGCGTACGCGGGCGCCGTCAGCCCGAGGGCGAGGACGAGGCCCGCCCCGAGCGCGGCGAGCAGGCGGCGTCCGGGCGGGGCGGTGCTGGACAGGGTGGAGCGGGGCATGGAGGGGTCCTTCGAGACGTGGCAGTCGGGTGACGCCGGCAGCGGGCTGCGGGCGGAGGCCGGTCCCCGCGGGGACGGCCTGGCTTTGGCTGGGCCGGTCAGGCGAAGGAGAGCGGGGGGCCGCGTGGCGTCTGCGGCCGGGGCGCGCGTCGCAGCAGCGCGCGGACGAGGGCGGTCGTAGCCGGACGCGGCCGGCGACGGCTGGGGCGGGCGAGGGGACCGGTGTACGCGGCCCGGACGGCCCGGACGGCCCAGGCCCAGCACCAGGCCTCGCCGCGGGACAGGAGCCAGGCCGTGCCGAGCGTGGCGACGACGTGCCCGACGAACATCGGCCAGGCGTAGCCCATCGGGCCCATGCCGTGCGTGGGCATGCAGGTCAGCGTCGTCATGGCGTGGTGCGCCGCCTGCACGGGGCTGCACCCGCCGGCGGCGGCCGCGGCCCCGTCGAAGAGCACGTGCAGGGCGACCTGCTGCGGGACCAGGGCGGCCAGCAGCACGGGCAGGCGTACGCGCCGTCGGGTCAGCACCAGCGAGACGAGGCCGAGGACGAAGGCGGCGACGCCCAGCACGCCCGGACCCGGCAGCGAACCACCACCCGACAGGTGCGCGGCCGTGGCCAGCAGCAGCGAACCGCCGCCGAGCAGCCCGACCCGCAGCGCGCGGGCCCGGCCGCTCACTGCTCGGGCTTCCGCTGCGGCGTCCCCGCCTGGCCGGACATCGCCGAGAGCCGGGCGTTGTACGCCTTGAGCTCGGCGTCGTCGTCGCGGTCGGCCTGACGGTCGAGGCGCTTGCTGGTCTGCCGGTCGCTGCGCAGCCAGCCGGCGAGCAGGGCGACGCCCAGCGCGAGGGACGGCAGGTCGCCGGCGCCCCACGCGATCGCGCCGCCGCGCTGCTGGTCGGCGAGGAGGGCGGTGGTGTCGGTGCGGCCGAGCGCGGCCCACCACTCGGGCGCCAGCAGCGCCGAGCCCGACATCAGCGCGATGCCGAAGAAGGCGTGGAAGGCGAGCGTGACGAGCAGGATCAGCAGCCGGAAGGGGTACGGCGGGCGCTTGGGCCCGGGGTCGATCCCGACGAGCGCCCAGATGAAGAGGTAGCCGGTGAGCAGGAAGTGCGCCGTCATGAGCACGTGGCCGGTGTGCGTCGCCAGGGCCAGGCCGAAGAGCGGGGTGTAGTAGAAGACCGTGAGCCCGCCGGTGAAGAGCACGGCGGCGACGACCGGGTTGCCGAGGAAGGTCAGGACCTTGGCGTGCACGAGGCGCAGCAGCACCTCCCGCGGGCCGAAGCTGCGGTCGCGGCGTGCGTCCAGCGCCCGCAGCGCCAGCGTGACCGGCGCGCCGAAGACGAGCAGGAACGGCACGAGCACCATCAGGGCCATGTGCTGCACCATGTGCAGGCTGAAGCCGAGCCGGCCGTAGACGCCCGGGCCGCCGCTGGTCACGTAGACCAGCGCGACGCAGCCCAGCGTCCAGAAGAGGGTCCGCTGCACGGGCCAGCGGTCGCCGCGTCGCATCAGCTTGACCGCGCCGGCCGCGTACAGCCCGACCATGAGCAGCGCGACGACGAGCCAGAGCAGCTCGGGGTAGAAGGCCGTGAGGTAGCGCCCGACGGTGAACGGCGGGGGCTCGGGGTAGCCGAGCAGCGAGGCGACGCGGTCCGTGCCGGACGCCTCGGCGGTCTCGGGGACGGGCGGCGCCGAGCGGGACAGCGCGACGGCCAGGCCGACGGTCGCACCCATGACGACGAGCTCCACCGCGGCGATCCGGGCGAAGGCCGACCGGTCGGTGCCCAGCCGGGGGATGGCCCGGCGGCGGTGCAGGTAGCCGGCGACGCCCAGGAGCCCGAGCGCGACGACCTTGGCGACGACGAGCAGCCCGTACGGCGTGGCCAGGTTGGCGACCGAGCCCACGCGCAGGGCGGCGTTCACGACGCCGGACACGGCGACGAGCACGAAGCAGGCGCCAGCGAGCATCGAGTAGCGCCGGACCACGGCCTCCTGCTGGTCGCCGAGCCGGCGGCCGACGAGCACGAGGGCGACGAGCCCGCCGACCCAGAGCACGGCCCCGACCAGGTGGATGGCGAGGCTGTCGACCGCGTTCATGTGGTCGTCGGAGCCGGCGGCGTGGCCGACGAGGGAGAGCGGGAGGACGGCGAGCAGCGAGAACGCGGCCGCCCAGGCGACGGCGACCACCCGCGTGGCGAGGGTGCAGAGCACGGCGACGAGCAGGACCAGCAGCAGGCTGACCAGCAGCGCGCGGCCCAGCTCGAGCTGGGCGGTGAAGGAGAAGAGGACGACGCTGAAGCCCGAGGCCGTGGGGGAGAAGCCCGCGACGTCGGCGGCGGTCAGGACCAGCACGACGAGCCCGGCGCCGGCCCAGACGAGCGAGGCCACCGTGGCCGCGCGGACCATGGTCCGGCGCGGGCCGGCGAGGCTGTCCACCGACTTGCCGGCGGCGGGAGCGACGAAGAAGGCGGCGAGCACGAGCAGCCCCACCGTGGCTGACGCTGCGAGGTCGTGGACCGCGCGGGCGGCCGGGAGGCCGTAGCGGGTGAGCGCGCCCGGGTCGAGCAGCCCGCCACCGGGCGCGGCGAGCGAGCCGGTCACCCCGAGCAGCACCAGGCTGACGACGACCGCGACGGCGCCCGCCGTCACCACCACCAGGCGCCCGGACGTCGGACGGTCCTGCTCGCGGCGCTCGACGCGTGCCGCCGTGGTCGTGGCCATCAGCGCGGACCCGTCAGGGCGCGTCGGCGCGTACGCCGCTGCCCCAGCCGTCCGTCCGCGCCCACCAGGCCAGTGTAGGAACCTCCACCGCCCGGGCACCGCGCTGCGGACGAGCGTTGCGCCACGTCCGCTCATCGCTAGGGTCGGGCCGTGGCCGAGCACCGCTACGAGACCCGGCTGAGCTGGGCCGACCCGGCCGGCACGGTCGACGTGCGCTCGTACACCCGCGAGCACGAGGTCGTCGCGCCCGGGCGCGCGGTGCTGGTGGGGACGGCGGACAAGCCGTTCCGCGGCGACCCCGCCCTGTGGAACCCCGAGCTGCTGCTGCTCGCCGCGCTCTCGGGCTGCCACCTGCTCTCCTACCTCTCCTTCTGCGCGCGGGCGGGCGTCGTGGTGACGTCGTACGCCGACGCCGCGAGCGGCGCGATGCGCCAGGAGGGGATGGGCGGCCGCTTCACCGAGGTCGTCCTGCGCCCCGAGGTCGTCGTCGCCGACGCCTCGATGCTCCAGCAGGCCGAGGCGCTCCACGCCCCGGCCCACGACGCGTGCTTCATCGCGTCATCGGTGAACTTCCCCGTCCGGCACGCAGCGACGGTCCTCGTCGCCGGTGCTGGCCGCGACGCAGGTGGCAGAGAGGTCGGCAGATGAGCAGCTGGGACGACGCGGCACCGGTGCTGGAGGCCTTCGAGGCCGCCGCGGGCGCCTTCACGGGCCTGGTCGGCCGGATCGACGGCGGGTGGGACCGGCCGGGGCTCGGTCGCTGGGACCTGCGGGCGCTCGTCGGGCACACGGCCCGCGCGCTCGTCACGGTCACCACCTACCTCGACCGGCCCGCCGAGCGGGAGGACCTGACCTCGGCGGCGGCGTACGTCGGGCTGACCGGCACGGCCGACGTCGACGCCGACGCCGTGAACGCCCGTGGGGTCGCCGCGGGCGCCGAGCTGGGCGACGACCCGTACGCCTGGGTGACCGAGGCGGCCGAGCGTGCGGTCGCCCGCGTCCGCGCCGCGGACCCCGAGCAGCTGCTGCAGACGATCGGCGGCGGGATGCGGCTGCGCACCTACCTGCCGACGCGGACCTTCGAGCTCGTGGTGCACGGCCTCGACGTCGCCACGGCGACGAGCCTCGACCTGGAGGCACCGCCGGCCGCCCTCCGTGAGGCCGCCGGCCTGGCCACCGAGGTCGTCCTGCAGCGCGGGCGCGGCAGCGACCTCCTGCTCACCCTCACCGGCCGGGCCGACTGGCCGGCCGACCTCGTCGTGGTTCGGTAGCCCGATCCCCAAGGGCTGCGCGGTTCCCGGACACGATCCCTGAGCCGGTCAGAACCCAGCCACGATCCCTGAGCCTGTCGAAGGGCTGCGTACGGGCGAAGGTGGCCCTCCGACAAGTTCAGTGGTCGTGTTCGCGGGAGCCGGTGCCGAGGGTCAGGAACCCTCCTCGACCTCGCGCTCCAGCTCGTCGACCTTGGCGACGTACTCCTTCGGCTTCGCCTTGCGCTCCAGGCCCGCGGCGTTCATGTAGCGGACCTTGCCGAACACCGGCCGCTCGGTCCAGCCGCGGTCGTGCTGGCCGTAGACCCAGGCGACGTTGGAGAAGGAGTTCGCGTCGCGGCCGTCGATGAAGTACTTGTTGTTGAGGTAGAGCGTCGTGGCGTGCGCGTGCTGGGGCGTGCTCGACCACTCGAGGATCTTCTTGCCCCAGTACATGCGCATGTAGTTGTGCATGTAGCCGGTGGCCTTCATCTCCCGCATCGCCGCGTTCCAGTACTCGTCGTGGGTCTCGGCGTCCTCGAGCTGCGCGCGGGTATAGACGTGCTCGCGCTCGTCGTCCTCGTGCTCGGACAGGGTCTTGCGCGCGAAGTCCGGGATCGCCGTGTACTTGTCGTAGCGCGGCTGGTGGTAGACGAAGTTCATCGGCAGCTCGCGCCTGATGATCAGCTCCTCCAGGAAGTCGTCGCGGTTCTCGCTCTCGGGCATCTTCTGCGCCTCGAGGGCGATGTAGACCGGCGACAGCTGGCCGAAGTGCAGGTACTTGCTCATGTGCGAGACGTCGTCGGTCTGCGGCTGGTTGCGGTGCTCGGCGTAGACGTCGAGGTGGTCGGAGAGGAAGTCGCGGAGCACCTTCTTGCCCGCGGTCGTCCCGCCGGTGAAGAGCCGGACGACCGGCACCTCGTCGTCGAGCCCGAGGGCGTCGAGCAGGGCGTCGACGTCGGAGAGGTCCTCGCCCTTCACCTTGGTCGCCGTCGTGTCCTTCAGCGTCGCCTTCGGCAGCGGCGCCAGGAAGCGCTCGAGGTGCTTGGTGATCTTGGGGCGGATCGTCCGGGCCGCGGTCTCGACCTTGTCCGAGACGAGCTCGACCGGCACGACGACGTCGCTCTCGACCTGGACGACCGACCGGCCGGCCTCCTTCGCGACCTTGTCGCGCCACTCCCGCTGCGGGCGCAGGTAGCCGCGGTCGCAGACGACCAGGCTGGCCTCCTTCGCCAGCCGCAGGGCCACCTCCGCGGGGTTGCCGCGCTGGAGCACGAAGGGGATGTCCCGCTTGGCGAGCGCCTCCGCGACGTCGGCCAGGCCCTGCAGCATGAAGTGGTAGTGCCGCCGGTTGGCCTCGGGGTAGTCGTCCATGAGCCCGAACGCCACGAGCAGCGGCTGCCCGTCGTCGTTCGCGCGCCGGACCGCGTACTCGAGGGCGTGGTTCAGCTCGGTGCGCTGCGCCTGCTGCATCCAGTAGAGGACGTACGCGCCGTCCTCGGCGACCTCGTCGTCGTTGAGGAGCTGCACCCGTTCGGCCTGGATGCCGGGGTAGACGTCGTCGGGGGCGCTGCCGGTCGAGGCCGGGCTCTTCTTCGGGCTCACACGACAACCTTCCCCTGGCGACCCCTCGACGGATCACCCAGCCGGGCGGCCGAGGTCCCGCAGCTGGTCGAGCTGGCGCCAGTAGCGACCGATGGCCTCCCACCCCGCCGGGGTGAGCGAGGCGCTGGTCTGGGGCTTCTTGCCGACGAACTTCTTGGTGATCTCCACCAGCCCGCCCTGCTCGAGCTTGCCCAGGTGGCTCGACAGGTTGCCCTTGCTGAGGCCGAGCGTGCTCTGGAGGAAGAGGAACTCCGCGCTCCGCACCGACGACAGCACGGTGAGGATGCCGAGGCGGGCGGGCTCGTGGACGAGCCGGTCGACCTCGAAATCGGGTGGGAAGTCGGGTGCGGCCTCGCCCTGGTCGCGGGCCGCGTCAGTCACGCGGCACCGGCTTCATCGAGCCGACGAGCCGCGCGTGGTCGACGAGGCCGATGACGACGAGCGCCACCCCGAGGGTGAACAGGCCGGGACGGGCACCCAGCGCGTCGAGGCCGACGAGCGGCGCGAGCGTGGTGACGGCGACGAGGGCGAGGGCGGCCCAGTGCGCCGGTCCGACGCCGACGTGGCGGTAGCCCCACCGGAAGCCGACGGCCAGGAACGCCGCCGCGAACAGGGGGAGCAGCAGCACCGGCAGCCCGAGGGTGCGGTCGATCGAGTACGCCGTCCCGCAGACGAGCACGGAGACGAGGGCGTAGGTGATGGTGAGGACCGCCGAGTGCCGGCTGACGGCCTTGCCGAAGCGCTTCTGGTAGTAGCCCACGCCGACGGCCACGCCGAGGGCGATGACGATGCTCGCCCACGTCGACGAGCCGAACGCCCACACCAGCAGACCGGCGCCGGTGGTCGCGGTGACCAGGCCCTGGAGGACCTCGTAGTCGGCGGCGACGGCCGCCGTCCTGCGCAGCTCTGCTGCCTTGTCCAACTGGTTTTTCATGCAGACCAGTCTGGTGATGGAGGCGCTCGCTGTCAACCGGTTTGCGTCGCAGACCTCAGGTGGGCTGCGTTCAGCGGTGGTGGCCCTTCGACGAGCTCAGGGATCGCGATCGGGACCTGTCGAAGCGTGCAGCCAGGTCACGCTGACCCAACCACGCTCCCTGAGCCTGTCGAAGGGCTGCGTTCAGCGGTGGTGGCCCTTCGACGAGCTCAGGGATCGCGATCGGGCCTGTCAAAGCGTGCAGCAGGTCACGCTGGCCCAGCCACGCTCCCTGAGCCTGTCGAAGGGCTGCGGTCGGCGGTGGTGGCCGTTCGACGAGCTCAGGGATCGCGGTTGGGCCTGTCGAAGCGTGCAGCCAGGTCACGCTGACCCAGCCACGCTCCCTGAGCCTGTCGAAGGGCTGCGGTCGGCGGTGATGGCCCTTCGACGAGCTCAGGGATCGTGCCGGGGTCGGCCCAAGCGTGAGGGTCAGCGACGGGACGCGCAGGCCACGCAGGTCCGCGCTTCCGGTCGGGCCTCGAGGCGTGCGGGGGCGATCGGGCGGCCGCAGCGCTCGCAGGTGCCGTACGTGCCCTCGGCCAGCCGCTCGCGCGCGGCCTCGAGCTCGACGACCGTGCGCCGGACGGTCGCCAGCAGGGCGGTGTCGCGGACCTGGTCCATCGACGCCGTCGAGCCCTCCGGGTCGTGCTCGTCGTCGCTGAACATGAGCAGCCGGGCGTCGCGCGTCTGCTCGATCGCGGCCCTGAGCGCCGCCTCCTGCGCCCGCGCGGCGAGGAGGCGCTCCTCGAGGAGACGGCGGGGACCGGGTGCTTTCAGCGTCCGATGAGGCGGCGCAGGCCGCCGCGGACCGAGGGGGCGGGCTGGGGCGGCGGGGACGACGCCCCCGTCGTCGAGCCGGCCGACTGCACGGGCGAGGGGGTCGCCAGCTCGGCCGGCGTGTCGATCTTGCTGACCAGGCCCGGGACGTCGAGCAGCGAACCCTTCGCGTCGGCCTCGCGGGGGGCGATCTCGCCCTCGACGCTGTAGAGGGTCAGCGTCAGCACTGCGGTGCACCGCGTGCCGTAGCCGTGCTCCATGACCTCGCAGCCGTAGCACTTGACCTGACCCTCGTGGACGACCAGGTCGGGGTTCGCGGCGGCGAGCCGCTCCTCCCGCTCGGTCGCCCGGCCGGCGAAGGCGCGCACGGCGTCCCCGTTCCAGCAGGCGACGCCGTCGCCACCACTCCGGATATCCACCCGCATGGGCACCTCTTCGTCGAGTCTTCGTCGAATCGTCGAAATCGCCTGCACGGGTGCAACGACCCGCGAGGACCGATGGTGCCACCCCCGGTCCGGGCGCGTGGGCTCAGCCCCTGGTCGCGCACGCCCTCCGGGCTCGTCGGGCGGGGCCGCGCTCAGCCGAGGTCGTACGCCATCCCCATCGCCCGCCGCACCTCGTCGAGCGTCGCGTCGGCGACCTCGTTGGCCCGGGCGTTGCCGGCCGCCAGCACCTCGAGGAGGTGGCCCTGGTCGGCCTCGAGCTCGGCCCGGCGGGCCCGGATCGGCGCGAACGTCGAGTTGACGGCCTCGGTGACCACGGCCTTGAGCCGTCCCGCGCCGCCGTCGCCGATCTCGTCGGCCCACTCCTGCGGCGTACGCCCGGTGCAGAGCGAGGCGAGCAGCAGCAGGTTGGCGACCTCGGGGCGGCCGGCGGGGTCGTAGGTGATGTTGCGGTCGGAGTCAGTCACCGCGCGCTTGATGATCTTGGCCGTGGCGTCGGCGGTCATCCCGATCTCGATGGTGTTGCCGCGCGACTTGCTCATCTTCTGCCCGTCGGTGCCGAGGATGTTCGGCGCCTCCGACAGCAGGGCGTCCGGCTGCGGGAAGACGGACTCCTCGGCCCGCGCGCGGCCGTAGACCTCGTCGAAGCGTCGCGCGACGACCCGGGTCTGCTCGAGGTGCGGCAGCTGGTCCTTGCCGACCGGCACGACGTTGGCCTTGCAGAACAGGATGTCGGCGGCCTGGTGCACGGGGTAGGTGAGCATCAGCCCCGACATCGGGCGCTGGCTCGCGGCCAGCTCGGCCTTGACCGTCGGGTTGCGGCGCAGCTCGGAGTCGGTGACCAGCGACAGGAAGGGCAGCATCAGCTGGTTGAGGGCCGGCACGGCGGAGTGGGTGAAGATCGTGCTGCGCGCCGGGTCGATGCCCACGGCGAGGTAGTCGACGAGCAGCGACAGCACCCGCTCGCGGATCGGCCCGACGCCCTCGCGGTCGGTGATGACCTGGTAGTCGGCGACCAGGATCCAGGAGTCCACGCCCAGGTCCTGCAGGCGTACGCGGTTGGCCAGCGAACCGAAGTAGTGGCCGATGTGCAGCCGTCCCGTGGGCCGGTCGCCGGTCAGCATCCGGTAGCGCCCGGCGTCACGGGCCAGGTCGGACTCGATCTGGCGGGACCGGCGCTGGGCGGCGTCGTAGGAGCTCGACTCGACCTCGGCCTCCGCCGGGGTGGTCTCGCTGCTCGTGCTGACGTCCGTCACCGGGTCTCCCTCGCTGGGCCAGGTCGTGGCCCGACCGCTCACGACGGCCTCACATGCTAGTGCTGAGATGGACGGGCGCCCCGGCGATCCCGGGCCGCCGAACCTTCCCACGCACCGAACAGGAGCACCCATGGCGTACACCGCCGAGCAGACCGCGATCCTCGAGCGCGAGCCGCAGCCGCAACAGGGCACGACCAGCGCCGAGGTGGCGTACGAGGTCGACGGGACGGCCTGCTCGGGCTACGTCGCCCGTCCCGACGACGACGCGACCCACCCGGGCGTGCTCGTCGTCCACGACTGGCTCGGCGTCACCGACGCGGCCCGCTTCCGCGCCGACATGCTCGCCCGTCTCGGTTACGTCGCCTTCGCGGCGGACGTCTTCGGCGCTGACACACGCCCGAGCGAGTCCGAGGCCCCGCAGGTGGCGGGCCGCTACTACGGCGACCAGGAGCTCTTCCGCGCACGGCTCACGGGCGGACTCGAGCAGCTGCTGGCCCAGCCGGGCGTGGACGCGGCGCGCGTCGCCGCGATCGGGTACTGCTTCGGCGGCTCCGGCGTGCTGCAGCTCGCCCGGACCGGTGCCGAGCTCAAGGGTGTCGTGACCTTCCACGGCGGGCTCTCCACCGGGCCCGAGGGCGAGGCGGAGCAGATCAAGGCCAAGATCCTCGTGCTGACCGGCGCCGTCGACCCGATCGTCCCGCCCGAGGCCGTCGACGCCTTCGAGGACGAGCTGCGCCGCGTACCCGACCTGGACTGGCAGGTCGTGACCTACTCCGGCGCCATGCACGCCTTCACGATCCCGGGCGCCGACGCACCGGACCACGGGGCGCAGTTCCAGGCCGCGGCCGAGGCGCGCAGCTGGCAGGCGATGAAGTCCTTCTTCGCCGAGGTGCTCGTGTAGCACTCCCTCGTAGGAGACCGTCGGCGGACGTTCAGCCGGCGGTCTCCGCGAGCTCGTCGTCGCCCTCGAGGTCACCGATCAGGTCACGGAGCTTGGTCATGAGCCGCGACAGGAGCCGGGACACCTGCATCTGGGTGACCCCGACGACGGCGGCGATCTGCGACTGGGTCATCTCCTCGAGGAAGCGCATCCGCAGCAGGTCGCGCTCGCCGTCGGTCAGGCTGCGCAGCGCGCGCCCGAGCAGCACCCGGGTCTCGACGACGTTCCACTCCGGCGGGTGCTCGGGCATCCACGCCTCGCCGACGAGCGCGTCGATGCTTGTGGCGTGCAGCCCGAGCTCGGCGGAACGGGCGTCCTCGACCGCCTGCGGGGTCCAGCCCAGGTAGGTCGCGAGGTCCGCGGTCCGCGGCACGCGTCCCAGCTCCTGCGACAGGTCGGGGACCGCTCCGCGCAGGACGTTGGCCGCCTCCTGCACCGAGCGCGGCGGCCGCACCGACCACCCGTGGTCGCGCAGGTAGCGCCGCAGCAGCCCGGTCATCGTCACCCAGGCGAAGTAGGCGTACGTGGTCTGGGTCGGGTCGTAGCGGTCGAACGCCTCGACCAGGCCGCCGCGCGCCACCTGCACCAGGTCGTCGTACTCGCTGCGCGGCCCGTAGCGCCGTGCCGCGCTGGTGGCCAGCCAGAGGTGCAGCGTCACGACCTCGTCGCGGATGGCCTGCCGCTCGCTCGGCGACGCGTGGTCGAGCTGGCCGAAGAGGTCCTGCGTACGGGCGCGCTCCGCCTCCCGCTCGCGGCCCCGCGGCGGTGTGTTCGGGTCGCGCGTCCTCTGCGGGGGCTCGGGTTCGGTGCCGTGGTCGGCTGCGTGGTCGAGGTCGTCTCGGTCGTGGGTGCGGTCGGGAGCGTGGTCGGGGAGTGGCGCGATGCGCACCGGCTCGCTGCCACCGACCTCCAGCAGGCTGTCGTGGGGCGGCTCGGGCCGCCCGGAGTCAGCGCGCACGTCGGGGTCCCGCGGCCCCCTCACCCCCGGTCGTGACGGCGGGTGCGGCGGGTGCGGCGGGCGTGACGATCCGGACGGACCTCTCGTGATCGTTCTTCACGCTATCGAGTAAACCCACCCGCACGGGGGGTTAGGTACACCCCTTGGTGGGTAGTGTACGTCCATGAATCCCCCGATCAGCGTGGCTGTCGTCGACGACTACGACGTCGTCGTCCTCGGTGTCGCCCGGATGCTCGAGCAGTACCCCGACCGGGTGGTGGTGGCGGACCTGTCGACCGAGTCGACGCTGGACCGACCGGTCGACGTCGTGCTCTACGACGCCTTCGCGCAGCCGGAGAGCGACACCGCCGACCTCAAGGTGTTCCTCGACAACCCCCTGGCCGGACGCACCGCCGTCTACACCTGGAACTTCCACCCGCGGCTGGTCGAGCGGGCGCGGGAGGCCGGCGTGCACGGCTACCTCTCCAAGGCGCTGCCGGCGCGCGACCTCGTCGCCAGCCTCGAGCGGGTGGCGGCGGGGGAGACGGTCGTCAGCGACCCGCCGGGCCGGGCCCGCAGCGCCACGGGCCTGGACTGGCCGGGGCGGGCGGAGGGCCTGAGCGACCGGGAGGCCGAGATCCTCGCCCTGATCACGCAGGGCAAGAGCAACGCCGAGGTGGCTTCCTTCACCTTCCTCAGCCCCAACACCATCAAGTCGTACGTGCGCACGATCTACCGCAAGATCGGCGTCTCGAGCCGTACGCAGGCCGTGCTGTGGGGCGTGCGGCACGGGTTCGTGCCGGGGGACAGCCGCCAGGAGCCCTGGCGCTGAGCGTCGGGACGGGCGGAGGGTCCAGGGGCTACTGCACCGCGGAGGTCAGGCGCATCACGTTGTCGATGACGCTGCGCCAGAAGCCGCGCCGCTCCCAGTCCACGAGCTGCAGGGGCTTGGAGAGCCGCCGGTACTCGTCCTCGACCGCCTTGACCTGGTCGACGAACGTCCGTCCGCAGACCATCAGCATGACCTCGAGGTCGAGCTGGAAGGAGCGGATGTCCATGTTCGACGAGCCGATCACCGCGACCTGGTCGTCGACCGACACGTGCTTGGAGTGCAGGATGTGCGGCGCCGGGTACAGGTAGATCTTCACGCCCGCCGACAGCAGCTCGGAGTAGTACGAGTGCTGCGCGTGGAAGACCATGAACTGGTCGCCGATCTCGCCCACGAAGAGCTCCACGTCGACACCGCGCCGGGCGGCCGTCGTGATCGCGCCGAGCAGGGACTGCTCGGGGACGAAGTACGGGCTCGTGATGCTGATCCGTCGCTCCGCGTGGTACAGCAGGCTGTTGAACAGCGCGAGGTTGTTCTCCTGGTCGTACGCGGGTCCGCTCGGGGCGACCTGGGCCAGGAGGGTGCCGCCGCGCTGCTCGTCCGAGGCCTGCTCGCGCGAGCTGTCGAGCAGCTCGTCGGTCTCGCAGAACCAGTCGGTGACGAAGAGCGCGTCGATCTCGTGGACCACAGGGCCGTGCACCTCGCACAGCTCGTCGACCCACTGCAGCCCGCGCCGCTTGTTGCCCCGCTTGTCGTAGCTGGGGTCGATCATGTTCAGCGAGCCCACGAACCCGACGTCGCCGTCGGCCACGAGCAGCTTGCGGTGGTTGCGCAGGTCGGGTCGCTGCCAGCGGCCCTTCAGCGGCTGGACGGGCAGCATCAGGTGCCACTGCACGCCCATGGCGGTCAGGGCCTTCAGGGTCTTGCGGTAGCCGGGGTAGGGCCGCGTGCCCATGTGGTCGAGCAGCAGCCGTACGGTCACGCCGCGCTCGACCGCGCGGCGGAGCGCGTCGAAGAAGGGTTCCGTGGTCGTGTCGCGGATGGTGATGTAGAACTCCGAGTGGACGTAGCGCTCGGCGGAGTCGATGGCCTGGACGAGCGTGCGGAGCTGCTCGTCGAAGCCCATGACCATGCGAGCGTCGTTGTCCTGGAGCAGCGGCATCGCCCCGACCCGGTCGACCAGCGCCGACACCGAGGGGAACCACGCGGGAGCGTCCTCGCCGGGACGCACGGGGCCCACGGCGCGGGCGGCCTCCTCGATGAGCCTGTCCATGTCCTGCTGCTTCTCGCGGCGGCGCTGCGGGAGCTTGGGGCTGCCGATCAGGAAGAACAGCAGGATGCCCAGCAGGGGCAGCACGGCCATCAGCAGCACCCACGCCAGGGCCGAGCTCGGGGCCGGTTGCGCGGTGTGATGATCAGGGCGACGACGACGAGCGCGACCTCGAGGCCCACCAGCAGGCCGGTGCCGCTGAGACCGTTGAAGAGCTCGATCACGGGCGCAACCTATCGGGGCGGTTCAGGGTCGCTTTGCCAGCCTGGACACAGGTCGACCCGCTACCTTGGAAGCATCTGGTGAGCATCGGTCGCTTCACGACACGTCGATTTCTGCTTGCATCCCGGCTGGGAAGCCTCGCGAGACCGACCCAGGAGCACCCATCGCCATTTCGCCTGTCGCTGCCGTGACCCCGATGAGCAGGGCCACGGCCCGGCTCGCCGGACAGCCGCTCACCCGCAGCTTCACCGCCCTCACCGCCCAGGTCCGGACCGCCGGGCTGCTCGGGCGGACCCGCATGTTCTACGTCCTGGTCTTCTCCGGCCTGGTGCTGGCCCTGGGTGGCATCGCCACGGGGATCATCCTCCTCGGCGAGTCCTGGCTGCAGCTGCTGATGGCCGGCGCGCTCGGGCTCGTGCTGACGCAGTTCGCGTTCCTCGGGCACGAGGCCTCGCACCGCCAGATCTTCGCCTCCGGCAAGGCGAACGACCGCAGCGGCCGCATCCTCGCCGTCGGGTTCGCCGGGCTCAGCTACAGCTGGTGGATGACCAAGCACACGCGGCACCACGGCAACCCGAACCGCGTCGGCAAGGACCCCGACATCGCGCGCGACACGATCTCGTTCGTGGACGAGGACGCCGCGAAGCAGCGCGGGATCATGGGCTTCATCACGCGTCGCCAGGCCTGGCTCTTCTTCCCGCTGCTGCTCCTCGAGGGCGTCAACCTGCACCTGAAGTCGGTCCAGGCGCTGCTCGCGCGCGGACCGGTCAAGGGCCGCGCATGGGAGCTGACGCTGCTCGGGCTGCGGTTCGGCGTGTACGCGGGGCTGCTGTTCTGGATCTTCCCGCTGGGCATGGCCGCCGCCTTCCTCGGCGTGCAGCTCGCCGTCTTCGGCTTCTACATGGGCTTCTCCTTCGCCCCCAACCACATGGGCATGCCGATCGTCCCGGCGGACGCCAAGCTCGACTTCCTGGCCAAGCAGGTCCGCACGTCGCGCAACATCCGCGGCGGGTTCTGGATGAGCGTCCTCATGGGCGGGCTCAACTACCAGGTGGAGCACCACCTCTTCCCGAGCATGCCGCGACCGCACCTGCGCAAGGCGCGCACGATGGTGCGCGAGCACTGCCGCGCCCTGGACGTCCCCTACACGGAGACGAACCTGGCCCACGCCTACCGCTCGGTGCTGGCCCACCTCGACCGCGTCGGCCTCGCCGCCCGCGACCCGTTCGACTGCCCGGCCGCCCAGAACATCCGTTTCAGCTGAGCCTGACGAAGGGCCGGGGACGCTCCCTGAGCCTGTCGAAGGGCCCCGAGGACGCTCCCTGAGCTTGTCGAAGGGCCCCGAGGACGCTCTCTTGTCGAAGGGCCCCGAGGACGCTCCCTGAGCTTGTCGAAGGGCCCCGAGGACGCTCTCTTGTCGAAGGGCCCCGGGGACGCTCCCTGAGCCTGTCGAAGGACCCCGAGGACGCTCCCTGAGCTTGTCGAAGGGCCCCGAAGGGGTTGGCGTCCACGCCACGAAGAACCTGACGCAACCGACCCCCGGCGTGATCGCGCCGGGGGTCGCTGCACGTCCACCGCCTAGCGTGTGACCGACGCGAAGGAGCACCCATGAGCCTGCAGGACCTGGTCGAGCGCGGCCGGTGGACCCACGAGCCCGAGGCCGTACGCCTCGAGGGCGACGAGCTGCACGTGACTGCGGTCGAGGGTAGCGACGCGTGGCGCACGACCTCGTACGGGTTCGTCCACGACTCCGAGCACGCCCTGCTGGAGGACCTGAGCGGCGACTTCGGGCTCGAGGTGTCCTTCCGGCTCGACTACACCGAGCAGTTCGACCAGGCCGGGCTGTTCCTGCGGGTCGACGACCGCGAGTGGGTCAAGGCGGGCGTCGAGGTCTCCGACGGCGTCGCGCAGCTCGGCGCCGTCGTCACCCACGAGACGTCGGACTGGTCGGTCGCGCCGGTCCCCGAGTGGGTCGGCCGCGTGGTGACGGTCCGGGCGAGCCGATCCGGCGACGCCGTGACGATCCGGGCCCGCGTCGACGACGAGGACCTGCGCCTCGTCCGACTCGCCTGGCTCGACCCCGCCGCCTCCGTCTCGGCCGGGCTGCTCTGCGCGGCGCCGACCCGCGCCGGGCTCACCGTCACCTTCACCGGGCACGTGGTCGGCGAGCCGGACGCCGCCCTCCACTGATCTGACGTCTGGTGGGATGAGACGACCATGAACCGCACCGCCGCGCCCGACGCCACCCACCTGCGGCCGGGCCTCCGGCTGGTGATCGCGGGAACGGTCGGCCAGCACCGGACGACGCGCTACTACGCCGGGCCGGGCAACCGCTTCTACGAGCTGCTGCACGGCAGCGGCCTGGTCGACGAGCGGCTCGACCCCGACACCGCCTTCCGGCTCCCCGACCTCGGCGTCGGGATCACCGATCTCGTGCTCGAGCGGGTCGAGCGGGCCGGCCACGAGCCCGAGGTGCTCATCCACCGCCGCGAGTTCGACCGCGCGATCCGCATGGTCGGCCCGACGGCCGTCGCCTTCGTGAGCAAGACGGCCGCGACCTGGTACGCCCGCGGGGCGGGGGAGCGGCTCCCGCAGGGCTACGGCGAGCTGTCCTGGACCGTCGCCGGCGTGCCCGCCTTCGTGCTGCCGGGCCCCTCCGGCGCCAACAACGGCATGCCGCTCGCCCTGCGCCTGGCGCTGTGGACCGACCTGGCCGACTTCCTCGAGCACCTGGAGGGCACCGGTGACCCGAGCATGAGGACCCGAGCATGAGGACCGCGTGACGGAGCCCGAGCGGCCGCCCACCGACTGGGAGGCGCGGGTGGCCAGGGCCAAGCGCGACGGCACCTGGAGCCGCGACCCCGACGAGCCGCCCAGCCCCTATCCGACGGCGGTCAAGAGGCGTCGGTTCCTGGTCGGGTTCCTGCTCACCCTGGCCGCCGGGATCCTGCTGGGTGCGCTCGTCGAGGTCCTGCTCGGAGACCCGGGCTCGCCCTGGGCTCCCGGCACGCTGCTCGAGGGCTTCATCAGGAGCGTCTTCCCGGCAGCGCTCGTGGGCTGGGGCTGCACCCGTGGGCCACGGACGAGGCGCTAGCCGCACCCGGCGGCGGTGGCGGAGGATACGAGATTCGAACTCGTGAGGGCGTGAACCCAACCCGCTTTCCAAGCGAGCGCCATAGGCCTCTAGGCGAATCCTCCGCGCGGAACCTTACCTGCTGACGCCACCTGGTCCGAACCCGTGCGCGAGGGTCGGACTCCGGCGGTCGGTGGAGCCGGTCCCCGCGCGGCTCGCGTACAGTTGTTCCCGGTCCCCCGCGTGGCGGCACCTCACCCAACTCCCCCAGGGCTTGACGGCAGCAAGGGTCAGTGAGCTCTGTCGGGTGCGCGGGGGGCTCTTTGCTTTCCGGGTAGAGCGCGAAGACGCTCCCCGATCGTGACCCGGGCCGAAGACGCTCCCTGAGCTTGTCGAAGCGCTGTCCTGAGCTTGTCGAAGGGGGCCTCGAAGAGGTCGGCGTCTTCCGGTGCACTCCTGGTGGGACGCCAACCCGCTCCGGGCCCTTCGACAGGCTCAGGGAGCGTCCGTCGGGCCCTTCGACAGGCTCAGGGAGCGTCCGTCGGGCCCCTCGACAGGCTCAGGGAGCGTTCTAGCGAATCCCTGCGCCGGCCCGCTACGCAGCGAGGCGCTCCGCGAGGCCGTGGAGGGCGAGGATGCGGTCGAGCTCGGGTCGCCCGGCGTCCTTGGCGAACTGCTCCGCGACGAGCCCCACGGAACGTGCACCCTCCACGTTGGCGAGGACGTCGTCGACGAAGAGCACCTGCTCGGCCGGCAGGCCGACGCGCTCGACCGCGACCTCGAAGAAGCGGGGGTCCGGCTTGGCCACGCCGATCTCGGCGGAGATGACCATCGGCTCGAAGATCGAGTCGTAGCCGAGCGCCGCCCGCATGTACGCGGCGCGCTCGCGGTGCTGGTTGGTGCCGAGCGCGCACTCCACGCCGGCGGCCTCGAGGTCGCGGGCCGCGTCGAGCATCGCCGGGTCGACGAGCAGGTGCTGCCAGACCTGGATCAGGTCGGCGGGGTCCACGTCGAGGCCCTCGCGCCGGACGACCTCGCCGAGCACGTCGAGGAACGGGCGCGAGCCGTCGAGGATCGGCTGCTCGGCGTCGCTGATGGTGTCGAGCAGCTCCGAGAGCCGGTCGCCCTCGAAGCCGGTCGAACGGCCGATCTCCCCGGCCCAGTCGTTCGCGGGGCGCTGAAGCACCCCGTCGCAGTCGAACAGGACGGCTCTGATGGGCGCGTTCACACGACCCATCCTCTCAGCGTCGCGGAGCCGCGTCCGGCGGAAGACCCGCCGGTTCACGTGATGTGCGCCCCGCCTACCCGCGACAGCAGATTGATCGCGTCGAACGGCGCCCGCACCTTGGCGTCGTTGTCGCAGTAGACGTAGGCGTCCAGCCCCGCCGCGTCCCACTCCCGCAGGCGCGCCGCCCAGGCGTCGAGCTGGTCGTCGTCGTAGCCGCTGGCGTACAGCTCGTCGTGGCCGTGCAGGCGTACGTAGGCGAACGGCGCGGTCACCTCGTCGAAGACCGGCCACGTCCCCGGGTTGTCCGAGTGCACGAGCGCGACGCCGTGGTGGCGCAGCAGGTCGGTGAAGGCTGAGGTGCGGAAGCTCTCGTGGCGCACCTCGACGGCGTGGCGCAGCGGCAGGTCGGGCAGGGGAGCGGTGGTCAGCGCCCGGTCCTCCGGCACCCGCGCGTCGTGCTGGACGGCCAGGGCCGCCGCCTCGCCGGCGGTGCGGGGCAGGGCATCGAGGAAGGCGGCCAGCCTGGCCTCGTCGAAGCGGAAGGTCGCGGGCAGCTGCCACAGGAAGGGCCCGGTCCGCGTCCCCAGGGCGAGCACGCCGGAGGCGTAGAAGTTGGCGAGGGCGTTCGCCGGCTCGACGAGCTTGCGCATGTGGGTGATGAAGCGGCTGCCCTTGACCGCCAGCACGAAGCGCTCTTCGGCGACCGGGGCGACGGCCTCGACCCAGCCGGCGTAGCTCGACGGGCGCAGCAGGCCGTAGAAGCTCCCGTTCACCTCGACGCTGGTCATCCGCTCGGCGACGTACGCGAGCTGGCGGCGGACCGGCAGGCCCTGCGGGTAGAAGGTGCCGCGCCAGGGCCCGTACGTCCAGCCGGAGATGCCCACCCGGATCACGTCCTCATCATGGGTCACGGCCGTTCCTGCAGCAGGTCGGCGGGGGCGTGCAGCCGGTCGGAACTGTCAGCCGGCGGGCATAAGGTCTGGTGCGTGGACGAGGTGCTCGAGGGGTCGGTGGTGGGCGGCCTCGCGGCCGAGCCGGACGCCTGGGACGGCCCCGACGAGGAGCCGGCCGAGTACGAGCTGACGACCCAGGACGAGGCGCTGTTCGGCGAGCCGGAGGACGGGGCCAAGCCGTCGGGGACGGCACCGCTGGCGCTCTACCGCCGCTACCGTCCCGACACCTTCGCCGACGTCATCGGCCAGGACCACGTCACCCAGCCGCTCCAGCGGGCCCTGGCCAA
Organism: Microlunatus sagamiharensis; assembly: GCF_900105785.1. Lineage (NCBI taxonomy): Bacteria > Bacillati > Actinomycetota > Actinomycetes > Propionibacteriales > Propionibacteriaceae > Microlunatus > Microlunatus sagamiharensis. The sequence goes on from NZ_LT629799.1 coordinate 4,083,651, forward strand.
CAACCGGGTCAACCACGCGTACCTCTTCTCCGGCCCGCGCGGCTGCGGCAAGACGACCTCGGCGCGCATCCTGGCCCGCGCGCTCAACTGCGAGTACGGGCCGCGCGCCGAGCCGTGCGGGCACTGCCGCTCCTGCCGCGACCTGGCGACCGGCGCCTCCGGCAGCATCGACGTGATCGAGATCGACGCGGCCAGCCACGGCGGCGTGGACGACGCGCGCGACCTGCGGGAGCGGGCCTTCTTCGCCCCGGTCCAGAGCCGCTACAAGATCTACATCGTCGACGAGGCGCACATGGTGACCACGGCAGGGTTCAACGCCCTGCTCAAGCTGGTCGAGGAGCCGCCGCCGCACGTCAAGTTCATCTTCGCCACGACCGAGCCCGAGAAGGTCATCGGCACCATCCGCTCGCGGACGCACCACTACCCCTTCCGGCTCGTCCCGCCGCGGATCCTCACCGACTACCTGGGCAAGCTCTGCGCCGCCGAGGGCATCACGGTCGAGCCGGCCGTCCTGCCGCTGGTGGTCCGGGCCGGTGCCGGCTCGGTGCGCGACGCTCTGTCGGTGCTCGACCAGCTGCTCGGCGGCGCGGACGAGACCGGCGTCTCCTACCGCCAGGCGACGGCGCTGCTCGGCTACACCCCCGACTCGCTGCTCGACGAGTTCGTGGACTCCTTCGCCGCGGGTGACGCCGGTGGTGTCTTCGCCTCGGTCGACAAGGTGATCGAGGTCGGCCAGGACCCGCGCCGCTTCGCCGAGGACCTGCTGCGCCGGCTGCGTGACCTCGTCATCGTCGCGGCAGTGCCGGACGCCCTGTCCTCCGGCCTGGTCGACGTCGCACCCGACCAGGCCGACCGGCTCTCGACCCAGGCCGCCTCGCTCGGCCCGGGTGAGCTGACCCGCGCCGCCGAGGTGATCTCGACCGGTCTGACCGAGATGCGCGGCACCACCGCGCCCCGGCTGCACCTCGAGCTGATGTGCGCACGGGTGCTGCTGCCCGGTGCCGACGTCGACGACCGCGGGTTGCACGCGCGGCTCGACCGCATCGAGCGCCGCCTCGACATGGTGAGCGGCACCGACGTCCCGGCGCGTCCGGAGGCGCCTGTCCGCTCCGAGCCCGGTCGACCGGTCCCGGCGGCGGAGCCGGCCCGGCCGCAGGCCGAGGCCGACGACGACGGGCCGGCGCCCGCCCGCGAGCCCGACCGCACCCAGCTGCGCGCGGAGCAGCGCGACGAGACGCCCGCTGCGTCAGGACCGCCCGCTGCTTCAGCACCTCCCGCGCCGCCCAGGACCGGCCCGGTCCGGGCGACCACGCCCAAGCCCGTACGCCCCGAGCTCGCCGCCCTGCAGCGCGACCACGACGCGCCGCCGCCCGAGCCCGAGACCGAGGCGGTGGTCGAGGACTTCCGCGGGCCGTCCGGCGGCGGCACCGACGACACGATGCTCGGCTCGAGCCAGCCGCCCGAGCCCCCGGCCGCCTCGACCGGCTCGCGGATGACCGTCACCGACGTCCGGCGCCTCTGGCCGGAGGTGCTCGAGGAGGTCAAGAGCAAGCGGCGCTTCACCTGGATCCTGCTCAGCCAGAACGCGCAGGTCGCCGAGGTGCACGACGGGGTGCTGCTGCTGGCGATGGCCAACACGGGGGCGCGCGACAGCTTCGGTCGCGGCGGCAGCGAGGACGTGCTGCGCGAGGCCCTGGTCGTCGTGCTCGGGACCGACTTCCGCATCGAGACGATGGTCGACGCCGGCTCCGCCGGGGCGTCCGGCACCGCCCGTGAGCAGGGCCGTCCGGCACCCGCCGTGCGCCCGGCCGCGGAGGTCGTGCCCGAGGCGCCGCCCGGCCAGGCGCCCGTCGCGACCCCTGCTCCGTCGGGACCCTCGGCGCGCGAGCGGGCCATCGCCAGCGTCCAGGCAGCCGGGCCGGCGGAGGTGAGCGACCCCGACGAGGCCGCCCGTCGCGACGACACCGACGTCGACGACGGGGTCGAGTCGCACCACGAGCTGCTCGCGCGCCAGCTGGGCGCGCAGATCATCGCCGAGGACGAGCCCGGCGCCTGAGCCGCGCAGCCGTCCGTGCTCCTGCCGAAGGGGCCTCAATAGGTCAGCGATGCGCTCGCGACCACGCTCCCTGAGCCTGTCGAAGGGCCTCGAAGAGGTCGGCGTGGTGGTTTCGGACGACGCCAACCCGTTCCGGGCCCTTCGACAGGCTCAGGGAGCGTCTGGTGCAGCGTCGGCTCGGCGGCCCCGCGCGCTGCCGGGGCTTGTCGGTGGCGACAACTAGGCTGAGCGCATGATCCCCGACGGTGGCGACATGTCCGGCCTGCTCGCTCAGGCGCAGGCGATGCAGGCCCAGCTGGTGGCCGCGCAGCAGGAGCTCGCCGAGGCCACGGTCGAGGGCAGTTCCGGCGGCGACATGGTGACCGCCACGGTCACCGGCGCCGGTGAGCTCGTCGGCCTCGTGATCAAGCCCGAGGCCGTCGACCCGGAGGACACCGAGACCCTCGCCGACCTCGTGCTCGCCGCCGTCCGCGACGCCAACCACCAGGCCCAGGCCCTCGCCGCCTCCAAGCTCGGGCCGCTGGCCGGCGGGCTCGGCGGCGGCGGGCTGCCCTTCTAGGCCCCGCGGTGTACGAGGGTCCGGTCCAGGACCTCATCGACGAGCTCGGCCGGCTGCCGGGCATCGGGCCCAAGAGCGCCCAGCGCCTCGCCTTCCACCTCCTCGCCGCCGACGCGGAGGACGTGCTGCGCCTCGCGGCCACGCTCCAGCTGGTCAAGGAGACGGTGAAGTTCTGCGAGGTCTGCTTCAACGTCTCCGAGGACACGCGCTGCCGCATCTGCCGCGACCCGCGGCGTGACCAGACGGCCATCTGCGTGGTCGAGGAGTCCAAGGACGTGGTCGCGGTCGAGCGGACGCGTGAGTTCCGTGGGACCTACCACGTGCTCGGCGGCGCGATCAGCCCGATCGACGGCGTCGGTCCGGCCGACCTCAAGATCCGCGAGCTCTGCCTGCGCCTCGCCGACGGGACCGTCACCGAGGTCATCCTCGCCACCGACCCCAACCTCGAGGGCGAGGCCACCGCGACCTACCTGTCGCGGCTGCTGCTGCCCATGGGCGTACGGGTCAGCCGGCTCGCCAGCGGGCTGCCCGTCGGCGGCGACCTGGAGTACGCCGACGAGGTCACCCTCGGTCGGGCGTTCGAGGGGCGGCGCTTCGTCGAGGCGAGCTGACCCCTCGCCTCAGACGCGCTCGCGCAGGTCGAAGGTCGTCGGCGCGGCCGCCTCGCGCGCACGGCTGACGTAGAGCCAGCCGCCCACGCCGGCGAAGACGACGACGAAGAGCGCGGACGGGTAGCCGACCAGGTGCGACCACCGCTCGTAGGTCAGCGGGCTGGTCCGGTGCCGGCCGAGGACCGTCGCGTTGATGATCAGCGCGACCACGAAGGTGACCAGCGCACCCGTCAGGGCCGCCCGCAGCGGACCCTGCCGGTCCCAGGTCTGGGTGATGACCAGCCCCACGAGCCCGCCGAGCAGGGCCCCGGCCAGCAGCGCCGGCCCGAGGCTGATCAGCGACGGCAGCAGCTCGCGGCCGATGAAGGCTCCTCCGCTGGGCAGGCCGACCGGCGCGGTCGCGCCGGCGTGCACGGTCACCCGGCCCGCGACCCAGAAGCCGAGGCGCACGAGCTGGAACACGACCATGGCGGCCAGCGCCGAAGCTGCACCCGTCACGACCCCGGGCAGCACCGCCGTGGGCACCGGGGTGCCGCCGGCGAGCTCGCGCGACGTGGCCGCCGCTCCGTCAGACGGCAACGCGCTCGTCCTCCTCGTGGTGGACGCCGAGCTGCTCGGCGGCGTCGTTGAGCACGCGCTGCACGGCGAGGGTGTCCGACAGCGGCATGACCTCGCTCTCCGTGCGCCCGGCGCGCAGGCAGTCGTTGACCTCGATCAGCTCGTGGCTGTAGCCGACCCCGAGCGGCGGGAGCTCGAACCGCTCCGGCTCGGCCCCCGACCGGCCGAGGGTGAAGGCCTTCGGGTGGTGGAAGCGTGGATGGATCTCGATCCAGCCCTTCGTGCCGTGGATGCGGGCGGAGCCCGGCGTCGCGTGGCGCAGCGACATCAGCAGCGAGGCGGCGCGGCCGTCGTCGTAGCCGAGCAGCAGCCCGGCCTCGACGTCCGCCCCGGTCGGGGCCAGCGAACCGCTGACCGACACCGAGGTCGGGTCGCCGAGGAAGTGCTGGGCGATCGAGACGACGTAGACGCCGAGGTCGAGCATCGCGCCGCCGCCCTGGGCGAGGTCGAAGAGCCGGTCCTTCGGGTCGTACGGGCGGTCGACCCCGAGGTCGGCCTGGACCTGGCGGACCTCGCCGATCGCGCCGTCCGCGACGAGCTCGCGGACCTTCACCAGCACCGGCTGGAAGCGCGTCCACATCGCCTCCATCGCGAAGACCTGCTCGGAGCGGGCGAGGTCGATCACGCGCTGGGCGCCGGGCACGGTGGCGGTGAACGACTTCTCCACCAGCACCGCCTTGCCCGCCGCGATGCAGGCGAGCGCGACGGCCTCGTGCTGCGGGTGCGGCGTCGCGATGTAGATCGCGTCGACCTCGTCGTCGCCGAGGATGCCGCCGTAGCCCCCGTACGCCCGCGCGGCGCCGTGCTTGTCGGCGAAGGCCCGCGCCCGCTGCTCGGAGCGGCTGGCGACCGCCACGAGCTCGGCGTCCTCGACGTGCGCGAAGTCCGGCGCGACCGACTCGGCGATCCGGCCCGGTCCGACGATGCCCCAGCGGATGACGCGGTGCGGGTCCGCGGACGGTGCTGTGCTCACGCTCGCCACTGTAGTGAGGGGCCTTGGACCGCCCTCAGTCGCCGAGGGCCCGGCGGCGCCGGTCGAGCTTCTCCTGCTCCTGCGCGATCCGCTTGCGCTCCTTGTCGCGCTCGGACTCGTTCTTGCCGGCCACGGAGGAGACGACCAGCGGCACGAAGATCAGCCACCAGAAGTGCGGCCAGCCCAACCAGGGCACGAAGGTGATCACCAGCGGGACCACGACCCAGAGCACGCCGGTCAGGCTGTTGAGCGCGGTGGCCCCGGGCGCGCGCGGCTGCATCACCGGGTCCGGGGGCACCGGCGCCGCGGCCGGCCTGCTCGCGCGCTGCCAGGGCGGGGTCGCGTACGCCTGGGTGGCGACGTCCTGCCCGGGCCGCGGCCCGGGGAGGTCGGTGAAGAGCGGGTCGAGGTCGGTCGCGACCTTGGCCTTGAGCGCGGCCTCGATGCGCTCGTCGAACTCCTCGGCGCTCAGCCGCCCCTGGGCCATGTGCTCGCGCAGCAGCTCGGCGGCGCGGTCGCGCTCCGCGTCCCCGATGCGCTGCGGTGTGGGGCCCTGCTCGCTCACGCGCTCAGTGTTTCACCGCAGGGGGCCGTCGGGGACCGGGGGAGGGCCGGGGTCTTGACAGGCAGTCCGGGCGGGGGAGCACCATGGCCCTCGCCCGCCGGTGCCCCCGCCGTCGGCCGACGAGAGGATGGCAGCGTTGCCGCCCACAGCCCCCGCACGTCCCGCCGACCCCCGCGATCGGGGTCGTGCGGGCCGCAGACCCTCCGCGGCCGCCCTCGTCGGCGCCGCAGCCCTCGCGCTCCTGGTCCCGCTGCTGCCGTCCGTGCCCGCCGCCGCGGCCACCCCGACGGTCGCCCTGGTCGGCACGCTGCAGTCCGAGCTCGGGTGCCCCGGTGACTGGCAGCCCGACTGCCCGGCCACCGAGCTCCTGCCCGTCGACGGGCAGCCCGGCCTCTACCGCGCCACCTTCGTCGTGCCCCAGGGCACCTACGCGTACAAGGTCGCGCTGGACGACTCGTGGGACGTCAACTACGGCGCCGGGGGTGCGCCCGGCGGCGGAGACATCCCGCTCAGCGCACCCGGAGGACCGGTGACGTTCACCTACGACGACAGCACCCATCGCGTGACCGACGACGCGCCCGTCGCCGTGGGCTCGGAGTCGGCGGCGCAGTGGCTGCGCAAGGGGACCGTCGCCCTCGACCTGCCCGACGACCGGGCGGGCTGGACCTACCGGCTCTGGTCGGCGCCCGAGGGCGGGCTGACCCGCGACGGCGACGAGATCACCGGCGGCACCTCCACGCCGCTCGAGCTGCGCGGCGAGCTCAGCGCCGGGCTGCGCCGGGCCTACCCGCACCTGGCCGCGTACGAGTCCCTCCGCGTCCCCGCGGCGGTGCAGCGCCGGCTGCCGGCCCTGCTGACCGGCCAGCTGGCGGTGGCCGCGTACGACGCCTCCGGCGCGCTGCAGCTGGTCACCGGCGTGCAGCTGCCCGGCGTGCTCGACGACGTCTACCCCGGTGCGCGCGAGCGCACGCTCGGGCCGACCTGGAAGGGTTCGACCCCACGCGTCTCGGTCTGGGCGCCCACCGCGAAGACGGTCGCGCTCCGCCTGCAGGCGGGCGGCGAGGACGGCGAGCGAACCGTGGCGATGCGCCGCGACGACGACGGCGTCTGGTCGGTCAAGGGGAAGAAGAGCTGGCGCGACGCCCGCTACCGCTTCGAGGTCGAGGTGTACGCGCCGACGACGCAGAAGATCGAGACCAACCTCGTCACCGACCCCTACTCGCTGGGGCTCACCACCGACTCCGAGCGCTCGGTCCTGGTCGACCTGCGCAGCCGCGAGGTCACGCCGTCGGGATGGAAGAACCTGCGCAAGCCCGCCTTCCGCCGCGACGAGACGCCGACGGTCTACGAGCTGCACGTGCGTGACTTCTCGATCAGCGACGAGACCGTCCCGGCCGCGCACCGCGGCACCTACCTGGCCTTCACCGACCGGCGCAGCGACGGGATGACCCACCTGCGCCAGCTCGCGGACGCCGGCATGGGCTACGTCCACCTGCTGCCGGTCAACGACATCGCCTCGATCGAGGAGGACCGCGCGAAGCAGCAGACGCCGGACTGCGACCTGGCCTCGTACGGCCCGGCGAGCGAGGAGCAGCAGGCCTGCGTCACCGCCGTCGCGGGCAAGGACGGCTTCAACTGGGGCTACGACCCGCTGCACTACACCGCGCCCGAGGGCTCGTACTCCACCGACCCCGACGGCACGGCGCGCAACCGCGAGTTCCGTCAGATGGTCGCCGGGCTCAACGGCGCCGGGCAGCGCGTGGTCATGGACGTCGTCTACAACCACACCCCGGCCTCGGGCCAGGACCCGAAGTCGATCCTCGACCGGGTCGTGCCCGGCTACTACCAGCGGCTGAGCGCCACGGGTGCGGTGGAGAACTCGACGTGCTGCGCGAACACCGCGACCGAGCACCCGATGATGGAAAAGCTCATGATCGACTCCGTCGTCACCTGGGCGAAGGAGTACAAGGTCGACGGATTCCGCTTCGACCTCATGGGCCACCAGCCCAAGCAGGCCATGCTCGACCTGCGCCGCGCGCTCGACCGGCTGACGGTGAAGCGCGACGGCGTCGACGGCAAGCGGGTCATCCTGTACGGCGAGGGCTGGAACTTCGGCGAGGTCGCGGACAACGCCCGGTTCGTGCAGGCCACGCAGGCCGAGATGGCCGGCACCGGCATCGGGACCTTCAACGACCGGCTGCGCGACGCCGTCCGCGGCGGCGGGCCCTTCGACGAGGACCCGCGCGTGCAGGGCTTCGCCAGCGGGCTCTACACCGACCCGAACGGTGACACGGTCAACGGCAGCGAGGCCGACCAGCTCGCCGCGCTGCTGCTCGCCCAGGACCGGATCAAGGTCGGGCTGGCGGGCAACCTCAAGGGCTACCGGTTCGTCGACCGCACCGGCGCGCGGGTCCGGGGCGACCAGGTCGACTACAACGGCCAGCCCACCGGCTACACCGACCGGCCCGGGGAGTCGGTGAACTACGTCGAGGCGCACGACAACGAGACGCTGTTCGACGCGCTCACCTACAAGCTCCCGGTTGCGACGTCGATGGACGATCGGATCCGCATGCAGTCGCTCGCGCTCGCGACGACCGCGCTCAGCCAGGGCACGTCCTTCTGGACCGCCGGGGGCGACCAGCTGCGCAGCAAGTCCTTCGACCGCAACAGCTACGACTCCGGCGACTGGTTCAACGTCCTCGACTGGTCCAAGACCGACAACGGCTTCGGCCGGGGGCTGCCTCCGAAGGCGGACAACGAGGCCAAGTGGGACGCCATGCGCCCGCTGCTGGCCGAGGCGGACCTGAAGCCGGGCCGGTCCGACATCGCCGAGGCCAGCCGCCAGGCCGACGCGCTGCTCGAGATCCGCCGCAGCACGCCGCTCTTCGCGCTGCGGACCCGCGCCCAGGTGCAGCAGAAGGTCTCCTTCGGCGCCGGCGGGCCCGACCAGACGCCGGGCGTCATCACGATGCGCATCGACGACACCCGGGGTGCGCGCGTCGACCGGCGCTGGAAGGGCGTGGTGGTGGTCTTCAACGCGAGCCCCGAGACGACGACGCAGCCCGTGGCGGGCGCGGCCGGGAAGCGCTTCGCCCTGCACCCGGTCCAGGCCGGCGGCAGCGACGCGGTCGTGCGGACGGCGGCGTACGACCGGGCCGACGGCACCTTCACGGTGCCGGGGCGGACGGTGGCGGTGTTCGTGCAGCGGTGAGCGGCGGTCGCGCCGGGCGCTGAGCCCGGGCTGAGCGCAGCGGTGGACGACGGGTCCCCCCTCACGCCCGGCGCGGCTAGTGTTTCTGCGCGTGAGAGTGGTGCAGAAGTACGGCGGCTCGTCGGTCGCCGACGCGGAGAGCATCAAGCGCGTCGCCAAGCGGGTCGTGGCCACCAAGCAGCTCGGGCACGACGTCGTGGTCGTCATCTCCGCGATGGGTGACACGACCGACGAGCTGATGGACCTCGCCCTCCAGGTGACCCCGCAGCCGCCGCCACGTGAGCTGGACATGCTGCTGACCGCGGGCGAGCGGATGAGCGCGGCGCTGCTGGCCATGGCCATCGCCGACCAGGGGCTGCACGCGCGGTCGCTGACCGGCTCGCAGGCCGGCATCATCACCACCGGCACGCACGGCAACGCGCGGATCATCGACATCACCCCGGGTCGTATCACCAAGGCGCTCGACGCCGACGACATCGTCATCGTCGCCGGCTTCCAAGGCGTCGCCCAGGACACCAAGGACGTCACCACCCTCGGCCGCGGCGCGTCCGACACGACCGCGGTCGCGCTCGCCGCGTCGCTCGGCGCCGACTACTGCGAGATCTACACCGACGTCGACGGCGTCTACACCGCCGACCCGCGCATCGTGCCGAGCGCGCAGCGCATCCCCGAGATCTCCTACGAGGAGATGCTCGAGATGGCGGCGTGCGGGGCCAAGATCCTGCACCTGCGCTGCGTGGAGTACGCGCGGCGCGAGCGGGTGCCCGTGCAGGTGCGCTCCTCGTTCTCCGACAAGCCCGGCACGTGGGTCCGTGACCCTCAGCCCGTGGACCCCGACGCCCAGCCCGACCCCGAAGGAGCTCCCGTGGAGCAGGCCATCATCTCCGGCGTCGCGCACGACCGCGGCGAGGCCAAGATCACCATCGTCGGCGTGCCCGACAAGATCGGTGAGGCGGCCCGCATCTTCGAGGCCGTCGCCGCGACCGAGATCAACATCGACATGATCGTGCAGAACGTGTCGGCCGTCGCGACCTCGCGCACCGACATCTCCTTCACGCTGCCCAAGACCGACGGCGTCACCGCGATCACCGCGCTGAACGCGCTGCAGGAGGAGGTCGGCTTCACCGACGTCCTCTACGACGACCAGATCGGCAAGGTCTCCGTCGTCGGCGTCGGGATGCGCTCGCACCCCGGCGTCACGGCGAAGTTCTTCTCCGCCCTCGCCGCGGCGAACGTCAACATCGGGATGATCTCCACCTCCGAGATCCGCATCTCCGTCGTCGTCGACCAGGACGACGTCGACCGGGCGGTCGCGGCCGCGCACACCGCCTTCGGCCTCGACGCCACCGAGCAGGCCGTGGTGTACGCGGGGACCGGCCGCTAGGGCGACCTGGGACACCCATGACGGCGCGGTCGGCGACCTCGGTCCTGGCCGCGCTCGTCGTCGCCCTCGGTCTGGTCGCGGGCTGCGGCTCCACGGAACCGCAGGCCCGATCGCCGCTGCCCGCACCGCCGCGGACCGTCTTCTCGCCCGAGCCGAGCGCGGACGGCCCGAGCAGCTCGAGCCCGACAACGCTCGCCGTCCCCTCGCCGAGCCCGAGCGAGGCCGCCACCCCGAGCGCGACGCCCACGCGTACGGCGACGGCTCCGCTGGTCGTGATCGACCCCGGGCACAGCGGCCGCTCGATCCGCAGCACCGACCGGGCGACCGGGCTGCGCGACGTCGACTACCCGAACTACCCCGAGATCTACGAGACGTTCGACGTCAGCACCTGCGTGGCCGCCGGCCTGCGGGCCGACGGCTACCGCGTCACGCTGACCAAGCGCCGGGCCCTCGACAGCGTCAGCCTGGCCGACCGCGCGCGCGTCGCGAACGAGGGTCGCGCGGCCCTGGCGATCAGCGTCCACGACGACCACTCGCAGGGACCGGCCTTCCAGGCGACCTACTCGCAGCGCGGCGTGAAGCACGGTGGCGCGTACCACGCGATGTACCGGGGGACCGGTAGCAAGCGGACCGTCTTCCGCGACGCCGACGTCGCGCGGGCGAGCGAGGAGGCCGCCGCGACCATCGCCCGGGAGCGCACGCGGGCGCAGGGTCGGCCGGTGTCGGTCCGCGAGAACACCTTCACCGGCCGGACGCCGCTCGAGCCGGGCAACCTGGCCCTGGTGCAGCTGCTGGCGAAGGTTCCGTGGGTCTACGACGAGGCCGGCGCGCGCAGCGGGTCGAGCACGACGCGGGCGATGAGCATCGCCACCGAGGAGGCGTACGCGAAGGGCCTCCTGCTCGGCGTCGAGGCCGCGGTGCCGCTCGCCACCGGCCGCGTGGCCCAGCCGAGCGCCGGGGTGAGGCAGCTCCGCAGCTGCCTCGTCACCGCCGCCGAGCCGGGCGACGGCCGCGCCACCCGACCCGCGCGCTACCGTCCGGCAGCGTGACCCCAGCACCCGGCAGGACCGTGCTGCCGCTCGACGGCCACGTGCACAGCGAGTGGTCGTGGGACGCCGTCGCCGGCGACATGGAGGCGACCTGCGCCCGGGCCGTGGAGCTCGGCCTGCCGGCCGTGGCCTTCACCGAGCACGTCGACCACACGCGCTGGCTGGTCTCCGAGGGCCAGCTCGACGAACGCGCCCGGGGCGAGCGCCGCGAGGGCACCTTCGCCCCGGGCCCGCTCGCCGTCGAGAGCTACCTCGCCGCCGTCGAGCGCTGCCGGGAGCGCTTCCCCGGGCTGACGGTCCTCAGCGGCGTCGAGCTCGGCGAGCCGCACTGGCACGCCGACGCGGTCGCGCGCGTCCTGGCCTCCGGCCCCCTCGACCGCGTGCTCGGGTCGCTGCACTCGCTGCCTGAGGGTGCGTACGCCGCCGAGCCCCCCGAGCTCTTCCGGCGCCGGGACGCCGACGCGGTCGTCCACGCCTACCTCGCCGAGCTGGCGGTGATGGTCGCGCAGACGCAGACGTTCGAGGTGCTGGCCCACGTCGACTACCCGCTGCGGCACTGGCCCGCGGCGGCCGGTCCCTTCGAGGTCCACCGCTTCGAGGACGCGTTCCGGCACGCGCTGCGCACCCTCGCGGACAGCGGCCGCGTCCTGGAGGTCAACACCAAGGGCCCGATGCTCCCCGAGGTCGTGCGGTGGTGGCGCGAGGAGGGCGGTCGGGTGGTCACGTTCGGCAGCGACGCGCACGCACCCGCCGGGCTCGGCCTGCGGCTCGCCGAGGCGGTCGCCATGGCCGAGGCCCACGGCTTCCGGCCCGGGCGCCACCCGTACGACCGCTGGACGCTGCCCGGCTGAGGCGCCGGTCGCGGCGCTAGGGTCCGGACGGGAGCCGCGCGCGGGCGCGGCGAGGAGGGTGGACGACGTGGCGGACGACCGGACGGCGGCGCTGATCGAGCGGCTGCGAGCGGTGGACTCGACCTCGCTCGCCGACGCCGGGCCGGCGCTGCGGGTGCTCCCGACCGGGATCGCCGCGCTGCGACCGGGCGCGAGGGTCGTCGGCACCGCGGTCCCGGTCGACTCCCGCGACGACCTCGTGCCGGTCCTCGTGGGGCTGCGCTCCGCCGGCCCGGGCGACGTCCTCGTGGTCAGCGGCTCGGCGGACCTGGCCCTCGCCGGTGAGCTCTTCGCCACCGAGGCGCTGCGGCGGGGGCTGGCCGGCATCGTCATCGACGGCCTGTGCCGCGACAGCCGGACGCTGCGCACGATCGACCTGCCCGTCTTCGCGCGCGGGACGAGCCCGCGGGCGTACGGGGCGACCAAGCTGCCGGTGACCGACGCGCCGATCGTCGTGGGCGGCGCCGAGGTGCGCCCGGGCGACCTGGTCCTCGCCGACGACGACGGGGTGGTCGTCGGGTCGCCCGAGGAGGTCCTCGCCGCGATCGAGGGCGCGGAGGGGATCCAGCGGCGCGAGGAGGCGCTCCGTGAGGCGATCGGGCGGGGCGAGTCGATCTTCGACCACCTGAACCTCGACGAGCACCTCGCCGCCCTCCACGAGGGCGGCGACAGCCGCCTGCGCTTCTCGTGAGCCGCACGTGACCCTCCGCCTCGCGCGCCGGATGTCCGGCGTCCGGCCCTCGGCCATCCGCGACCTGCTCCGCTTCGGCGCCGACCCGAGCGTCATCTCCTTCGGCGGCGGCTACCCGGACGCGTCCCTCTTCCCCGTCGACGAGCTCGCCGACGTCTACGCCCGCCTCCTCGTGCCGGAGCGGTCCGCGGCGCTGCAGTACACGACCTCGAACGGGCTGCCGGTGCTGCGCGCCCAGGTCGCCGAGCGGCTCACCCGCGACGGGGCCTCCGTGACCGCCGACGACGTGCTGATCATCCAGGGCGGCCAGCAGGGCCTCGACCTCGCCGCCAAGCTCGTCGTCGACCCGGGCGACGTCGTCGTGACGGAGGACCCGACCTTCCTCGGGGCGCTCATCGCCTTCGCGCCGACCGAGCCGACGTACGCGGCCGTGCGCACCGACGAGCACGGCATGGACACCGACGACCTCCAGCGGGTGCTCGAGGCGAACCCCGGCGCCAAGCTGCTCTACACGGTCCCGGACTTCCAGAACCCGACCGGGGCGACGCTGTCCTTCGAGCGACGGCGCCGCCTGCTCGAGCTCGCGAACGAGCACGACCTGCTCGTCGTGGAGGACACGCCCTACCGCTCGCTGCGCTTCGAGGGCAGCCACCGGCCGACCCTGCTGAGCCTGGACACGGAGGGGCGGGTGCTGCACCTCGGCAGCTTCTCCAAGATCCTGGCGCCGGGCCTGCGGCTCGGCTGGGCCGTGGGCAGCCCCGAGGTGGTCGAGCGGCTCGGGCTGCTCAAGCTGGCCGCGGACACCCAGAACAGCACCCTGAACATGGCCGCGACGTCGGCGTACCTCGAGACGTACGACATCGACGCCCACGTGGCGCGGATGCGTCCGGTCTACCGCCACAAGCGCGACCTGATGCTCGCGACGATGGACGAGACGTTCCCCGACGTGGTCACCCGGACGCGGCCCGAGGGCGGGCTGTTCGTGTGGCTCGGCTTCCCCGAGGGGTTCGACGCGACGGACTTCCTGGGGCGCGTGCTGCTGCCCGAGGCGTCGGTGGCGTACGTGCCGGGGGCGACCTTCTTCCCGGTCACGCAGCAGCCGAACCACGCCCGCGTCAGCTACTCCGGCGTCCCCGACGACCGGCTGGTCGACGGCATCACGCGGATGGGCCGGCTCCTGCACCGCGAGCTCTGACCGCCCCGCCCCTGGATCGCAGGGGGGCGGTCGGAGCCGCGGGACCTACTCCTGCGGCGAGGTGCTCACGGGCGGACGGCGCATGCCAGCACCCGGACGCCCGGCGGTGCCTGCCGCCGCGACGACGCTGCGGCCCACCGCGCTCGCCAGCCGGGTGAGCCACGTCTGCGGCTCGCCCGAGATCTGCGGCGGCATCACCACGACCGGGCAGGGCACGGTGTAGACGAGCCGGTGGGCGAACATCGGCCCGGTCAGGAGCTGCCGCGGCGCGTCGATGACCAGCACGTCGGCGTCGCGCGCCGACTTGGCCAGCACCCGGTAGCGACCGCCCTTGACCAGCCGCAGCTCGACGCCGTGGTCGGGCCCGAGCGTCCGCGCGACGTCGGCCGCGAGCGCCTCCTCGGCCTCGCGCTCCACGTCGGCCTCGTGGGTGATGCGCGTCGCCGGCGTGCCCGCCGGCGTGGCCTGGGGGATGCTCGGGCGCCAGGCGCGGACGGCCACGACCCGGCCGTCGTTGTGGTCCGCCTGGGCCCGCGCCCAGGCGAGCGCGGTCGGGGACCCGGACGTGCCGCTGACCCCGACGACCACGGTGTACGGGCGTCGTACGACGTCCGTCTGCGTCTCCTGCTCCTCGGCGGGCTCGGTCATGTCAGCACCCCTCTCAGACCGGCAGCTTGGTGAGCTGGTTGCCGTTCTCGTCGTACGTGCTGAGCGGCGGGGCGATGTCCTCCAGGGCCTTGCCCTCGGCGTCGACGCCGAACTTGAAGGCCACGAGACCGCCGATCAGCATGATGATCGACGCCCCGACGTAGCCCCAGAACAGCGGGCCGCGGTCGGTCCCCTCGCCGATCAGCGCGCCGAAGATCAGCGGGCCGACGGCGCCGAAGATCTGCGCGATCGAGAAGAAGTAGGAGATCGCCTGCCCGCGCACCTCGAGCGGGAAGATCTCCGAGACCGTCAGGTAGCCGGCCGAGGCGCCCGCGGAGGCGAAGAAGAAGGACAGGCACCACAGGGCGGTGTGGGTGCCCGCGGACAGCAGGTCGGCCTGGAAGAGCAGCGACGAGACGAAGAGCACGGCAGCCGCGATCGAGTACGAGCCGCCGATCATCTTGCGCCGCCCGACCGTGTCGAAGAACCGGCCGAGGATCAGCGGGCCGAGCAGGTTGCCGATGGCGAAGGGGAAGAAGTACAGCGCGGCGCTGGCGGGCGTCTTGCCGTAGAAGTTCTGCAGCACCAGCGACGAGGTGAAGAAGATCGCGTTGTAGAGGAAGGACTGCGTGATCATCAGCGTCAGTCCCAGCACGGTGCGCGTGGGGTAGAGCTCGAGGAACACGTAGCGCAGCTGGCGGAAGGTCACGCCCTCGTGCGCCTTGATCCACCACGCCTGCGACTCGTCGAGGTGCGGCGGCTCCTTGCCGTTCTCGCGGACCGACTGCTCGATCCCGGAGACGATCCGCTCGGCCTCCTCACCCTGGCCGTGGGTGACCAGCCAGCGCGGGCTCTCGGGGATGTGACGGCGCAGGAAGATGATGATCAGGCCCAGGACCGGACCGATGAAGAAGGCGATGCGCCAGCCGATGTTCTCGGCGAAGCGGTCGGTGTCGAGCAGGAACGAGCTGCCGAGGGAGCCGAGCACCGCGCCGGCCCAGTAGGTGCCGTTGATGGCGAGGTCGACGCGGCCGCGGTACTTGCCCGGCATCAGCTCGTCGATCGCGGAGTTGATCGCCGAGTACTCGCCGCCGATCCCGGCACCCGCCACGAAGCGGAAGATCCACAGGAACCACATGTTCGGGGCGAAGCCGGCGATGCCGGAGCCGAGCAGGTAGACGGCGAGGGTGATGATGAAGAGCTTCTTGCGTCCGAGCTTGTCGGTCAGCCGCCCGAAGAAGAGCGCCCCGACCACCTGCCCGATCAGGTAGACCGTCGCCGTCGCACCGACCTCGGTGCTGTTCATGTCGAGGTCCTTGGCGTAGCCCGCAGCGGCCACGATCTGGATCTCCAGCCCGTCGAGGATCCACGCCGTCCCCAGGCCGAAGATGACCATCCAGTGGAACCGTGACCACGGCATCTTGTCCATGCGGACCGGCACGAGGCTCTTGACCGGTCGTTCCTCCACCGACGTCGTCATCGTCGTCTCCTTCGCGTCAGCCGTCGACGTGCGCGCCTGATCGCCCGCGTCGGGATGGGAAGTTACTCGTCCTAACGGGGGCGCGGCTGCGGGGGTCCTCCGCGTCGCGGCCGAGCAGCAGGTGCAGGCTCTGACCACGGCGCGGACGGTCTCCGAGGGAGGGGCGCACGATGGAACGGGTGGCGCGACGGCTGGTCTGCCTCGTCCGCGGGCACGGGTGGCAGGTCGTGCACGACCGGGAGACCCAGGGGACCCGGGAGACGTGCCGGCGGTGCGGGAAGCGGCGGTCCACCTTCCCCGGTGGGGACGGCGGGACCCGCCAGCGCGAGCGGGGCGGGGGCACGGACGTCCGCGGCCCGATCGGTGGCTGGGACGTTTGAGGGCCGTCGTCCTCCAGGTACGACGAGAGGCCGCCGGCGCCTGCGCGCCGACGACTTCCGGTCCTGCTCACGGTCGGGGTGACAGGATTTGAACCTGCGACCTCTTCGTCCCGAACGAAGCGCGCTACCAAGCTGCGCCACACCCCGTGGGCCCCTGCGGGCCTCGCAGAGTCTAGCCCATCACGCCGGTCGTCCGGACCCGTCGTCCGCGGGCCTGGACGTCAGCGTCAGCAGCGTCGCCTCCGGCGGGCAGGCGAACCGCACCGCGGAGTACGGGGACGTGCCCAGCCCGGCGGAGACGTGCATCCAGGCGGTGCGGCCGCCGGCCGTGTTCTGCGACAGGCCCTTGACCCTCGCGGTGTCGAGGTCGCAGTTCGTCACCAGCGCGCCGTAGCCGGGGATCGCCACCTGCCCGCCGTGCGTGTGCCCGGCCAGCACGAGGTCGAGGCCGTCGGCGGTCATCGCATCGATGACCCGTCGGTAGGGCGCGTGCGTCACGCCGATCGCCACGTCGACCTCGTCGCGGTCCACCGGCCCGGCGACCTCGGCGTAGTGGTCGCGGCGCAGGTGCGCGTCGTCCGTACCGCGGAACCCCAGCCGCACGCCCTGCACCTCGATCGTGGTGGTGGTGTGGGTGAGGTCGGTCCAGCCGCGGCGCGAGAACGCCTCGCCGAGGTCGACCCAGGGGAGCGCGCGGGCGGGCTCGGGGTCCTTCGCATGGGCACCCCGGTGGGTGAGGTAGCGCAGCGGGCTCTTGAGCACCGGCGCCGAGTAGTCGTTGGAGCCCCAGACGTAGACGCCGGGCACGTCGAGCAGCCGGCCCAGGCTCTGCAGGACGAAGGGCACCGCGTCGGGGTGCGCGAGGTTGTCGCCGGTATCGACGACCAGGTCGGGCTCGAGGCCCGACAGCTCGCTGAGCCAGCGCTGGCGCCGGGTGCGCGTCGGCGTCATGTGGATGTCGGAGACGTGCAGGACGCGGATGTCGCGCGCCCCCGGCGGCAGCACGGGCACGGAGAACCGGCGCAGGCGGTAGGCGTCGACCTCGTACAGGCCGGCGTACGCGAGCGTCCCGGCCCCGACCAGCCCGGCGACGCCCAGGCCCTGCAGCCCGCGGCGGGCCCATCGAGGAGGGGTCGGCACGCGCTCAGGCTACAGGTGGCGCCCGGCGGTCGAGCCGCTCCGGACGGGCGCAAACCCGTACGGCGTGCAGGCCGCCTGCTGCCAGACTGGGCCCCATGCCCGACACGACGACCCCGCTCAAGGAGCGCCTCCGCACCGACCTGACCGCCGCCATGCGCAGCCGTGACAAGCTGCGCTCCGGCACCATCCGCATGGTCCTGGCCGCCATCCAGGAGGCCGAGGTCGCCGGCAAGGAGGCTCGCGCGCTGACCGACGAGCAGGTGCTCGACGTCGTCGTGCGCGAGGCGCGCAAGCGGCGCGAGGCGCACGAGGCGTACGCCGCCGCCGACCGCCCCGAGCTCGCCGAGAAGGAGCAGGCCGAGGCCGAGGTGCTCTCCGACTACCTCCCGCAGGCGATGACGCCGGAGGAGATCGCCGCGGTCGTGACCGCGGCGGTCCAGCAGACCGGCGCCGCCGAGCTCGGCATGAAGGGCATGGGCAAGGTCATGGGCGTCGTGACGCCGCAGACCAAGGGCCGTGCCGACGGCGGCGCGGTCGCCGCCGAGGTGCGACGCCAGCTCGCCGGCTGACGCCTGGCCCCGGACGCACGAGAGGCCGGCTCCCCATGCGGGGAGCCGGCCTCTGCCGTACCAGGGGGACGGGTCAGCCGTCGCCCTTCTTCTTGTCGTCCTTCTTCTTGTCCTCGGCCTTCTTCTTCGCGTCGGCCTTCTTCTTGGCCTCCGCGGCGGCCTTGGCCCGGGCGATGGCGGGGTCCTTGCCCTTGCTCACGAGCTTGTAGACCGTGCTGAACTCCGACACCCGGGCACCGGCGCCCGGCGACCAGCCGAGGAAGGTGTACTTCGGCCGGTTGCTGTAGACGTACTGCGTGGAGACGTCGAAGCCGGCCTTCTCGAGCTTCTTCGTCGCCGCCGCGATGCTCAGGTTGCCGACGTAGGGGACCGTGACCTTCTTGCCGGTCTTGATCCGGCTCGCCGGCTCCTCGAACTTCGTGCGCGGGACCGACTTGAAGTACTGCTCCATGACGGGCTTCCAGATGTACTGCCCGGAGTCGCCCGAGCCGGAGCCCTCGAGGTAGCGACCGGTCGAGGGCACCCGGTAGCCGGTGACGCCGTGGCTGCGGAAGCCGGGCTTGCCCTTCATGAACGGCTTCTTCTGGTTGTCGATCGAGATCATCGCGACGCCGGCGATCTCCGGGGTGTAGCCCGCGAACCAGACTGCCTCAGCGCTGTCGATCGTGCCGGTCTTGCCCGCCTGGTCGCGCCCGTCGCGCACGAGGGCCCGGGTGCCGGTGCCCTTGTAGATGACCGACTTGAGGACCTTGTTGACGCCGTCCGCCACGTCCTCGTCCATGACCCGCTTGCAGTTCGCGCTGGGGGCGTCGAGCTGCTTGCCCTTCCGGTCGACGATCTTGGAGACGATGATCGGGCTGCAGTGGATGCCGCCCGAGGCGAAGGTCGCGTACGCCTCGGCCACCGACATCGGCGCCACCTCAGCGGTGCCGAGGGTGAACGACGGCTTGTCCTGGTACTCCTTGACGATGTTGATCGGCTTGGCGCCGAGCTGGTGACCGACCTTGATCCCGGTCTTCTCCGCCATCTTCGTGACACCGCACATGCCGGTGGCCAGCTCGAGCTGGACGAAGTAGGTGTTCACCGACCACTCGGCCGCCTCGGTCATGCCGATGGTCTTGCTGTGGCCGACCGAGTTCTTGACCCGCCACTTGTCGTAGACCTTGCCGCGACCGTCGCAGGTGTCGAAGGTGCGGCCGGTGAAGTCGTAGGGCGACTTGGCGTTGAACTTCTTGCTGATCGGGATGCCCTTCTCCAAGGCTGCGGCCATGGTGAAGGCCTTGAAGGTCGACCCTGCCTGGTAGCCCTGGATGCCGCCCATCTCGCTCGGGGCCGACAGGTTGAAGTAGGTCTGGCCCTTCTTCTTGTCCGAGCCCATGACCGGGCGGCTCTGGGCCGAGGCCACGATCAGGCCGGTGCCGGGCTGGATCATGTTCATGGTCGAGATCAGCGGGTCCTTGGCGCCGACGAAGGCGCTGACCTTCTTCTGCGCCAGGTCCTGCGACTTGGGGTCGATGGCGGTGTAGATCTTCAGCCCACCGCGGTCGAGCATCGTGTTCCGCTCGCGGACGTTGTCGCCGAGGCTGGGGGACTGCTCGAGCGTGCGGCGGACGTAGTCGCACAGGAACGGGTATCGCGTCCCGACGCAGCCCTGGACGATCGACTTGACCGCCTTGGTGTCGAAGCCCTGCTGCTTGGCCTTCTTGATCTCCGCCGGCGTCGCGAGCCCGAGCTCGCCCATCCGGTTGAGCACGACGTCGCGGCGGTCGAGCGCGGCCGCGCGGTTGTTCATCGGGTTGTTGGCGTCGGGGTTCTGCACGAGGCCGGCGAGCATGGCCGCCTGGCCGAGGTTCAGCTTGGAGGCCGAGGTGTTGTAGTAGTGCTTCGCCGCCGCCTCGACCCCGTACGCCCCGTCGCCGTAGTAGGCGATGTTCAGGTAGTTGGAGAGGATCTGGTCCTTGGTGAGGCGCTTCTCCAGCGCGATCGCGTAGCGCAGCTCGCGGACCTTGCGCTCCATCGTCGGCGCCTTGGCGTCCTCGACGCACTTCTTGATCTTGGCGTCCGAGGCGCCCTTGCTCTGGCACGACTCGATCTGGACCATCTTCACGTACTGCTGCGTGATGGACGACCCGCCCTGCGTGCCCACGTCGCTCGTCGAGTTGCGCACCAGCGCGCGCAGGGTGCCCTTGACGTCGAGGGCGCCGTGCTCGTAGTAGCGGTGGTCCTCGATCGCCAGCTGCGCCTGCCGCATGACCGGCGCGATCTTGTTCAGCGCGACCGGGATGCGGTTCTCGTCGTAGAAGTAGGCCAGCACCTTGCCGTCGGCCATGTAGACCGTCGAGCGGGTGGGCGGCGTCGGCGTCGCGAGCTCGGTCGGCAGGCTGTTCAGCTCGTCGGCGGCAGCCTTGCTGCCCATCCCCGCCAGCCCCGCGTACGGGACGAAGAGGCCGGCGACCAGCACGCCCGCGAGCACGCTGACGATGGCGAACATCGTCAGCGAGTAGGCGACGCTCCCGACTCGTTTAGGACTTGGCACCGCTTGAGGGTACGCGAGCAGGGTCCGCGCGGCACAACCCCGCGCGGACGACCCCCGGATCGTTGCACACCCCGCCCGGTCCGCCGCCGGCGGTCTTGCCCCGAAATCCTTCGGAGACCGACCAATCCGCGGGGCAGCGTGCCACCGAAGTCAGGGAAAGATCACGATCTCATCAGTTTCTCAGCGCGAATCCAGAAATGGTGGCGTAACGAATCCGGTGATCGTACGATTCACCAGTCGACCCACCAGGGCCGGGGATAGCCCGGGTCGGCAGCCACAACCAAGGGGAGAATCAGCATGTCTGTCATCACGCACGCCGACTGGACGATCGACGCCAAGTGCCGGGGCATGGAGGACGCCCTGTTTCCTGAGGCGTCGGAGCAGAAGCGGGTCCGCCAGCTCTGCATGGGTTGCCCGGTCCGCATGAACTGCCTCAGCGAGGCCCTCGACAACCGCATCGAGTGGGGTGTGTGGGGCGGCATGACCGAGCGCGAGCGCCGTCAGCTGCTGCGCCAGCGCCCCGACGTCTCCTCCTGGGCCGACCTCCTCATGGGTGGTCAGCGCTCGGTCGAGCGCGCAGCCTGACGCTTCTCGTCCTCGTCCCGGTGCCCGCTTCGGGTGCCGAACGGCTCGACGAGCACGCCGCTTCGCAACCATCCGCCCGGGCGCCGTCTCGTACGGCGTTCCCGTGCGGTCGGTGGTGCCCGGGCTCCCGCCAGACCCATCCACGCTCAGCGGCGTGCTCGTCGAGCCGCCCTTCAGGGTGCGGTTCGGCGTCGGCCAGCCGCGGTCGGGCTGCCCGACGTCCGTGCGCTGCCGCCTGCGGCTTCGGCCCGGAGCCGTCGGGGCGCTGACGCGCGCCAGGTCCTCCGCGCTCGGCTCCGTCAGTTGCTCCCTGCGCTTGTCGAAGGGCCCCCACGCTCAGCCGGCTGGCGACCCCTGAGCGGGACCACGACCCCTGAGCCTGTCGAAGGGCCCTACGGCTCAGCCCGGACCACGACGGCTGAGCTCGCTCGACGCGTGAGGCTCAGTCGTCCTTCTCGGCGAGGAGGGCGCCGACCTGGCGGAGGTCGGCGAGGGCGGTGACGTCGCTGGGGAGCGCCGGCACGCGGGTCTGCGGGACGGTCGGACGTGCCGTCGCGAAGCGGTCGAGCAGGACGGCCTCGGCCTCGGCCACGCGCATCAGGTCGGCGTGGCGGCGCAGGGCCTCGGCCTCGAGCCGGGTCGGGCCGGCCTCCTCGAGGTCCTCGGCGAGGGCCACGGCACGCTCGGCCGAGACGTCGAGCTCGCTGCCGTGGACGCGGTTCACGACCAGGCCCCCGAGCGGCATGCGCTCCTCGGTGAGGCGGTCGACGAAGTACGAGGCCTCCCGCAGCGCGTCGCGCTGGGCGGTCGCGACCACGAGGAACACCGTGTGCTCGGAGCTCAGCCGGGCGAACGTCTCCTCCGCCCGCTGACGGAACCCGCCGAAGATCGCCTCGCACGCGCGCACGAAGGTCTGCACGTCGGTGATGATCTGGCTGCCGAGGATCTTGTTCATCGCGTTCGAGACCAGGGTGAAGCCGACGCCCATCAGGCGTAGCGGTCCCTTGGCCGGCGCGAGCAGCAGGCGGATGAACCGCCCGTCGAGCAGCGAGCTCAGGTGCTCGGGGGCGTCGAGGAAGTCCAGCGCCGAGCGGGCCGGCGGGGTGTCGACGACGATCAGGTCCCAGGCGGGACGCCCGGCCCTCGCGTCCGCGGCGGCCTGCGCGTGGAGCTGGCCGAGCCGCTCCATGGCCATGTACTCCTGCGTCCCCGAGAAGGAGGACGAGAGCGCCTCGTAGAAGGGGTTCGCCAGGATCTGCTCGGCCTTCTCCGGGGTCGAGTGGGTGAGCACGACCTCGTCGAAGGTCCGCTTCATGTCGAGCATCATCGCGTCGAGGCTGCCGCCGGCGGAGTCGTCGACGCCGAGCACCGGGCGGGGGGTGTTGTCGAGCTCGCCGAGGCCCAGCGACTGCGCGAGCCGGCGGGCCGGGTCGATGGTCAGCACGACGACACGACGGCCGGCCTCGGCCGCGCGGACCGCGATCGCCGCGGAGGTCGTCGTCTTGCCGACGCCCCCGGAACCGCAGCAGATCAGGATCTCGATGCTGCGGTCGCCGATCAGGGTGTCGACGTCGAGGAAGGGAGCTGCAGGGGTCGGTCGGGCGCCGTGCGCGCGGCCGGGGGTCTGGGCTCTCACGCTGCCTCCAGGGCGAGCTGGTCGGTGAGCTGCTCGGCGACCGCGAACAGGGACTCGGCATCGATGCCCAGCGGGTCGAAGTCGACCTGGACGAGCGGCAGCCCGAGGCGGAGCAGGCGGTCGTGGCGGACCTGCTGCTCGAGGGTGCGTGACGCCTCGACGGCGAACTCCGCCGCGAGCGCGCGGTTGTGGGTGTCGTCCCAGCCGGGCACCGCGAGGTCGACCGAGCCCGCCGCGACGTCGGCGAGGACCGCCGGCTCGAAGGGGGAGGGGTTGACCATGTTCTCGATGATCGTGCCGACCCGGGTGCCCGAGGGCTGCAGCGCCGCGACGGCCTCCTCGGTCTCGCTCACGGGCATGTCCTCGAGCAGCGTCACCAGGTGAGTGATCGTCGTGCGCGCCCGCAGCAGCGCGGCGACGGAGTCGGCCTGCGCACGGATCGGGCCGACCTTGGCGATGCCGGAGACGGCGTCGTGGATGTTGAGGAACTGCCCGATGCGGCCGGTGGGCGGGGCGTCGAGGACGACGGCGTCGTACGCGGTCGGCAGCCCCTTCTCCCCGCGGCGGACCGCCTCGTAGACCTTGCCGGTGAGCAGCACGTCGCGCAGGCCCGGGGCGATCGAGGTGACGAAGTCGATCACGCCGAAGCGGTCGAGCGCGCGGCCGGCGAGACCCAGGTGGTAGAAGGTCTCGAGGTACTCGCGCAGCGCGTCCTCGGCGTCGATCGACAGCCCGAAGACGGTGCCGCCGGCCGGCGTACGCGTCAGGCGACGCTCCTCGTCGCCCTCCAGCGGCGGGACCCCGAAGAGCTCGGCCAGGCCCTGGCGGCCCTCGACCTCGCAGAGCAGCACCCGGCGCCCGCGGGTCGCGAGCGCGCAGGCCAGCCCTGCGGCGACCGTCGTCTTCCCCGTGCCGCCCTTGCCGCTGACGACGTGCAGCGTGTGGCGCGGCGCCGTCACGCCTCGTCCTGTGCGGGCAGGCCGGTGACCGCGATGCCCGCGTGGGTCTTGTAGCGCCGGTTGACCGCGATGAGGTTGGCGGTGAAGGCCTCGACCGTGCGCGCGAGGCGCAGCCGGCCGGCGTAGACGCCGCGGGCGCCGGGGATCGACTGCGCCAGCTCGATGACCCGGCCCACGACCTCGCGGTCCTCGCCGAGCACCAGGACGTCGCCCGGGATGTCGGTGACGTCCGGGTCGTCGAGCAGCACGGCGCTGACGTGGTGGAAGGCGGCGACGACGGTCGAGCCGGTCAGGATGCGCTGGGCCTCCTGGGCGGCGGACCCGTCGGCGACCTCGATCGGGAACGGTCCCTGCTTGTCGAAGCCGAGCGGGTTGACGCAGTCGACGACGACCTTGCCCTCCAGGGCGCCGGCCAGCGAGGTCAGCAGGTCGGCGTGGCCCTCGTGCGGCACGGCGACGACGACCACGTCGGCGTCGGTGGCGTCGGCGTTCGCGACGCCGGTGACCCGTCCCGCCCCGGCGAGGCCCGCGGCCGTCTCCTGGGCGCGGGCGGCGTCGCGGCTGCCGAGCAGGACCTCGTGGCCCGCCATGGCGAAGCGGCGGCCCAGACCGCGCCCCTGCGGGCCGGTCCCGCCGAGGATCCCGACCTTCACCGGCTCGTCCGGGCGTGCGAGCAGGCGCGGCGGGCGCGAGAGGTCATGGTCTTGATGGTAGCCAGCGGACGTATGCCGCCCGTCCGGGCGACGGGGCGGCCGGTCCACCCCGATCGCTAGGCTCCCGCCATGACCACGTGGGAGTACCTGACGGCGCCGTTGCTCGTGCACGCGACCCAGCAGATCCTGAACAACTTCGGGGCGGAGGGCTGGGAGCTCGTGCAGGTCGTCCCGGGCCCCAACCCCAACAGCCTGGTGGCGTACTTCAAGCGCCCCGTGACGGGCTGATCCCGTGACGAGTGACGCCGACCGGCCGGGCTCGCCGACCGCCAGGCTCGAGGCGCTCGGCCTGACCCTGCCGGCGGTCGCGCCGCCGGTGGCCGCGTACGTCCCGGCGGTCCGGATGGGCTCGACGGTCTGGACCAGCGGCCAGCTGCCCTTCGTCGAGGGCCGGCTGCCGGCGACCGGCGTGGTCGGTGACGGCCTGCGCTCCGCGGTCGACGCCGAGTCGGCGTACGGCTACGCCCGCACCGCGGCCCTCAACGCGCTGGCCGCGGTCGCCGAGCAGGCCGGCGGTCTCGACCAGGTCGTCCGGATCCTCAAGGTCGTCGTCTTCGTGGCGAGCGCCCCGGACTTCACCGGTCAGCCCGGCGTGGCCAACGGCGCGAGCGAGCTCTTCGGCGAGGTCTTCGGCAGCGCGCACGCGCGCAGCGCCGTCGGCGTCGTGGTGCTGCCGCTCGACTCGCCGGTCGAGGTCGAGGTCGTCGCCGAGGTCCGCACCAGCCCGGGCGTCGTCCCGGTCTGAGGACCCGCGCGGTGGGGTCGGTGCCGGCGAGGCGGTCGAGCGAGGTGCTCGACGGCTTCGCCCCGCCGGTGCCCGCGGCCGTCGCCGCGCGGGCCGAGGCGATGGCCGTCGGCAGGCGACCGGTGGAGCCGCGGCGCTCGGCCAGCGTCGTGCTGCTGCGCGACGGAGCTCGTCCGGGGATGGACCCGGCCCGCGGTGTCGAGGTCTACCTGATGCACCGGCACGAGCGGATGCCCTTCGCCCCCTCGGTCGCGGTCTTCCCCGGCGGGGGCGTCGACGCGGTCGACGTCTCGCCTTCTGCGGCGGCCGCGGACCCGGTGCTGGCCTGCGCGCTCCGCGAGACCGCGGAGGAGACGACCGTGCGGCTCGAGGCGGACGCCCTGGTGCCGTGGGCGCGCTGGGTCACGCCGGCGACCGAGCCCCGCCGCTACGACACGACCTTCTACCTCGCCGCGCTGCCCGGGGGCCAGGAGGCCCGCGACGTCTCGGGCGAGACGGTCCGCGCCGCCTGGACCCCGGTCCGGCAGGCCCTGGCCGACCGCGGGGCCGGCGACCTGGTGCTCATGCCGCCGACGTGGTCGATCCTGGCCGAGCTGACCGCCGCGCCGGACGTGGCGACGCTGCTGCGCGCGGGCGCGGGACGCCGGGTCGAGACGGTGCTGCCCCGGGTCGTGCCGCACGAGGGCGGGTGGCGGTTCGCGTACGAGGTGCTCGCATGACGGAGGTCCGATGAACACCCACCAGCGCGTCGAGCGGCTGGCGCCGGCGGTCGCCGGGGTGCTGGCGCCGAACCCGGGCCCGATGACCCTCGGCGGCACGAACACCTGGGTGCTCGGTCGCCCCGAGCCCGGCCCCGTCCTCGTCGTCGACCCCGGGCCCGACGACGAGGAGCACCTGCGCCGCGTGCTCGAGGTGGCCGGCGGGCGGGTGTCCGCGGTCCTCGTGACCCACCGGCACCTCGACCACGTGGCGGGCGCGGCGCGGTTCGCCGGGCTGGCGGGCTGCGGCGTCCGCGCCGTCGACCCGGCCTGGCGGGTCGGGGAGGACGGGCTGCCCGACGGCGCGGTGCTCGAGGTGTCGGGCGCCCGGGTCGAGGTGCTCGCCACGCCCGGTCACACCGACGACTCGGTGAGCCTGCTGCTCACCCACCAGGGGGAGGACGGCCCCGCCGGCCAGGGCGAGCAGGTCGACCTGCTGACCGGCGACACGGTGCTCGGCTTCGGCAGCACCGTCATCACGCACCCGGACGGCGACCTCGGTGCCTACCTGGCCTCGCTCGACCGCCTGCTCGACGTGGTCGCCACGCGGGCCGTCGCGCGCGTCCTGCCCGGGCACGGTCCGGTGGTCGCCGACCCTCGCGGGGTGCTGGAGGGCTACCGCCGGCACCGGCAGGAGCGCCTCGCCCAGGTCCGCGGGGCCGTGGCGGCCGGCGCGTCGAGCCCGGAGGACGTCGTGCGGGCGGTCTACCCCGAGGTGCTCGGGACGCCGCTCGAGCGCGCGGCGCTCCAGTCGGCCCGCGCCCAGCTCGACCACCTGGCCGCTCATCGCGAGCCCTAGGTCCACGCACAGCAAGCACACAGAAGCGGGGCGCACCGTAGTCGCATGACCTCGGAAGACCAGCGCGGCAGCGGCGACAGCAACCCCTCGGGCACCCCCTCCGGCTACGGCCGGTCCGAGGCGGACCAGCCCTGGTTCCCCTTCTCCTCGTCGGAGCAGGACAGCCAGGGCACGGGCGGCTACCCGCCGCCCGCGAATGGTGGCTGGGGCGGCTCGCACCCGTCGGGCTGGGACGCGCAGCAGCACGGCGCCCCGCAGGCCGCGGGTCAGCAGGGACCTCAGCAGGGCGGCCAGCGCTGGGGGAGCGCCGCGTACGGCGGCTACGGCACCACCCCGTCCTACGGGACCGGCGCGTACGGGGGCCAGCAGTACGGCGCCCAGGCCTACGCGCAGCCGGCCGCGACCACGGTGCTCGAGCGCCCGAAGCGCCGCCGCGGTGGCCTGATCGCCGCAGCCGCGCTGGCCGCGGTCGTCGGCGCCGGGGCGGGCATCGGCTCGTACGCGACGCTCGGCGGCTCGACCGGGGCGACCTCGCCGATCAGCGTGACCACGGTCCCGGCCGCCAACAGCCCGGTCCTCGACGGCACGGTGAGCGCCGCGGCGGCCAAGATCGACCCGTCGGTCGTGACCATCACGGTGCAGGCCGGCAGCAGCGGCGACATCGGCAGCGGCGTCGTGCTCGACACCGAGGGCCACATCCTCACCAACGACCACGTCGTCTCCGCGGCCGCCGGCTCGGGGCGCTCGAGCGTCACCGTCACCTTCCCCGACGGCCGTACGGCGCCCGCCACCGTGGTCGGCACCTCGGGGACGAACGACCTCGCGGTGATCAAGGTCGACGGCGTCTCGGACCTCAAGCCCGCGGTCTTCGCCAAGTCCGACTCGATCAAGGTCGGCCAGGCCGTGGTCGCCGCCGGCGCCCCCCTCGGGCTGGCGGAGTCCGTGACCAGCGGCATCGTCTCCAACACGGCGCGGCCGGTCCGTTCCGGCGACGACAACGACGCGGTCTACCTCGCCGTGCAGACCGACGCCGCGATCAACCCCGGCAACTCCGGCGGCCCGCTCGTCGACCTGAACGGCTCGGTGGTCGGCATCAACTCCTCCATCGCGAGCACGAGCTCCGGCTCGCAGGGCAGCCAGTCCGGCAACATCGGCATCGGCTTCGCCATCCCCTCCGACGTCGCCGTCCGCGTCGCCAGCGAGCTCATCGCCAACGGCAAGTCGGTGAACGCGGCCCTCGGGGTGACGGTCGGCGGTGCGGACAACGGCATCTCGACGGCCACCGGCGTCCCGCTGCAGAGCGTCACCGCGAACGGCGCGGCCGCGGCGGCCGGGCTGCGCGAGGGCGACACGGTCACCAAGGTCGACGACTTCCACACCACGACGCCGGACGGCCTCATCGCTGCGACCCGCTACTACGCGCCGGGCACGACGGTGACCGTCACCTACGTCCGCGACGGCGGCGCCCCGCAGACCGTGGACGTCAAGCTCGGCAGCGCCTAACTTCTGTCCTCGCTCCGCTCGGACGCGGCTCGCGCTCCGACCCGGCGCCTTCCTCCCTCCCTCGCAGGACGAGAAGCATGTCCTGCTCCTCCGGTCGTCCAGGCACCGGCGCGCGACCCGGCGGTGGTCATCGACCCCGTCGGGTCTGGCGTCCTATTCGAACGTGTGATCTGATAGTCGGGTGCGATGGGCTGGTCAGTCGGTGAGCGGGGTGGTCTCCGACCCCGACGCGCTGCCGGGCCTGGAGGAGATGCCCGGCCTGGTGCGCACCGTCCGGACGCCGGAGTTCGCCGGGGTCACGTTCCACGAGGTGATGGCCCGCTCGGCGCTCAACCACGTGCCGGCGAGCTCGGACAGCCCGTTCGACTGGACGGTCAACCCCTACAGGGGCTGTACGCACGCCTGCGTCTACTGCTTCGCCCGCAGGACGCACTCCTACCTCGACCTCGACACCGGCGTGGACTTCGACTCCGAGATCGTCGTCAAGGTCAACGTCGCCGAGGTCCTCGCCCGCGAGCTGGGGCGGCCCTCCTGGGGCCGCGAACCCGTCGCCCTCGGCACCAACACCGACCCCTACCAGCGGGCCGAGGGCCGCTACCGGCTGATGCCGGGGATCATCGAGGCGTTCGCGGGGTCGGGGACGCCGTTCTCGGTCCTGACCAAGGGCACCACGCTGCGCCGGGACCTGCCGCTGCTGGCCCGGGCGGGGGAGCGCGTGCCGGTGACGCTCGGCGTCTCCCTCGCCGTCCTCGACGAGGACCTCCACGCGACCCTCGAGCCGGGCACCCCGTCGCCGCGGGCGCGGCTCGAGCTGGTCCGCAGCATCCGCGCGGCCGGCCTGCCCTGCCAGGTGCTGGTCGCGCCCGTCCTGCCGCACCTGACGGACTCCGACGAGGACCTCGAGCGCGTGGTCGGCGCGGTCGCCGAGGCGGGCGCCACGTCGGCGTCGGTGATGGCGCTGCACCTGCGGCCCGGGGCCCGGGAGTGGTTCCTGCGCTGGCTCGGCCGCGAGCACCCCGAGCTGGCGGAGCCGTACGCGGAGCTCTACCGCGGCGGGTCCTACGTGCTCAAGTCGTACGCGTCCGACCTCGCCGAGCGCGTCCGGCCGGTGCTGCGGCGCCACGGCCTCGACCGGGCGACCGGCTGGCGCCGGCCCTCGCAGGTCCGCCGTACTGGTTGAACCTCCGCATGGGGCTAGCGCGCGCGGCGCTCCACGCGCTCGACGTCGAGCAGGGTGACCGAGCGCGGCTCGAGCCGGATCCAGCCGCGGGCGGCGAAGTCGGCCAGGGCTTTGTTCACCGTCTCCCGCGACGCCCCGACGAGCTGGGCCAGCTCCTCCTGGGTCAGGTCGTGGTGGACGTGCACGCCGTCGTCCTTGCGGTCGCCGAAACGGCGGGCGAGCTCGAGCAGCTGCTTGGCCACCCGCCCGGGCACGTCGGAGAAGACGAGGTCGGCGACGACGTCGTTCGCGCGGCGCAGCCGGGCGGCGAGCTGGCCGAGCAGGCTCCGTGCCACCTCGGGGTGGTCGCTGAGCCAGGCCATGAGCTCGTCGTGCTCGAGCACGCGGACCTCGGCGGCGGTCACGGCGGTCGCCGTGCTCGAGCGCGGGCCCGGGTCGAACACCGACAGCTCACCGAACATCTGGCCGGGGCCGAGCACGGCGAGCAGGTTCTCCCGGCCCGCCGAACCGCTGCGGCCGAGCTTGATCTTGCCGGCGACGACGACGTACAGCCGGTCCTCGGTCTCGCCCTCGCGGAAGAGGATCTGGCCCTTGGTCAGGCGCAGCGAGCCCATGGCCTGCTCGAGTGCCGCGGCGCTGGCCTCGTCGAGCTCCGCGAAGAGAGGAGCCTTGGTCAACACCTCGGGATCCACCGGCGCCCTCCTGTATCCCTCGTCACAGTGAACAACAACCTACCGTCGTCGCGCAGCATCGAGGAGGACGGGACCGCCCGAGGTCGGGCAGCCCCCTCACGTTAGCGGCGGATCCCCAGCCGAGGACGAGAGGTCGCAGGAACGGGACTCGGACGTAGGGTGGCGCGGTGAGCCCGAGCGACAGCCGGACCGCCCTGGTCCGCCGAGCCCGCGCCATCGACAGGACCCTCGCGGGCACCTATCCCGACGCGCACGTCGAGCTCGACTTCACCACGCCGCTCGAGCTGCTGGTGGCCACGATCCTGTCCGCGCAGAGCACGGACAAGCGGGTCAACACGATCACCCCGACGCTCTTCGCCCGCTATCCCGACGCGGCGGCGTACGCGGGCGCGGACCGCGCCGAGCTCGAGGTGCTGATCACCCCGACCGGGTTCTTCCGCGCCAAGACCGACACCCTGCTCAAGCTCGGCGCCCAGCTCGTGGAGCGCTTCGACGGCGAGGTGCCGACGACGCTGCGCGAGCTCGTGACCCTGCCGGGCGTCGGCCGCAAGACCGCGAACGTCGTGCTGGGCAACGCGTTCGGAGTCCCCGGCATCACCGTCGACACCCACTTCGGTCGGCTCTCGCGCCGCTTCGGCTGGACGAGCGACACCGACCCGGACCTCGTCGAGGCCCAGGTCGGCGCGCTCTTCCCCAAGAAGGACTGGGTCATGCTGTGCCACCACGTGATCTGGCACGGCCGCCGGCGCTGCCACGCCCGCAACCCCGCGTGCGGCGCGTGCCCGGTCGCGCGGCTCTGCCCCTCGTACGGGGAGGGCGAGACCGACCCGACCAAGGCCGCCAAGCTCGTCCGCGAGCCGCGCGGATGACGGCGCGGGCACGCGCGGCGGCGCTGGCGCTGCTCGCCGCGCTCGTGCTCGCCGGGTGCACCGAGACGCCGAGCGTGGTCCGCGGTCCCGCCGCGAGCGGCTCGGCCTCCGGCGGCGGGGCGGTGCAGGCCCCGGCCGACGCCGACCCGGCGCCGAACGTCGACCTGGCCACCGCCAAGCGCGCAGCCGGGATCCCGGACTGCCCGACGAGCGGGGCCGCGCCGGTCGAGGACGGGCTGCCCGAGGTCACCGTGGAGTGCCTGGGCGGCGGACGTCCCGTGACGCTCTCCGGGCTACGCGGCCCGATGCTGGTCAACGTCTGGGGGTCGTGGTGCGGCCCCTGCCGGGCGGAGGCCCCCTTCCTGGCGGAGGCCGGGCGCTCGAGCGCGGTCAGGGTCCTCGGCGTCGACTACCCCGACGTGCCCGAGGCCGCCGTGGAGTCCGCCGGTTCGGCCGGCTGGACCTATCCCCAGCTGTACGACGCCGACCTCGCCTTCCGCACCCGCCTCCAGGTGATGGCCCTGCCGCAGACCTTCTTCGTGCGCGAGGACGGCACGGTCGCCGGCCGGCACGCGGGCCCGTTCACCTCGTCGGCGCAGCTCGACGACCTGAGCCGTCAGTACCTGGGCGTCGCCCCGTGAGCGCCGCGTCGCAGACGGGCGCCGAGCCCGGGATGCCCGCCTGGGTCGCGCGCCTCCGCGACGAGCTGCACCGCGAGGACCGGACCTGGGTCGACGCCCTCCGGCCCGCGCAGGGTGCGCGCCAGTCCGCCGTCCTCGCGCTCTTCGGCGAGGGGCCGGCGGGGCCCGAGGTGCTGCTGGTCGAGCGCGCGCTGACCCTGCGCTCGCACCCCGGCCAGATCGCCTTCCCCGGCGGGGGTGCCGACCCCGAGGACGTCGACCTCACCGACACCGCGCTGCGGGAGGCGTACGAGGAGTGCGGCGTGCTGCGGGAGGGCGTCGAAGTGCTCGGCCTGCTGCCGCCCGCGCACGTGCGCGTGAGCGGCTTCGACGTGACGACGGTCGTGGCCTGGTGGCGCACGCCGCACGCGGCCGCCCCGGGCGACCCCGCCGAGGTCGCCTCCGTGCTGAGGGTGCCCGTCGCCGACCTCGTGGACCCGGCCCGCCGGGCCACCGCGGTGCACCCGCTGGGCTACCGCGGCCCGGCCTTCGCCGTGGCCGACCACCTCGTGTGGGGGCTGACCGCCCACCTGCTCGACGCCGTCCTCGACCTCGCCGGCTGGAGCCGGCCGTGGGACGCGGCGCGCGAGGTGGAGATCCCCGACCGCTACCTGAGCGACCGCCGGGCCACGAGCCTGGCCCGAGACGACGGAGGACCCGATGTCCACTGAATCCACCCCGACCCCGACGCGCGCCGACCGCACCCCGCGGCCGATCAGCGACGCCGACCGCGCGGAGCTGGAGGAGCGCTGGCACGCTGTGCTGCCGCACCAGGCCGAGCTCGGCCAGGCGCTCGTCGAGCGCTACCGCGAGCCGCACCGTCGCTACCACGACACCCGCCACCTGCTGGCGGTGCTGCGCCACGTCGACGCCTTCGCCGGCGACCAGGACCTCTTCCTCGTCCGGCTGGGCGCCTGGTTCCACGACGCCGTCTACGACGTCCCCGAGCGCGAGCTCACCAACGAGGAGTCTTCGGCGCGCCTCGCCCTGCGCGAGCTGAGCCGGGCCGGCTTCGAGCAGGAGGACCTGACGCAGGTCGCCCGGCTCGTACGCCTGACCGCCGACCACCTGCCCGGCACCCGCGACCCGGAGGGCGACCTGCTCTGCGACGCCGACCTGGCCGTGCTGGGCGGCACGCCGGAGGAGTACGCCGCGTACGTCGCCGACGTCCGTGAGGAGCACGCGGCCGTCGGCGACGAGGCGTTCTTCGCCGGCCGGCTCGCGGTGCTGACACCGCTGCTGGAGCGTGAGCTGTTCCGCACGGGCAAGGGCAAGCAGCTCGCCGGGCGGGCCCGGACGAACCTGCGCACCGAGGTCCTCGAGCTGTCCGAACGGCTCGGCGTGGAGCCGCCGAAGGCCGCGCGGGAGGCCTGAGCCGGGGGCTCCCCGGGGCCGGCGACGGGGTCGGCGGGCCGCCCGGGCGTCGTGGCAGGCTGGCCCCATGACGGCCTCGACGACACCGACGACCTCGACCGGGACCAGCGCAGGGACGGGGGTCGAGCGGGCCGAGGGCTGGTGGCGCGACGCCGTCGTCTACCAGATCTACCCCCGTAGCTTCGCCGACAGCAACGGCGACGGCACGGGCGACCTGCGCGGGATCATCGACCACCTCGACCACCTCTCCGAGCTCGGGGTCGACGTCGTGTGGCTCTCGCCGGTCTACGCCTCGCCGATGGACGACAACGGCTACGACATCTCCGACTACCAGCGGATCGACCCGCTGTTCGGCTCGCTCGAGGACATGGACGAGCTGCTGGAGCAGGCCCACGCCCGCGGCATCAAGATCGTCATGGACCTCGTGGTCAACCACACCAGCGACGAGCACGCCTGGTTCGAGGAGTCCCGCCGTCCCGGGTCGGCCAAGCGCGACTGGTACTGGTGGCGCCCTGCCCTCGAGGGCCACGAGCCCGGCACCCCCGGCGCGGAGCCGACGAACTGGTCGAGCTTCTTCTCACCCTCGGCCTGGCAGTACGACGAGGCCAGCGGCGAGTACTACCTGCACCTCTTCACCCGCAAGCAGCCCGACCTCAACTGGGAGAACCCGGAGGTCCGCCAGGCCGTCTACGCGATGATGCGCTGGTGGGTCGACCGCGGCGTCGACGGCTTCCGCATGGACGTCATCAACCTCATCTCCAAGCCGGTCGAGCTGCGCGACCTCGAGCCCGAGGCGGGGCACGCGTACGCCTTCCCCGGCGCGGAGGTGGCGCACGGGCCGCGGCTGCAGGAGTTCCTGCGCGAGATGAACGAGGCGGTCGGGCTGGACCGCCACCGCCTGCTCACCGTGGGGGAGATGCCCGGCTCGACGATCGAGGACGCCCGCGCCATCACCGACCCGGGCGCCGGGATGCTGAACATGGTCTTCACCTTCGAGCACATGAACGTCGACGTCGGCCCCAGCGGCAACAAGTTCGACCCGGTGCCGCTCGACCTCGTCGCGCTCAAGCGCAACCTCGAGAGCTGGCAGGTCGGCCTCGCCGACGTCGGCTGGAACTCGCTCTACTGGGACAACCACGACCAGCCGCGCGCGGTGTCGCGGTTCGGCGACGACTCGCCCGAGCACCGCGTGGCCTCGGCCAAGACGCTGGCCAGCGTCCTGCACGCGCACCGCGGGACGCCGTACGTCTACCAGGGCGACGAGCTGGGGATGACGAACACGCAGTTCGTCGACATCTCCTCCTACGCCGACGTGGAGTCGCTGAACTACCACGCGCAGGCGACCTCGCTGGGCGTCGCGGCGGAGGAGATCATGGCGGGCCTCGCCGTGCGCAGCCGCGACAACGCGCGCACGCCGATGCAGTGGGACGACACGCACCAGGCCGGCTTCACCCAGGGCGTGCCGTGGCTCTCGGTCAACCCGAACTACGTCGTGGTCAACGCTCGTGCGGAGCGGCAGGACCCGGCCTCGGTGTTCCACCACGTGCGGCGGCTGATCGAGCTGCGCCACGAGCAGCCGGTGCTGGCCGAGGGGCGTTTCGAGCTGCTGCTCGGCGACGACCCGCAGCTCTGGGTCGTGCGCCGGACGCTGGGCGAGCAGACGCTGCTGCTCGTCGCGAACTGCTCCTCGGCTCCGGCGACGGTGGCGGAGGGTTCGCTGCCGGCGCTCGACGCCGCTCAGCTGCTGCTGGCGACGCACGGCGACCGCCGTGGCGCCGAGCTCGCGCCGTGGGAGTCGCGGATGTTCCTGGTCTGAGCCAGGCGCCAGACGACGAAGGGGCCCCACGCGCAGCGGCGCGCGGGTCCCCTTCGTGCGTGCTGGACGCCCAGGGGCGATCGCCCTACTTGCGGGCGATCGCCTTGGTGCCGTCCTTGCTGCCCTTGATCGCGGCGAGGGTCTGCTGCGCCGACGTCTTGATCGCGTCGACGGTCTCCTTCGCCTGCTTGATCGAGCGCTGCGGCGGCTTGACCTTCTTGATCATCGTGTAGCCGACCGCGCCCAGCAGGCCCGCGAGGAGCAGGAGCGCGCCGCCGACGATGAGGAACGAGGCCCACTCGGGCAGCCCGAGGCGCACGAGGACGTAGACCACGCAGAAGTAGAGGATGAAGACGGCCGAGACCCCGAAGAAGGCCGCGCCCGCGAGCAGACCGGCCCCGATGCCCCCCGCCTTGGCCGCCGGTGCGAGCTCCGTCTTCGCCAGCTGGACCTCGTCGCGCACCAGCTCCTTGACGTCGCCACTGATGGCGCGGACGATGTCGCCCACTCCCTGATCAGCCATGCTGCTCCCTTCGTCGGTCGCGAGCCTAGTGGTTGGGCCGGGTCCCTCACGGACGCGCCCGCCCGAGTCGTGTCCCGGGCGCCCGCGGCTAAGGGTCGACGACGACGGCGGGTGCCGCCGGGCGGGTGCGGGCGAGGAGCAGCAGCCCGCCGACGACCACGGCGACGACGGCCGTGGCCCAGCCGAGGGCCCGCCAGCTCGCCTCCGTGGTGAAGCCCGCGGCCGCGAACGAGCCGCCGACCTGCGCGGCGATGCCGAGCACCTCGGCGACCGGCTGCACGCGGCCGCGCTCGGAGGGGCGGTAGGACGAGGCGATCATCGCGCTGCCGCCGGAGTAGGCGAGGTTCCAGCCCACGCCGACCGCGAACATCGCGGTGAGGTAGAGCGGGAGCGCCGCCCCGCCGGCCGCGGCGAGGCCCGCGAGCAGGATGACCGCGCAGCCCAGCGCGGCGACGCGGCGCTCGCCGAGCCGCCCGATGACGCGGGGCACGAGGAAGCCGGGCGCGAACATCCCGACCAGGTGCAGCTGGATGGCCAGCGCCGCCTGCCCGGGCGTGCGGCCCGCCGAGAGCCCGAGGATCGGGCCGGCGGTCATCAGCGCGAGCATCGTCAGCGCCGCGGCCACGGCGGACGCGACGCCGAGCAGCAGCACCGGCTGGCGCCAGAGCACGGCGTACGGGCGTGGGGGCTGGGTCGGCACGGCGGCCGGCCCGGTCGTGGCCGAGGACGCGGGGAGCCAGAGGCGGGTGTTCCAGAGCGCGGCGCCGAGGCCGAGGGCGGCGACCAGGAGGTAGGAGGCGACGTACGGCGTCGCGGTCACGTCGCGCACACCGGTCGCGGCGAAGGGGCCGACGAGCGCCGCGACGAGGCCGCCGGCGAGGACCGTGCTCACCGCGCGGGCCCGGGCGTCGGGGTTCGCGTCGGCGGCCAGGTAGCGGTAGTAGCCGGCGGTCGCGTTCGACGCCCCCACGACCGCGGTGCCGAGGCAGAAGAGCGCGAACGAGCCGTGGGCGATGGCCACCGCCGAGACGGTGCCGCCGAGCGCCGCCACCAGCCCCGAGGCGACGAACGTCGCCCGGTGGCCGAAGCGCCCGATGCAGCGCGACGCCACGAACGTGGTCAGGCCCGCGGCCATGAACAGCAGGCTGAAGGGGAGCGTGGCGAGGGCGGGCGTGGGGGCCGTCGTGGCGCCGACGATGCCGGTCAGCGTGAGGTCCACGCTGGAGGCCGCGACGAAGAAGGCCTGCGCGACCGCGAGGTGCCGGACGACGTGCGGTGCTCGGGTCACCGGTGCAGCCTGCCCTGCCGCGCGAGGCGCGGCCAGCGATAATCCTCCGGTGAGCCGGGCGGTCGAGGAGCGCAACCGGGCGATGCTGCGGGCGCGGGACGCGATGGACGCCGCGTACGGGCGCGAGCTCGACGTCGCCGAGCTGGCCCGGATCGCCTGCTGCTCGCCGAGCCACTTCATCCGGACCAACGCCCGCGACGTTCGGGGAGACGCCGCACCGCTACCTCCAGCGGCGCCGGGTCGAGCGCGCGATGCACCTGCTCCGGACCACGTCCATGCCGGTGACCGAGGTGTGCTGGGCGGTCGGCTTCTCGAGCCTGGGGACGTTCACGCGCACGTTCGTGCGGGTGGTCGGCGAGACCCCGACCGCGTGCCGCAGGCGGGGTCCGCTGCCGCCGGTGCCGTCGTGCTTCGCCATGGCCTGGCTCAGACCGAGCAGTTTCGCCAGATGCGGACCGCGCAGCGGCTGGATAGCGTCGCCGCCATGATCACCTCGCTGGCCATCACCTCCCTCTACGTCCTCGACCAGGACGAGGCCGTCGACTTCTACGTCGGCACGCTCGGCCTCGAGGTCGCGAACGACCTCGACCTCGGCTTCATGCGCTGGCTGACCGTGAAGGTCCCGGGCGAGTCGCGCGAGATCCTGCTCGAGCGCCCGGGTGCCCCGGCCATGGACGACACGACCGCCGGGCAGGTGCGCGAGCTCGTCGCCAAGGGCGCCAGCGCCGGCACGCTGTTCTTCCAGACCGACGACGTCCAGGGCCTGTGGGACTCCTTGAAGGCCAAGGGCGTCGACCTGCCGGAGGAACCGGTGGACCGCGGCTACGGCCGCGACTTCGGCTTCCGCGACCCCTTCGGCAACCACGTCCGCGTCTCCCAGCCGCCGCGCTGACGGGCTCCCGCCGGTTTTCTCACCGGCATCGCGGTCGAGGGCCTCCAGGAGGGCCTTCTCCGCGCACTGCGGTAAGAAAACCGGCGGGAGCGTCGACCTAGGCCGTGTCTCTCAGCCGCGCCAGCACCCGTCGGAATGGAGAGACACGACCTAGTCCTCCGAGGAGGTCGTGGCCAGGTTGCCCTTGATGAGGTCCATGACCGTCGAGTCGGTGAGCGTCGTGACGTCGCCGAGCTCGCGGTTCTCCGCCACGTCGCGGAGCAGGCGCCGCATGATCTTGCCCGAGCGGGTCTTGGGCAGCTCGTCGACGACCATGATCTGCCGCGGCCTGGCGATTGCGCCGATGTCCTTGGCCACGTGGCGGCGCAGCTCGTCGACCACGTCCGGCCCGCCGTCGCCGGCCTCGCTGCGCAGGATGACGAAGGCGACGATCGCCTGGCCCGTCGTCTCGTCGGACGCCCCGACGACCGCCGCCTCGGCGACCTTGGGGTGGCTGACCAGGGACGACTCGATCTCGGTGGTCGACATCCGGTGGCCGGAGACGTTCATGACGTCGTCCACGCGGCCGAGCAGCCAGATGTCGCCGTCGGCGTCGAGCTTGGCCCCGTCGCCGGCGAAGTAGACGCCGGGGAAAC
The DNA here is from genome assembly GCF_900105785.1 of Microlunatus sagamiharensis. NCBI lineage: Bacteria > Bacillati > Actinomycetota > Actinomycetes > Propionibacteriales > Propionibacteriaceae > Microlunatus > Microlunatus sagamiharensis. The sequence continues at coordinate 4,121,853 of NZ_LT629799.1, forward strand.
GGGACCAGTAGGTGTCGACGTAGCGCTGCTGGTCGCCCCAGATCCCGCGCAGCATCGCCGGCCACGGCCGGTCGATCACGAGGTACCCGGCCGCGTCGTCGCTGACCGGCTGGCCCTCGTCGTTGACGACCTTGACGCTCACGCCGGGGACCGCGCGCATGGCCGCGCCCGGCTTGCCCTCGGCGACGCCCGGCATCGGCGAGATCATGTGCATGCCCGTCTCGGTCTGCCACCACGTGTCGACGACCGGCGTGCGGTCGTGGCCGATGTGCTCGCGGTACCAGACGTACGCCTCGGGGTTGATCGGCTCGCCGACCGAGCCCAGCAGCCGCAGGCTCGACAGGTCGGCCTTGGCCGGGATCTCGGCGCCCCACTTCATGAACGTGCGGATGGCCGTCGGTGCGCAGTAGAGGATCGTCACGCCGTACTTGTCGACGACGTCCCACCAGCGCCCCTGGTGCGGGGTGTCGGGCGTCCCCTCGTACATGACGCTCGTCGTGCCGTTGGCCAGCGGGCCGTAGACGAGGTAGGAGTGCCCGGTCACCCAGCCGATGTCGGCCGCGGTCCAGAAGACGTCGGTCTCGGGCTTGAGGTCGAAGGTCGCCCAGTGCGTGTACGCGACGCCGGTGAGGTAGCCGCCGGTGGTGTGGAAGATGCCCTTGGGCTGACCGGTGCTGCCGCTCGTGTACATGATGTAGAGCGGGTGCTCGGCCTCGAACGCCTCGTACGCGTGCTCGGTCGGCTGGCGGTCCACGAGGTCGTGCCACCACACGTCGCGGCCCTCGGTCATGGCCGTCTCCTGCTCGGTGCGGCGCACCACCAGCACGCTGCGCACCTCGGGGCAGCGCTCCAGCGCCTCGTCGACGGCCGGCTTGAGCGCCGACGCCTTGCCCTTGCGGTAACCGCCGTCGGCGGTGATCACCACCTCGACGCCGCAGTCGAGGATGCGCGTCGCGAGCGCGTCGGAGGAGAAGCCGCCGAACACGACCGTGTGCGGTGCGCCGATCCGTGCGCAGGCGAGCATCGCCACCGCGGCCTCGGGGATCATCGGCATGTAGATGGCGACCCGGTCGCCGGCCTTCACGCCCAGCTCGACGAGGGCGTTCGCGGCCTGGCAGACCTGCGCGGTCAGCTCGGCGTAGGTGATGGTGCGGGTGTCACCCGGCTCGCCCTCGAAGTGGAACGCGACCCGCTCGCCCAGGCCGGCCTCGACGTGGCGGTCGAGGCAGTTGTACGCGGCGTTGAGCCGCCCGTCGGCGAACCAGCGCGCGAACGGGGCGTCGCTCCAGTCGAGCGTCTGCGTCGGCTCGGTCTCCCAGGACAGCCGCCGGGCCTGCTCGGCCCAGAAGGCGACGTCGTCGGCGGCGGCAGCCTCGAAGGTCGCCTCGGTGACGTTGGCGTGCTCCGCCAGCCCCGGGGGCGGCGGGAAGCGCCGCTCCTCGGCCGACAGGCTCTCCAGCCCCTGGCCCTGCCCTGCCGCGTCCGCCACTTCAGGCCTCCTCGCCTCGCTCGTCCGTCGCGGTCACCCTACGACCGGCGCCGCGGCGGGGTTCGCGGTGGCCGGGTGTCCTAGGCCGAGCCGCGGTCGACGACCACGGTGGGCATGATCGTCACCCGCTCGACCTCGCGCCCCTCGACCAGGTCGATGAGCACGTCGGCCATCCGGCGCCCGACCTCGAGGGTCGGCTGGCGGACCGTGGTGAGCGGCGGCGTCGCGTTCTGCGCGAAGTAGTCGTCGTCCACGGTGACCACGCCGAGGTCGCGGGGGACCTCGAGACCGTGCTCACGCAGCACGCCGAGCGCGCCGGACGCCAGCTGGGCGCTCGCCGCGAAGAGCCCGTCGAAGGGCTCGCCCCGCGCGAGCAGCCGGCGCGCGGCCTCCGCGCCGCTGGCGGGGGAGAAGTCGGCGCGCTCGACCAGGTCGTCGGCCAGCCCCGCCTCCGCGAGCGCCCGGCGCCACCCCTCGAGCCGGTCCACGCCGGCGGCCATGTCGGCCGGGCCCGCGACGGTGGCGATGCGGCGACGGCCGGCCTCGACGAGCCGCCGCGTGACCTGCGCGGCGGCGACGACGTTGTCCACGTCGACGTAGCAGGGCAGCTCGCCCTCCTGGCTCATCGGACGCCCGCCGAAGACCAGTGGCAGCCGCCCCGCGAGGTGGGAGTACGAGCGGTCGTCCTCGTGGTGGGACAGCACGAGGGCACCGTCGACGCTGCCCGCGCGGAGGTAGCGGCGGACCTTGTCCTCGCTCCCGGCCGCGATGAGCAGCGCGAGGGTGAAGTCGGTCTCCGAGACCCGTGTCGCCGCGCCCTGGATGACCGAGGCGAAGTAGGGGTCGGTGAAGAAGGTCGCCGTGTTCTCCGGGATGACCAGGGCGAGGGTCTGCGTACGCCGGCTGACCAGCGTGCGGGCTGCCCGGTTGGGCGTGTAGCCGAGCTGCTCGATGGCCGCGGACACCGCCGCGATCGCCTCGGGCGTCACGCTCGGCGAGTCGTTGATGACCCGCGAGACCGTCGACTTGGAGACCCCGGCCGCCGCGGCGACCATCTTGAGCGTGGGGGTGTCGGACGCGGCGATCATCTGCGCCCCGTGGCTCTCACACCCCTCATGCTAGGGCTACCCCGACCGACGGCCCCGCGTCCGCGTGACGGTGGTCGGCGCTCCGGGCCGCGGACACGAGGGCGGCGTAGCCCCGCCCGCTGTCCTTGACCGTGCGCACCTGGGTGGCGTGGTCGACGTGCACGATCCCGAACCGCTTGGCGTAGCCCCAGGCCCACTCGAAGTTGTCGAGCAGCGACCACGCGAAGAAGCCGCGCACGTCGGCGCCCTGGGCGACCGCGTCGGCGACGGCCGCCACGTGGGCCGCGACGAAGGCCGTGCGCTCCACGTCGTGCACCCGGCCGTCGGCGGTGACGACGTCGGCGTACGCGGCCCCGTTCTCGGTCACGTGCAGGGCCAGTCCGGGGTGCTCGGTGGCGAGCCGCACCAGCAGGCGCGTGAGCCCGGCCGGGTTGACCTCCCAGCCCATCTCGGTCAACGGCAGGTCGCGCGTCACCGAGCCGACGTGCTCGCTCCCGACGAACGGCGAGCGCGTCGGCTTCTCCGTCGGCCGCAGCCCGCCGGGCCCGCTCTGCGGGTGACCGGTGACGCAGTCGTCGTGGTAGTGGTTCACGCCGAGGAAGTCGAGCGGCTGCGCGATCGTCTCGAGGTCGCCGGGGAGGACCACCTCCTCCAGCCCGAGCCCGGCCACGTCGGCCAGGAAGTCCTCGGGGTAGCGCCCGTGCAGCACGGGGTCGAGGAACGCGCGGTTCCAGAGGGCGTCGACGCGGCGGGCCGCGTCGACGTCGACCGGGTCGTCCGGGTCGGCGGGGACCGCGGTCGTGAGGTTGAGGCTGATCCCGACCTGCAGGTCCGGCTGCCCGGCCCTGAGCTCGCGCAGCCGCAGCGACGCGAGCCCGTGGGCGAGGTGCTGGTGGTGCAGCGCGGCCAGCGCCGCCGCCGGGTCCTGGCGGCCCGGCGCGTGCTCGCCCGAGGCGTGGCCGATGAACGCCGAGCAGAAGGGTTCGTTGAACGTCGTCCAGCGGCGTACGCGGTCGCCGAGGACCGAGTGCACGTCCTCGACGTAGCGGACGAAGCGCTCGGCGGTCTCGCGGGCGGTCCAGCCGCCCCGCTCCTCGAGGGCCTGGGGCAGGTCCCAGTGGTAGAGCGTCAGGAACGGCACCACGTCGCGGGCCAGCAGCTCGTCGACGAGGCGGTCGTAGAAGGCGAGGCCGGCGTCGTTGCGGTACCGGTCGCCGGGGCGCACCCGCGCCCAGCTGACCGAGAACCGGTACGCGTTCAGCCCCAGCTCGCCGAGCAGCGCGATGTCGGCGGGCATCCGGGCGAGGTGCTCGACGCCGCGCTCCGGGGTGTCGCCGTCGGCGACGTTGCCCGGGACGCGGGCGAAGGCGTCCCACACCGAGTCCTCGCGGCCGTCGGTGTGCACGGCGCCCTCGATCTGGCCGGCCGAGGTCGCGGCTCCCCAGAGGAAGCCGGAGGGCCAGGCGGTGGCGGCGACCGTCCGGAGCGCCGGGGCCGGGACGACCGCCGCGTCGGTGGGCAGCAGGACGGCGCTCATCCCTTCACCGCCCCGGTCATGATCCCGCTGATGAGCTGCTTGCCGGCCACGACGAAGAGGACCAGCAGGGGGAGCGTGGCCAGCACGGCGCCGGTGAGCACCACCGGGTAGTCGACGTAGCGGGCCGACTGCAGCTGGCTCAGCGCCACCTGCAGGGTCGGGTTCTGCGGGACGACGAGCAGCGGCCACAGGTAGTCGGTCCACGCGGTCATGAAGGTGAACAGCCCGAGCACCGCGAGCGCCGGCCGCGCCGCGGGCAGGCCCACGTGCAGGAAGCAGCCGAACGTCGACGCCCCGTCCACGCGCGCCGCCTCGACGAGCTCGTCGGGGACGACGCTGACCAGGTACTGGCGCATGAAGAAGACGCCGAACGCGGTGACCAGCGTCGGCACGACGACCGCACCGAGGTGCCCGGTCCAGCCGAACGTCCGCATCAGCAGGAACAGCGGGATGATGCCGAGCTGCGTCGGCACCGCGAGGGTCGCCACGACGAAGACCATCAGCCCGCCCTGGCCGCGGAAGCGCAGCTTGGCGAAGGCGAAGCCCGCCAGCGAGGAGAAGGTCAGCACCGAGACGGTGATGATGCCGCTCACCAGCAGGCTGTTGGCCATCGCCCGCCAGAACTCGACGGTGTCGAAGACCTGGGCCGCGTTGGTCCAGAACTGGCCGCCGGGCAGCAGCGGGGGATAGGTCGAGCTGAGCGTCTCGGAGCCGTTTGACCCGACGACGAAGGACCACCACAGCGGGTACGCCGTGCCGAGGAACCAGGCCAGCAGCAGACCGTAGGTGAGGAAGCCCGGGCGGTAGCCGCCCAGCCGTCCGCGCCGACGGGTCTCCACCGCTTCGGCGGGCTGCACCGCGATCGCCGTGGGCGCGCTCGCGGCGCTCATCGGGCGACCTCCGAGCCCGTGACGCTCCCTGAGCCTGTCGAAGGGCGCTTCTTCCTGGGGGCGTCCCCCGAGGCGATCTTGCGCGAGATCGCGAAGTTCAGCAGGCCGATCGCGACGACCACGACGAACAGCAGCCAGGCCACCGCCGCGGCCTTGCCGAAGTCCCCGCGGTTGAAGGCGAGGTCCCACAGGTAGAGCACGGTGGTCTGGTACTGCCGGAAGGCGCCGCCCGGTGTGGCGCTGGTGGCGTCGAAGAGCTTGGGCTCGGTGAACACCTGCAGCCCGCCGATGGTCGCGGTGATCACCACGAAGATGATCGTCGGCCGGATGCTCGGGATGGTGATCGAGAAGAAGCGGCGGGTCGCGCCGGAGCCGTCCAGGGCGGCCGACTCGTACAGGTCCCGCGGCACGGCCTGCATCGCCGCGAGCAGGATCAGCGCGTTGTAGCCGGTCCAGCGCCAGTTGATCATGGTCGCGATCGCGAGGTGGCTGGCGAGGCGGCTCTGCTTCCACTGCACGGGGTCGATGCCGACCGCGCCGAGCAGGTTGTTGATCAGCCCGTACGTCTCGCCGAAGAGGCTGGAGAAGATCAGCGCGACGGCCACGGGCGTGACGACGTAGGGCAGCAGCACGCTCATCCGCCAGAAGGTGCTGCCGCGCAGCTGCTGGTCGAGCAGCGCCGCGAGGACGAGTGCGATCGCGACCTGCGGCACCGCGGAGAGCACGAAGATGCTCAAGGTGTTGCGCATCGAGTTCCAGAAGAGGGGGTCGACGAGCTCGGCGCGGAAGTTGGCCAGGCCGATCCAGTCGCCGGGCCCGCCGAGCAGGTCCCAGTCGTTGAGCGAGACGACGAACGTGTAGACGAGCGGGAAGAGCCCGACCAGCCCGAAGAGGACGAAGAAGGGCGCGACGTAGAGGTAGGGCGACCAGCGGACGTCGGCGCGGCTGAGGCGCTGGCGGGTCGTGAGCCGGGGGCGTACGGGCCGGCCCGGTCGGGACGCGCGGCCCGGTGGCAGCGCGGTGGTGGCGGTCATGGGTGCTCCTCGGCTCAGGGCGCGAGCGGGTTCGGGAAGGGAGGGGAGGGGGTGTCCCCGGGCCGCCGGCGAGAACCGGCGGCCGAGGACCCCCTCAGGGACGGCGGATCAGCTCTCGACGACCTGGCCGAGGGTCTTGATCGCGTTGTCCCAGGCCTGACCCGCGGGCACGCCCTTGTCGATCTCCTTGACCGCCGGTCCGAAGACCTGCGACTGGATCACCGAGTCCTGCGGGCCCTTGTGCTGCGCGGTGACGCCCTGGGCACGCTTGCCGAGGATGGTGCCGACGGGAGCGTCGTTGAAGAAGGTCGACAGCTCGTTGGTGCCGGTCACGCCGGGGTCGGTCTGCGCCTGGACGCCGCTCGGGAAGGTCCCCGCCGCCTGGAAGGCCGCGGCCTGCTGCGCGGGCTGGGTCAGCCAGTCGGCCAGCGCGGCCGCCTCGGCCGGGTGCTTGCTGGTCTTGGGCACGGTAAGGAACGAGCCGCCCCAGTTGGCCGCGCCGCCGGGGAACACGTCGGCGAAGTCCCAGCCGGTCTTGGCGTCGCCGCCGCCGGAGGTCACCTGGCCCTTGACCACGCCCAGCATCCAGCCGGGGCAGACGAAGGTCGCGAAGCTGCCGTCGGTGAAGGCCTTGCCCTTGCCCCAGTCCCACTGCGTCTGGTTGGCCGACAGGCCCTGCGACGCGGCCGTGCCGAGCTGGTCCCACAGGCCGCGGAGCGCGGCGTTGCCGTCGATGTTCAGCTTGTCGTCGGCGGTGTAGTAGCCGACCGGCTGCTGGTTGACCATGGCGTTCCAGACGAAGCCGCTCTGGTCGTAGAACGCCTTGCCGGTCTTGTCGTGGTACTGCTTGCCGACCTCGAAGAAGTTCGCCCAGCTGGCCTGGTCGCCGCCGAACAGCTCGGCCACGTCCTCCCGGTCCGACGGCAGGCCCGCCGCCTTGAACAGCGAGCGGTTGTAGCAGAGGCCCTCGGGGCCGATGTCGGTCCCGTAGCCGATCACCCGGCCCTCGGGGTCGGTGCCCTGCGCCAGCTTCCACGGGACCCAGCGGTCCTTGATGGCGTCGGCGCCCTGCTCGCGCAGGTCGGTGAACGAGCTCGACACCTTCATGACCTGGCCGAGCCAGCCCTCCTCGACGGCCTGCACGTCCGGGAGCCCGCTGCCGGCGGCCTGCTTGGTCTTCCAGTCGACGAGGGCGTTGTCGCCTGTGTCGATGTTCGTCGGCTTGATGGTGACGTCCGGGTGCGTGGCCTCGTACTGCGCGTAGAGCTTGTCGAAGCCCATGGTCCCGAAGGTGGTGACCGTGAGCTCGACCTTCTCGCCGCTCGCGGCCGAGCCGGACCCGCCCCCGGCCTCGGTGCCCGAGCCCCCGCAGCCCGTCAGGGCCAGGGCGAGCGTGGTGACTCCGGCGGCCAGCGCCGCCAGCCTGTGGTGCCTCGTCCTCATCGACATCTCTGCACTCCTTCATGGCTTCCCGGGCCGGCGCCCGATTCTGGGACCGTTCCCATGGGAACGTTCCCAGGACAGTAGGGGTCTTCCTGAGGAGGTGTCAAGAGAGCTCGGGGATCCGTCTTTGGTTGACTGGGGCGCGTGATTCCCGAGCCCTACCGCGCCGCCGCGGACCGCTACTCCGTCCAGCCCTACCGCCGTACGGGCGTGAGCGGGCTCCACCTGCCCGCCGTCTCCCTCGGCTTCTGGCACAACTTCGGCGACGACAAGCCGATCGAGACCCAGCGCGCGATCATGCGCCGCGCCTTCGACCTGGGCGTCAACCACTTCGACCTGGCGAACAACTACGGCCCGCCGTACGGCTCGGCCGAGACCAATGCCGGGCGCATCCTCACCGAGGACTTCAAGCCCTACCGCGACGAGCTCGTCATCTCGTCCAAGGCGGGCTGGGACATGTGGCCGGGCCCGTACGGCGACCTCGGCTCGCGCAAGTACCTCACCGCGAGCCTCGACCAGTCGCTGAAGCGGCTGAACCTCGACTACGTCGACGTCTTCTACCACCACCGTCCCGACCCCGGCACGCCGCTGGAGGAGACGATGGGCGCGCTCGACGCGGCCGTCCGTGCGGGCAAGGCGCTGTACGTCGGCGTCTCGTCCTACTCCCCGGAGCGCACCCTCGCCGCCGCCAAGATCCTGCGCGAGCTCGGCACCCCGATGCTCATCCACCAGCCGTCGTACTCGATGTTCAACCGCTGGATCGAGGGCGGCCTGCTCGACGCGCTCGACGAGGTCGGCGCCGGCTGCATCGCCTTCACCGCCCTGGCGCAGGGCCTGCTCACCAACCGCTACCTGAACGGCATCCCCGCCGACTCGCGGGCGGCACAGGGCAAGTCGCTCGAGGCCGAGACGATCACGCCGGAGGTCATCGAGCGCGTCAAGGGCCTGAACGACATCGCCGGCGAGCGCGGGCAGACGCTGGCGCAGATGGCGCTGGCGTGGGTGCTGCGCGACTCCCGCGTCACCAGCACGCTGATCGGCGCGAGCAGCGTCCAGCAGCTCGAGGACAACGTCGCGGCGACGAAGAACCTCGCGTTCAGCGACGAGGAGCTCAAGCGGATCGACGAGCTCGCCGTCGAGTCGGGCGTGGACCTGTGGGCCAACGCCCGCGACTCGGAGCAGTCGGAGTCGGCGGGCGACGCCTTCCACGCCTGATCCCTGACCGCCGAGAGGTAGGTTGCCGCCCCCTGCACGGGCAGATCGGCGCCGCAACCTACCGCTCGGCGGGAGGACGGTGAGGGTCCGGGAGGATGAGCCCGTGAAACCCGTCGTCGTCCTCGTCCCGCAGCCGCAGCCCGTCGAGCGGATCTTCCGTCCCGAGACCCTGGCCCGGCTCCGGGAGCGCTTCACCGTCGTCGAGCCCGAGGCTGGGGACGCCGCGGCGCTCGACGCCGCGCTGCCCGACGCCTGGGCGGTCGTCGGCCAGCCGGACCTGCCGACGGAGCGCCTGGACCGGGCGCCCGGCCTGCGGGCCGTGATCAACGTCGAGGGGAACTTCTACCCCAACGTCGACTACCCGACCGCCTTCACCCGCAGCATCCGCGTCCTGGGGTGCGGGCCCGCGTACGCCCAGGCCGTCGCCGAGCACGCGCTCGGCCTGGCGCTCGACCTGGCCCGGGGGATCAGCCGCGAGGACCGCGCCTTCCGCGAGGGGCGCGAGCGCTACCTGGGCGAGGGCAACGCCGACGCCGTGCTGCTGCGCCACGCCGACGTCGGGCTCGTCGGCTACGGCAACCTGGGCCGCGCGCTGCGGCCGCTGCTGGCCCCCTTCGCGCCGACGCTGCGCGTCTACGACCCGTGGCTGCCCGACGCCGTGCTGCGCGAGGCCGACGCGACGCCGGCCGGTCTGGACGAGGTCCTGAGCCGCAGCCGCTTCGTCTTCGTGCTGGCCACGGTCACCGGCGACAGCGAGCACCTGCTCGGCGCCCGCGAGCTCGACCTGCTGCCCGAGGGCGCCCGCCTGGTCCTGGTGAGCCGCGCCGCCGTCACCGACTACGACGCGCTGGCCGAGCGGCTGGCCGCGGGTCGCTTCCTCGCCGCGAGCGACGTCTGGCCGACCGAGCCCATGGCTGCCGACTCACCATTCCGTTCGCTGGAGGGCGTCGTGCTGTCGGCGCACCGGGCCGGCGGCATCCCGGCGGCCTTCCTCGAGATCGGCGACATGGTCGTCGACGACCTCGAGCTGATGGCCGGGGGCCTGGCCCCCGTACGGCTGCAGCAGGCCGCGCCCGAGCTGGTCGCGCGCTACCGGAACCGTCCGGCCGGCTGAGCGTCGGGCAGGATCCGCTCGAGGAGCTGGTCGAGGACGCGGTCGGTGGCGTGGCCGTCGTCCAGGCCGCACCAGCGGCGGCGGAACGCGGCGTAGCGGGCCGCGTCCTCCGCCGACGTCGCCGGCAGCGCGAGCAGCTTCTGCGCCAGCACCTCGGGGTCGAGGACGAGCTCGCCGGGACCCTCGGTGTCGAGGTCGAAGGTGAAGCCGCGCAACTGGTCGCGGTAGTGCTCGAGGTCGTACGGGTGCAGCATCAGCGGCTTGCCCGTGACCGCGAAGTCGAACATGGCCGAGGAGTAGTCGGTAACCATCGCGTCCGCGGCGAGGTACAGGTCGGCGATGTCGGGGTTGTCCGAGACGTCGACGAGGCCGGCGAGGCCGGTCCGGACCGGGCGGCGGTAGAGGTAGTAGTGCTGGCGCAGCAGGACCGTGTGCCCGGGACCCAGCCGGCGGACGAGCAGCTCCAGGTCCAGGCCGTCGGGGGCGTCGGCCTCGTCCACGGTGTCGTCGCGGTACGTCGGGGCGTAGAGCACCGCGGTGACGTCGTCGGCGATGCCCAGCTCCTTGCGCAGGGCCCCGCGGCGCCGCGCCGCGTCGGGCGCACGGAGCACGTCGTTGCGGGGGTAGCCGGACTCCATGACGGGACCGGTGTAGCCGAAGGCCTCGCGCAGCAGCACGGTGGCGGCCGGGCTCTGGCTGACCAGCGCGTCCCAGCGGTCGATGTCCTCGTCGAGCTCCCGCATCATCTCCTCGGGCGGGATGCTCGCGGCGGCGCGGTGGATCTGCTTCAGCGGTGTGCCGTGCCAGGTCTGGAGGTAGAACGCGCCCGCCGGCTTCTCCCAGCGGTCGAGCTGGATGTGGGTGTTGCTGATCAGCACGTCGGCGGTCTCGAGCGCGGCGACGGCTGCGGCGCTTCCGATGGGGACCGTGGTGACGTCGGCCGGGAAGCCGCCGACGAAGCGTTCGTCCTGCAGCCAGACGTGCTCGGCCTCGACCCCACGGGCGAGGAGACCCTGGTGGAGGGCGCGGGGGCTGTCCGCGTAGCGCCCGTTGAACGCGTTGTAGAGGATCCTCACCGATGAAGTGTGCAGGACCGCCCAAGGGGTGTGGTGCGCGCGACCGGACCCTCCACCGAGGCGGCGGCGCGGGCCCGCCGCTCAGCGCTCGTCGGAGCCCGGCAGCGGCCTGACCGTCCCGGCGATGGCGACCGCCATCGCCAGCAGCACGGCCACCGCGGTGAGGGCGCGGAGCACGCCCACGTGCTCCCCGAGGAACCCGATCAGCGGCGGTCCGCCGAGGAAGGCCAGGTAGCCCACCGAGGCGATGACGCTCACCCGGGACGCCGCGTACCGGGGGTCGTCGGCCCCGGCGCTCATCCCGACCGGGAAGCCGAGGGACAGGCCCGCGCCCCACAGCACGGCACCGGCGAAGGCGAGCGCCGGGTGACCGCCGAAGACGAACAGCAGCAGGCCGGCGACGCTCGCCGCCGCCATGACGCGGCACACGACCACGCGTCCGTACCGGTCGAGCAGGTCGGGACCGAACCAGCGCCCGGCGGTCATGGCGGCCAGGAAGGTCGCGAAGCCGAGGATCCCGACCACCCGTGAGGTGCCGTAGCCGTCGATCAGCGCCACGCTCGTCCAGTCGTTGCCGGTGCCCTCCGCGAAGGCGAAGGCGAGCACGAAGAGGCCGACCAGCAGCGTGCGCGGCTCCCGCCACGCGGCGAGGGCGCTGCGGCGCGCGGGCCCGGGCTCGTCGGGGTGCGCCTCCTCGCTGTCGGGGACGAAGCCGCGGACCAGGAACGGCACGGCGGCCGCGACGACCACACCGACGGCGACCAGGTGGGCGGTCACGCCCACGCCGAGCGCGACGAGCGCCGCACCGCTGAGCGCGCCGGCGACCGTGCCGACGCTGAAGCCGGCGTGGAACCGCGGCATGATCGCCCGGCCCACCCGGCGCTCGACGACGGCGCCCTGGACGTTCATGGCCACGTCCCACGCGCCCTGGCCGAAGCCGAAGAGGAACAGGCCGACGACGACCGGCGCCACCCCGCCGAGGTAGCCCAGCCCGATGACGACGAGGGCGACGGCGTCCACGAGGGCCATGACCTGGACGGTCCGTCGCGATCCGAACCGGGCCACGAACGGCCCGGCCAGGGGGAGCGAGATGACCGAGCCGGCCGCGATGGCCAGCAGCACCAGGCCGAGCTCGGCGGAGGAGAGCCCGAGACGGTCGCGCACCTGCGGGATCTCGGAGGCCCAGCTGGCGAAGGCGAAGCCGGTGGCGATGAAGGCCGCGTACGTGGCCCGCACCCCGACGCTCGTGGCGTCGGACCGGCTCGAGACGGGGGAGCCGGAGGGGACGGTGGGCGCGGGCACGGCAGCACTCTGCCCTGCGCCACCGACAGGAACGGGACCGTTCCGCCGCCGAGCCCGGTGCGTCCCGCCCCGAGATGCTGAGTCTGGCCATCATTCCTGAGGTTGTCCTGAGATAGGCCTCCCCACCCCTAGGGGTGGTGGACCCGGACCCGACGCCCGTGCTTGTCTGGGGACGTGGCCAGCAGCGCGCCACGTCCGTCTCGACACGAACGGAAGTGCGCTGATGCCTCTCGTCACTCTCACCCCCGCCGCCCCGGCCGACGCCGGGCTCGTGCTGCGGGCACCAGACTCCGACCGTCGCGCCGAGCTCGCTGCGCAGACCCTGGCGCTGTTCCGTCAGGCCCGGGTCGCCGACCCCGCGACGCGCCGCGTCCTCGTCGAGGAGATCGTGACGTCCCACCTCTGGCTCGCCGACGCGGTCGCCCGCCGCTTCCGCGACCGGGGCGAGGAGTCCGACGACCTCCGCCAGATCGCCCGGGCCGGGCTCGTCGAGGCCTGCGGCCGCTTCGACCCCGACCAGGGGCCGTTCACGGCCTTCGCCTTCCCCACGGTCACCGGGCTGGTCAAGCGCCACTTCCGGGACCACGGCTGGAGCATCCGGCCGCCGCGCCCGACCCAGGAGCTGTCGGCCGAGATGTGGCGCTGCTGGCCCGAGATCGCCCAGGACGTCGGGGGCGAGCCGTCGGAGCGGCAGCTGGCCGCGTCGCTCGGCGCCTCCCTCGACGAGGTGCGCCGGGCCCGCAGCGCGAGCCAGGCGTACACCTGCAGCTCCCTGGACGCCCTCGCCCAGGACCGCTCCTCCGACGACCCCGAGGGCGACCGCAGCGAGGCCCGCGTCCTGGTCGCCTCGGTCTGGTCCGAGCTCACCGAGGCCGAGCACGCGCTGCTGCGGATGCGCTTCTACGACGAGCGCTCGCAGAGCGACATCGCCGCCGAGCTCGGGACCAACCAGATGCAGGTGTCGCGGCTGCTGGCCCGCCTCATGACCAAGCTGCGCCGCCTCATCGGCTCCCTCGACGAGACCGGGGCCCGCGCCGCCGCGTGACTCTCGCGGCACCCCGACGGACGCCGCCGCAGGGGCCGGGCGAGGACCCGTACGCTCCCCGCTCGTGAGGATCCTGCTGTCGGACGTGCACGGGGGCTACACGGACGCGTTCGTCGCCGGTGCGCACGACTACGAGTTCCTGCCCGCGGTCGACGGGCGCGGAGGCCTGTCGCGGCTCGGGGACGCCGTCCCGCCGCGGGCGCGCGAGGTCGAGGCGGACGTGCTGCGCGACGACCCGCCGGACGTGGTGGTGCTGCAGCGGCCCGAGGACGCCGCGACCGTCGAGGAGCAGACCGGGCTGCGGCCCGGGCGGGACGTCCCGGCGCTGTTCCTGGAGCACAACACGCCCAAGGAGTCGGTGCCGAACACCCGCCACCCGGCCGCCGACGGCGACCTCCTCGTCGTCCACGTCACCCACCTCAACGCCCTGCTCTGGGACTGCGGCACGGCCCCGACGACGGTGGTCGAGCACGGCCTGGCCGACCCGGGGCTGCGCTACGACGGTTCGCTGCCGCACCTGGCCTTCGTGGTCAACGAGCCCGTACGCCGCTGGCGCGTCACCGGCACCGACCTCCTCACCCGCTTCGCCCCCGCGCCGGTCGACGCCTTCGGCATCGACGCCGACCTGCTGCCCGCGGCGCTGGACGACCAGCCCGGGGTGGCGTACGCCGGCAACGTCAAGCCGCCGCAGCTGCGGGACGCGCTCGTGCAGCGCCGGGCGTACCTGCACCTGAACCGCTGGACCTCGCTCGGGCTGTCGCTCATCGAGTCGATGCTGCTCGGGCTGCCCGTGGTCGTGCTCGAGACGACCGTGGCGGCGCGGACCGTGCCGCCGGCCGCCGGGGCGATCTCACCCGACCCGGCCGAGCTCGTCACCGCCGCCCGCCGGCTCCTGGCCGACCCCGACGCGGCGCGGGCCGCGGGCCTCGTCGCCCGCGAGGCCGCGCTGGAGCGGCACGGGCTGGACCGCTTCCTGGCCGACTGGGACCGGGTGCTGGCCGACGTCGCCTCGCGCTGAGCCCCAGCAGGTCAGGAGGTCGGGGAGGTCGAGGGGTTGAGCGGCGCGCACCCGGGGTAGGGGGCTGGCGTGCCGCGCACCGCGAACGACCCCGACGCCGCGACGAGGACCGTCCGGGACGTGGTTCCCGGCGTCCACCTCGTCACCCACGGCCACACGAACTGCTACGTCGTCGAGGACGCCGCCGGCAGCGGCGTCACGCTCGTCGACGCCGCCTTCCCCGCGACCTGGGCGCTGGTGCGCGAGTGCCTCGCCGACGTCGGCCGGAGCGCCTCCGACGTGAAGGCCCTGGTGATCACGCACGGCCACTTCGACCACGTCGGCTTCGCCAGCCGGCTGCAGCGCTCGTGCGGGGTGGAGGTCTGGGCGCACGCCGGGGACGCGCACATCCTGCGCCACCCCTACCGCTACCGGCCCGAGCGGCCGCGGGCGCTCTACCCGCTCACCCACCCGCGGGCGCTGCCCGTGCTGGGGTCCATGGTCGCGGCCGGCGCGCTGCGGGTGCCGGGGCTCGAGCCCGACCACCTGGTCGAGGGCCGGACGGTGCTCGACCTGCCGGGGCGGCCCGAGCTGGTGCCCACGCCGGGGCACACCGACGGCGAGGTCGTCGTGCACCTGCCCGACCACGGGGCCGTGCTGACCGGCGACGCGCTGGTCACGCTCGACATCTACACGGGCCGTCGCGGTCCCCGCGTCGTCGCCCGCGGGGCCACGAACGACGCGGCGACCGCCCTCGACTCCCTGGGCGCCGTCGCCGAGCTCGACGTCGGCGCCGTGCTCACCGGCCACGGCCAGCCCTGGCTGCAGGGCAGCGTCGTGGCCGTCGACCTCGCCCGGGCCGCGGGAGTGGCCTGAGGACTGCACTTCCTAGCGCCAGGCGGCAGTGGGCCCTCAGCCCCACGCTCAGTCAGGACCGGCAGGCCCGACTGGCGCTAGAAAGTGCAGCGGGTGGCCGATCAGGGCCAGGAGGTCTCGACCGAGCTGGCCACGACGAGCTCGCGCACCTCGCAGCCGGCCGGCTGCGACAGGGCGAAGACGACCGCCGCGGCGGTGTCCTCGGGGCGGTTCAGGACCGCGTCGGCGCCCGGCTTGTACTGCGCGTCGCGGTCGTCGAAGAAGTGCGTGTGCATGCCGCCGGGGATCAGCAGCGTGACGCCGATCTGGCCGGCGGTCTCTGCGGCCAGCGAGCGGGTGAAGCCGACCACGCCGAACTTCGACGCGCAGTACGCGGTCGCGTCGCCCACGGCCTTGATCCCCAGCGTCGAGGCGACGGTGACGATGCGGCCGTGGCTGGCCTTGAGGTAGGGCAGCGCGGCGCGGGCGACGGCCGCGGTGCCGAAGAGGTTCACCATGACGATCTTCTCCCAGGAGGGGCCGTCGATCCCGTCGAGCGGCGCCGGGAAGTCGATGCCCGCGGCGGTGAGGACGCCGTCGAGGCGGCCGCCGTTCGCCTCGACGACGTCGCGGACGGCCTGCTCGGCCGCGCGCGGGTCGGACAGGTCGACCTCGGCGTACGCCCCCTCGGGCAGGTCGGCCGACGGCCGGGCGAGGTCGAGGACGAGCGGGGTGCCGCCGGCCGCGAGCACGGCCTGGACCGTCGCGGCGCCGAGGCCCGAGGACCCGCCCGTGATCAGGACGGTGCCGAGGCCGGTGCGGCCGGTGGCCGAGGTGTCGGTGCTCGTCTCGGTGCTGGTCTGAGGGGGCGTCGTGGTCGACGTCATGGGGTCTCCTTCGTGGGGTGGTCGTGCGGGGTCGTCGCACGCGAGGCGTGGACGAGGCGGGTGGTCGAGTAGCCGTCGACGACGGGGAGCAGCACGACCCGTCCGCCCGCCGCCTCGACGACGGCGGCCTCGGGGATCGGCTGGTCGGTGTAGTCGCTGCCCTTGACCCAGACGTCGGGTCGCAGGCGGGCGAGCACCTCGGCCGGGGTGTCCTCGTCGAAGACGACGACCCCGTCGACGCTGGCCAGCGCGGACAGCACGCGGGCGCGGTCGTCCTGGGAGACCAGCGGGCGGTCCGGGCCCTTGGCCCGGGCGACGGAGGCGTCGGAGTTCAGGCAGACGACCAGCGCGTCGCCGAGGGCCCGGGCGGCCGTGAGCAGGCTGACGTGGCCGCGGTGCAGCAGGTCGAAGCAGCCGCCGGTCGCGACCACCGTGCCGCCGGCGGCCCGCACCTGCTCGACGGTGGCGAACGGGTCGGCCGGCTCCGGCCGGTCGCTCGAGGTGGCGTAAGGGACCTCGGTCGAGACGGCGGTCGCCGCCCCGGCGCGGACGAAGGCCGTGGCCCGCCCGACCGCGGTGCGGACGCTCTCGTACGGCGCCTGGCCCTCGAGCAGGGCGACGGCCGCGGCGGTGGCGAAGGCGTCGCCCGCTCCGCAGGTGTCCAGCCGGCCGGCGTGCGGGGTACGCCCGGCGGCGTCGCGCGGCTCGGCCTCGGAGCCGGGCTCGTCGAGCGGCACGTGGGTCTCGGTGTCGCCCTGCACCAGCAGCGCGCCCTGCGCGCCGAGGGTGACGGCGATCGCCCCGGCCTGCCAGAGCCGGCCGAGCACGCGCCCCTGGTCGGCGGTGCCGTCGACCCCGCCCAGGGCGCGGGCCTCGCTGAGGTTGGGCGTGACGAGCGCGCAGCCCGGGACCGGGGCGGAGCCGCGCGGGTGCGGGTCCCACACCACGGGGACGTCGCGGGCGCGGAGGGCCAGGTGCTCGCGCAGGTCGTCGAGCCCGGTCACCCCGCGGCCGTAGTCGGCCACGAGCACGGCGCCGGCCCGGTCGAGGGCGTCGAGCGCGGCCTGCGGCACCGGGGCGTCGAGCGCGCGGCCGCGGCCCACGTCGAGGCGGGTCACCGGCACACCGTTGGCCAGCACGCGGGTCTTGCGGCTCGTGCCCCCCGTCAGCGGCAGGGCGACGACCTCGACGAGCCCGGCCAGCATCGCCCGGAGGCGGTCGGCCGACTCGTCGACGCCGACGGCGGTGACGAGCACGACCTCGTGGCCCGAGCGGGCGGCCAGCAGCGCGGCGAGCCCGGCACCGCCGGGGCGCTGCCACTCGCGCGCGACGTCGACCACGGGCACCGGGGCGTCCGGCGCCAGCCGCTCGGAGCTGCCCTCCAGGTCGACGTCGAGGAGGGTGTCGCCGACCACCACCAGGGGGCGGCGCTCCTGCGGCGCGCTCACGCCGCGGTCGGGGGCTGGACGCCCAGGCCGTGGTCGAGCGCGACGCACAGCGCGTGCACCAGGCTCAGGTGGATCTCCTGCACGGTCGCGGTCGTGGGGGCGTCGACGGCCACCGCGTCGTCGGCGAGCGAGGCGAGCGGGTTCGGGCCGGGACCGGTCAGCGCCCAGACCGTGACGCCGGCCTCGAGCGCGGCCTTGGCCGCGGCGACGACGTTGGGGCTCGTGCCGCTGGTCGAGAAGGCCACGAGGACGTCGCCGGGGCGGCCCCAGGCGGTGACCTGGCGGGCGTACACCTCGTCGAAGCCGTAGTCGTTGGCGATCGCGGTGTGGGCGGCGGAGTCGGCGCAGAGCGCGACGGCCGGCAGCGGGCGCCGGTCGTGACGGAAGCGGCCGACGAGCTCGCCGGTCAGGTGCTGGGCCTCGGCGGCGCTGCCGCCGTTGCCGCAGGCGATCAGGTGCGCGCCGGCCTCGTAGCGCCGCGCCAGCTCGGCGCCCCAGGCGCTGACCGTCCCGGCGTAGGCGCCGGCACGACCGGCGGCCTCGGCCAGCGCGGCCAGGTGCTCGGCGACGAGCCCGACGCTGCCGGCGGGGGAGAGGTCGCCGACGACCTCCTCCGGGGCGGTGTCGAGCGGGGTGGTGGTGTCAAGAGACATGGTCGACCTCGCGGGGACGGGCCGGCGCGGGAGTGCCGGCGGGTGGGGTGCGGCGGAGCGACGCCACGGCGGCGACGACGGAGGCGGGCGAGACGGCGTCGAGGCAGGGGTGCCCGGCGACCGGGCAGTGGCGGGCACGGGTCAGGCGGCAGGGCGCCGACTGGTCGCCGAGCAGGACGACGGGCACGCCGTACGGCGCCCAGCGCTCGGGCGGCACGACGGGGGCGAAGAGCGACACGACGGGCGTGCCGACGGCGGCGGCGAGGTGCGCGGGACCGGTGTTCGGGGCGACCACGACCTCGGCGCCCCCGAGCACGGCCGCCAGCCCGGCGAGGTCCACGGCGCCGGTCAGGTCGAGGGCGAGCCCGCCCGCGACGAAGCCGGTCAGCGTCGACTCCGCCGGCGACCCGGTGACGACGACGCGGTGGCCGGCCTCGACCAGCGCGGCGACGGTCGCGCGGCTCTGCTCCGCGCCCGGGCGGCGCGCCGGGGCGTCGGCGCCCGGGTGGTAGACGAGGTAGTCACCCTCACCCACCAGCGATCCGACGTCGGGCAGCGGCCCGCGCACGGCGAGGGTGGCCGGCCCGTCCAGGGTGAAGCCGGCAGCGCGGGCCAGCGACAGCGCCCGCTCGCTCTCCGGCACGTCGGCGGGCTCGACGGGCATCTGGTGGCGCAGGTCGAGCAGCGAACCCGGGTAGTCCTCGCTGATGGCGCCCAGCCAGCCCACGCCGGCGAGACGGAGCAGCAGGGCCAGCGGCAGCGGCGACTGGTGGAAGGAGGTCAGGATCAGCCCGGCGTCGACGCCGGCCTCGCGGACCTCGCGGACGAGCGTGTCGACCGCCGCCGCGTCCAGGGCGCCGGGGTCGGGCACGACCCAGGGGGCGGCGTACTCGATGACGTCGTCGACCCCCGGCAGCAGCCGCGCGACCGCACCCCGGCCGCGACCCACGAGCATGGTGACGCGCTCGGCCGACGCGGCCACGGCGCGCACCGCCGGTCCGGCCAGGAGGATGTCGCCGACGCTGTCGAGGCGGGCGACGAGCACGTGGCCGTGCGGGGCTGGGGCTCTCACGCGTGGACCTCGGGGACCGCGAGGGCGAGGGCCACGGCGGCGCGCAGGTCGGGGGCGACCATCGCGTGCTCGCGGGCGTGCTCGACCTCCTCCGCCCGGGTGACGGGCGTGGGGACGAGGACCGCGCGGGCCCCGGCGGCGAGCGCGGCACCGACGTCGGCCCCGATGTCGCCGATCACGACGCAGCCGCGCGGGTCGACGCCGAGGGCCGCGGCGGCGGCGAGGACCATCCCGGGCGCCGGCTTGCGGCAGCCGCACCCGTCCTCGGGCCCGTGGGGGCAGACCTGCCAGGTGCCGAACGGCCCGAGCAGCTCCTCGACCCGGGCGTTCACGGCGTCGAGCTCGGCGGGGGTGATCAGGCCGCGGGCGAGACCGGACTGGTTGCTGACCACGCCGGTCGGGACATAGCGGGCCCGCAGCGCGTCGAGCACCTCGCGGGCGCCGTCGACGGGCGCGACCAGGGCCGGGTCGCGGTTGTAGGGCACGTCGTGCACGAGCGTGCCGTCACGGTCGAAGAGGACCGCCTGCGCACCTCGGAGCTGTCCGGCGAGCGGCCTCACGCCGGTCCCAGCACGGGCAGGCGCCCGGCTCCGAGCGTGGCCGCGGGTGCGGACCCCAGCGCCGCGACCGCCCGGTCGTAGACCTCGGCCGTCGCCGCGGCCACCACGTCCCACGAGTAGAGCGAGCGTGCCCTGACGACACCCGCCCGCCCGTACGCGGCCCGGCGCTGCGGGTCGGCCAGCAGGCCGCCCAGGGCCGCGGCCAGCGCCGCCGGGTCCTGCGGCGGGACCAGCAGGCCGGTCTCGCCGTCGGCCACGCTGTCGAGCATCCCGCCGACGGCCGAGGCGACGACGGGCACGCCGCAGGCCATGGCCTCCAGCGGCACCAGGCCGAAGGGCTCGTACCAGGGGGAGCAGACGACGACGTCGGCGGTGCAGAGCAGCGCGGGCATCAGGAAGTGCCCGACCTGCCCGGCGAACTGCACCCGGTCGGCCACCCCGAGCTCCGCGGCGAGCGCCTCGAGGCGGAGCCGCTCGACCTCGACGCCGTCGGTGGCGTGGCCGCCGGCGATGACGAGCTCGACGCCCGGCAGGTCGACCAGGGCCTCGACGATCGTGGCGTAGCCCTTGCGCGGGACGAGGCGCCCGACGCTGACGATGCGGTGCGGCTGGCGCCGCGGCGGGTGGTCCAGCGGGGCGGCGCCGGTGGTGAAGTGACGCACGTCCACGCCGCAGGGCACGACGTCGACGCGGTCCAGGTCGACCCCCATCGCCGCGAGCTCGGCGACCTCGTCGCGGCAGGTCGCGACGACGCCGGTCGCGCGGCGAGCCACCGTGAGCTCGACGTCCAGGCGGTCCGCGGGACTGGTGTCCGCCGCGCCCTGGTGGCGGCGCTTGACCGAGCCGAGGGCGTGGAAGGTGACGAAGGTGGCGATCCCGAGACCGCGGGCGGCGCGCGTGGCCGCCCAGCCCGACATCCAGAAGTGCGCGTGCACGACGTCGGGGCGGAGGACCTCGAGGTGGGTGCGCAGGGCGGTGGCGAAGGCCGGCATCAGCGGCCAGAGGTCGTCCTTGGGCAGCACCTGCGCCGGTCCGGCGTCGAGGTGGACGACGTCGTACGCGTCGTCGGTGCGGACGGTCGCGGGCAGCCCGGGGTCGTCGCGGCGGGTGTAGACGACCACCTCGTGGCCGAGCCGGGTCAGGCCGCTGGCGAGCTCGGCGACGTGGACGTTCTGCCCGCCCGCGTCGACCGCGCCGATCGCCGCCAACGGGGAGGCGTGCTCGGACACCAGAGCGATCCGCAACACCATCTCCCCTCGACCGACCTGTGGACCTTCCCTTCGTGCTACCCCTGCTCCTCGCTCCGAAACAGCAGGCCGTGTGACGGTCCTGTGACGTGCGCCGCCCCCACCGCCGACCAAGGGTGACTTCGGGAGGTCGTGGGCCCAGTTCATCAGAGAACGGCGCCAGCGGTCCTGACGCCGCCGTCCGGACGCTGCGCCGGGCGCCCGCGCCTCAGCCGCCGAACGAGCCGACCGCTCGGGCGATGACGAGCAGCGTGGTCAGCAGGGCGGCGGTGGCCTGCAGCCCCATCAGCGCCTTGGCGCGCGTGCTCAACGGCATCGTGTCGGTCGGGCTGAACGCGCTGGAGTTGGTCAGCGAGAGGTAGAGGTAGTCCACGAAGGTCGGCACCCAGCCGCTCTCGCCGCTGGCGCTGGCCCTGACCTCCTCGACGTCGTCGCCGATCTCGTCCTGGCTGAAGCGCCAGTCCGCGGGCGGCAGCTGGTCGCGCCGCAGCCGGCGCCGGGCGACCGGTCCGCCGCGGTCCAGCTCCCAGTAGAGGAGCGCGAAGCCGACCACGTTCGTCAGCCAGACCTGCATCGCCCCCAGCAGCAGCGAGCCCCCCGAGGTGTCGGGCCGGGTGAGGCTCGCGACGAGCATCCCGAGCGCGACCAGGTT
This sequence comes from Microlunatus sagamiharensis, assembly GCF_900105785.1. Taxonomy (NCBI): domain Bacteria; kingdom Bacillati; phylum Actinomycetota; class Actinomycetes; order Propionibacteriales; family Propionibacteriaceae; genus Microlunatus; species Microlunatus sagamiharensis. Next base: position 4,143,457 of record NZ_LT629799.1, read on the forward strand.
GGTGGCGATCACGGTGCCGGCGAGCAGGACCGAGGCGGCCCGGGAGACCCGGGTCCGGCGGACGAGCCGGCGCGGGTTCGTGAGCACCAGCGCCACCAGCAGCACCAGCTCGACGACGGCGATGACGTAGCGGGGCGCGAACAGCAGGTCCTCGGGCAGCAGCGCGTACGCGACGACCGCGACCAGCACCGCGCCGGTGGGCACGAGCCGGTTCTCCCCCTGGCCGGCCCGCCGGTGACGCAGCTCGGCGTCCAGCGGGTCCTCCCGTGCGGAGCCCTGCTCCTCCGAACCCTGCGCCATGGCCCGAGTGTCGCAGCGGGCCGACCCCGGGGGCGGGACGGTCAGCCGCGGCGGTGCGCGTCCAGCAGCCGGCGCGCGGCCGCCAGCACGTCGTCGACCCCCACCGCGAGCAGCGCCGGGTCGGGGACGTCGGAGAAGGCGTCGCCGGTGCGGACGCGCGCGTCGGTCAGCACGACGTGCGGACCGCCCGGCGGGGGTCCCCACCGCTCGGGCGGCGCGGGGCCGAAGAGCACGACCGACGGCGTCGCGTACGCGGTGGCCAGGTGCGCGGCGCCGGTGTCGACGCTGACCAGCAGGGCGGCGTCCGCGACGAGCGCGGAGAGCGCGCCGAGGTCGGTGCGACCCGCGAGGTTCGCGGCCCCGGGCAGCCCCGCCCGCTCCGCGACCAGCGTGGCCCGGTCGCGCTCCGCGGTCGAGCCCGTGAGCACGACCGGGTGGTCGGCGGCGAGGGTGCGGACGACCGCGGCGAAGCGCTCCGCCGGCCACGACCGCGAGCCGTACGCGGCGCCGACGTGCACCACGACCGCCCCCGGGGCCGGGCTGGAGACCGAGGGGCGGGTGATCGCGACCTCGGCGGGGTCGCCGGCGATGCCGTGGTGGGCCAGCACCGCGACCCAGCGCTCCCGCTCGAGCACGAGGTCGGTCCAGTCCGGCCCGTCCCACCCGGGTGCGGCGTGCCCGATCCGCTCGTGCGGGCGGAGGTCGTCGAGCAGCGCGTGGCTCTGCGGACCCAGGCCGTGCAGGTTCACGGCGAGGTCGACGGGGCCGGCCCAGGGGAGCGGCGCGTCCAGTCCGGTGACCGGGAGCAGCGCGTCGACCGCGCCGGTGAGCTCCGCGACCGGGCGCAGCCACTCGGGCGCGGCCAGCACCACGCGGTGCCCCGGCCGGGCGCGGCGCAGGGCCCGGAGTGCGGGCACCGCCACGAGCAGGTCGCCGAGGCCGAGCGCCCGCAGCACCAGCGCGACCGGCCGGTCGTCCGCCGCGCCGACGGCGTCCGAGGCGGTGCTCACCCGGGGACCGGCGGGGTCTCGAGGACGTCGAGGACGTCGGCCAGCACCGGGGCGACCTGGACGTCGACGGTCCAGGACTCCTCCTCGTGGGCGCAGCGCAGCTCGTCGCCGGAGGCGAGCGGCGCCCCGCAGCGCGGGCAGTGCACCGTCCACGCGGGGTGGATCCGATGCCGGCGCCGCCCGACCGGTGCGGCGTTGATCGTGTTCGGGCCCCAGAAGACGCCGACGGTCGCGGTCCCGACGGCCATGGCCACGTGGCGCGGGCCGGAGTCGTTCGCGAGCACCACGTCGCTGTCCTCGAGCAGGTCGACCAGCGCGCCGAGCGGCATCCGGTCGGCCACCGAGGTGACGAGCGGGCTGGCGGCCGTCGCCACGATCTGCTCCGCCGCGGGCAGGTCGCTCGCGTCGCCCACCACGACGACCTCGACGCCCCGCTCCGCCAGGGCCTTCGCCACCGCCGCGAACCGGCTCGACGGCCACCGGCGCCGCGGGTCGGTGGCGCCGGGGTGCACGACCAGGCGCGGGCGCACGCCGGGACGGGGGCGGCGGTTGGCCCGGCCGCGCAGGCGCGCTTCCAGCTGCACGGCCGGCGCCCCGGCCAGCGCGGCGACCTCGAGCCAGCGCTGGGTCTCGTGCTGGTGGTAGCGGTAGGGCACCACGCGCTCGAGCGCCGGCGCACCCGGCGCGGCGGTGCCGATCGTGTGCCGGGCCCCGAGCCGCAGCAGGAACGGGTTGGAGTTGCCGCCGCCGCCGTGGGCCTGGACAGCCAGGTCGTACGCCTGCGCCCGCGCCCGGGCGCAGAAGGCCTCGGTCGCCGCGGCGTCGACCTCGAGGCCGGGGCCGGTCTCGCGGACGCCGGGGTGCACGGGCAGCACCTCGACCGCGGTGAAGGGCGCGGGCCGGTCGCCGAGCAGGGCGACGTGCGAGGGCATCCCGAGCAGGGTGACCTCGGCCCCGGGGTACGCGGCCAGCAGCGACTCGACCGCCGGCAGGACGAACATCAGGTCGCCGATCCCGCGCCCGCGGAGCACGGCGATGCGGCGGACGTCGTCGAAGCGCGGTCCGAGGTCGCCGACGAGCACGGGCGAGGGCACGGTCGGTCATGCTAGGCCTGCTGCGGCACCCGGACCGCGTCTGCGACGTTGTGCTCTGCGACGTCCGCCCGGGCGCGCGGACGTGAGGAGTGCGGTGACCCAGGTCGTCGACCTGCTCCTCCGGCTGCCGGTGTGGCTGGTCCTGCTGGCGGCGTTCGCGCTGCCCGCCGTCGAGGCCTCCGCCTTCGTCGGGCTCGTGGTGCCGGGGGAGACGGCGGTGTTCGTCGCCGGCGTCGTGGCCCACGGGGGCCGCCTCGACCTGGCCGCGGTGATCGCGGCGGCCGCGGCCGGGGCCGTCCTCGGCGACCAGGTCGGCTTCCGCCTCGGGCGTCGCTTCGGCCCGGGGCTGGTGGGCCGGCTCCCGGCGCGCCTGCAGGACCGGGCGGGGCGGGTGACGACGCTCGTCGCGCGGCGCGGGCCGTGGGCGGTCCTGCTCGGCCGCTGGACCGCGCTGCTCCGCGCGCTCGTGCCCGGCGTCGCCGGGGCGAGCGGCATGGGGACCCGACCCTTCACCGTGACCAACGTCGTCGGCGGCACCACCTGGGCCGCCGTGGTCGCGGCGCTCGGCTTCGGGGCCGGGGCGGCGTACGCGTCGGTGCTCCGGCGGGTCGACCACGCCAGCGAGGTCGCGCTGGGGGGCGTGGTCGTGCTCGTGGTCGTGGGCGTGCTCGTGCGGCGGGTCCTGCGGCGGCGCCGGCCGGGTGCGGGCGGCCCGGAGGAGCCGGCGGAGGCCGCGACCGAGGTGTGACCTAGGCCTCCCTCCCCGGTCTCCCACGGCGCGCGGGAGGCGGACCGTGGTCCGGAGTCCCGCGAGGCACGCCGTCAGGAGGCGGTCGGCCACGCCCGTGACCCCTAGGCTTTCGCCCCGTGAACTTCTGGGAAGCCCTGGTCCTCGGCGTGGTCGAGGGCATCACCGAGTTCCTGCCCGTGTCGAGCACCGGGCACCTGACGATCGTCGAGAAGCTCTTCGGGCTGAGCATCGACGACCGGGGCGTCACCGCCTTCACCGCCGTCATCCAGGTCGGCGCGATCATCGCCTCGATCGTCTACTTCCGTGCCGACATCGTCCGGCTCGCCGGGGCGTGGTTCCGGGGGCTCGCGAACGCCGAGGCCCGCGAGCACCGCGACTGGAAGATGGCCTGGCTCGTGATCGCCGGGTCGGTCCCGATCGGGATCGTCGGCCTGCTGTTCAGCGACCTCATCACCGGGCCGCTGCGGAGCCTGTGGTTCGTGGTCGGCGGCCTCGTGGTGTGGAGCGTCGTCATGGTCCTCGCCGAGCGGCTGAGCCGGCAGGACCGCAGCGAGAAGGACCTGACCCTCGTCGACGCCCTCGTCGTCGGCGTCGTCCAGTGCCTCGCCCTCGTGCCCGGCGTCTCGCGCTCCGGCTCGACGATCAGCGCCGGCCTGCTGCGCAACCTCGACCGCGTCTCCGCCACCCGGTTGGCCTTCTTCCTGGCCATCCCCGCCCTCACGGCGGCCGGGATCTACGAGGCCGTCGGCAGCGCGGACGACATCGCCACGTCGGTCGGCTGGGCCCCGACTCTCGTCGCCACCGTCGTCAGCTTCGTCGTCGGGTTCGCCTCCATCGCGTGGCTGCTGCGGATCGTGGCGAAGTTCCCGATCACCGTCTTCGTCGGCTACCGCCTCGTGCTCGCCGCGGTCATCGCCGTCCTCCTGCTGACGGGCGTCGTCTCCGCCCGCTGAGCCGGGCCGGCCTCGGCCACGGTCGAGCGCGGCGCACGGAGCCGTGCGCCGCCGGCAGTGAGCCGCCGCCGGGAACACAGAAGACATAGGTCGAGCCCGGACGGGGTAAGGAGGCGCCATGCGTACGACTGGGTGGGAGGACGGCGGCCCCGAGCGGCTGCTCGGGCCGGAGCTGCCGTTGGTGCTGCGGGACCAGGCACCGCGGGTGACGGTGGTCGGCGACCCGATCCTCGACGGGTGGTGGCGCGGCCGCACGGAGCGGATGTCGCGCGAGGCCCCCGCCCCGGTGGTCGAGGTCTTCGAGCGCAAGCACGTCCCCGGCGGCGCCGCGAACACGGCCGTGAACCTCGCCGCGCTCGGCGCCCGGGTCAGCATGGTCGGGGTCGCCGGCGACGACGAGGCCGGCCGGATGCTGCACAGCCTGCTCGAGGCGGCCGGGGTCGACGTGACCGGGCTGCTGCTCGACCCGGCGGTGCGCACGACGACCAAGGTGCGCATCGTCGGCGGCGAGCAGATCCTGCTGCGCGTCGACGAGGGCGTGGACGAGGCGCCGCCGGAGCACGTGCGCGACGCCGCGGCCCGGGCTGCCGAGGGGATCCTGCGCCGCAGCGACGCCGTCGTGGTGTGCGACTACGGCTCCGGCCCGTCACCCGCGCTGGTCGAGGTCCTGCAGGCCGAGCGCCCGCCGCTCCTCGTGGTCGACGCGCACGACCCGGCGCCCTGGGCGGTGGTGGCCCCGGACCTGGTGACGCCCAACGCGCGCGAGGCCTTCGGCCTGCTCGACCGCACGCCGCCGCTGGCCGCCCGGGTGGAGGCCGTGCACGCCGCCGCGCCCGCGCTCCTCGACCGCACCGGCGCCGCCCAGGTCGTCGTCACCCTCGACGCCGAGGGCGCGGTCCTGCTCGACCGGACCGGGGTGGTGCACCGCACGACGGCGCGTCCCGTCCTCGACAAGCAGGCCGCCGGCGCGGGGGACACGTTCGTCGCCGCGCTGACGCTGGCTCGGGCCGGCGGGGTGGAGCTGCCCGCCGCCCTTGAGCTCGCCCAGGCCGCGGCGGACGTCGTCGTGCACCGCTCGGGGACCTCGGTCTGCACCGCCGACGACCTCGCCGAGCATCTCGGGCGCACCTCCGAGCGGGTCCTGCCCGCCGCCGAGCTCGCGCTGCGCATCAAGGCCGAGCGCGACGCCGGCCGCCGGGTCGTGCTGACCAACGGCTGCTTCGACGTCCTGCATCGCGGCCACACGACCTCGCTCGCCCAGGCGGCGCGCCTCGGCGACCTGCTCGTCGTGGCCGTGAACAGCGACGACTCCGTACGCCGCCTCAAGGGCCCGCAGCGTCCGATCAACACCGAGGCCGACCGGGCCGGGGTGCTCGCGGCGCTCAGCTGTGTCGACTACGTGACGGTCTTCGAGACCGACACGCCGATCCCGCTGATCGAGCTGCTGCGCCCCGACGTCTACGCCAAGGGCGGCGACTACACGCCCGAGATGATGGCGGAGACGCCGGTGGTCCGCGCGTACGGCGGAGAGGTGCGCATCCTCGACTTCGTGCCCGCCCGCTCGACGACCGACGTGGTCACGCGGATCCAGAGCATGGTGCCGCCGGCCTGACGGGCCGGCGGGCCGGCGGGCGCACGATGGGGAGATGAGCTCCTCGCGCAGACCCGCCCTCGTCGTGCCCGCCCTCGTGGGCCACACCGTCGTTACCGCCCTGGTGTGGCGCGACCTCGCACACCGTCCGGACGCACGCGTGCGCGGCGGCAAGAACCTGTGGCGCACGCTGTCGGCGCTCAACACCGGCGGCGCGCTGGCCTACCTGCTCGTCGGCCGGCGCCGCTGACCCCGGGACCCGCGTGGAGCGGGCCCCGGGCGAGGGTGAGGTCGTGTCTCTCGGTTCCGGCGGGCGCTGGCGAGGCCCCGGCATCCCGACCGGCTGCGCCGTGCTCGCTCGGCGCAGCCCGCTGCGCTCTCGCTCGCCCGGCTTGCCGGGCCGGGCGCGGATGCCTCGCCAGCACCTGCCTGAGTCGAGAGACACGACCTAGCGCGAGGCCGAGGGGGCCTCGGGCTCCGAGGTGTTGTCCCAGCGCAGCACCGCGGCGACGGGCTGGCCGTCGAGCGTCCCGCGGTGGGCGACCCGCACGTCGGCGTCGGTGAGCGCGGCCAGCGCCACGAGCACCTGGTCGGCGGGCAGCGCGTCGAGGGTGGTGACGGCACCGATCGAGAGGCCGGGCTGGTCGGCGGGGGTCACGCTCGTGCCGGCAGCCTCGGCCGGGTCGATCAGCAGGGTGTCGACCTGGCCGCGGACCAGCGCCTCGAGCACCTCGTCGACCCCCGACGCGGCGCGCGAGCTCTTGCCCTGGGCCCGCTCGCCGAGACGCTGCTTGAGCTCCTCGAGCACGTGCAGCCCGGCGGTGACCGCCTGGCCGCGCAGGGCCTCGGTCACCTCCTCGGCGAAGGCCGCGTCGCCGCCGTCGGCGTTGCGGCGCCCGCCCTGGAGCTCGACGACCTCGGCGTCGAGGTGCGACAGCTTCTGACGCAGCTCGCTCACCGCGTCGGGCTCGCCGCCGACCAGGACGAGGGAGGGGCCGCTGCGCACCTGGCGCTCGACCTCGGCCGCCACGGCGTCCGCGCTGCGCTTCCACTCCTCCTCGACCGAGCCCTCGCGGTTGTCGTCACCGGTCTTGTGGAGGAAGTTCGGGTCGCCCCCGGTCTCCTCCGCGCTGCGCTCCGGGCGCGCGGCCGCGTCGGCGTAGGTCTCGACGCTGCCGCCCTCGTGGTCGACACGGGCCAGCACGAACGGCGTCACCAGTGTCGCGTCGGCCAGCCACGGACCGAGGTCGGGCAGCGAGCCCCACGACGTCGACGGCTGCGGGCGACGGCCGCGGACCAGGGCCTGGAAGCCGACGCCGCGCTCGCTCGCCACGACGACCCGGGCGACCTCGCCGCCCTCGGAGGTGCTGGCCCCGAGCGCGGCCTGCAGGGCCTCCGCGACGGCGGCCGGGGCACCGGCGGCCACGAGGTCGTCGTGGGCGGCGCGGGCGGTCAGCGCGACGGCGTCGTCGCCGGCCTCGGCGACCCGGCTGACGTCGGCGTACGCGGTGGCGAAGGGACCGGGGTCGTTCGTGAGCAGCTGGGAGACGTCGGAGAGCTTCATCCTCGCGACGCTACCCGCGGCAGCGGGGACCGGACGGGGACCTCGGGTGCGGGATGAGCCGGCCCGGGCCGGGGTAACGCCGCAGGGTGCCCAGTGGAGGAGGACAGGTGACCGACCGGATCTCGGAGGCGGCGCGCACGGTGTTCGGCCGCGAGCGGCTGCGTGCCGGCCAGCGCGAGGCCGTCGAGGCGCTGCTGGCCGGACGCGACGCGCTGCTCGTGCAACCGACCGGGGCCGGCAAGTCGCTGGCCTACCAGCTCGCGGCCGTGCTGATCGACGGCCCGACGCTCGTCGTCTCGCCGCTGCTCGCCCTGCAGCAGGACCAGACCGAGCACCTGGAGGCGTACGGGGGGCGGACGCGGGCGCGCCGGATCTCCTCGGCGGAGACGCCGAAGCAGCGCGAGGAGGCGCTCGAGGCGGCGGCGCGCGGCGAGGTGGAGTTCCTCTTCCTGGCCCCCGAGCAGCTGGCGAACGAGGCCGTGCACGCCGCGGTGTCGGCGCTGCGGCCGAGCCTGGTCGCCGTCGACGAGGCGCACTGCGTGTCGTCGTGGGGCCACGACTTCCGCCCCGACTACCTGCGCCTCGGCGAGCTGCTCGAGGGGATGGGTGCGCGCACGATCGCGATGACGGCGACGGCCTCGCTCCCGGTGCGCACCGACATCGTCGAGCGGCTGCACCTGCAGGACGTCTCCATCACCGTCGGTGGCGCGGCGCGCGAGAACATCGACCTGTCCGTCGAGCGCTGCCTCGACGAGCGCGACCAGGAGCAGCGCGTCGTCGCCGCGGTCGCGGGGCGCGAGGGGTCCGGGATCGTCTACGTGTCGACGCGCAAGGGGGCCGAGCGCTACGCCGCCCTCGTCGAGGAGGCCGGACGGAGCACCACCTGCTACCACGCGGGCCTGGCCAAGAAGGCGCGCGAGGAGGCGCAGGCGGCGTTCATGGCCTCCGAGGTCGACGTCGTCGTCGCGACCTCGGCCTTCGGCATGGGCATCGACAAGCCTGACGTGCGCTGGGTCGTCCACGCCAACATCCCCGAGTCGCCCGACGAGTACTACCAGCAGGTGGGCCGGGCGGGCCGCGACGGCGAGCCGTCGACCGGCACGCTGTTCTTCCGGCCCGAGGACCTCGCGCTGCGCCGCTTCCAGACCGTCGCGGTCCCCAAGCCGTCGGAGGTGAAGCGCGTCTTCGCCGCCCTGGCGACCCTGCCCGACGCGGGCCCGGCCGAGCAGGCCGAGGCCGCCGGGGTCAGCGCGCGCAAGCTCGCGAGGATCGCCAACCTGATCGTGGAGGCCGGCGCGGAGGGCGAGACCGTCGGGGTCGACGAGGTGCGGGCCCGGGCCGAGGGCTACCAGACGCTGCAGCGATCGCGCGTCGACATGATGCGCGGCTACGCCGAGACGCGGCGGTGCCGGCGCCAGTTCCTGCTGGCCTACCTCGGCGAGTCCGACACCCCGCGCTGCGAACGGTGCGACACGTGCCGCTCGGGAGCCGCGGCGGCCGAGGAGGAGCAGGCCGCGGCGGCGGCGCCGTCACCGTTCGAGCCGGAGCAGCGCGTCCGGCACGGGTCCTTCGGCGAGGGGATAGTCATCAGCATCGAGGGCGACGAGCTGACCGTGCTGTTCGACGAGGTCGGCTACAAGCTGATGTCGGTGCCGACCGTCGTCGAGCACGACCTGCTGGACGTGCTGGCCTGAGCCGGGGGTGCGTGCCGGGCCGCGGCTAGGGCCTGCCGGCTGCGTCTGGCTCGGGTCCGGCCCGGGCGACCACTGGTCACTTGTGGTCGCCCAGCAGGCTGCGAGCGGCCCCCTGCTGACCAGTGGTCGACCAGCGGGGAGAAGGGGAGGCACCCTTGCGCCGGCGTCGTCGGCGCGAGGGATGGTCCGGCTCAGCCCGCCGTACGGAGCACCGGACGGCCGATGTGGACGACCTTGCGGGTGGTCATCTCGTCGAGCAGCTCGGGCCCGTAGCCGAAGCCCTGCCCGCTCGCGCCACGCGGTTCGGCGGCACCGCCGGGCGCCCCTCCGAAGACGGCGTTGACCTTGACCGTCCCCACGGGAAGCCGGCGGATCGCCTCGGTCGTGTGCTCGAGCGAGCCGGTGAGGACCGTCGCGGCCAGGCCGTAGCGGGACGCGACCGCGCGGTCGAGGCCCTCGGTGAAGCTCGCCACGACCTGGACGGGCGCGACGGGCCCGAAGGTCTCCTCGCGCATCAGGTCGCTGTCGCCTCCGACGTCGACGACGACCGTGGCGGGGTAGTGCGCGCCGGCGCCCTCCGGGACCTCGCCGCCCGCGAGGACCCGCGCACCCTGCGCCTGCGCGGCGGCCACCTGGCGGTGGACCTCGGCCCGCATCCGGGTGTCGACCATCGGGGCCATGCCGTCGGCGTTGCGCGAGCCGGCCTCGAGGACCAGCGCAGCGACGAACTCCTCGGCGACGTCGGCGTGGACGTAGATGCGCTCGACCGACGTGCAGATCTGGCCGCTGTTCGCGTACGCGCCGAGGGCGGCCTGCGCGGCGGCCCAGGTCGGGTCGACGTCGGCATCGACGACGAGGGCGTCGTTGCCGCCGTTCTCGAGCACGAGGTGGGCGCCGGTTCGCAGCGCCTCCTCGGCGATCGCCCGCCCGGTCGCGGTCGAGCCGACGTGGGCCACCACGTCGACGCCGGCCGAGGCGACGAGCGCCGCACCCGTACGGCCGTCGCCGGTGAGCGTGGTCAGGACGCCCTCAGGCAGCGGTGCCGACCAGATCTCGCCGAGCAGCGCGCCGACGTGCGGGCAGCGCTCGCTGGGCTTGTGCACGACCGTGTTGCCGGTGACCAGGGCGGCCCCGACGAGGCCGGCGGAGACCGCGACCGGGTCGTTCCAGGGCGTGATCGCGGCGACGACGCCACGCGGCTCGGGGCGGGTGTAGTCGACGGCCACGTCGGCGCCGCGCAGGCTGTGGGTCCGGTGCAGCGGGCCGAGCTCGGCGTACTGGCGCAGCGTGCCGACCGCGGCGTCCACCCCGCCGCGGGCGTCGCCCGCGGGCTTGCCGGTCTCGCGGGTGTTGAGCTCGGCTACCTCGTCGGCCCGCGCGGCCAGCGCGTCGGCCAGCGCGTGCAGCAGCGCGCCGCGGGCGGCCGGCGCGGTCGCGGCCCAGCCCTCGGCCGCCTGCCGCGCGGCCTGCACGGCCGCGGCCACGTCGGCCTCGTCGGCGCTGTGCACGGTCCCGACGGGCGTGCCGTCCTGCGGGTCGACGATGGTGATCGCGCGCGAGCCGTCGGCGTCAGGGGTCTCCTGGCGCGGGGTGCCGGTCGCGGTGGGCTGGTCGATCAGGGTCACGGGCTGGTGCCTCCGTCGGTGAGCTGGGTGCGGCGTCGCGCACCGGGTGCGGACGCTCCCGCGCTGTTACCCGAGCGGGCGTCTCCGCACACCGGCGGGCGCGCCGCGGGCGATGTTTCGTGTGTGAACAGACTGCCGCAGGGTAAGGAGGAGGCATGCCAGGCCCGTCGGGACTGGCGCGGAGGGCGACGACGCCCAGCACCGGGGTGCCGACTCGGTCTCGGGCGCGTCGCCCTTCGCTGCACGGCTGCCGCACCTCGCAGGGCCCCGCGCGAGCTCCTGGAGGTCCTCGTCAGACCGCGATCGTGAGCCCTGGGTCGTCGTCGATCGCGAGCCCCGCGTGGTCCACGACCGCTCGCCAGCAGGTGGTGCGGAACGGCAGCAGCAACGGTTCGGGAGCACGGGCGGACGAGTCGTAGAGCCCGCCCACCTCGGCCAGGACCGCCTCGCGCTCGGCGGGGGGCAGCGCGGCGACCGCGCTGCGCCGCGCGGCCATGGACACCAGGCCCGCGCGGGTCGTCGGCACCCAGGTGCGGAAGTCGCGCCGCTCGAGGTCGGTGAAGTAGGGGCTCGCGGCCAGGTCGGCGACCGACGCGTCGCCGTACGCGCCCTGCATGGCCGAGGGGTCGACCCGCTGCAGGATGCCCATCAGCCGGCGCACCCAGGGGACCGTGTCGTCACGGGTCTGGTAGAGCACGGCCAGGTGGCCACCGGGGCGCAGCACCCGCGCGATCTCGGTCGCGGCGAGGCCGGGGGCGAAGCGGTGCAGCGTCTGGGACGCGGTGACCACGTCGAAGTGGCACGACAGGTAGGGCATCGACTCGACCTGGCCCGCGACGTGCAGCCGCGTGCCGAGCCGACCGGGCAGGGTGGCCACCCGCTCGGGGTCGTGGTCGAGGCAGAAGACCTCGTGGCCGGCCTCCACGAGCGCCGCCGCGAAGCCCCCGCGGCCCGAGCCCAGGTCCAGCACGCGCGCGGGGTGCTCACCGACCATCCAGTCGACGGTCGCGGGCTGCACGGCACCGGGCCGGCGTGCGCCGGGGACGGGGGCGGCGGGCATGGCGAACAACCTAGTCGCGCGCAGCGGCGGGAAGGGTCCACCGCGTCGGCGTGCCCGATGTCCTCGGCGCGGGTCGGCGGTGCCGGTCGTCCTGCCGGTCGTGCCCGCGCTCCCGGGAGGTGGGGTGGTCCGGCGCCGTGTGACCAAGGCGTGCGCGTCGTACGTCGGCCCCGGTCCAGCCGGGGACGCGACTCCCATCGCGATGGGTGATCGCCGCGTGGGTGCGCGACGCCGGACCCAGATCCTCGGGTCGTCTCCGGCCCGGATCTTCTACGTCCTGTGTACCTCCTCCAGCGCCTGCTGTGAAGTGGCTCACACGAATCTTCAGGTTCGGGTGTGCCACCCGTCCACAGGTCCCGCTCGACGAGGAGGCCGTCCTCCACAGCCGCGCCGCGCACCGGCACGCGGGTCGCCCGCGTACGGAGGCTCTCGACGTGCCCCGCCCCTCGACCCCTCCCTCCCGCCCAGCCGCACCGGACGGTTCCGTCCTGGTGCTGACCACCGACCCGCTGCTCGCCCGGCACGTGCTGTCGGTCGTCGCGGCCGTCGGGCGCGCCGCGCGGGAGCCGGCGTCGGACGACGAGCTGCGGCGGGCGTGGCGCTCGGCCGGCGCCGTGCTGGTGGGCGCCGACAGCGCCGCCCGGGTCGCCGACCTCGTGCTGCCGCCGCGCACGGAGGTGTGGGTCGTCGGGCGCGACGACGAGCAGGCGGCCACCGCCGCATGGTCGAGCCGCCTGCGGGCCGCCGTGACGACCCTGCCCGACGGGGCACCCGACCTCGCCGCCGCGCTGGCCGGCCCGGGCCCCGGATCCGGCCGGGCCGAGGTCGTGGCGCTCGTCGGGGGCTCGGGCGGCGTCGGGGCCTCGACCCTGGCGGCCGGCCTGGCCGTGACGGCCGCGAGGGACGGGCGCCGGGTGCTGCTCCTCGACACCGACGTCCTCGGCGGCGGCCTGGACGTGCTGCTGGGGGCCGAGCACCTCGCGGGGTGGCGCTGGAGCCGGTTCGCGGCCGCCCGCGGCCACCTGGGCGACCTCGGCGGCCAGCTGCCGCGCTGCGACGGCGTCGACGTGCTCGCGGTCGACCGCGCCGCCCACGACGGCGCGGTGCTGCAGGCCGACCAGCTCGCGGCGGTGCTGGGCTCGGCCCTGGCCAGCCACGACCTCGTCGTCGTCGACCTGCCGCGCACGACCGGCCCCGCCCACGACGAGGTGCTGCGGCGCGCCGGCACGGTGCTGCTGCTCGTGCGCGCCGACGTGCGGGGCGTGGCGGGGGCGGAGGCGTGCCGCCGGGAGCTGGCGCCGCGCTGCCGCGACCTGCGGGTCGTCGTGCGGACGGGGCGCGGCCTCCGGCTGGACCCCGGGCTCGTCGCCGACGCGCTCGACCTGACCCTCGCCGGCGTGCTGGAGGAGGAGGCGGGGCTCCCGGTCGCGGCGGAGCGCGGTGACCCGCCCGGCCACGCGCCACGCTCGGCCCTGGGCCGGCTCTGCGCCGGCTTGCTGCACGCCCGGGAGGCGGTCGCGTGAGCACCGTGGAGGACCTCGAGCCGATCCGCTCCCGGCTCGCCCGGCTGCGCCGCGCGCACACTCCGGCCGACGTCGCCGAGGCGATGCGGGCCGAGGGCCGGGTCGTGAGTGACGCCGCCCTCGTCGACACGCTCGAGCAGCTGCACCGGCACAGCGTCGGTGCCGGGCCGCTCGAGGTGCTCCTTGCCGAGCCCGGCGTCACCGACGTGGTCGTCAACGGCGCGGAGCAGGTGTTCGTCGACCGCGGCCACGGCCTGGAGCGCACCTCGGTGCGCTTCTCCTCCGAGGCCGAGGTGCGCCGCCTCGCGCAGCGCCTGGCCGCCTCCGTCGGCCGCCGGCTGGACGACGCGGTGCCCTTCGTCGACGCCCGGCTCGCCGACGGCAGCCGGGTCCACGCCGTGCTCGGCACGCTCGCCGACCCGGGCACCTGCATCAGCCTCCGCGTGCCGGCCCGCCGGTCCTTCTCCCTGGCCGACTGCGTGCGGTCGGGCTCGCTGACCCCGGGTGCGGCCGAGCTGCTCGCGCGCGTCGTGGAGTCGCGGCTCGCCTTCCTCGTGAGCGGAGGGACGGGCAGCGGCAAGACGACGCTGCTCGCCGCGCTGCTGGCGCTCGTGCCGCCGCACGAGCGGATCGTCGTCGTGGAGGACTCCCGCGAGCTCGCGCCGGCCCACCCGCACGTCGTCCGGATGGAGGGGCGCCCGGCCAACTCCGAGCTGGCCGGGGCGGTCACCCTCACCGACCTCGTCCGCCAGTCGCTGCGGATGCGGCCCGACCGCCTGGTGGTCGGCGAGGTGCGCGGTCCCGAGATCGCCGACCTCCTGACCGCGATGAACACCGGTCACGAGGGCGGCTGCGGGACGGTGCACGCGAACTCCTCCGCCGACGTGCCGGCCCGGCTCGAGGCGCTCGCCGCCCTCGGCGGCCTCCCGCGGCTCGCCGTCCACGCGCAGATCGCCTCGGCGCTGCACGCCTCCGTCCACATCACGCGGGACGGGCAGGGGCGCCGGCGGGTCAGCGAGATCTCGGTCTTCACCCGGGACCCGGCGACCGGCATCACGCGGACCGAGCAGGCGGTGGCCTTCGACGCCGACGGGACGACGCGCCTGGGACCGGGCGGGCCCCGCCTCGAGCGGATGCTCGAACGGTGAGCGGCAGCCTCGCGGCCGTCTTGCCGCTGCTCACCCTCGTCCTGGCCATGGTGACGGTGCTGCTCGCCGTGCCGCCGGCCCCGCAGGGCGTGGCCAGTGCCCGGTTGAGCTCGCGGGCGGTCGACCCGGTCGGGCCGGCCCCGCGCCGCCGGTCCGCCCCGGCGCTGGCCGTCGCGACGTCCGTCGTCGTGGTGGCGACCGGGACCTTCGCCGGCGGGGCGCGGGGCGCCGTCCTGGCCGCCGCCCTCGTGGTCGCGGCCGGGACGGTCACCCGGGTGGCTCTCGCGCACGCGGCCGACGGGCGTGCCCGGCGTGCGCAGGCCGACGTCGCCCGGGCCTGCGGGGTCCTGGCCTCCTACGTCCGCGTCGGCCAGGTGCCCGCCGACGCGCTCGTCCTGGTGGCCCGGGACACCCCGGTGCTGGCCGAGGCGGCGGCGGTGCAGCAGATCGGCGGCGACGTCCCCGACGCCCTGCACGCCCGCGCCGCCCGGCCCGGCCACGGCGGTCTGAGCGACCTCGCCCGCGCCTGGCGGGTCTCCTCCTCGACGGGCGCGCCGATGGCCCCCGCCCTCGAGGAGGTCGCGGCCGGGCTGGCGTCGGACGAGTCGCTGCGGTCGGTCGTGTCGGCCGAGCTCTCGGCACCGCGCTCGACCGGCAAGGTCATGGCCGTGCTGCCCCTGGTCGGCATCGGGCTCGGCTACCTGCTCGGTGGTCGTCCCCTGGACTGGCTGGTCGCCGGACCGCTCGGCTGGGCCTGCCTGCTGCTCGGGCTGCTCCTGGCCGCGGGGGGCGTGCTCTGGATCGAGCGGCTCGCCCGTGCGGCCGCGGCGGGGACCTGACGTGGTCCCCGACCTGGCGGCCGCGTCGCCGTGGGCGTACGCCGCCGCCGTGTCGACCGGGCTGTGCGTGCTCGCCCTCCTGCCGCCGCGGCGTCGCCTGCATGCCCCCGACGACGGTCTGATCGACCGGCGTCCGCGCCGGACCTGGTGGCAGGGACGGGCGGACGCGGTCCCCGTCCGGCGGCGCCTGGTGCCGGGCGCGGCGCTCGGCCTGGTGCTCGCCGTGCTCGCCGCCCGCCTCGGCGTGCCCGGCTGGCTGGCCCCGGTGCTCGCGACCCTCGTCGCCCTGGCGGCGGTCGTGCTGCTCGGGCGGGTGGAGCCGGCGGCCGCACGTCGCCGGCGCCAGGGCCTGGTGCTCCAGACGCCCCAGGCCCTCGAGCTGATGGCGTCCTGCCTCGCCGCCGGGCTGCCCGTGCGGGGTGCGTGCGCCGTCGTGGCCGACGCCTTCGACGGGCCGGTCGCGGAGGACCTCGGCCGCGTCCGCGCCGCCACCGACCTCGGCGTCGCCGACGCCGACGCGTGGCTGGCGCTCGCCGACCACGCCCAGCTCGGCCCGGCGGCGGCCGACCTGGCGCGCTCGGTCGAGTCCGGGACGCTGCTCGTGACCACGCTGCGTCACCACGCGGTCCAGGCCCGCGAGCGCCGGCAGGCCGCGCTCCAGGTCGTCGCCCGCAGCGTCGGCGTACGCAGCGTCATGCCGTTGATGACGTGCTTCATCCCCGCCTTCCTGCTCCTGGGCGTGGTGCCGACCGTGGCGTCGGCGCTGTCGCGCGCGCTGTCCCTCTGAGCCGGTCCGGGCGCCCCGAGGGCTCGCGCCAGGCGCGCCGGCCCGGCCTGCGCGCGCCGGCCGACGGCCTGCGCCTCTCCGTCGTCGTCACGCCGAGCCGGGTGCAGGGCTGCGCCCTGCAGCGCGAGCCGGAGGGGGCCGGCGTGTCTCGGCGTCTCCTCGCCGCCCTTCCTCCGCCGCGCCGCCGTCCACGGGAGCCCCGGGGCTCGTGCGGTCCCTGCCGGTTGTCCACACCGGCGCTCGCCGCCGGCCGCACCCGTGCACAGCCGGCCCAGGGACCGGCTCGTCCGCGACGTCGGTGAGAACACTCCCGGTGCGTCCGCGCGGGCGCGACACCCCCGGTGAGGGGGTGGGAGACCTGAGGAGGTCCGAGATGGAGCAGGTGCAGGACGCGGGCACGGCGGAGGGGACGTGCGCGGCGATGGTCGAGGAAGCCGGGGAGGTGCGCTGGGCGCCGAGCGTGCCGCTGCCGGGCCGGGCCGGGCGGCACGCCCGTGGTGAGCGCGGGATGGTGAGCGCGGAGTGGGCGGTCGGCATCGTCGCGGCCGTCGCGATCGCGGGGGTGCTGCTCGCGGTGGTGACGACCGGGGCGGTGAAGGCCGCGCTCCTGGGCATCGTGCTGAAGGTGCTGAGCACCTTCCTCAAGTTCGCCCACTGAGCGTGGGGCGTCGCGCGGGTGCCGGGCCGCAGCGGCCCGGCACGCCGGTGCGGCGCCGGGGGGAGCGGGGGATGGTGACGGCCGAGCTGGCCGTCGCCACCCTCGCGGCCCTGGTGCTGCTCGGGATGATGCTCTGGGGGATCTTCCTGGTCGTCGTCGAGCTGCGCTGCGTCGACACGGCCTCGGCCGTGGCGCGCCAGGAGGCCCGCGGGGACGCCCGGGGTGTGCGGATGGCGCGCGCCGCGGCCCCACCCGGCGCGAGCGTGACCACGAGCACCCGGGCCGGCGTCGTCACCGTCGTCGTGCGGGTCCGTGCCCGGCCGCTGGTCCAGGGCATGCCGTCGGTGCCGCTCTCGGCGCGGGCGCGGGTGGCCGAGGAGCCGGGAGGCGACTGGTGAGCGGGCCCCGTGGCGCCGTTCGCGACGTCGTCCGCGGGACGGTTCGTGGCGCTGCCGACGAGCGGGGGAGCGGCACGCTCCTGGTCGTGGGCCTCATGGCCGTCGTCGGGGTGGTGGCCGTGGTCGCCACCGTCGCGGCGGCCTACCTGGTCGCCGGGCACCAGGCCCGTGGCGCGGCCGACCTCGCGGCCCTGAGCGGGGCGGCCGCCTTCGCGGAAGGGCGGGCGCCCTGCCCGGCCGCGACCCGGCTGGCGCGGGCGAACGGGGCCCGGGTCACGAGCTGCGACCAGGTCGGCGACGACGTCGACTACGTGGTCAGCGTGGCGGTCGTCGTCGAGGTCGGCGTGCGGGTCCCGGGCCTGCCACGGACGCTGCCCGGACGGGCGCACGCCGGTCCCGTGCGCTGAGCCGGGGTGCGCCCGGACCGGGCGGCGGGAGCGGCGTGCGCCGCCCCGCCTGCTGCGGCACCGAACCAGTGCGTCCTGTGGTTACACTCCTCGCGTCTGAACCCGAGGACCTGTGCCACAGGCTGGCCATCGCCGCCACCGCGACGTGCGCCCGTGTCCCCCGTCAATGCTCGTAGGAGGACCCCCGATGCCCGTGACGACGCTGTCCGGCGGCAACCTGACGCTGGTCGCCATCGTCGGAGTGATCGCGATCGTGGCCCTGCTCATGGCGTACGTCTTCCGGCGCGAGGTCCTCGCCGCCGGTGACGGCACCGTGAACATGCAGAACATCGCCCAGGCCGTGCAGGAGGGCGCCAGCGCGTTCCTCAGCCGGCAGTTCCGCACCCTGGGGATCTTCGCCGTCGTCGCCTTCCTCCTGCTCCTGGCGCTGCCCGCCCACACCGACGAGGCCGGGGCCCACTGGGGCCTGCGCATCGCGCGGTCCATCGCCTTCCTGGCCGGTGCGGTCTTCTCCGGCCTGATCGGCTACCTCGGCATGTGGCTGGCCACCCGGGCCAACCTCCGGGTCGCCGCGGCCGCCCGCGTGGGCGCCGAGGGCCGCAGCCCGGCGATGAAGATCGCCTTCCGCACCGGCGCGCACGTGGGCATGGCCACCGTCGGCCTCGGCCTGCTCGGCGCCGCGCTCGTCGTCTTCCTCTTCCAGGGCGACGCCCCGGTGATCCTCGAGGGCTTCGGCTTCGGCGCGGCCATGCTCGCCATGTTCATGCGCGTGGGCGGCGGCATCTTCACCAAGGCCGCCGACGTGGGTGCGGACCTGGTCGGCAAGGTCGAGCAGGGCATCCCCGAGGACGACCCCCGCAACGCCGCGACCATCGCCGACAACGTCGGCGACAACGTGGGCGACTGCGCCGGCATGGCCGCTGACCTCTTCGAGTCCTACGCGGTGACCCTGGTCGCCTCGCTCATCCTCGGCAAGGCCGCCTTCGGCGAGGCCGGCCTGGTCTTCCCGCTGATCATCCCGGCCATCGGCGTCATCACCGCGATGATCGGCATCTTCCTCACCAAGCCCCGCGACGGCGAGAACGGCCTGACGACGATCAACCGGGCCTTCTACCTCTCGGCCGGCATCAGCGCCGTCCTGAGCGTGATCGCCAGCCTCGTCTACCTGCCGGCGACCTTCGCCGAGCTCGGCGTCGACAACAGCGCCCCGGTCGGCAGCCCGCGCCTCGTCGCGATCATCTCGGTGATCATCGGCATCGTCCTGGCGGCCGCCATCCTCAGGCTGACGGGCTACTACACCGGCACCGAGGACAAGCCGGTCAAGACCGTCGGCCGCACCGCGCTGACCGGCGCCGCGACCGTCGTGCTGTCGGGCATCTCGCTCGGCCTCGAGTCGGCGGTCTACACCGCGCTCGTCATCGGCGCCGCCGTCTACGGCGCGTTCCTCGTGGGCGGTTCCGGCGTGGTCGGGCTCTTCGCCATCGCGCTCGCCGGCTGCGGGCTGCTGACCACGGTCGGCGTCATCGTGGCCATGGACACCTTCGGCCCGGTCTCCGACAACGCGCAGGGCATCGCCGAGATGTCGGGCGACGTGCACGGCGAGGGCGCGCAGATCCTCACCGAGCTCGACGCGGTCGGCAACACCACCAAGGCCATCACCAAGGGCATCGCGATCGCCACGGCCGTCCTCGCGGCGACCGCGCTCTTCGGCTCCTACACCGACTCCATCCGCGGCGTGCTCCTCGAGCGCTACCAGAGCTTCGTCGACGAGTCCGTGGTCTTCTCCCCGCAGACCCTCGTGGGCCTGATCATCGGCGCGGCGGTCGTCTTCCTCTTCTCCGGCCTGGCCATCAACGCGGTCAGCCGCGCGGCCGGCGCCGTGGTCTACGAGGTGCGCCGCCAGTTCCGCGAGATCCCCGGGATCATGGAGGGCACCGGCAAGCCCGAGTACGGCCGCGTCGTCGACATCGTCACGCGCGACTCGCAGCGCGAGCTGGCCACGCCCGGCCTGCTGGCCATCTGCGCGCCGATCGCCGTCGGCTTCGGCCTCGGCGCCCCGGCGCTCGCCGGCTACCTCGCCGGCGCCATCGCCTGTGGCACCCTGATGGCCGTCTTCCTGGCCAACTCCGGTGGCGCCTGGGACAACGCGAAGAAGCTCGTCGAGGACGGCAACCACGGCGGCAAGGGCTCCGCGGCGCACGAGGCGACGATCATCGGCGACACCGTCGGCGACCCGTTCAAGGACACCGCCGGCCCGGCCATCAACCCGCTGATCAAGGTGATGAACCTCGTCGCCCTGCTCATCGCCCCGGCCGTCGTCGCGATGTCGCCGCTCAGCAGCTCCCCGAGCGCGGTCCGCTTCCTCATCGCCCTCGCGGCCGTCGCCGTCATCGTCGTCATGCTCGTCATCAGCGCCCGTCGCGGCGACTCGGGCATGCACGACGACGGCTCCTCCTCGGGTACGCCGGCGGTCGGCACCGGCACCCAGGAGCAGGCCCAGACCGGCGTCACCGCGCCGGTGCAGGACCACCAGCACTGAGCCCCACCCGCACCACCCCGAAGGGGCCGCTCCGTCGGAGCGGTCCCTTCGTGCTTCACCGGCCCGGCAGACTTCCCGTCGGCCGACCCACCGGCCGACCGACGACCGAGACCGTGACCGACCGCCCGGTCCAGCCGCACGCACCCGACCCGAGGAGCCCTCTCGTGACCCCGAGCGACCCGGCCGCCGACCGCGGCCCCGCGACCGACTGGTTCACCCGGCCCTCGGCGACGTCGACCGGCTCCCTGAACCTTGCGTACAACGCCCTCGACCGCCACGTCGTGCGCGGCCGGGCCGACGAGCCCGCGCTGCTGCACCCCTTCGCCGCGGCCGGCCGGCGCTCCTCCTACTCCTACGCCGAGCTGCTCGAGCGGGTCGCGCAGCTGGGCGGGGCGTTCCGCGAGCTCGGCGTGCGCCCCGGCCGGCAGGTCGTGCTCGCCCTGCCGCTGGTGCCCGAGCTGGTCATCGGCCTGCTCGCCTGCGCCCGGGTCGGCGCGGTCGCCGTCCCCGTCCTCGACGACGCACCCGGAGCCGTACGCCGGCTGGGGTCCGACCCGGCGCTCGACCGGCCGGCGGTCGTCCTCGTCGACGCGCCCCGCAGGGCGGCGGTCCAGAGCGTCCTCCTCGCCGCGGGCCGCACGCCCGACCACCAGGTCGTGCTGCGCCCCGAGCCCGGGACCATGGACGCCACGATCGGCGACTTCGACATGGCCGTCGTCATGAAGCCGGGGTCGTTCGAGCCGGCGTGGGCCGAGGACCTGCCGGCGGAGACGGGCCTGCTCGTGCGGCTTGGCGAGGGCGACGCCGACCCGGCCCGGACCTACGACCACCGCTGGACCGTCGACCTGACCGCCCGGGCGGCACGAGCCGGCTGGGCCCCCGGGAGCTTCGTCGCCCCCGCCGACGACCCGACCGACGCCTCGCCGTACGGCGCCCTGCTCGGGCCGCTGCTGGTCGGCGCGACCGTCGAGCTGCGCTGATGGCCTCCGACGCGAACGCCCCCGCCGGCCTGCGGCCCGGCGCGGACGACCGGCTGCTCACGCGCGAGCAGTGCGCCGAGCTGACCGAGACCTTCACCGCGCACCGCTACGAGGTCGACGCCGTCGTCGACGCCGTGGGGGAGCGGGCCCACGCCGCCCTCGGCCGCAACGCGACCGTCCCGTCGCGACTCGCCCTCGCCGGGCGCGACGACCCGCTCGCCACGCTGACCCGGCTCTGGCTGCTGCAGGACACGGTGCCGCGCCGCGACCTCGACCGCGCGCTGCCCGGTCTCGTCCCGGTGCTCGTGGGCGCTGGCGTCCTCGCCGCCGACGACACCTCCGCGCGGGCGCTCGTCGACCTGCGCCCCTACTCCTCCGACGACTCCGGCACGGGCCACGACGCCTGGATCGCCTCCGACCTCACGCCCGGCCTCGACACCCGGGTCACCCCGATGCGGCCCGACTTCGTCCTCGGGGTGTCGTCGGCCTCCTCGACGCTGGCGCAGCTGACCGTGCGCCGGCCGGTCGGGCGGGCGCTCGACCTCGGCACCGGCTGCGGCGTGCAGAGCCTGCACCTCGCCCACCACGCCCGCGAGGTCGTCGCCACCGACCTCAACCCGCGCGCGCTGACCCTCGCCCGGCTGACGGCCGACCTCAACGGCCTCGACGTCGACCTGCGCCACGGCGACCTGTACGCGCCCGTGGCCGGCGAGCGCTTCGACCTGGTCGTGACCAACCCGCCGTACGTGCTGTCGCCGCCGACCGGCGAGCGCCTCACCTACCGCGAGGGGACCCGCACGTCCGACGGGCTGGTCGAGGCCGTGGTCCGCCAGGGCGTCGACCACCTCGCCGACGGCGGCCTGCTCCAGGTGCTGGCCAACTGGGCGCACGTGCGTGGTCAGGACTGGCGCGACCGGGTCTCGGGCTGGGTGCCCGACGAGGTGGACCTGCACGTCGTCGAGCGGGAGGTCCTCGACCCGTACGCCTACGTCGAGCTCTGGCTGGCCGACGCGGGGCTCACCGGCGCGCCGGACTACGCCGAGCGCTACGCCGCCTGGTGCGCCTACTTCGACGACCTCGGGATCGAGGGCGTGGGGATGGGCTGGGTCGTCGCGCGTCGGCACGGCGGGTCGGAACCGCACCGGACGCTGGAGAGCTGGCCGTACGCGGTGGAGCAGCCGGTCGCCCCGGCGCTCGCCCGCGAGCTCGACGTCGTCGGACGCTGGCGCGGGCGCAGCGCCGACGAGGTCCTCGGCACCGCCTGGCGCCTCGCGCCCGACGTCGTCGAGGAGACGACGGGAGCGCCCGGGGCGGCCGACCCGTCCTCGATCGTGCTGCGCCAGCAGCGGGGGCTGCGCCGCGCCGTCGCGCTCGACACCGCGGAGGCCGGCGTGCTGGGGGCCTGCGACGGGGACCTGTCGCTGCGCACCCTGGTCGACACCGTCGCCGGGCTGCTCGACGTGGACGCGGGGGCGCTGGCCACCGAGCTCGTCGCCCGCGTCCGGGTCCTCGCGGTGGACGGAGTGCTCGAGGAGGCCGGCCCGCCGGCGGGAGCCCC
The DNA here is from genome assembly GCF_900105785.1 of Microlunatus sagamiharensis. Lineage (NCBI taxonomy): Bacteria > Bacillati > Actinomycetota > Actinomycetes > Propionibacteriales > Propionibacteriaceae > Microlunatus > Microlunatus sagamiharensis. The sequence continues at coordinate 4,165,936 of NZ_LT629799.1, forward strand.
GGCAGGAGGGGCGGCGCCGCTGTCGGCCCGGTGAGGCAGGATCGCGGCGAGGAATGGTCGTCGCGCGCGGATCGTTGCGGCCGGCAGGGGTAGACAGGGCCGTAGAGTGTGCCCGCCCACGCCCGAGGGGCGCGAGCACCAGATGGAGGAACAGGTGGCCAAGGCTGCAGCAGGTCGGCCGAAGACCGGCGGAGGCGGGCGGAGCCTCGTCATCGTCGAGTCGCCGACCAAGGTCGCGAGCATCGCGAGCTACCTCGGCGACGGCTACATCGTCGAGTCCAGCCGCGGTCACGTGCGCGACCTGCCCACCGGTGCCGCCGAGGTCCCCGCCAAGTACAAGGGTGAGAAGTGGGCCCGCACCGGCGTCGACGTCGAGCACGACTTCGAGCCGCTCTACGTGGTCAACCCCGACAAGAAGTCGACGATGCGCTCCCTCAAGGACGCGCTGGCCCAGGTCGACCAGCTCCTGCTGGCGACCGACGACGACCGCGAGGGCGAGGCCATCGCCTGGCACCTGCTGCAGGAGCTCAAGCCCAAGGTCCCGGCCCGGCGGATGGTGTTCCGCGAGATCACCCCCAAGGCCATCGCCGAGGCCGTCGCCAACCCGCGCGACCTCGACACCGACCTGGTGGACGCGCAGGAGACCCGTCGGATCCTCGACCGCCTCTACGGCTACGAGGTCTCCCCGGTGCTGTGGAAGAAGGTCATGCCCCGGCTCTCGGCCGGGCGCGTGCAGTCGGTCGCCACCCGCCTCGTGGTCGAGCGCGAGCGCGAGCGGATCGCCTTCCGCACCGCCTCCTACTGGGACCTCGACGCCGTGCTCGACGCCGGTGCCGAGGCCGAGCCCCCGCACTTCCCCGCCCGCCTGACGCGGGTCGGTGAGCGCCGCGTCGCGCAGGGCCGCGACTTCGACAGCCACGGCCAGCTCGTGAACCGGCCGAACGAGGTGCTGGTGCACCTCGACGAGGCCCAGACCCGGGCGCTCGCGGCCTCGCTGGAGACCGCGCCGTTCCGGGTGGCCGGGGTCGACTCCAAGCCCTACACGCGCAAGCCGTACGCGCCCTTCCGCACGACGACGCTGCAGCAGGAGGCCGGCCGCAAGCTCGGCTTCACCGCGCAGCGCACGATGTCGGTCGCGCAGGACCTCTACGAGGGCGGCTTCATCACCTACATGCGTACGGACTCCTCCGTGCTGTCCGACACGGCGATCAACGCGGCACGGGCGCAGGTGACGCAGCTGTTCGGCAGCGACTACCTGCCGAGCGCCCCGCGCGTCTACGCCTCCAAGGTCAAGAACGCCCAGGAGGCGCACGAGGCGGTCCGCCCGGCGGGCGACACCTTCCGCACCCCGGCGCAGACCGGCCTGCGCGGCGACCAGTTCCGTCTCTACGAGCTGATCTGGATGCGCACCATCGCCTCGCAGATGAAGGACGCCGAGGGCTTCTCCACCACCGTCCGCATCGAGGCGACCCCGGCCGACGGCGAGCGCTGCACCTTCGTGGCGTCGGGCCGCACGATCACCTTCCACGGCTTCCTCAAGGCCTACGTCGAGTCCACCGACGAGCCCGGCGGCAGCGGCGACGACGCGCAGGCGCGCCTGCCGCAGCTGCGCGAGGACCAGGAGCTGCGCGCGGAGTCGCTGACCCCTGCCGGCCACGAGACCCGGCCGCCGGCCCGCTACACCGAACCGTCGCTGGTCGCGAAGCTCGAGGAGCTCGAGATCGGGCGTCCCTCGACGTACGCCTCGATCATCCGCACGATCACCAGCCGCGACTACGTGTTCAAGAAGGGCTCGGCGCTCGTCCCGACGTGGCTGGCGTTCGCGGTCACGCGGCTGCTGGAGGAGCACTTCCCGGGGCTGGTGGACTACAAGTTCACCGCGCAGATGGAGGACACCCTCGACGAGATCGCGAGCGGCAACGCCGAGCGCGTCGCGGTGCTCACCGACTTCTACTTCGGCGCCGGCGGCAAGCCCGCGCCGGTCGACGCGAGCGGACCGGACGCACCAGCCGCGCCCGCCGCGCCGGTCGAGGTGCCCAGCGGCCACGAGGGCCTGCAGCGCCTCGTCTCCGAGCTGGGGGACATCGACGCCCGACGGCTGTCGACCTTCCCGATCGGCGACCTCGGCTCCGACGTCGTCGTCCGGGTCGGGCGCTACGGCACCTACGTCGAGGACTCCGAGGGCCGCCGCGCCAACGTCGACGACGAGCTGCCGCCCGACGAGCTCACCCTCGAGCTGGCGACCGAGCTGCTCAGCAAGCCGATGGGCGAGGAGCGCGAGCTCGGCACCGACCCCGAGACCCACCGCACGGTGGTGGCCAAGCAGGGCCGCTTCGGGCCGTACGTGACCGAGGTCCTCGAGGAGGGCGCGCCCAAGAACGCGAAGCCGCGCACCGGCTCGCTGTTCGCCTCGATGAGCGTCGACACCGTGACCCTCGAGGACGCGCTCAAGCTCATGAGCCTGCCGCGCGTGGTCGGCGTGGGTGCCGACGGCGAGGAGATCACCGCGCAGAACGGCCGCTACGGCCCGTACCTGAAGAAGGGCACGGACTCGCGCTCGCTGACCAGCGAGGACGAGATCTTCGACATCACCCTCGAGCAGGCCGAGGCGATCTACGCCCAGCCCAAGCAGCGCGGGCGGGCCGCGGCCAAGCCGCCGCTGGCCGAGCTGGGCCCCGACCCGGTGTCGGGCAGGCCGATGGTGGTCAAGGACGGGCGCTTCGGCGCGTACGTCACCGACGGCGAGGTCAACGCGACCCTGCGCCGCGACGACGAGGTGGCGACGCTGACCGCGGAGCGCGCGGCCGAGCTGCTCGCGGAGAAGCGGGCCAAGGGTCCGGCGCCGAAGAAGACCACGCGTCGGGCGCCGGCGAAGAAGACCGCGACCAAGTCGGCGGCCAAGACCACGACGGCCAAGAAGGCCGCCGCCAAGAAGGCGCCGGCCGCGAAGTCCGCTGCCGCCAAGACGGCGGCCAAGCCCCGCGCGGCGGCGTCCTCCTCGCCCTCCTGATGGCGAAGGGCTCCACGAGGAAGGGCGGTCCCGGCACGGCCGGGCCTCTCAAGGCGGGCAAGCTGGGTAAGGCGGGCAAGGCCGGCAAAGTGGGCAAGGCCCGCACGCCGGGCGGCCCGGAGGTACGTCTCCTCGTCGAGGACACGCCGGAACCGTCACGGCCCGGACGCCCTCCGGGCCAACGGCTCTACGACGTGCCCTTCAGCTCGCCGGAGCCGCGGCTGGTCAACCGCGAGGTCGGGCTGCACAACGTCGTCGCACGGGCGGGGCACAACGCCGCGTACACGATCGACGTCACCCTCCTCGACGCGCCCGACCACCGCCTCAGCCGCTCCGGCGTGCTGCTGGCGCACCGGGTGCTGGACGGGCGGGGGGAGTGGTTCCTCACCGCGCCCGACTGGCGGCCGCTGCTGCCGAAGGACCACGTCGAGCCGATGGGCGACGCCGACCTGCCCGAGGAGCTGACCTCGCTCATCCGGCCGCTGCGGCGCCGGGCGACGCTCGGCCCGGTCGCGGCGCTGAACTGCGACCGCCGCGAGTTCGCGCTGCGCGACGACGCCGGCTCGACCCTCGCCCTGCTCCGCGACGACAAGGTGACGGTGCGCCGCGGCGGCCTCACCACCGCCCGCTACCGCGAGGTCACCGTGACGCCGGTCGGGCCCGGGCTCACCGCCGACCAGCGCGCCTCGGTCGAGCGGGCCTTCCGCCTCGTCGGCGCCAACCGCGTCCCGCGCTTCCCGCGCCTCGTCACCCGGCTCGGCGCGCCGGCGACCGGACCGTCCGACATCCCCGACGAGCAGGCGCTCGACCCGGCGATGCCCTTCCGCGCCTTCGTCGCGGCCGCGGTGGGCAACCGGCTGCGCGAGATCGTGCGCTGCGACCTGGCCCTGCGCCACGGCGACGACGACGCCCTCGTCCGCCTGACGGCGGAGGCGGCGGCGCTGCGCCGAGAGCTCGCCGGTCTGGCGCCGGCCCTCGAGGGGCCCTGGGAGGAGGACCTGCGCGACGACCTCGACTGGCTCGTGGCGGCCGGGGTCAGCCCGGGCGTGCTGCGGTCCGAGCGCTACCTCTCCGTGCTCGAGCGGCTCGTCTCGGCCGCCCGCTCGCCCCAGCTGGTCGTCGACGGCGGCGAGCCGACGGCCGCGCTGCTGGCCGGGCTGCTGCAGGCGGAGACGAAGCGTCTGCGCGAGGTCGCCGACCCGCTGCGCACCGACTCCGGCGACGCCGCCTGGCGCCAGGTCGGCGGCGTGGTCGCCCGCCTGCGCGGGCTCGCCACCGCCTCGTCGGTCGTGCTGCCGGAGGAGTCGGCCGCCGCGCTCGCGCTGCTCCGCAAGCCCGCGCGGCTGCTCGAGGCCGTCCGCCTGGGCGACGTGCCCGCGCCGCCCGCCGTCGCCGGGCTCTCCCCGGCCGACGCCTTCGCCGCGGGCCGCGAGTACGAGCGCACCCGGCAGCGCGACCGCCGGGCGCGCCAGGACTTCGTCGAGCGCTGGGCGAAGACGGTCCGGAGGCGGAGCGCGTGAGCGGCGCGGGCACCCGGGGCGCGTTCGTCGTCTTCGAGGGCGGCGACGGGGTCGGCAAGTCGACCCAGGTCGAGCTGCTCGTGCGCCGCCTCGAGGGCGCGGGCCACGAGGTCGTCCGGACGCTGGAGCCGGGCGGGACGCGCCTCGGCGCGGTGCTGCGCGGACTGCTCCTGCACGGCGACGGGGGCGAGGTGGGTCCGCGGACCGAGGCCCTGCTGTACGCGGCCGACAAGGCCGAGCACCTCCACCAGGTCGTCTCGCCCGCGCTGGAGCGCGGCGCCGTCGTCGTCTGCGACCGCTACGTCGACTCGATGGTCGCCTACCAGGGCGCGGGGCGCGTCCTCGACGGCGACGAGGTCGAGCGGGTGGCGCGCTGGGCGACCGGTGACCTGCGTCCCGACCTCACCGTGCTGCTCGACCTCGACCCGGAGGCCGGCCTCGAGACGTTGACCGACCCCGACCGGCTGGAGTCGGCCGGGCTGGACTTCCACCGCCGCGCCCGCGCCTCCTTCCTGGCCCTCGCCGGGCGTGACCCGGGCCGCTACCTCGTGCTGCCCGCCCGCCGGTCCCGCGACGAGCTGGCCGAGGCCGTCGGCGTACGCGTGGAGCGGCTCCTGTCGGAGGGCCCTGCCAAGGTGTCCTCGTGAGCACCGCCGCCCCCGAGAAGACCGTGTGGGACGACCTCGTGGGGCAGGACGCCGCGGTCGAGGTGCTGCGCCGTGCGGCGCGCGGCGAGGACCACGCCATGACCCACGCCTGGCTCGTGGTCGGGCCGCCGGGGTCGGGCCGGTCGAACGCCGCGCGCGCCTTCGCCGCCGCGCTGCAGTGCGAGCGTCCCGGCGGCGTCGAGGCGGGCTGCGGGAGGTGCGGCGGGTGCCGTACGGCGCTGAGCGGCGCCCACCCTGACGTCACCCTCGTGCGCACCGAGCAGCTCTCCATCGGCGTCGACGAGGTCCGCGACCTCGTGCGCCGGGCCGCCATGAGCCCGACCCTGCGGCACCGGCAGGTGATCGTCGTCGAGGACGCGGACCGGGTCACCGAGCGCGGTGCCGACGCGCTGCTCAAGAGCGTGGAGGAGCCGGCCCCCGGGACGGTCTGGATCCTCTGCGCGCCGACGCCCGACGACGTCGTGATCACCATCCGCTCCCGCTGCCGGCTGCTCTCGCTGGCCACGCCGACCACCGACGCGGTCGCCCGCCTGCTGGTGAGCCGCGACGGGGTGGAGCCCGCGCTGGCCGCCGAGGCGGCGCGGGCCGCGCAGGGCCACGTGGGGCGGGCCCGGGTGCTCGCCCGCGACGAGGGCGCGCGCGAACGGCGCCGCGAGATCTTGATGATCCCCTTCGGCCTGACGAGCCTGTCGGCCTGCCTGACCGCCGCCGCCCGCCTGGTCGAGATGTGCTCCGCGGAGTCCACGGCGGCGACGGAGACGGTCGACGCCCGCGAGCGTGCGGCGCTGGAGGAGGCGCTGGGCTTCGGGACGCGGGGCGCCCGGCCCCGCCAGGCGGCGGCCGCGGTCAAGGAGCTCGACGAGCAGCAGCGGGCCAGGGCCAAGCGCTTCCAGCGTGACGCCATCGACCGGGCGCTGACCGAGCTCACCACCTTCTACCGCGACCTGCTCAGCCTGCAGACGCGCTCGGGGGCGGCCCTGGTCAACGAGGCGCTGGCCACCCGGCTCACCAAGCTGGCGCAGCGCTCCACCCCGGAGGCCACGCTGCGCCGCATCGACGCCCTGCTCGCGTGCCGCACCGCGCTCGAGGGCAACGTCGCGCCGCTCCTGGCGCTGGAGTCGACGATGATCGCGCTCGTCGAGCCCTGAGCACCGGGACGCTCCAGGGGCTCCCCGCGCAGGGTCGGAACGTCTACTGTGCTGCCCGTGCTCTTCTCGTTGGTGTACACGAGCCGGGCCGTCGCGCCGATGACGCGTGACGACCTCAGGGGACTGCTGCACCAGGCCCGGACCCACAACACGTCGGCACGCCTGACCGGCATCCTGCTGTACCGCAACCAGACCTTCGTGCAGCTGCTCGAGGGCCAGCGCAACCGCGTGGAGCCGCTGTACGAGGCGATCCGGCGCGACCCCCGCCACCACGAGGTGACCACGGTCTCCACCCACGAGCAGCTGGACCGGCAGTTCCCCGACTGGAGCATGGCCTTCGACAACCTCGACGAGGAACCGGTGGGCCTCCCGGGGTACAGCGACCTGCTCCAGGCGCCGCGGAGCAGCCCGTCGAGCGCCGAGGCCGGCCTCGTGCGTGAGCTCCTCGAGCTCTTCGACCGCGGACGCTGACCCTGGTCCCGCGAGGCGCTCGCGCAACTCCGAGGTTCGGCCGAGCCGGAGCCTCTCAGACCTGTGGTGTGACTGAGTTCACCGCCCCGAAACGCGACGGAGGCAGCGAACCGGCTCCCTGCTGCAAGCGCTTGCGGCACGATGGGCGCAGACGTTTCTGGCGCGGGTGGGCACCTGCCCCCCAGTTCGCCCACCCGAGGAAGCCCGGCAGACCCGCATCTGCCGGGCTTCCGTGCACGTGGGACGTGCCCGGCCTTCGCCCGCCCTCGTACGCTGGCGCCCATGTCCCGCGTGATGGCGGTGTCGTTCGAGCGCTACGGACGCCTGCACTACCTCGACCCCGGCGAGCAGAGCTATGCCGTCGGGGACCGCGTGCTGGTGCCCACCGAGTCCGGCCCCGAGGTCGCGGAGTGCGTGTGGGCGCCGGAGTGGGTCGACCCGGGCGACGCGCGCGGGTTCGTCGGCCTGCCGGTCTGCGCGGGCCTGGCCGCCGACGCCGACCTGGAGCGCGACGCGGAGCACCGCCGCCGCCGCGCCGAGGCCAAGCTGGTCGCCCGGCGGCTGATCAAGCGTCACGGGCTGGCGATGAAGATCGTCGGCATCGACTACCTCGACCCCGCGACGGCGCCCGAGCAGCTCGTGGTCGTCTACTTCACCGCACCGCACCGCGTCGACTTCCGCAACCTGGTCGGCGAGCTCGCGCGCAGCCTCGACTCCCGCGTCGACCTGCGCCAGGTCGGGTCGCGCGACGCCGCCCGGCTGACGGGCGGCATCGGCAGCTGCGGGCGGGACCTGTGCTGCGCGACGTTCCTCAAGGACTTCGAGCCGGTGACCCTGCGGATGGCCAAGGCGCAGGACCTGCCGCCGAACCCGCTCAAGATCTCCGGGGCCTGCGGTCGCCTGCTCTGCTGCCTCAAGTACGAGCACCCCCTCTACGCCGACTTCGCGCGCGACGTCCCGGGCGTGGGCTCCCGCGTCGAGGTCGACGGGGAGGAGGGCACCGTCGTCGCCCACCAGGTGCCCGCCGACGCGGTCCTCGTACGGATGAAGGACAGCGGGGCGGTGAGCAGGTGCAGCGCGGCGAGCGTCTGCGGCTCGCGCCAGGCGTACGAGGGCCGCGGCTCCGGCCGGTCGAAGGGCGCACGCCGCACGGGCGACCCGGGCGCGTGAGGTCGGAGCACACCGCCCGACGGGGCCGGCCGACCGCTTCGGCGGTCCTGGTCCTCGGCGTGCTGGTGGTCGTGGCCGTCCTGCTCGCGGGGTGCGGCGTGCTGCCGGTCCCGACACGGTCCCCGGCGTCCCCGGACACCGGGTCCTCGGCCCCCTCGGCACCCTCCGCCTCGACCGCGCCCTCGTCGGTCGCCCCGACCCCGGCGGACGGCCGTCCGCTCGAACCGGTGCCCGCGGTCGTCCCGCCCGGCGTCACCGACCCGCCCGCCGGCTCCGGCCCGGCCCGCTACACCGGGCAGCGGCTCGACTGGCAGCCCTGCTCGCAGCGCGCCGAGTGCGCCTCCGTCTCCGCCCCGCTCGACTGGTCGGCGCCCGACGGGCGCGCCCTGACCCTCGTCGTCGGCCGCATCCGGGCCACAGCGTCGCCCCGGCTCGGGACGCTGTTCATCAACCCCGGCGGGCCGGGCGGCTCGGGGCTCTCGCTGCTCGGCGGCTTCCCGACCCAGGGGCTCGAGCACTACGACGTGGCGAGCTGGGACCCGCGCGGCGTCGGCCGGTCCACCCCGGTCCGCTGCTCGGGCGGCGCCGACCTCGACCGGCTCTTCTCCCTCGACGTCTCGCCCGACGACGACGCGGAGGCCTCGGTCCTGAACACCGCCGCCCGCGACCTCGGCCGCTCCTGCCTGGCCGGCTCGGGGGCGCTGCTCGAGCACATCTCCACCGCCGACACCGTGCGCGACCTCGACCTGCTCCGGGGCCTGGTCGGCGACGAGCGGCTGCACTACCTCGGCTTCTCCTACGGCACGCAGATCGGGGCGCAGTACGCGGACACGTTCCCCGCGCGGACCGGTCCGATGGTGCTCGACGGGGCCGTGGACCTGGACGACGCGTCGAAGGTCAGCCAGATCCAGGGCTTCGAGCGGGCCCTCGGCCACTTCGCCACCTGGTGCGCGGACCAACGCTGCGGCCTGGGCGACGACCGCGCCGCCGTCCTCGACACCGTCAAGCGGCTCCTCACCCGTCTCGACGCGTCCCCGCTGCCCGGGAGCGGCGACCGGGTGCTCACCCAGCAGCTGGGGCTGTCCGGCGTGCTCACCCCGCTCTACGACGGCACGAGCGGCTGGCCGCGTCTCGCCGAGGCGCTCGGGCAGGCGGTCCGTGGCCAGGGCGCCGGCCTGCTCGCCCTCGCCGACCGCGGCAACGAGCGCGACCGAGACGGGAGCTACGGCTCCATCGCCACCGCGTTCCCCGCGATCCGCTGCCTCGACAGCCAGGCGACGAGCGTCGCCGACGCCGACCGCAAGGCCCGCGCGCTCGTGTCGGCGGCGCCGGTGCTCGGACCCTTCAGCGGGCCCGACGTCTTCTGCCCGCTCTGGCCCGTGGCCCCCGCGCCCGAGGCCCGGAACCTGCACCGCGTGGGCGACCGGCCCGTCCTCGTCGTGGGCACGACCGGCGACCCGGCGACGCCGTACGAGTACGCGGTCGCCATGGCCCGCCGGCTCGACTCGGCCGTGCTGCTGACCAACGAGGGGGAGGGCCACACCGGCTACGGCTCCAGCGCGTGCGTGCAGCGGGTCGTGCAGGCCTACCTGAACGAGGGGCGGGTGCCCGCTTCAGGCGCCCGGTGCACCGCAGGCTGATCCGCGCGGCCGACGGCGCTCAGCCGCGCAGCGCCTGCACCGTGTCGTGCACGCACAGGAAGGCGCCCTGCACCGCGATCCCCGCACCGGCCCCGGCCCGGGCGGGGGCGTCCGGGCTCGCGCGCCAGAGCCAGGCGCCGCCCGCGACGTACGCCGCGTCGGCCGCCGCGTTGACCAGCAGCACCCGACGCAGCGTCCGCCGCTCCCGCGCGAGCACCGCCGGGGCGTACGGGTTGCCGGAACGTCGCATCCGCCGCCGCCGCAGCGCCCCGGCCACCACGACCACGCCGACGTCGACCGCGGCCCAGCCGACCTGCTGGCGCCCGAAGGCGCGCCACCAGGGGTCCGTGCGCACCGCGAGCGGGAGGCCGACCGCGGTGCTGAGCGCGCTCCACGCCACGGTCGCCCGGGCCAGCGAGACCTGTCGTCGCCAGGGATCCATCACGGCATCACAGCACGACCGGGCGACGGGGTCCGGGCGGGCGGTGCGCGGAGCCCGGTCAGGTCGGCTCGGTCGTGCCGCCCCCGCTGCCCGCGGAACCGTCTGTCGAGGGCTGGGCGCCGGGCGCCTGGCCCTGGGGCGCCGTCGCGTCCGGCGGGGCGCCGAGCGCACCGCGCCCGCCCGGCGCACCGCTGCCGTCCGGACCGGTCTGGCCCGTCCGGTCGGCCTGGCTCGTCACGACCGACGTGGGGGCGGCGGTCGAGACGACGGCGTAGGTGACCCCGCTGCCCGCGAGCACGCCGGCGGCGGCGAGCGTCGCGCCGTACGCCCAGCGGCGCCCGCGCAGCGTGAAGCCCTGCCGTGCCGGGGCGGCAGCGGCGTCGCTGCTGGGGGAGGTCGGGTTCGCGGCCTGCTCGGCGGCGGTCGTCGGGGTGGTCCGGTCGTCCACGGGGTGCTCCTCGGTCGTCGTCGGTGGTCAGCCGGTGCGGCTGCTGGTCACGACGATCCGGGGCGGCCCTGTGCGGGCGCTGCGGCGGCGCTGTCGCGCGCCTGATGATCACGAGGGGGTGGGCGTCCCGCCCGCGGCTTCCGCTTCGACGCGACCGCGTCTGGACGCTATTGTTGGTCCCCGCGCCTCGCGCGCGTGCCGCCTTAGCTCAGTTGGTAGAGCGACGCTCTCGTAAAGCGTAGGTCGTCGGTTCGAATCCGACAGGTGGCTCCCCGGCCCCGGTCGTCGACCGCGCGTGCCAGACCCGACCTCGACTCAGACGCTCGCCGCACCCACGGCCGCGTACGTCTCGTCGAAGACCTCGCCCATCGGGCGGTCCTCCTCCAGCCAGCGGCCGAAGCCCACGCGGAACACCAGCACGCCGACCTCGGCGGCGAGGGTCGCGGCCGGTTCGGCGACGCCACGCCCGCGCAGGGCGCCGGCCAGGGCGTCGGTCAGCGTCGCCATCTTCATGAGCTCGCGCTCCAGGAGCACCGGGTTGCCCGCCACCACGGCCTGGCGCCGACCCGCGTGGGCCCGCCGGTCGTCGAAGAACGACGCGCTCGCGGCCAGGCCGGCCCGCACCGCCTCCGAGGGCGTCGCGTCGGCCGGGGCCTCGGCGACGGCCTGGCTCATCACCTCGGCCAGCACGGTCGAGCCGCTGAACAGCACCTCGCGCTTGTCGGCGAAGTGGCGGAAGAAGGTGCGCTCGGTCAGCCCGGCCACGGCGGCGATGTCGGCGACGGTCGTGGCCTCGTAGCCGCGCTCCTCGAACAGCTCGAGCCCGGCCCGCTCCAGGCGCGTCCGCGCGTCCGGCTGCCAGCGACCCATGCGCCGATCCTACTGACGGCAGTCACTGACATGGCGGTGCTACGGTGGCGGCACCACCACGTCAGTCACTGACATCAAGGAGAGACCATGCACGTCTTCGTCACCGGCGCGACCGGCTTCATCGGCTCGGCCGTCGTCCCCGAGCTGCTCGCCGCCGGCCACACGGTCACCGGCCTGGCGCGCTCGGACACCTCTGCCGCCCGGCTCGAGGAGGCCGGTGCGGCGGTGATCCGCGGCGACCTCGCCGACCTCGACGCCCTGCGCCGTGGCGCGACCGGTGCGGACGGGACCATCCACCTCGGCTTCGTCCACGACTTCGCGAACTTCGCCGCCGCCGGCGTCACCGACGCCACGGCCATCACCGCCATGGCCGATTCGCTGGAGGGCACCGGCAAGGCCCTCGTCACGGCGTCCGGCACGCTCGGGCTGCCGGCCGGCCGCGTCGTCACCGAGCGCGACGTGCCGGCGCAGCCCTACCGCGCGACCGCCCTGGCGCACGCGGACCGCGGCGTCCGGGCGGTCGAGCTCCGGCTGGCGCCGAGCGTGCACGGCCCGGGCGACGGCGGCTTCGTCCCTGCGTTGATCGGCATCGCGCGCGAGCGCGGCACGTCGGCGTACGTCGGGGACGGCTCGGGCACCTGGCCGGCGGTCCACCGCCTCGACGCCGCCCGGCTCTTCCGGCTTGCGGTCGAGTCGGCGCCGGCCGGGTCGGTGCTGCACGGCGCGGCCGAGGAGGGCATCGCGACGCGGGCGATCGCCGAGACCATCGCGCGGCATCTGGGCGTAGGTGTCACCGCGGTGGAGCCGGGGGAGGCGGCCCAGCAGCACTTCGGCTGGATGGGCCCGTTCTTCTCCATGGACGTCCGGGCCTCGCACGCCCTCACCACCGAGCTGCTCGGCTGGGAACCGACGCACCCGGGCCTGCTCGCCGACCTCGACGAGGGTTCGTACTTCGGTGGGCGCTGAGCCGCTCAGACGACGACGGTCATGCCGCCGTCGACGAAGATCGTCTGCCCCTGGACGAAGTCGGAGGCGGGGGAGGCGAGCCAGACGGTGGGGCCGACGAGGTCGGCGGTCGTGCCCCACCGGGCGGCCGGGGTGCGGCCGACGACCCAGGCCGTGAACTGTTCGTCGTCGACGAGGGCCTGCGTCATCTCCGTCGCGAGGTAGCCGGGGGCGAGCGCGTTCACCTGCAGCCCGGCGCCGGCCCACTCCGCGGCCATCGCCCGGGTGAGGTTGCGCAGGCCGCCCTTGGCCGCGGTGTAGGGCGCGATGCCGGGCCGGGCGAGGTCGGACTGGACTGACGCGATGTTGACGATCTTGCCCCGGCCGCGGCTGATCATGCCCCGGGCGACCGCGCGGCCGACGAGGAACGCCGCGGTGAGGTCGGTGTCGATCACCCGTCGCCAGTCGGCCACGTCGAGGTCGACGAGCGGGACGCGGTGCTGCACCCCGGCGTTGTTGACCAGCACGCCGATCGCGCCCACGCCCGTCTCCACCTCGGCGACGGCGGCGTCGACCGCGGCGGCGTCGGTGACGTCGAAGGCGTACGCGCGCACGCGGTCCTCTCCGAAGCGGTCCGCGAGCTCGGCGCGGGTCCGCTCCAGCCGCACGGTGTCGCGGCCGTTGAGGACGACGGTCGCGCCGGCCCCCGCGAGGCCCTCGGCCAGCGCCCGCCCGATGCCCCGGCTCGAGCCGGTCACCAGCGCGGTCGTGCCGGTGAGGTCGAACAGGGCGGCGACGCTGGGCTCGGGCACCCGCCCATCCCACCACCCGCCTCAGGTCGCGGTGCGGGCCGTACGCTCCGCCCGTGCCCACGCTGACCACCGAGGTCCTCGAGCTCGCCTACACCGAGGCCGGCCCGGCCGACGGGGCCCCGGTCCTGCTCCTGCACGGCTGGCCCGACGCCGCCCGGGGCTGGACCCCGGTCGCGGCACGCCTGGCCGACGCCGGCCACCGGGTGCTGCTGCCCGAGTGGCGGGGCACCGGCGGCACGCGGTTCCGCTCGGCCGGGACCGTCCGCGACGCGACCGCGTACGCCCTGGCCGCCGACGTGCTCGACCTGGCCGACGGGCTGGGGCTCGAGCGGTTCGCGGTGGTCGGCCACGACTGGGGCGCCCGGGTCGCCTACGTGCTCGCCGCGCTGGTGCCGGAGCGGCTGAGCAGCATCGCCGGGCTGGCGCTGGCCTACCAGCCGCGCGGGGAGTTCCGCTTTCCCTCGTGGGCGCAGGCGCAGAACTTCTGGTACCAGTGGCTGATGTACGTCGACGCGGGCGCGCAGGCCGTGCGCGCGGACCCGGTCGGCTTCGCTCGGCGGCAGTGGGAGACGTGGAGCCCGCCGGGCTGGTGGGACGAGGCCGAGCTGGAGGCGACGGCGGAGGTCGCGTTCCGGCACCCGGACTGGCCCGCCACCACGCTGAACGGCTACCGCTCACGCTTCCTCGCCGACGAGCCCGTCGACCCTCGGTACGACGACCTGCGCCGCCGCGTCGCGGCGGTCGACCACCTCGGCGTCCCGACGCTGATGATCCAGGGCGGCGCGGACGCCTGCGACCCGCCGTCGGAGTCGGAGGGGCTGGAGGGCTGCTTCGACGCGTACCGGCGGGTGGTGCTCGACGGCGTCGGCCACTTCCCCCAGCGCGAGGCCCCCGAGGCGGTGGCCGACCTGGTGCTCGCCCACCTGGCCGCGCACCCGTGACGGGCGGGCGTCCGCTCAGCGCGGCTGGGTGAGGGCGTCCAGGTAGCGGTCCGTCATCGTGCGCTGCAGGCCGCGCCCGACCGGACCGGCCAGCCGGGTGAACCACCGCCCGGGCCGCGAGAAGGCCCGGACCCTCGCCTCCACGGCACCGTCCTCGCGCAGCGCGACCTCGAAGCGCTCCTCGCCGAGCTCGGGGTGCCCGGCGAGCGTCCCGTACGCGAAGCCGACGCGGTCCTGCTCGCTCGTGACCACCACGACCTCGACGGGGGCGCGGACCAGCAGCGGCCCGACGCCGAGGCCGAGGACGGCCCGGACGCCGAGCGCCACCTCGCGCTCCGCGTCCACCCGGATGCCGGCCCGGCGCTGCACCTGCCAGGTCAGCACCCGCGCGGCGGCCACGTCGAACCAGTCGCGGCCCTGCCCGACCACGCGCGTCACGTCGAGGTGGTGGTAGCCGTCCGGCAGCGCGCCACCGGTCGAGCCGACCTCGGCGTAGGACAGGGGCAGCCCCGCCAGGTCCCGCGCCCCGCTCACGCCTGCTCCCCGACGGCGAGGGCGACGACGCGCGCGAGGCGCTCGGTGTGGGCGCCGGGCCAGTAGACGCGGCCGCAGCCCGGGCACCGGGCGAAGGTGTCCTGCGAGCGGAGCGTCCCCGGCTCGAGCAGGTGTGCGACCTCGGCCTTGGTCGCGTCGACGAGGACCCCGTTGCAGGCGGTGCAGCGCGACCACGGGCGCAGGGCCGGGCGGAAGCGGTCGAGCACGTCGGTCAGCTGGTCGTCGGGGTCGGAGCCCCGCACGTACGCCCCGGCCCACAACGCGCGCCGCTTGAGCAGCCCGCGATCCTGGGTCAGCAGGACCCGGCGCTCCGCATTGGCCAGCTCGACCAGGGCGGGGTCGCCCGCCTCCTCGGGCCACGCGGTGTCGAGGCCGAGCAGCCGCAGCCGGCGCGCAAGCGCGCCGAGGTGGACGTCGAGCACGAAGCCGCCGAGCCAGCCGTCGGGCCGTTGGGGTCGCGCGACGGGGGAGACGTGGACCTCCTCGGAGCCCTCGGCCCGCGTCACCGCGCCGACCTCGGTCAGCGGGACGCCCGCCGCCTCGACGACGTGGCCGAGCGAGGACGTGCCGTCCCAGGCCACCTCGGCCCGCGGACGCCGCCGCGCCGCCGGCAGGAGCACCCACAGCCCGGGGTCGACCACGAGGGTGAGTCGGTCGCTGGTCACCCCTCCATCCTGCGTGCCCGGCCGGCGTGCGGTGGCGACGGCGGCACGGCGCAGGGCTCGCTGAGAATGTTCTGAATCCCGTAGAGATCTCCGGCGGCTCGTCCGGCCCGGTGGTTGAGTTCCGGCATCGACACGTCAGGCCTCGGGGGCCAGGGGTGGCGGCGCAGGGAAGGGTCCCGAGACGCCGCTGGTGCTCGTGCGCGCCGCTGGGCGCTGCGGGCCGGACTGGTCCTGGCCGCGGGTGCGGCGGGTCTGGCGGTCACCGCGGGCTCCGCGTCGGCCGACACCGGCCTCGGCGGCACGCTCGACCAGGTGTCGAGCACCGTGAAGAAGGTCACCGGCGGTTCGTCGCACGCCTCCTCCGCACCGAAGCACTCATCGGGCTCGAAGGCCTCCGCGCCTCGCCCGGCCACGCACTCCTCGCCGCGGGCGTCGGTCCGCACCGTCGTCAAGCCGGTCGCCCGCACCGTCCACCGCGCCGCGAAGCCCGTGATCCGGGTGGAGCGGGCGCACTCCACGCCCGCCGTGAAGCCGGTGCCGGCGAGGACGAGCCCGGCCAAGACCGTCGTGACGAAGGCGACCAAGGCGACCAAGGCGACCAAGCAGACGACCCGGAGGGCGTCGGCGCCCGCCGTACGCCTCGACCGCGCGGCGAGCACCGTGGCCTCCGACCTCCTGCGCGCGAGCGTGCGGCCCGCCGCCGTGGCCGCGCAGGTCGGTCCGGCCAGGGTGTCGACGACGGTCCTCGCCGACGTCACCGCCGCCGTGCTGCCCTCCTCGCTCGACCTGACCTCGGTGCTGCCGCGTCTGGACGTGGCCGTGGACGTGCCGGTCGTCGACCTCGGCCGTGTGACGCTGCCGGTCGTCGCGGTCGAGGTGGGGCTGCCGCCGGTCCTCGCTCCCGTCGACCTGCCCGTGCCGTCCGCCCTGCCGGCCGTGCCGGCACCGACCTCCGCGTCGGCCACCGCTCCCGACCTCGCGTCGACCGCGACCGCGGTCCGGCCGTCCGGCTCGTCCGCGACGAGCAGCCCGACCCCGGCCGGCCTGGTCGGCCCCCGGGTCCTGAGCCCCGCCGCCGACGGCGTCACCGCGTCCCGCAGCGGCGGCACCGCGGTCCGTCCCGTGGCGGCTGCCGCGGACGCCGGCCTCTCGCTGCTCACCGGGCTCGGCGCCGCCGGCGCCGGTCTGGGCGCGGCTCCCGGCGGCTCGGCGAGCACCGCCGGCCTCGGCCTCGCGCTGCTCGCCCTCCTCGCGGTCGCCGGCCCGGCCGGCCTGACCGCCCTCCGCCCGTCCCCCGTCCCCGGGCGCCACGGGCACACGTCGCGGCTGCTGCGCCAGCCCGGCTTCGCTCCTGACTGAGCTCTCTCCCTGCACCCAGGTGCCCACCCCGCCCCCGGGCGGTGCGTCGGCACGGCGTCCCTTGCGCGCCGGTCCCTGGGCCCCACCCGCCTCCTGGTCGAGGTGCGGGCCCGTCCCCTGAACCCGTAGAGAGAAGCAACCCCCATGAACCCATGGCTCACCCGCCTGCTCGCCGGAGCAGCCTGCACCGTCGGGGCCCTCGCCCTGACCACCGGTGCCGCCCAGGCCGACGACCACGGTCTCGACCTCGGCGTCGTCAAGGTCTCCACTCACACCGACCACAAGAGCTCGTCCACCACGAGCTCCGCATCGACGTCGACGTCGGCCCACCGCTCGGGCGGGCTGAAGGTGTCCCTGCGCACGCCGGTCAAGGTCCGTGCGGACGTCGACCTCACGCCCCGGCGTACGGCGGTCCGCGTCGACGCCGGTACGCACCGGTCCAGCAGCACGACCCGCCCCAACCGGTCGACGGCGCACGTCGGCGCCCGCGCCACCGTCGGGCAGAGCCAGCACGCGACGAGCACCCTGACGGCCCGGGCGAAGGCGGCCGAGGTGAAGGCCGATCGGGCTGCGGCGCGCTGGTCGTCCGCGCCGACGTGCGGCTGCTGGACGAGCTTCTCCCCGCTGCCCGCATCCTCGCCGACGCGAGCGTGGTGGACCTGCCGGTGCAGGCGTGCGTGCTGGTCAACGCGGACGGCTGCTCCGAGGGCTCGGCCGGCTCGGCCGGCTCCGGCACCTCCGTCGGTGGTTCTGCTGGTGGTCCCACCGACGGCTCGACGGGCGCCTCCACGGGCGGCGCGGGCACGCTGATCAGCTCCGTCGTGACCGCGACCGCGGACGACGTCCCCGTGGTCGGCGACCTCGACGCGTGCGTCCTGGTGGACGCGACCGGCTGCACCACCCACGGCGGCACGGGCTCGGACGGCTCGGGCACGAACGGGTCGGCCTCGAACGGGTCGGGCTCCGGCTCGGATGACGCCGCGGCCGTCGTGACCGCGATCGCCGAGGCCACCGCCGACCTGCCGGTCGTCGGCGACGTCGACGCCTGCGTCCTCGTGAACGCGGCGGCCTGCGGGGGCGTCACGGACGGCACCGGCACGACGCCGGTGCTGCCGGTGCTGCTGCCCCCGGTCGTCGGCCAGGTCGACACCGACCTCCCGCTCGTCGGCGGCGTGGACGCCTGCGTCCTGGTGAACGCCCTCGGCTGCGCCGACGGGACCGACGGGACCGGCAGCGGGACCCCGACCGGCCCGGTCGTCCCCGTGGTGCCGGTCGTCGTCGGGACCGTCGACGGCACCGTCCCCGGCGTCGGCTCGGTCGACGCCTGCGTCCTGGTGAACGCGCTCGGCTGCAACACCGGCACGTCGACCACGCCCACCACGCCGACCACCCCCGGTGACGGCGACGGCAACGGCGGTGACAACGGCAACGGCGCCGGCAACGGGTCGGACGTCCGCCGCGGTGCGGACGACACGCTGCTCCTGTCCGGGCCGCGTGGCTCGGCCGGCTCGGGGCAGGGGAGCGACCACCTGGCGCAGACCGGGGCGGCCGCCGGCCTCACCGGGCTCGCGGGGGCCGCGCTGCTCCTGCTGCTGGCCGGTCTGACCCTCCTGCGCCGCGCTCAGGCCGCCCAGCGCGCGAGCGTCACCTCGAGGAGGTGCTCGAAGAGCTCGAGCAGGTCGACGCGCGGGTCGAGGAGCCACTGCAGCTCGATGCCGTCCATCGCCGCGACGAAGAGCCGGGCCTCGTGCTCGGCCCGCTCCGCGCTCATCGCGCCCACCTCGCCGTCCTCGACCGCCTCGAGCAGGTGCCCGGCGTGCTCGCCGACCACGGTCGCGTACCGCTCCTGCACGAAGGCCCGGGCCGGGTGGTCCGGGCTGGTGGCCTCCGCGGACAGGGTGAGGAAGAGCTCGATGAGCCCGGGGTGGACGGCGTTGTACGCCATCGCCTCGCGCATGCTGCGGATCCAGGCCAGGCCGCGCAGCCCGTCGAGGCCGGCGGGCCGGCTGGCGCGTCCCCACTCGGAGAGGACGGCGGCGAGCAGGCCCTCCTTCGTGCCGAAGTACTGCACGAGCGAGGCGGAGGAGACCCCGACGCGCTCGGCGATCGTCCGCAGCGAGCCGCCGTGGTAGCCGCGCTCGGCGAAGACCTGGGTCGCGGCCCGCACGATGGCGGAGCGCCGCTCGAGGCCCTTGCGGTAGGGCCCTCGGCCGGAGCGGGGCGCGACCAGGTCGGCGTCCGGGACCGGTCCCGTCGTCTCTCTCGGCCCCGTCTGCACCGCCCACCTCCTCGGACCCGCGCCGGCCGAAAAGTTAGCACTTGGTTAGCATTCGGACGAAGCGGCGGCCGGGACGGCCGTGCACCTGCGGACGAGGAGAACGATGGCTTCCAGCGGTCCCGTCGGCGTCGGGTTCATCGGCACCGGCATGATCAGCAGCACCTACCTGGAGAACCTCGGCCGGTTCCCCGACCTGCGGGTGGTCGTGCTCGGCGACCTCAACCCCGAGGTGGCGCGGGCCCAGGCCGAGCGGTTCGGGGTCCCCGCCTGGGGCAGCCCCAACGACGTGCTCTCGCACCCCGACGTCGAGCTGGTCGTCAACCTGACACTGCCCGCCTTCCACGCCGAGGTGTCCTCCCGCGCGGTCGCCGCCGGCAAGCACGTCTGGTCGGAGAAGCCGATCAGCACCGACCGCGAGAGCGGGCGCGAGCTGCTGGCCCGCGCCGCGGAGGCCGGCCTGCTCGTCGGCTGCGCCCCCGACACGGTCCTCGGCCCGGGCGTCCAGTCGGCCCGGCGCGCCATCGCCCGCGGCGACATCGGCGAGCCGTTGTCGGCCCAGACCGTCATGCAGTACATCGGGCCGGACATCTTCCACCCGAACCCCGACTTCTACTACGCCCCCGGCGGCGGCCCGCTCTTCGACATGGGCCCCTACTACCTGACGACGCTCGTGCAGGTCTTCGGCTCGGTCAAGAACGTCGCCGCGTTCGGCTCCACCGGCCGTACGGAGCGCTCGGTCCAGGTCGGTCCGCGGCGCGGCGAGACCTACCCGGTGCAGGTTCCGACGCTCGTCTCCGCGATCGCCTCGTACGTCGACGGCGGCGTCAGCCAGAGCCTGTTCAGCTTCGACTCCCCGCTCAAGCGGCAGGGCGTCGTCGAGGTCACCGGCACCGAGGGGACCCTCGTGATCCCCGACCCGAACCGCTTCACCGGTGAGGTCCGGATCGCGCGCGGCCCGGTCCTCGGCGACGCGCGCACGCCCGAGGAGGTCCGGGCCGTCAACCAGGGCCCGCAGACCTGGGAGGACGTCCCCGTCACCGGCGCGTACGCCGAGCGCGGCCTCGGCGTCCTCGACCTGGCGCGCGCCGCGCGCACGGGCGGGCGCCCGCTCGCCTCCGGCGACCTCGCCTACCACGTGCTCGACACCATGGTCGCGATCGACGACTCGGTCCGCGACGGGCAGGTGGTCGAGGTCGAGAGCCGCGTCGAGCGGGTGCCGCTCGTCGACGAGGCGTTCGACCCGTTCGCCGCCACCCTCTAGCAGCAGCCCGGTCCGACCCGGACCGAGCCCGGCCCACCCCTCGCAGCGACGCAGAAGGAGCACGCCCATGCCCACGCCCGAGATCTCGGCCCAGCTCTACTCGATCCACGACGAGCTCGACGCCGACCTGGACGGTTCGCTGGCCCGTCTCGCCGAAACCGGCCTGACCACGGTCGAGGCCTTCGACTTCGTCCGCCGGGCCGACGCGCTCAAGGCGTCCTTCGACAAGCACGGGCTGCACTCGCCGACCGCGCACGCGGTGCTCGTCGAGAAGACGGCGAACACCCCCGACGGCCTGCTCACCCGGCCGCCGGCGGAGGAGGTCTTCGCCGCGGCGAAGGTCCTCGGGGTCGAGACCGTCATCGACCCGCACGTGCGGGCGGCCAAGTGGCAGACCCGAGAGGACGTGGAGCGCACCGCCGCCCGGCTCAACGAGGTCGCGGTCCAGGCGGCCGAGCAGGGCCTCCGCGTCGGCTACCACAACCACGACCACGAGCTCTCGTCGCTGATCGACGGCACCGCGGCGCTCGAGGTCTTCGCCGGCCTGCTCGACGACTCCGTGCTCCTCGAGGTCGACCTCTACTGGGCGACCGCGGGCGGCGTCGACCCCGCCGGCCTCCTGCAGCGCCTCGGCGACCGGGTGGTCGCCGTGCACGTCAAGGACGGGCCCATGCGCCCGGGGATCACGTCTCGGCAGCTGCCGAAGGACCAGGCGGTCGCCGGCACCGGGGACGTCCCGCTGGCCGACGCCCTGTGCGCGGCGACCTCCGCGCGCTACGCCGTGCTGGAGTTCGACCACTACGAGGGCGACACCTTCGAGGCCATCGCCCAGAGCCACGCGTGGCTGAAGGCCCAGCTCGGGGGCTGACGCCGGCGTACGAGACCAGCGTCGGGCCCGTGCGGCCGGTCGGGCCCGGCGTGCTCCACCGCCGTACGCGTCGGGCGGCACGCTCGCGGACGGCCCGCCACCTCGTACGAGCACCGCGGCTCCCTCACGCCCCGCTTCGGCACGGCACGGCACGGCACCGGACTCACACCCGTCCGGACCTCACGCACCACGTCGTCAGGAACCTGTGCGCGCACAGGTTCCCGCACCTGGGTGGCCGCACTCCGCGTCGACGGAGGTGGGCGCTGGGGCCGGTCGCCTACGCTGACCGCCGTGACGACGGTGGTGGTGGGGTGCTGATGGTGACCAGGTTCGGGCTGCTCGCGGCGGGTGCCGCGGTGCTCGTGGCGTCGGCCTGCTCGTCGAGCCCGACCACGCCGGCGCCGTCGCCCGCCCCGTCGAGCGAGACGTCGTCCGCAGCGCCCACCGCACCGGCCGGCGCGTGCCCCGACGGCGCGTACCGCGTCACCGCGCTGGAGGGCCGCGGCAGCGCGTCCGCCCTGGGCAAGGGCAGCGGCGGCGACATCGACGCCTCGTTCTCCGACGGCGACTTCACCATCAGCTCCGACGGCGCCGACCCGGTCAAGGTCGACCTCGGCCCGGTCAACGCCGACATGCGCTTCAACGGCAAGATCACCGGCACGTACGAGGGCGACTCAGATGCGCTGAGGCTCACCACCACGAGCGCCGACGGCGAGGTGACGGTTAAGGGCTTCGGCTTCACCCGCTCCCGCTCCGCGAGCGCGCTCTCCGGACAGCTCCTCGGCCAGGGCGTGACCGCCCAGGTCGTCTGCGACGACGCCGCGGGCACCGCCGTCGTGACCCTGCCCAACGCCGCCCTCACGCTCACGCGCGCCTGACGGCCTCCGCCTCCGTACCCACCCCGGACTCGCTCCCGGGACTCGCCCTCGCGTTCGCTCGATCTTGCGTCGTTCGCGCGTGTTGCAACACGCGCGAACACCACAAGATCGAGCGAACACTCTCGAGTGTGAGAGTGGACAGAGTCAGGGGATCAGGCTGACCTTGATCGACTCCTTGCCGCTCCCCACGAGGTCGAGGCCGCGCTGGAAGTCCGCGAGCGGCAGCTGGTGGGTGCAGATGTCGTCGAGGGGGAGCGCGCCGGACTCGATCAGGCGGATCGCGGCGCCCCAGGTGTGCGGGCCGAGGTGGGCTCCGAGGACGTTCAGCTCCTTGTCGTCGCTGATGATCGTCCAGTCGACGCTGGCCTCGGCGCCGAAGACGCTGTACTCGACGTAGCGGCCCATCTTGCGCAGCAGGTTGAGGCCCTGGCCGACGGCCGACGGGTGCCCGCTGCCCTCGAGGTAGACGTCGGCGCCCCAGCCGCCGGTGAGCTCCAGGACGCGGGCGACGACGTCCTCCGAGGCGATGTTGATCGTGATGTCCGCGCCGGTGGCCCGCGCGATGCCGAGCTTGGTGTCGTCCATGTCGAGGCCGACGACGAGCTTGGGGTTCTTGGCCCTGGCGCCGGCGATCATGCCCAGCCCGATCGGCCCGCAGCCGGCGACGACGACCACGTCGTCGAAGGTCAGCTGCGCCCGCTCGACGGCGTGCAGCGCGCAGGAGAGGGGCTCGGCGAAGGCGGCGTGGGCCGGCGGCAGGTCCTTGCTGACCCGGTGGACCAGCGAGCCCGCCGGGAAGATCATGTACGGCGCCATCGCGCCCGGGGTCGCGTGCCGGAAGCCGAAGATGTCGTGCGTCGCGCACATGTGGTACGCACCGTCGAGGCAGTAGCGGCACGTCCAGTCCGGCACGATCTGCTCCGCGACGACCCGGTCTCCCGCTCCCACGCCCCACTTCGAGGAGGCGGCGGCGTCGAGCTCGACGATGGTGCCGACGAACTCGTGGCCCGGGATGACGGGCGTCTCGACGTACGCGGTCCGCTGCTCGTCGCCCCAGAACTTGACCGCGCCGTGGTAGCACTTCAGGTCGCTGGCGCAGATGCCGACGGCCTCGACCTTGACCAGGGCCTCGCCCGGTCTGGGCTTCGGGACGGGCACCTCCTCGAGCCGGTAGTCCTCGGGGCCGTGGCAGACGACGGCCTGCATCGTCTCGGGGAGCGGGGCGCCGGTCTGGGTGGGCGCGGTCTCGGACGTCATCGACGGACCTTCCTGCTGGGTGCACGCCGCAGGTCGGACCTCGGCGTGGGGACGGAGCCCCACGCTAACCACCGGGCCGGCGCCGGCCCCGGGTGGATGTCCCGGCGCCGGCGGTCCGCCCGGTGCGACCGACGTCAGTCGGTGAGGCTGTCCTCGTAGTCGACGATCTCGTCGACGTTGGCCTTGGAGTGGCTGGTCGGGTCGAAGGCGTAGCCGAGCCACTCCTTCGCCAGGCGCCGCGCGAGCTGGAGCCCGATGACCCGCTCGCCCATGGTCAGGATCTGGCAGTCGTTGGACAGGATCGAGCGCTCGACGCTGAACGAGTCGTGGGCGACCGTGGCGCGGATGCCCTTGACCTTGTTCGCCGAGATGGCGACGCCGATGCCGGTGCCGCAGACGAGGATCGCGCGGTCGGCCTCGCCGTTGGCGATCTTGGTCGCCGCGGCGATGGCGACGGAGGGGTAGGTGCCGGCCGTGGGGTCGGACTCGTTCACCCCCAGGTCCTCGACGCTGGCCACGCGCGGGTCCTCGCGGGCGTCGGCCAGCAGCGCGTCCTTGTAGTGGTAGCCGGCGCTGTCGCCGCCGAGCAGCAGACGGATGCCCTCGGGCATGGGATCGACCTTCTTTCCTGGGCTTCCTGGGGGGATGTCTTCGAGCGTACGAGGGGCTCAGGCGCCCGGACCGGCCAGCACCTCGCCGACCGCCGTGACGATGAGGCCGAGCGAGACGGCGCCCGGGTCGGGCGTGCCGACGCTGCGTTCGGCGAGCGGGCGCGCGCGGCCGATCCTCGGCGTCAGCGACGCGGTCTCCTGCGCCGCGTCGGTCGCGGCCCGCGCGGCGTCGCCCCACGCGTCGGCGAGCGGGCGGCCCGCGTCGACGCCCTGGCGCAGCGCCTCGACGAACGGGAAGAGCGCGTCGAGCATCGTCTTGTCGCCCAGGCTCGCCTTGCTGAACTCCTGCAGCCGCTCGGCGGAGGTCGTGACGGCGGCCGCGAGCCGCGGGCCGTCGACGGCGTCGTCGTTGCCGAGCTCGGTGCCCATCTGGGAGAGCAGCAGGCCCCACAGGATGCCGCTCGTGCCTCCGGCCTTGTCGCCGAACGCCGCCCCGGCCGCCGCGAGCACGGTCTGCGCCCCGCCGCCGGCCCCGGCCGCACGGTCCGCAGCCTCGGTCGCGGCGAGCGCGCCGCGGCTCATCCCGATGCCGTGGTCGCCGTCCCCGGCGACGGAGTCGAGCCGTCCGAGCTCCTCCTTGTGCTCCTCGACGCTCGCGCTGAGCGCGGCGACGGCACGCTGGGCGACGCGCCCGGCCGTGCGCGACTCCTCGCTCGCCTCGGGCACGGCGTCGTCCTCGCCCGCCGCCCTCACCTCGCGGCGCTCGGTGAAGCGGTTGTTCGCCACGGCGGCGCCGCGGCGGAAGGCGGGGGTGTCGGCCGGGGCGGTCCAGTAGGTCTCGAGCTCGTCGTCCAGCCAGGTCACCGACAGCGAGCAGCCGGCCATGTCGAGGCTGGTGACCAGCTCGCCGACCTCGGGCTGCACGAGGGTCACGCCGGCCTCGACGAGGAGGCGGTGCACGGGGCCGAAGAGCGCGAAGAGCTCCTCGTACTTGGTCGCGCCGAGGCCGTTGAGCAGGACGGCCGCGCGCCCGTCGGCGTCGGCGGGCCGCTCGGCCAGGACGGTCTCGACCAGCTTGGCGGCGAGCGCGGGGGCGGGCATCCAGTCGTCGGAGGTGATGCCGGGCTCGCCGTGGATGCCGAGGCCGAAGTCCATCCGGCCGGGCTCGACGTGGAACAGCGGCTCGTCGGCACCCGGCATGGTGCAGCCGTCGAAGGCCACGCCGAAGGAGAAGGTGCGGGCGTTGGCGAGGCGCATGACCCGCTCGACCCCGTCGAGGTCGAGGCCGGCCTCGGCCGCGGCGCCGGCGACCTTGTAGACGGTGAACGTCCCGGCGATGCCGCGCCGCTCGCCGACCTTGTCGGCCCCGGCGGAGGCGATGTCGTCGGTGACGTAGACGATCCGGGTGTCGATGCCCTCGGCGACCAGACGGTCGGCGGCGACCTTGAAGTTGAGGCGGTCCCCGGCGTAGTTGCCGAAGCCCATGACCACGCCCGCACCGCCGTCGGCGGCGCGGCACACCCGGTAGACCTGCTCGGCCGACGGGGAGGCGAAGAGGTCGCCGAGCACGGCGCCGTCGGCGAAGCCGGTGCCGACGACCCCGCTGTAGGAGGGGTAGTGGCCCGAGCCGCCGCCGAAGACGGTGCTGACCTTGCCCTCGAGCGGCCCACCGGCGCGGACGAAGCCGGACGCCTCGGGCACCCGCTGCACGTGGCCGGGGTAGGCGGCGGCGAAGCCGACCAGGACGTCGTCCTTGAAGGTGGCCGGGTCGTCGTAGACGTGGGTCATGAGGGCTCCTGCGGATCGGCGACGGTGCGCGTACGGGGGCTGCTGGTGCGGACGCTATCGGGTGCGACCCGCACCGGCCGGAGGAGTGCCCCCGACCGGTGCGGACGTCGCTCCGGGGACTAGCTGCTGAGCTGGAAGTTGTTCACCTGGTCGGCGTTGTCCTTGTTGATCAGCGTGCAGTCGAGCGCCTGCTTCTCGTCCGGGACACCGGTGTTGCCGGTCTTGATCGCGCTGTCGAGCTCGGTGATCGCCTTGTTGGTGCCCTCGACGATGGGCTGGAGGACGGTCGCGACCATCTCGCCCTTCTTGACCGCGTCGACCGCGTCCTGGTTGCCGTCGAAGCCGAGCACCTTGACCTGGTCGAGCTTGCCCTTCTCCTTGAGCGCGTTGATCGCGCCGAGCGCCATCTCGTCGTTGCCGGCCACGACGCCCTTGACGTCGGGGTTCTTGCTCAGGAGGGACTCCATCTTCTCCTGGCCCGTCTGGCGGTCCCAGTTGGCGATCTCCTTGCCGACCAGCTTGAGGTCGGGGTACTGCGAGATGACCGACTTGTAGCCGTCGGAGCGCACCTGGGCGTTGTTGTCGCTCGGCTTGCCGAACAGCTCGACGTAGGTGCCCTTGTAGTCCATCGCCTCGGCCCAGGCCTCGGCGCCGAGGTTCGCGCCCTGCGCGTTGTTCGACACGATCTGCGCCTTGGCCAGACCGGCCTTGGAGATCTCGGCGTTGATCAGGACGACCGGGATCTTCGCGTCCACGGCCTTCTGGACGGCCGCCACGCTCTCGTCGGCACCGGCCGGGTCGAGCAGGATGCCGGCGACCTTGTCGTTGATGGCGGTCTCGATCAGCTGGTTCTGCGTCTCGGGGTCGTTGTTGTTGGCGTTGACCGTGGACTTGTAGCCGAGCTTCTCCACCGCGGCCTTGGCGGTGTCGGCCTCGGCCTTCCAGTACGGGTTGCTCGGGTCGACGGTGATGATGGCGATCGTCCCGCCGGCGGCGCCGCCGCCGGAGGAGGCCGCGCCGGAGGCGGCCGGCTGGGCGTCGCCGCCCCCGCCGCAGGCGGCGAGGGAGAGGAGGAGGGCGGCGCCGGCGAGGAGCGGGCGGCTCTTGCGGAGGCTGAACATCGGTGTTCCTTTCGGTGGTGCTGGTGGGTGGTGCGTGCGGGTGGTGCTGGTGGGTGGTGCAGTCGGGCGCGGCGCGGGGGAACCGGCGCCCGGACGGTCAGGCAGCGGTGGTCGCCCCGCCCTGCCGGGCCGCGGCGACGGCGCGGCGGGCGTTGCGGCGCCGGCCGATGATCTGCTGGATCTGGTCCACCGCGACGGCGAGGATGATCACGGCTCCGGTGATCACCTTCTGCCAGAAGGGGGAGACGCCGACGATGACCAGCCCGTTGGCGAGGAAGCCGATCACGAAGGCGCCGATGATCGTGCCGCGCACGGTGCCGCGCCCGCCCGAGAGCGCCGCGCCGCCGATGACGACGGCGGCGATCGCGTTCAGCTCGTAGTAGGTGCCGAGGTCGGCGGTCGAGGAGCTGATGTTGGCCATCTGCAGGATGCCGACGACGCCGGCGCACAGCCCGGACAGGACGTAGATGCGGGTCTGCACGCGCTTGACCGGGACGCCGGAGAGCTGGGCGGCGCGCTCGTTGCTGCCGGTCGCGTACAGCCAGCGGCCGAACGGCGTGCGGGTCAGCACGATGGAGAAGACCACCGCGAACAGGATCATCACCCAGGCGGAGATCGGGAGCCCGAGCGGCCGGCTGGCGAAGACGGTGAAGAAGCCGGTGTTGTTCAGGTACGGCTGGCCGCTGAGCTCGTTGGTGATGTTCTGGCCGTTCAGCAGCACCTCCGTGAGGCCGCGGGCGACGTAGAGCATGCCGAGCGTGGTGATGAACGGCGCGAGGTTGAGCCGCGCCACCAGCAACCCGTTGACCCAGCCGACGAGCATCCCCACCGCGACGGAGAGCACGACGATCACCCACACCTGCGGGAACATGATCGCCTCCGTCAGCGGGAGGTTCAGCCCGCGGAAGAGGTTGCCCGCGACCGCGGCGGTGAGGCCCACGGTGGAGCCGACCGAGAGGTCGATGCCGCCGTTGAGGATGACCATCAGCATCCCGAGCGCCACGATCGCGTTGAAGGCGACCTGCTTGGTGATCGTGGTCAGGTTGCCCGCGGTCAGGTAGTTGTCGCTCAGCGCCGCGAAGATCGCGATGATGATCAGCAGGGCGATGAGCGCACGGCCCTCGACGAGGACGGAGTTCCAGTTGAAGCGGCGCCGGCCCGGCGTGGCGCCGGCCGGACCGGTGGCGGGCGGGGCGGGGGCGGTGGTGGTGGCGGTCATGACGCTCCGTTCCGGTCGGTCTCGGCGTGGGTGGCGGCCGGGACGTGGTCCTCGGTCCGGGGGTGGTGGGGTGCGGCCTCGTCGGTCGTCTCCTGCTCGCCGGAGGCGGCCATGACCTCGTCACGCGTGCACGTGCGGGGGTCGAGCTCGCGGACGAGGCGGCCACGGCTCATGACGACGAGCCGGTGCGACGCGGTCAGCGCCTCGCCCACCTCGGAGGTGACGTAGAGGACGGCGAGGCCCTTGCGTGCCTCGCGGAACAGCAGGGAGAAGATCTCGCCCTTGGCGCCGACGTCGATGCCGCGCGTGGGCTCGTCCAGCAGCAGCACCTTCGGCCGGGTCAGCAGCATCTTGCCGATGACGACCTTCTGCTGGTTGCCGCCGGACAGGGAGGTGATCAGGGCGCCGGGGCCGGCGGTCTTGACCTTGACGTCGGCGATCTCCTGCTCGACGTCGGCCCGCTCCACCCGGCGCGAGATGAACGTCCGGCGCACCATCGACAGCAGGCTGGGCAGCGACAGGTTCGCCCCGACGCTCATCATCTGCACGAGGCCGTCGCGCTGCCGGTCCTCCGGCACCAGCCCGAGGCCGAGGGCGATCCGCTCGCGGACCGAGCGGGTGCCGAGGTCCGTCTGCCCGAGCAGGACCCGCCCGCCCGAGATCGGGTCGCGGCCGGCGATCGCCTCCATGAGCTCCGTACGACCGGCGCCCATCAGCCCGTAGAGGCAGACGATCTCGCCGGCGCGCACGTCGAGCGACACGTCGTTCACCACGACCCGGCCCGTGTCGGGCTCGGCCACGGTGACGCCCTGGATCGAGAGGGCCACGTCGCCGAACTCGCGGGGCTCGTCGCGGAAGTCGTAGTCGGCCTCGCGCCCGACCATCTGGCGCACGACCCAGGGCAGGTCGATGTCCGCCGCCTCGGCGGTGGCGACGAGGTCGCCGTCGCGGAAGACCACCGCGTGGTCGGCGATCTCGATCGCCTCCTCCAGGTGGTGGGAGATGTAGACGATCGCCACGCCCTGGCTGGTGAGCTCGCGGATGACCTTGAAGAGCACCTCGACCTCGGCCGCGCTGAGCGCCGACGTCGGCTCGTCCATGATCAGGATGCGGGTGTCGGTCTGCAGCGCCCGCGCGATCTCCACGATCTGCTGCTGGCCGACGCGCAGGTCCTGCACCAGCGTCGTGGGCCGGATCGGCTCCTCGAGGCGGTCCATGAGCCCGCGCGTGATCTCGGCCTCGCGGGCGTAGTCGATGCCGCCGAGGCGCGTGCGCAGCTCGCGGCCGATGAAGACGTTGTCGCGCACGCTGAGGTTGGCGCAGAGGTTCAGCTCCTGGTGGATGATCGAGATCCCCCGGTCCACCGCGTCGCTCGTCGAGGCCAGGGTCACGGGCTCGCCGTCGAGCTCGAGCCGGCCGCCGGTCGGCTGCTCGACGCCGGACAGGATCTTCATCAGCGTCGACTTGCCGGCGCCGTTCTCGCCGAAGAGGACGGTGACCTTGCCGCGGCGGACCTCGAAGTTGACGCCCTTGAGGGCCCGCGTGACGCCGTAGGTCTTGCTGATGTCGATGGCCCGCAGGACGACCTCGTCGTCGGCGCGCCCGGCCACCGCGGTCGCGCCACGGCTCTCGGTCCCCGCCATCAGGCGGCCTTGACGCTGAGCGGCTGGACGTTGACCGGCTTGGCCCGCGGCACCCCGGAGGCGCCGGTGGTCGTCACCGCGACGACGCCGACGACCTCGACCTCCTTGCCCTCGAGGCTCGCGGGGTCGTTGACCGAGGACTCCAGGTCGGCGAGGACGAGTTTCTTCATCTCGTCGGCCACGTACTGGTACTGCGTCTGGCTCGGGGCGTCGGCGAACTTGAAGCCCATCGCGTCGCGCAGCGGGCTGCCGTTCACCGCCGTCGTCAGGGGCACGAGCACCGGGGTCTGGCTGGGCACGCCGTCCACCTGCAGCCGCAGCGAGGCGTCGGTGGCCGAGACGACCTTGGCGGTGGTCCGCACCGGGAAGACGTAGGAGTTCTCGCCCGGCGAGACCGCCTTGTACGTGTCCGCGGCGCTCTTCGGGTCCTCCTGGAGAGCGGGGACGACCTTGCCGAGGTCCGACGCCTCGCCGGGCAGCTCGGACTGCGCGCGGGAGTAGAGGTCCTCCGCCGTCGCGGCCGGGTCGAACGGCTTGGGGGCGATCGAGGCGAGCTCGGTCGGGGTCAGGAACTTGGTGCACAGCACCATCGCGACGACGAGGACGACCAGCGCGAGCGCCAGCACGAGACGTCGGGGCGAGAAGCGGCGGGGGAGGGCGGGTGCCTGGGCCGAGGCCATCATCGGCTCCTTCGGGTGGGCGTGGGTGCGAGGAGGTGGTCGGAGGTGACGTCCGCGGTCACGGGGCGGGCCTCCGAGGGGCGGGCGGGGTGGGCGGTCGTACGCCTCGCGGCGACGTCGCCGCAGGTCCGCAGCAGGGCGGCGAGCCCGTCCGCGGTCCACGCGGCCCGTCCCACGAAGAGGCCGTCGAGGTCGTCGAGGTCCAGGAGGGCCCCGGCGTTGGCGGCGGTGACGCTGCCGCCGTAGAGGAGGCCCCGCAGCCCGACGCCGGGAGCCAGCTCGTCGACCACGCTGCGGACGCGGTCGAGCACGCCGACGATGTGGCCGGGGGCCGCGGCGCGGCCGCTGTCACCGATCGCCCAGACGGGCTCGTAGGTGACGAGCACCCGCGCGAGGTCGTGGGGCGCGACCCCGGAGAGGGCCGTGCGGACCTGCTCGCCGACGTGCGCGGCGGCTCGGCCGGACGCCCGCACCGACCAGGGCTCGCCCACGCAGACCAGCGGCACGAGGTGCTGGTCGAGCGCGGCGGTGACCTTGGCCGCGACGACCTGGTCGGTCTCGCCGAACTGCGCCCTCCGGTCGGAGTGGCCGATCTCGACGATCTCGGCGCCGGCGTCGCGCAGCTGGCGCATCGACACCTCGCCGGTGACCGGCCCGTCCTGCGCCCAGTGGCCGTTCTGCGCGCCGACGCGCAGGACGGAGCCGTCGGGGCGGGCGTCGAGCACGGCGTGCAGCGCGGTGAGGGGCGGGAGGACGAAGAGCTCGACCCCGTCGGGGACCGGCTCGCGGTGGAGGTCGGACACGTACGCCCGGGCCTCCGCCAGCGTCTTGGTCATCTTCCAGCTCGTGCCGAGCCAGAGGTGACGACCCGCGCCCTCCGGAGCCGGACCGGGCGAACCGGCCGGGCTGGGGAGGTCGGCGGCCCGCAGGAGCGGGACGGTCACGGGATCAGCGAGACCTTGATCGACTCCTTGCCGCTGGCCACGAGGTCGAGGCCCTTCTGGAAGTCCGCGAGCGGCAGCTGGTGCGTGCAGATGTCGTCCATCGGCAGGGCGCCGGACTCGATCATGCGGATGGCGGCCGGCCAGCAGTGCGGGCCGAGGTGCGCGCCGCGGACGTCGAGCTCCTTGTCGTCGCTGATGATCGACCAGTCGACGGTGACGTCGCTGCCGAAGACGCTGTACTCGACGTAGCGGCCGAGCTTGCGCAGCAGATTCAGGCCCTGGCCGACCGCCGAGGGGTGACCGGCGCTCTCGATGTAGACGTCGGCGCCCCAGCCGTCGGTCAGCTCCTTCACCCGCGCGACGGCGTCCTCGCGGGCGATGTTGATCGTGACGTCGGCGCCGGTGCGGCGGGCGATGTCGAGCTTGGCGTCGTCCATGTCGAGGGCGACGACGAGCCGCGGGTTCTTGGCCCTGGAGCCGGCGATCATGCCGAGACCGATCGGGCCGCAGCCGGCGACGACGACGACGTCGTCGAAGGTGAGCTCGGCCCGCTCGACGCCGTGCAGCGCGCACGACAGCGGCTCGGCGAAGGCGGCGTGCGCCGGCGGCAGGTCGGCGTCCACCTTGTGCACGAGCGAGTCGGTCGTGAGGACCATGTAGGAGGCCATGGCGCCGGGGGTCGCGCGCTTGAAGCCGTACATGTCGTGGCGCG
This sequence comes from Microlunatus sagamiharensis, assembly GCF_900105785.1. NCBI lineage: Bacteria > Bacillati > Actinomycetota > Actinomycetes > Propionibacteriales > Propionibacteriaceae > Microlunatus > Microlunatus sagamiharensis. The sequence continues at coordinate 4,197,860 of NZ_LT629799.1, forward strand.
CGCACATGTGGTACGCGCCGAGCAGGCAGTAGCGGCAGGTCCAGTCGGGGACGATCTGCTCGGCCACCACGCGGTCGCCGACCGCGATGCCCCAGTGGGCGGCGGCCTCGTCGTCGAGCTCGACGACCCGGCCGACGAACTCGTGGCCCGGGATGACCTCGGTCTCGGCCCAGGCCGGACGGTTCTCGTCGCCCCAGAACTTGGCCGCGCCGTGGTAGCACTTCAGGTCGCTCGCGCAGATGCCCACCGCCTCGACGGCGAGCAGGACCTGGCCCGCGCCGCGCGTCGGGACCGGGACCTCCTCGAGCCGGTAGTCCTCGGGGCCGTGGCAGACGACGGCCTGCATCGTGGCGGGGACCTGCTCGGTGCTGCGGGGGGACGCGCTGGCGGCGCTGGTGTCGTCGACCATCGACGAGCCTCTCTGCTCGGGACCGGGGGAGCGTGCAGGCCTGTTCCGACCCGGCCGCTCCGCTGCGGGCGTCACGCTAGCGCTCGGCTGCACACCTGTCCAGCACGAATGTTCATTCAACTTCGGACGCTGCACCGCTGTTCAGCAGCGGGTGGCTGCGATACTCCCTGACGTGGCGGCACCCCGACCGGAGACGGCGACGGGCTACCGGGTCGGCGGTGCGGACGGCAGCCGCTTCGACCCGGCGGTCCTCTACGCCGCCGCGAAGCTCTACTACCTCGAGGACGCGACGCAGGCCGACGTGGCCGCGCAGCTCGGCACCAGCCGGGCGACCGTCTCCCGGCTGCTGTCGGAGGCCCGCCGGCAGGGGATCGTCAAGATCCAGGTCTTCGCCCCCGACACCACGGGCGGCGACGACCTCGCCGGCCGGCTGGCCGCCGCCCTGGGGCTCGCCTCGGTCGAGCTCTCGGCCGCCGTGCCCCCCGCCCCGGCGGGCACGGGCGACGTGATGGGCAGCGTCCTCGCGCCCGCCGTCGGACGGGTGCTCGCCGGCGTCGGGCTCGCGCCCGGCGACATCCTGCTGGTCTCCTCGGGCCGCACGGTCTACGAGGTCTCGCGCTTCGAGCTGCCCCGGCTGCCCGGCGTCGTCGTCGCGCCCACCGTGGGCGGGACCGACCAGCCGGAGGCCTGGTACCAGACGAACGAGATCACCCGGCTGGTCGCCGAGCGCATCGGCGGCCGGGCGATGTACCTCTTCGCCCCGGCGCTGCCGGGCCCCGAGCTCTACCAGACGCTCCAGCACGACCCGAGCATCCAGCGCGTGCTGCACCTGTGGCCCCACGCCCGCTGCGTGCTGACCGGGGTGGGTGCGCCGCCGCTGCTGCGCGCGCAGGCACCGCAGTTCATCGACACCTCCTCGGCCGCTCTCGTGGAGGCGGTGGGCGACATCTGCTCGCGCTTCTTCTCCCGCTCCGGCGAGCCGGTGACCTTCCCGGGCAGCGAGCGCCTGATCGCGCTCGACCTCGAGACGCTCAAGCAGGTGCCGGTCGTCGTGGCCGTCGCCTCCGGCGCGGACAAGGTCGCCCCCGTGGTCGCCGGGGCCCGGGCCGGCTTCTTCGACCACCTGGTGACCGACCCCCAGACGGCGCGGCTGATCCTGGACCGGGCGTGAGCGCGGGGCCCTCGGGGCGGAGCGGCGGACCACTCCTGGTCGGCATCGACATGGGCACGGCCAGCAGCAAGGGCGTGCTCGTCACCACCGACGGGGTCGTGCTCGCCACGGCCGTCCGGGAGCGGCCGCACTCGATGAGCCTGCCCCGCCCGACCTGGGCCGAGGTCGACGCCGAGGCGGTCTGGTGGGCCGACGTCGTCTCGATCAGCGCCGAGCTGGTCGCGGCCGCGGGCGGTGCGCCGCTGGCCGCGGTCTGCGTGAGCGGCGTCGGCCCGTGCCTGGTGCTGTGCGACGCCGACGACCGGCCGGTCCGACCGGCGGTGCTCTACGGCATCGACATGCGCGCCCAGGCCGAGATCGAGGAGCTCACCGACGAGCTCGGTGCTGAACAGATTCTCACCCGGTGCGGCAAGGCCCTCACCAGCCAGGCCGTGGGCCCCAAGCTGGTCTGGGTCTCCCGGCACGAGCCGGAGCGGTTCGCCCGGGCCCGGCGGTGGTTCGGGTCGAGCTCGTGGGTCGTGCGGCGGCTCTGCGGCGCGTACGTGCTCGACCACCAGACCGCGAGCCAGTGCGACCCGCTCTACGACGTGCACGCCTTCGACTGGGCGCAGCCCTGGGCCGACCGGGTGCTGGAGCACCTGGAGAAGCCGCGGCTCGTGTGGCCGTCCGAGGTCGTCGGGACGGTGACGGCCGCCGCGTCGGTGCAGACCGGGCTGCCGGTCGGCACGCCGGTCTGCGCGGGGACGGTCGACGCCTGGGCCGAGTCCTTCGGGGCGGGCGTGCGCTCGCCGGGGGACACGATGCTCATGTACGGCTCGACGATGTTCCTGGTGCAGGCGCAGCGGCGACCGCTCGCGCACCCGGTGCTGTGGAGCACGGCCGGGGTCGACCCCGGGTCCTGGACGCTGGCCGCCGGGACCGCGACGGCGGGGCTGCTGACCGCGTGGGTGCGCGAGCTGGTCGGCGCGGCCGACTTCGCCACCCTCGCCCGGGAGGCGGCCGCGGTGCCGGCCGGCTCGGGCGGCCTGCTCGTGCTGCCGTACTTCGCCGGCGAGCGGTCGCCGGTCTTCGACCCGCGGGCGCGCGGCGTCGTCGCCGGGCTCACGCTCAGCCACACCCGGGGCCACCTCTACCGCGCGGTCTACGAGGGGGTCGCGTACGGCGTCCGCCAGGTCACCGAGCTGCTGGCGCAGGCGGGCGCGCCGGTCGGGAGGCTGGTAGCCGTCGGCGGGGGGACGCGGACCGGGCTGTGGCCGCAGGTCGTCAGCGACGTCACCGGGCTGACGCAGGTGGTGCCGCGCGAGACGATCGGCGCCAGCTACGGCGACGCGCTGCTCGCCGCGATCGGCGCGGGGCTGGTCCCGCCGGAGACCGACTGGAGCCGGCCGGCGGCCACCGTCGAGCCCGACGTCGGCGTGCGGCCGGTCTACGACGAGCTCTACGGGCACTTCCTCGGGCTCTACCCGGCGACGGTCCCGGTGGTCCACCCGCTCGCGCGCCTCCAGGAGCGCCAGGCCGGGTCCGTGGGCTGAGGGACGGGCGGCCGGGCCCGGTCGGTCGCCCGACCGGGCCCACGCCCCCGGCTCACTCGGCGAGGATGCCGTACAGCTCGCGGCGGAGCTGGTCGACCTTGTCCTTGGCGCGGGCCTGCTGCTCGGCGCTGGCGCCGTGGAACTGCTGCAGGCTGCCCATGAGCTTGCGCGCCGCGTCGCGCAGGTCGCTGCCGGCCCCGCCCTCGCGGGCGTTGTCGAGCGCGGCGTCGATGGACTCACGGTGCTCGGTCACGTGGGCCGAGCCCTCCTCGGTCAGGGAGTACGCGCCGCGGGGGCCGTCCTCCTTGGTCACGAGGCCCTCGTCGACGAGCTGGGCGAGCGTCGGGTAGACCGAGCCGGGGCTCGGCTTCCAGGCGCCGTCGGTCTTCTCGGCGATGGCCTTGATCAGGCCGTAGCCGTTGGACGGGCCCTCGGCCAGGAGGCCGAGGATCGCGCTGCGGACGTCGCCGCGGCGGGCGCGGGGACCGCCGGGGCCGAAGCCGCGGCCGGGACCGAAGCCCCGGTGGCCGCCGCCGAAGCCGCGGCCCGGACCGAAGCCGGGGCCGAAGCCCGGCCCGCCCTCGGCGCCGGCCTCGCGACCGGGTCCGAAGCCGGGACCGAAGCCGCGGCCGGGTCCGAAGCCCTCGCCCGCGGCCGCCATGGCGGCCATCCGTCGGAAGGCCTTCGGGGGGACGAATCCCTGCGGGGGTGCGTTGAAGTGGTGTCGCACGGTGGTGCTCCTCTGAGTTGTCGGCGCGACCTCCGTGATCGCGTCACCGATATATCGCCGACAGTCTAGAAGATATTCCGAGTGTTCTACAAGACCCTGCACCGAGGCCGGGTCCGCGGGGCTAGAGGGGCCAGCCCGCCGGGCCCTGGGTGCCGGCGGCGTACTCCTCCATGGGCGTCTCGTCGGCGGCCCACGCCCCGAGCACCGAGTCGACGATGCGCCAGCACTCCACGGCGGTGTCCCCGCGGACCGCGAGCAGCGGGTCGCCGTCGAGCACGCCCGCCAGCACCTCCCCGTACGCGGGCAGCCGCCCGGGGTGGAGGTCGGTGTCGAGCGTGACGTGGTCGAGCCCCAGCGGGTCGTCCTCGCCGTTGACGTTGAGGTCGAGCGCCATCGCGTCGGGGCCCATCGAGAGCCGGAGGCGGTCCGGCTCGCACTCCCCGGTCAGGCCGGTCGGCAGGTGGGGGACGGGCTTGAAGGTCACCACGACCTCCTTGCGCAGCGCGCCGACCGCCTTGCCCGAGCGCAGCCGGAAGGGCACGCCCGCCCAGCGCCAGCTGTCGATCTCGAGGGTGACCTCGGCGAGCGTCTCGGTCCCGCGCGCCGGGTCGACGCCGGGCTCGGCCACGTAGTCGGGCACGGTGCGGTCGTCGATGGTCCCCGTCGTGTAGCGGGCCCGGCGCGAGGCCTTGGCGGGGTCGTCGCCCCAGGCCCGGCAGGCGCGCAGCACCGCGGCCTTGGCCTCGCGCAGGTCGAAGGCCGACACCTCGCCAATCGGGTCCATGGCCACGAGGGCCATCACCTGCAGCAGGTGGCTCTGGATCATGTCGACCAGGGCGCCGGCGCGGTCGTAGTAGCCGGCGCGGCCCTCGAGCGTCAGCTGCTCGTCGAAGACGATGTCGACGCTGGCCACGTGCTCGGCGTTCCAGACCGGCTCGAAGATGCGGTTGGCGAAGCGGACGCCGAGCAGGTTCAGCACGGTGGAGCGGCCGAGGAAGTGGTCGACCCGGAAGATGCGCTCCTCGGGCACGAGGACGGCGAGGGTGGCGTTCAGCGCGCGGGCGCTGGCCGCGTCGGTGCCGAAGGGCTTCTCCAGCACGAGGACGGTGCCCTCGGGCAGGTCGACCTCGCGCAGCGCCTCGCAGGCCCGCGCGGTCACCGCGGGCGGCAGCGCGAAGTACAGCGCCGGGGCCGGCTCGCCCGCCGCGACGAGAGCGGCGAGGTCCTCGGCCCTGGTGACGTCGGCGCGGTGGTAGGACGTGGTCGCCAGCAGCGCGTCGACGGTCTCCCGCGACACCCCGCCCGAGGTCAGCGAACCCTCCAGCCGGTCTCGCCAGGTCTGCTCGTCCCAGTCCTCCGCGCCGGCACCGACCAGCACCAGGTCGCGGCGCTGCGGCTCCACGTCGAGCAGCTTGCCGAGCGCCGGCATCAGCAGCCGGTTGGCCAGGTCCCCGCTGGCGCCGAGGAGCACGAGCCTGCGGATCGGGGTCGAGGGCAGCGGGGCCCCGTCGACCGAGAGGTCCTGGTCCGGGGTGGCGGTCGAGATGCTCAAGGCGGGCTCCGAGGGTCGACGGTGCAGCCCGCGGGCCACGGGTGCACGCTCACGCTAGGGCCAGCGGTGCTCCGCGGCGGGTGACCCCCGCCGGGCGTCAGCGGCGGCGCAGCGTCGAGCGGGCCAGGGTCGTGACGCAGCCGCCTGCGACCGCGGTGGCCGTGCCGCCGACCAGCGCGGCGACGAACAGCGCCGGGCTGTACGCGCCCAGCACCAGCAGCATCCCGCCCGCCAGCAGCAGGCTGAGCACCACGACGGTGGCCAGGACCGGGGCGAGGTCGCTGCCGGGGCGTGCCTCCGGGCGGGCAGCCGGAGCGGCTTCGGGTTCGGCCGCGGGCGTGCGCCGCGGGCCGAGGTCGGCGAACAGCGCGCGCAGGTCGTCGCGGGAGCGCGCGGCCATGGCCCGGGCGAGGCGGTCGTCGAGCTCGGCGGGGTCGAGGCGCCCGGCGGCGAAGTGCTCGGCGAGCGCGTCGCAGGCGGTCGCCCGCTCGAGGTCCCCGACGCGGAGGGCGGGCGCGGGCTCGACCGCGCGCAGCGGGGTCACGGGGCGGCCGGACGAGGGGCGGCCGGGGTACGGCGTGAGGTGGTCCACGCCGCGAGCCTCGTCCCCGCCGCCCGGTCCCGGGAAGGGCTCGCGGGCGTGCGGGGACGGGGGTCGGAGCAGGCCGAGACCCCGGTCGTACGCGACCGGGCCGCGGGTCGTCCCGCGGAGGTCAGAGCGCCCGGAGCGTCGCGGGCGCGAGGCCGATGCGGTAGCGCACGGCGGTGAAGGGCCAGTCCCCGAGGAGCCAGTCGCCCACCACCTGGGTGAGCGGGCCGTCCAGCTCGGCGCGGTCCGCCCGCACCCACGAGAGGACCCGCACGGCGAGCGGCTCACGCGTCGGCTTGAGATAGACGCAGCCGACCAGGGTGCCCTCGAGGTGGTCGAGGACCGCGTACGCGAGGTCGACGCGGCGGGCCGAGCGGTCCGCGTGGCTCACCAGGTCGGCGAGGTTCTCCTCCAGGGTCATCCCGGCCGCGGGCGGCCAGTGCCCGCCGAAGCCCTCGGCGATCCCGGGCGTCGCCCGGACGTGCTCGATGCTCGAGGTCCAGGCGGCGTGGTCGGCCTCGTTGTGCTGCGGACCGAGGAGCTCCAGCCGGAGGCCGCGGGCGCGGTGGACGGCCGGGACCTCGAAGCCGGCCGGGACGATCGTCATCGTCGGAGCCTAGGCTCGCGTCAGAGCGCGTACACCGTCACGGCGGTGGCCTTGACCGCGAGGAAGACGTCGCGGCCGGGGTAGAGGTCGAGCTCGCCGACGGACGCCGGCGTGACGCTGGCGGTGATCGGCTCGCCCGACGTCGTCACCGTGCTGACGCGCACCGCGTCGCCGGCCGGCACGAGCTCGCCGACCCGCGCCGGCAGGACCGTGCGTGGGCTGCCGTGCGGTGCGTCGACGAAGACCGAGACGGCGTTCGGGGCGAACACGGCGGCCGCGGCGGTCCCCGGGGTGAGGCCCGAGGTGCCGGCGCCGACGTGCAGGCCGGCCGGGGTGGTGACGCCGACCGGGTCGACCGTGCCGAGCACCAGGTTGAGCCCGGCGAGGCGGGCGGCGAAGGTCGTGCGCGGGTGGCGCAGCACCTCGGCCGTGGGCCCGGCCTCCACGACCCGGCCGCCCTCGAGGACGACGACCCGGTCGCTCAGCAGCAGGGCGTCGAGCAGGTCGTGGGTGACCAGCACGCTCGTGCGCCCGACCAGCACCTGCCGCAGCACCCGGCGCACGAGCGGGGCCAGGGTCACGTCGAGGGCGGCGAGCGGCTCGTCGAGGAGCAGCAGCCGCGGGTCGGTGGCCACCGCGCGGGCCACGGCCACGCGCTGGGCCTGCCCGCCGGAGAGCTGGGCGGGCCGGCGGGGCGCCAGGTCCTCGGCCTCGACGTCGGCCAGGCAGCGCCGCGCAAGCTGCTCGGCCTCGCGCCGCCCGACCCCCGCCGCCCGCGGGCCGAAGGCCACGTTGGCGAGGACGTCCAGGTGCGGGAAGAGCAGCGGGTCCTGGGCGAGCAGGCCGACGCGGCGCCGGTGCGGCGGCGGCCAGTGCCCGGAGCCGAGGTCGAAGAGCGGCTCCCCGTCGAGCTCGGCGTGTCCGGAGTCGGGTCGCAGCGTCCCGGCCAGCACGGCGAGCAGGGTGGACTTGCCGGCGCCGTTCGGGCCGAGAACGGCGAGCCGCTCGTCCTCGCCGACCTCGAGGGTGACGTCGAGGCCGCGGGCGGCGACCTGCGCGGACAGGTGGAGACCCACGTCAGAGCACCCGCTGCCCGGGGCGTCCGGCGGCGAGGCCGACGACGGCGACCGCGACGGCGACGAGGACGAGGGAGAGCGCCACGGCCGTGCCGGCGTCGGTCTCGCGCTGGAGGTAGATCTCGAGCGGCAGCGTGCGGGTGACGCCCTGCAGGCTCCCGGCGAAGGTGAGCGTCGCCCCGAACTCGCCGAGCGAGCGGGCGAAGGCGAGCACCGAGCCGGAGACCAGCCCGGGCAGCACGAGCGGCAGCGTGACGCGGCGCAGCACGAGTGTCGGGCGCCCGCCGAGCGTGGCGGCCACGGTCTCGTAGCGCTGCCCGACCGCCCGGAGCGTGCCCTCGAGGCTGACCACGAGGACGGGCAGGGAGACGAACGCCTGGGCGAGCACGACCGCGGTGGTCGAGAAGGCGACCTGCACGCCGAGGACCTCGAGCGTGCGGCCCAGCAGCCCCCGCCGCCCGAACGTGTAGAGCAGCGCGATGCCGCCGACGACCGGCGGCAGGACGAGCGGCAGCAGCATCAGCGAGCGGACCGCGCGCTGCCCGGGGAAGGACGTGCGGGCGAGCACGAGCGCCATCGGCACCCCCAGCACGAGGCAGAGCACGGTCGACGCGAGGGAGGTGCGCAGGCTGAGCCCGAGCGCGTCGAGCGACGCCGGGCTGGTGACCAGCGACCCGAAACGCGACCAGTCGACCCGCGTGCCCATCGCCACGAGGGGCAGCACGACGAAGAGCGCCCCGAGGGCGGCGGGGGCGTACACCCAGCGGGGGAGGGTGCTCCTCACCCGGCGAGCGTACGGAACGGGTGCCGGCTCACGGCTGGGCGAAGCCGGCGTCGGCGAGGACCTGCCGGCCCTCGGAGCCGGTGACCAGCGCCACGAACTGCCCGGCGAGCTCCGACTGCCGGCTGGCCGCCAGCGTCGCGATCGGGTACGTGTTCACGGCCTCCTTCGACTCCTCGAAGGGGATGCCGAGGACCTTGTCGCCCGCGCCCTTGACGTCGGTGACGTAGACCAGGCCGGCGTCGGCCTCTCCGGAGGTGACCTTGCCGAGCACGTCGGTGACGGCGTTCTCCTCGCTGACGGGCTTGATGTCGGTCCCCGTCGCGGTCTCGACCTTCTGCGCGGCGGCGCCGCAGGGCACCTGGGGCGCGCACACGACGACCTTCACCCCCGACCTCGTCAGGTCCGCGAACGACGCGATCTTCGCCGGGTTGTCCGGCGGGACCGCGATCTCGAGGGTGTTGGTGGCGAAGTTCGTCGGACTCCCGGCGATCAGGCCGTCGGCGGCCGCCTTCGCCATGTTGTTGGTGTCCGCGGACGCGAAGACGTCGGCGGGCGCGCCCTGCTGGAGCTGCGTCACCAGGTCGGAGGACCCGGCGAAGCTGAAGGTGACCTTCGTGCCCGGGTGCGCCGCCTCGAAGCGCTGCCCGATCGTGGTGAACGTCGACTTCAGGGACGCGGCGGCGAACACGGTCAGCGTCTGGTCGGACGCCGAGGAGGCCGGTGCTGCAGCGGGGCTGGACGCGCCGGCCTCACCGGTCGAGCTCCCGCAGGCGGCGAGCAGCAGGGTCGCGGTGGCCGCCGCGGCGGCGGCGGTCAGCGTCGTACGGGTCATCAGCTCTCCTGCGGCTTGCGGTCGGAGGGGGTCTCGACGATCACGGTGGTGGCCTTCACGACGGCGACGGCGACGGAACCGGGCTCCAGGCCCAGCTCGCCGACGGCCTCGCTGCTCATCAGCGACACGACGCGGAAGGGGCCGCACTGCAGCTCGACCTGGGCCATCACCGTGTCGGTGATGACCTCGGTGACGAGGCCGACGAAGCGGTTGCGGGCGGAGCGGTCGACCCGCGAGGGGTCGGCCACGGGGTTGGCGTGCTCGCGCGCGAACTCGGCGAGGGCGCGTCCGTCGACCACCTTGCGGTTGCTCGCGTCGGTCTCCACCGGCAGCGTCCCGGCCTCGATCCAGCGGCGGACGGTGTCGTCGCTGACGCTCAGGAACTGCGCGGCGTCACGAATCCTGATCTTCGGCACACGGAGCAGCGTACGTGAGCAGGTGCGGGCCTGCCGACCGCGTTGATCCGCACGAGCGGAAACGTCCGCTCGGTCCGCGTGCGGCCCCCCGATGAGCCGGGGGTGTTGACGTGGTCCCATCCGCTTGACGCAGGTCCCCACGACGACGGAGGACGACCATGATCACCGGCTCGAACGCGTTCCACGGCTTCTCGGTGGACGACATCCCGACCGCCCGCGCCTTCTACGCCGACACCCTCGGGCTGGAGGTGACCGAGGAGAACGGGATGCTCTGGCTGCACCTCGCCCAGGGCACCCGCACGCTGCTCTACCCGAAGGCCGACCACGTGCCGGCGACGTACACGGTCCTGAACTTCGGCGTCCCGGACGTGGACGCCGCGGTCGACGAGCTCGTCGGGCGCGGGGTGCGCTTCGAGCGCTACCCGGGCGTGGAGGACCCCAAGGGCATCCAGCGCGGGTGGGGCCCGACGATCGCGTGGTTCACCGACCCCGCCGGGAACGTCCTCTCGGTGATCGAGGACGCGTCGAGCCGGCGGTGAGCGGCCGGTCCCAGGCCACGGCGGCGACGACGGGTCCACTCCGGTCCGGGTCGGGACCCGGACCGGGCTGGCAGGTCGGGCACCACCACGTGCGACGGCGCTCGGCGTCGCCGGGCACCTCGTCGACGACCTGGACCACGGTGCCGCAGCGCAGGCACGCCTTGCCCGCCCGGCCCGCGACCCAGTGCGAGCGACCGTCGCGGGTGTCGCCCGTCGTCACCTGGTAGGCGCCGGGCACGAGGGCCGAGTGGCGCAGGCACCGCCGCGAGAGGGCCACGAGCGCCGGCACGTCGAGCTCGCCGACCGGGGTCCACGGGCTCGTGCCGCGCAGGAAGCACAGCTCGTTGACCCACAGGTTGCCGAGCCCGGCGAGATTGCGCTGGTCGAGCAGCGCGGCCGCGACGGGACGCCCGGGCGCCGACTCGAGGCGGCGGACGGCCTCGGGCGCGTCCCAGTCCTCGCGCAGCGGGTCCGGGCCGAGGTGGCCGATCGCGTCGGCCTCGCGGGAGGTGGGCAGCACCTCCACGACCGGCAGGTCGAGGCCGTACGCCGTCGAGCCGCTGTCGAGCTCCAGCAGCACCCGCACCGCGTCCATGAGCCGGGTCGGCAGCCGCTTGCCCGGCCCCACCACCGTCCAGCTGCCCGTCATCTTGAGGTGCGTGTGCAACGTCAGCGCCTCGTTCTCCCGGCTGCGCAGCCGGGTGAGCTGGTGCTTGCCGTGCGTGACGATCTCGGTGATCGCGGCGCCGGCCAGGTCGAGCGTGGCGAGGGCGGGCACGCGCAGCTCGGCGCGCGCGACCTGCCGCCCGACGAGCGCGGGACGCAGCTTGCGCGCGAGCACGTAGATGCTGTCTCCCTCGGGCACGTCCCCAGTGTCCCCGGAGCGCACTAGCCTCAGCACGTGACGGTCGCGGCGGTGCTCCCGGGCGCGGCCCCGGTGCGTCTCGCGCCCGGGCCGGCGCTGCTGCGCCGGCTGCCGAGGCCGCTGACGCTCGGCCTGTGCCTCGCCCTGCTGCTCACGGCCGGCGGTGTGGTCCTCGCCCGGGTCGCCCCGCAGGACGCCGACGTGGCGCTGTTCAGCGGGACGGTCGGGGTGGGCGCGGACGGCGCGCTGGTGCAGGTCGCGGGCGTCGACGGGACGGCCGGCGCCGCGGTGGTGCCCGGTACGCGGGTGCTCGAGGGTCCGGGCAGCGCCCAGGGTGTGGCCGACGAGCAGGCCTGGCTCGACGCCGGGACCGTGCCCGTCGTCCCCGGGCTGGGCGCCGACGCCGACCTCGTCCGCGGTGCGCTGCTCGACCTGCACGCGCTGACGCAGACCCACGGGGTGCCCGTCGCCGGCTGGACCGGGGCGTGGCGCTACGTCTGGCCGCGCGACGCCGCCTTCGCCGCCGTCGCCTTCGCCCGCACCGGCCACCTCGACGACGCGGAGCGGGTGCTCGACTTCCTCGGCCGCGTGCAGCCGGCCTCCGGCGTCTTCCAGGCGCGCTACCTGCCCGACGGCAGCGGCGTGCCCGACGACCGCGGCGCTCAGCTCGACGGCGTCGGCTGGGCGCTGTGGGCGACCGCGGGGGTCGCCGAGGTGCTGCCGCCGGGGCAGCGGGCGGCGTTCGTCGCCCGGCACCGCGCGCTCGTCGACCGCTCCACGGAGGCGGCGCTGTCCGCGACGGCCGGGTCGAGCGGGTTGCCGCCCGCCTCGCCGGACTACTGGGAGGTGCCCGAGCGGCGCACGACCCTGGCCACGGCGGCGGTGCTGCGGGCCGGCCTCGAGGCGTCCGCCCGGCTCGCGACGTGGTCGGGCGACGCGACCGGCGCCGACCGCGCGAGCACGGGGGAGCAGCGCCTCGGTGACGCGATCACCCGCGACTTCGCCGGGCGGGGCTACCCGCGCCGGCTGGGGGGACGGGCCGGCAGCGTCGACCTCGGCGTCGCCTTCCTGCTGCCGCCCTTCTCCGCGAGCCGCGACGAGACGGCGTACGCACGGTTCGAGCAGGCGCCCCCGCTCCTCGCGCGCCCGGCCGGCGGCCTCGCCCCGGGCGGCTCGTGGAAGCGCGACGGCATCAGCTGGACCCCGACGACCGCGACCTGGGCGCTCGTGGCCGCGGCCAGCGGCGACCCCGACCAGGCGCTCGAGCGGCTGCGGTGGCTCGCCGAGCACCGCACGGCGGAGGGTTCGCTGCCGGAGAAGGTGCTGGCCGACGGGCGGCCCGCGGCCGTCGCGCCGCTGGCCTGGACCGCCGCCGCCGTCGTCCTGGCGGCGGACGAGCTGGCCCGCGGGCCGGTGGGGAGCTCGACGGCGGAGGTCAGCGGGCGCTGACGATGCCCCAGACGAGCAGCAGGACGAGGGCGGCGACGCCGGCCACGGCCAGCAGCACGACGACGTCGGGGCCGCCCTTGTCGTCCGTCGGCTTCTTGACCACCGGCGGGAGCCCGCGGCGGGCGCGGTGCAGGTCGCGCCGACGCTCGTAGTCGTGCTCCACGGCCTTGCGGGGGTCGCGGTGGCCGTCCAGCTGGGCGGGGCCGGCGACGTACAGCAGGTTGAACACGACCAGCGTCCGGAAGCGGTACCAGAGCCCGAAGCGGTCCTCGGCCGGGATGTCGTCCTGGGTGCGTGCCATAACAGTTAGGGTACGAACTGTTGGCGTCCGCGTAAAGTTCGGCGGGTGGCGGCAGCAGAGCAGCGGACCGGGGTCGAGGCCGACCCGCTGGCCCTCGAGCGACAGGTGTGCTTCGCGCTGGCCGTGGCCGCGCGCAGCGTGATCGGGGTCTACCGGCCGATCCTCGAGCGGCTGGGCCTGACGCACCCGCAGTACCTGGTGATGCTCGCCCTCTGGGAGGACTCGCCGCTCTCGGCCACCGAGATCGGACGGCTGCTGCAGCTCGACCTGCCCACCCTCTCGCCGCTGCTCAAACGGCTGGAGGCCCTCGGGCTCGTCGACCGCCGCCGCAACCCCGACGACGAGCGCAGCCTGCGGGTGACGCTGACCGAGCAGGGACTCGCGCTGCGCGAGGAGGCGCTCGCGGTCCCGGGGGCGGTGATGGAGCAGCTCGAGATCACCGAGGAGGACGCCGTCGCCCTGCACGCGGCGCTCGTCCCCCTGATCGGGAAGAGTCGGGCCGCGCTCGCCCACCGGACGGGCGCTGAGCGACCCACCGGCTGAGAATCGGCTGTCACCCGAGCCCCTGGATCGTTCACCGGGAAGGGCCTGGGTAACAGTGGTGTGACGCCGCGCAGACCCCGTGCGGCACCGCACGTCAGGAGGAAGCCATGAGCACCGTCACCAGCAGTGTCGAGGTCGACGTCCCCGTCAGCACGGCCTACAACCAGTGGACCCAGTTCGAGTCGTTCCCGCAGTTCATGGACGGGGTGGAGTCGATCACCCAGGGCACCGACACGGCCAACCACTGGAAGGTGAAGGTCGGCGGCGTCGAGCGCGAGTTCGACACCCAGATCACCGAGCAGACCCCCGACCAGGTCATCGCCTGGCGCTCGACCGGCGGTGACACCGGCGGCCACTCCGGCCGCGTCGTCTTCACCTCGCTCGGCGCCGACCGCACCAAGGTCGACGTGGAGCTCGGCTGGGAGCCCGAGGGCATCGTCGAGAAGGCCGGCGCCGCGCTCGGCTTCGACCAGCGCCAGGTCGACAAGTCCACGCGTGACTTCAAGACCTTCATCGAGTCGCGCGGTGCCGCCACGGGCGAGTGGCGCGGCGACGTCAGCGGCGGCACGGCCTGAGTCGCACCCGCAGCACGACCGACGCCCCGGACCCCTCGAGGTCCGGGGCGTCAGTGCGTCCGGGCGTCCTCGGTCCCGCGGGCGGGAGCCGCTCAGCGGGCCCGGCGGGCGACGAGCGCGCCCAGCGGGTGCGAGCCGGCCTCGTGGCGCCGGTGGTCCTCGACGACGTCGAGGCCGGCCGCCGCCAGGGGACCGCTGAGCGCGTCGACCGACCAGAAGTACGCGGTGGTGACCGCGTGGTCGAAGGGCTCGCCGGGCGGGCCGGCGAAGTAGCCGAGCAGCAGGCTCCCGCCCGGCGCCAGCACCCGGCCGAGCTCGGCGAGCGCGGCGGGCAGCCGGGCCGGCTCGAGGTGGATGGTGGAGTACCAGGCGAGGACGCCGCCGACCGCGCCGTCGCGCAGCGGCAACGCCTCGAGCGACGCGCGGGCGAGGAGCAGCCCGGGCTGCGTGGCCCGGGCGTGGTCGAGGAAGGCGGTCGACACGTCCGCGCCGAGCACCGTCCGGTCGCCGTCGCGCAGCAGGCCGCCCCAGGTGCCGGGTCCGCAGCCCGCGTCCAGCAGGGCCCCGGTGGTCGTGCCGCGCCAGCGGGCGACGAGGGCGTGGTCGACCTCGGCCAGGTCGGCGAGGTCGCCGAACCGCGCCACGTACTCCTCGGCACGCGCGTCGTACGCGCGACCCACCGCCTCGCTCAGCCGGGGATGCTCCCACCCGCGCCGGGCGGGGCCGCGCTCCTCAGCGCAGCGGCGTGGTGAGCCCCAGCGGGTCGTAGAGGCAGGCGTCGCGGGCGGCCAGCACGGCCCCGGCCGCGACGGGCGGCTCGGCCTCGTCGGTGACGAGGATGCGGGTGTCGGCGTACGGGCCCTCGTGCACGCGGGCCCGCAGCTGGCGGTCGAGCGCCGGCAGCAGGAAGGGGGCCAGCCGACCGAGGTAGCCGCCGAGGACGACCGCGTGCGGGTTCACCGAGCCCACGACGTCGTCGACCGCGCGGCCGAGGGCGGACCCGGCCTTCTCGAGGGCCTCGACCACCCGGGTGTCACCCGCGTTGGCCGCGTCCACGAGCAGCGACAGGGCCGCGTCGGGGTCGGTGACGACGAGCTCGGCCGCGGCCTCCTCGTCGTGGAGCCCGGCCTGGACCAGCAGCTCCTGGACGCGGATCACCGAGTTGAGGCAGCCGTGACGCCCGCACCAGCACCGGGTGCCGTCGAGCTGCACGTGGAGGTGGGCCAGGTCGCCCGCGCCGCCGCCGGCGCCGCGGAAGATCTCGCCGTTCACGACGAGGGCGCTGCCGACCTCGCTGACGCCGCCGAAGTACGCGGCCACCGTGGACGACGCGTCGCTCAGCAGGCTGCGGGCGGCGAAGAGGCCGGCGAGGTGGAAGTCGGAGGAGAGCCCGACGCTGACGTCGGGCAGCCCGGCGTCGGCCAGCGCGGAGCGCACGGCCTTGCCGACGCCCACCCCGTCCCAGCCGAGGGCGCGCGAGGAGACCGACTGGCCGTCGGTGGCGACGTAGCCCGGGACGGCGATCTCGACGGCGACGAGCTGCTGACCCTCGGGCACGTTCGGGAGCTGCGCGACGATGACGTCGGCCAGCACGGCCGCGCCGTCGTGGTGCTCGGCGAAGACCGCCTCGGCGGTCTCCTGCCACAGATCGGTGCCGCCGACGGTGGCGCCGCGGACGTGGACGCGCTCGACCTCGACGTGCACGCCCATGACGCACCACGGCTCGCCGTCGAGGGCGATCGGGCGGGTGGGCCGGCCGGCACCGGGACGGCGGATCGGGTCGAGCTCGGCGACGAGGCGGCGGGCCCGGAGGTCGCCCACCAGGTCGGTCATCGTGGACACGCCCAGCCCGCACCCGCGGGCGGTGTCGTGCCGGCTGCTGGCACCGTGGTCGCGGAGGAACCGGAGGATCGCGGTGAGGTTGCTCTGCCGCAGCTCCCCCGAGCCGCCGCCGCGCGAGAGGCCGTCCTTGAACCCCGTCGCCTCGGCCATACGTATCCCTGCCATGAGATTGAACTTTAACCGTTGAAACAGAAACGGACGGCTGTTGGGAAACCCTGTGTGAATCTTGACGGAACCCGAACCTGGCAACGCTTTTCTCCCGTCAGCCCGGTCGGTCGTGCGCGAGACGTCTCGCGCACCGGAACCCCTGGTCACAGCCCGATAACGACAAATCCACGCCTGGTCTGAGAGCCCACGGTCCTGATGCTCGGCCTCCTCTCAGACTGTCTCACGTCCGCGACCCGCGGCGTGCGGAGCGGTGCGGGAGCCCGCACGGGACGACCCGCACCCGCCCGCACCGCCCGCACCCACCGACCCATCGCGTCGACCCCGGCCGGCCGGCGGCCCCCGATCCTCGTCGCCGGCCGTGCCGTTCGGTCCCCGCCACTAGGGTTCTCGTGCGCCGGCGCCGGACCGGCCCTGCAGCAGGGAGCCCGCCCCCGTGACCGTCCTCGGTTCCGACCTCGACACCGCCGACGTGCCCGACGCCTTCACCGAGGCCGCGTCACGCTACGACCGGATGGTGTCGCTGAACCCGGGCTACCACCGCCACCTGCGCTCCGCCGCGGACGCGCTGCTGGAGACCCTCGACACGCACCGGCCCCTGCGCCTGGTCGACCTGGGCTGCGGCTCCGGCGCCTCCACCCGCGCGCTGCTCGCCGTCGCCCGGCGCCTGCGGGCCACGGTGCGCGTGACCGGGGTGGACGCCTCGGCCGGGATGCTCGAGCAGGCCCGGGCGAAGCGCTGGCCCGAGGGCGTCGACTTCCGCGAGGGCCTGGCCCAGGACCTCGGGGTGCACCGGGCCGCCTGGGGCCTCGAGGCCCCGGTGGACGGCGTCCTGGCCGCGTACCTCTTCCGCAACGTCGCCGAGCGCGACGAGGCGCTGGCCGACGTCGCCGACCTCGTCGCCGACGGCGGGACGCTCGTCGTGCAGGAGTACTCGGTCGCCGGCTCGCCCGTCGCCACGGCGATCTGGACCGTGGTGTCGTGGGCCGTCGTCATCCCGCTGAGCTGGATCACCTCCCGCCAGACCCGGCTCTACCGCTACCTGTGGCGCAGCGTGCTCGAGTTCGACTCCGTGCAGACCTTCGTCGACCGGTTGTACGCGGCCGGCTTCGTCGACGTCGAGGTCCGGACGGTCCCGGGCTGGCAGCAGGGCATCCTCCACACGTTCCGCGCGCGGAAGCCTGCGTGACCTCGTCCCGCCCCTGCACCTCCTGAAGGGCCCGTTCGACCCCTGACCCGGTCCGAGGGCCTGGTCCACGCCCCCGAGCCTGTCGAAGGGCCCCGGAGTGGTCGGTGCTCCTCCGTACCGTCAGGGTGCGTGGACGCGCTTGGCGGCCCGGTGCAGGCGGGACGCAGAAGGCCCCGGAGGACCGGCACCCGGTACGGCTCGGGGCCGGCCTCTCCGAGGCCTGTCGTCAGCTCAGGGGGCGTACCCCCGGTCGGTCAGCCCTTCGCGGGCGTCTTGAGGCCCAGCGCGCGGGCGATGGTGAAGTGCAGGTCGGTCTGGTCGGTCAGGCCGACGACGTTCGCGGCCTGCGGGCCGTAGCCGGCGATGCGCACCTGGGTGCCGGTGTGCTCCTGGCTGCCACCCTCGGGCGCGGTGCCGTAGCTCAGCGTCATCGGGGCCTGGTCGGCGGTCTCCAGGGTGACGGTGAGGCCCGGCGTGCTCGTGCCGGTCTCGACGATCTGGCTCGTGTGGCCGTGGTCGGCCGTCACGAACACGCTCGTGTTGCCGTCGCGCTTGGCGAAGTCGAGGGCGACCTTGACCGCCTGGTCGAAGGCGACGGTCTCACCGATCTGGCCGCAGGCGTTCGCGGCGTGGTCCTGCTTGTCGATGCTCGCGCCCTCGACCTGGAGGAAGAAGCCCTTCTTGTTCTTCAGCAGGTCGATCGACTTCTGCGTCATCGCGGCGAGCTGCGGCTGGGTGGCCGGCAGGTCCGGGTTCGGGGTGCAGCGCACCGCGTCCTTCGTCGCGCCGTCCTTGGTCGCAGCCGGCCCGGCCCACTGCACGGGGAGGTTGCCCGAGGCGAAGAGGCCGAGGACCGGCTTCTTCTGGTCGGCCTTCTTGATCGCGGCCAGCTCGGCGTCGGTGCGCACGACCTGGTAGCCGCGCACCTGGGCCTGCTGCGCCAGCGTCAGGTCCTTGAAGCGACCGGCGGTGGCCGTCTCGGCGAAGGTCTTCTCACCGCCGCCCATGGTGATGTCGGCGCGCGTCTTCAGCAGCTGCTCGGTGATCGAGCCGGCGCCGCCGTTCTCGAGGGCGTTGGTCGGGCAGGTCTTGGTGGTGGCGACGGGGCCGTAGCAGGAGCGGGCCGTCACGTGCGCGCCCTCGACGGCGGGCGTCGCGTCCTGGATCTCGGAGGTGGTGATGTTGCCCGTCTTGAGGCCGCGCTTCTTGGCGAGCTCGAGCAGGGAGACCTGCCGCTCACCCTTCACGTCGACGGAGATGGCGCCGTTGTAGGTCTTGGTGCCGGTCGCCCAGCCGCTCCCGCTGGCCGCGGAGTCGGTGACGTAGTCGGGCCGCCCGGTCTCCTGGTCCAGCGAGAACGTCGTGTACTGCCCCGTCAGCGGGAGCCCGTCGATGCCGGGGAAGCGGCCGTCGGCGCCGAACTGGTAGTTGCGCGCCGAGGTGATCTCGGAGTCGCCCATGCCGTCGCCGATCAGCAGGATCACGTTCTTGGCCTTGCCGCCCTCGACGGCGTTGCGCACCTTCTTCGTCTGGTCGCCGTCCAGGCGGGTGGCACCGCCGTGCGTGGCGAGCTGGGCCGGCGACGTCACGGCGGGACCGGCGACGGCGACGCCGGCGGTGAAGGCGAGGCCGGTGGTGGCCAGGCCCACGACGAGCGCGCGTGCGCCCGGCCGCGGGAGGGAGAGCTTGGGCATGAGGTGCCCCTTCGTCTGGACGCTCCTGCCCCGTGCAGGAGACGCATAGCGATCTGATCCACCGGCGCAGAACGCGAGGTGAACGCCGGGTGAACCCCCGGGCCCGATCGGCGCAACACTGAGAGCGCGCTGTCACGCGCCTGTGGTGACGCTGTCGATCACCGGGACCGGCCGACCCGGCGCGGGTGATCTTGGGCAGACTCAGATCAACAGGGTTGTCCACAGCCTGAGGACGAGACGCACGTCACCGATCCGGAGACCGGCGGGGAGCGGTCAGCCCGGGAACTCGCCCCGGCTGCGGAGCTCGTAGCGCCGCTCGGCGTAGTCGCGGTCGTCCACCCAGAGCTGGCGCGCGGTGCGCTTGATCATGGGGATGAGCAGGGGGGCGGCGAGGTTGGCGATCTTGAAGCCCTTGCGGTCGCTGTACGCGATCGTCGCCTCCGTGATCATGGTCAGCGGCCGGCCCTCGGCGTCGACCCCGAGCGGGGTCGCGTGCGTCTCCACGACGCTGCCGGCGCCCTCGCCGTCGGTGATCGTCATCACGATCGTGCGCGGGTCGGGGCAGGTGAACTCCGCGCGCACCGGCACGCCGAAGGTCTTGTTGATCCGGAACGTCACGTCCACGACGAGGCACGCGGGCGTGCTGGCGGCGTCGTCGACGACGAGGTGGCTGAAGGCGTACGGGTGGAACCACGCGCCGTGCCACGGGTCGAGGCGGTTGGCGATCACGTCCTGCGGCTCGCAGACCGCCGGCTCGGAGATCACCGCGGCCACCGAGCCGTCGGCCGGCGGCCGGACCGGCAGCGTCGGCCGGTCGGTCGCGGCCTCGCCCTCGGTCGGCAGCCCGACCCAGATGAGGACGCCGTCGTCGTGGGTGCGGTACGGGCTCCAGGTGCGGTCGCCCTCGCGGGTGAGCGCGAGGCCGTGCCAGCGGCAGTACATCGTCCCGTCGATCACCGGGCAGCGGTCCATCAGGGCGCCGAGGTGCGGGCAGGAGCCCGGTCCGGCGACCAGTCCGCCGTGCTCGTCGCGCCAGAAGACGACCTCGCGGCCGGCGATCGTGCGCGTGACCGACTCCGTGCGCCCGACGTCGGCGCTGACGCCGGCGACGAACCAGCCGCCGCCGTTCTGCGTCTGGGAGAGGTCGAGGGACGCCCCGATGCGCGAGGGCCGGGCGAGGCGCCAGGTCTCGCTCATCTTGTCCTCGCGCGGCTGCGGGACCCGCTCGAGCGGGACGCGGGGCGGCGTGCGGCCGGCCACGGGCACGGCGGGCGGCGACGGCGGCGTACGGCGGGAGCGGGTCGGCTGGGCGGCGCGCTCGGCCTCGATCGTCACGAGAGCTCCTGGACGGGGAGGGTGGTGCGGAGGGACCGGGGCGGCCCGGCGACCAGCACCCGGCCGGTGGTCAGCGCCTTGCGCCAGGTGGGCACGCGCACGCGCTCGGTGAAGACGTCGTAGCCGGCGCGCTCGATGCGGTCGAGGATGCGGGCGTAGAGGACGCGGGCGGCCCCGACGCAGCGCGCCGAGCGCGGCGGCAGCAGCGCGATGCCGGCGTCGGCGTGGGCGTACAGCTCGCGGTTGCGCGCGATCTCGAAGGCGAGGCAGGCCCGCCACTCGGGCGTGACCTCGCGCCCGCGCGGACCGTGCAGGTCCACACCGAAGCGCCGCAGGTCCTCCTGCGGGACGTAGACCCGGCCGCGGTCGAGGTCCTCGTCGACGTCGCGGAGGAAGTTCGTCAGCTGGAAGGCGAAGCCGAGCGAGCGCGCCGGGTCCTTCGCGGCGGGCGAGGTCGGCTGGAGGACGGGCAGCATCATCTCGCCGATGACGGCGGCCGAGCCCTCCATGTAGCCGCAGAGGTCCTCCCACGTCTCGTACGAGGTCGTCGTGAGGTCCATCGCCATCGCCGCGAAGAAGCGGTCGAAGCACTCCGGGTCGATCGCGCAGACCCGCACGCTGTGCACGATGGCGGCCAGCACCGGGTCGTCGCTCCCGCCCGCGGCGAGCGCGTCGCGGAACGACTGCGCGAAGGCCTCGAGCCGGGCGGCCGTCTCCGGGTAGCCCTCGACGGGCACCGGACGGCGCGAGGCGGGGTCGGGCCCCTCCTCCTGCGGCAGGTCGACGATGTCGTCGGCCAGCCGGCACAGCGCGTAGACCGCGAAGACGTGGCGGCGCCGCTCCTTGGGCAGCAGGGCCGCACCCCAGTAGTAGGTCGTGCCGTGGCGCTTGGTCAGCCGGGCGCACTCGGCGTAGCCCTGCGCCAGCTTGGCCGCCTCGGCCGTGCCGTCGACCGGCACGGCCAGGGTCGGCGGACCTACGGGCGGACCGGCCGGGGAACCGGTGGGCACTGCCGCGCTCAACGCGTGGGGCCCGGCAGGTAGTCGGACACCCGCTTCGCCGCGAGCTTGCCCGAGATCAGGACCATCGGGACCCCGACGCCGGGGACCGTGCCGGAACCGGCGAAGAACATCCCCGGGAGGCGCTTCTCGACGTTCGGCGGGCGGAACGGACCGGTCTGGGGGAAGGTGTGGGCCAGCGCGAAGGGGGTGCCCGCGGCCATGCCCTGCTCCTTCCAGTCCAGCGGCGTCAGCAGCTCCTCGACGACCACGTCGTCGGGGTAGCCGTTCGCGCCGAGGAAGCCGTGGAGACGGTCGCGCATCCGCGGCCCCTCCTGGCGCCAGTCGATGCGCCCGGTGTCGAGGTTGGGGACCGGCTCGAGGACGTAGAGCGACGAGCAGCCCTCGGGAGCCTGGTCGGGCGCGTCGAGGGAGTGCACCGAGACCAGCCGCGACGGGTCGGGCATCAGCGTGCCGCGCTCGAGCAGGGCGTCGAAGGACTCGTCCCACTGCTCGCCGAAGTGGATGTTGTGGTGCGCGGCCTCGGGCTGCGGCATGCCCTTGACGCCGACGTGCCAGACCACGGCGGAGGGGGAGTAGTCGCCCTTGCCCGGGCGGGCGGCGCGCGGCGGGCGCAGGTCGGGCAGCAGCTGCTCGTACGCGACGGGGGTGTCGAGGGTGCAGACGACGGCGTCGGCGCGGAGGGCCTCGCCGCCGGCCAGCCGGACCCCGGCGACGCGGCCGCTGGGGGAGCGCAGGACCGACTCGACGGACGCGTCGTAGCGCAGGTTCGCGCCGGCCTTCTCCGCGGCGGCGGCGAGGGCCTGCGGCACCGCGTGCATGCCGCCCTCGGGGAAGTAGATCCCCTCGATGCTGTCCATGTACGTGATCACGGCGTAGATCGCGAGCGCCTTCTCGGGCGCCAGGCCGGCGTACATGGCCTGGAAGCTGAAGAGCTTGACCAGGCGCGGGTCGTGGAAGAAGGAGCGGACCGCGTCACCCAGCTTCCGGAACGCGCCCAGGCGCACGAGCTGCGCGGCGGCCCGCGGGCTGCGGAGCAGGTCGAGCGGGGAGTCGAAGTTCGCGTCGATGAAGTGCGGCATCTCGGCGAGGTAGAGCTTGCGCAGCCAGGTCACGAACTCCTCGAACGCGGCCGCGTCGACGCTGCCGCAGGTGTCCGCGATCTCCTGGCGCATCTCCTCGCGCGTGCCGCGGACCATGATCGTGCTGCCGTCGGCGTAGCGGGCGCGGTACGCGGGGTCGAGCCGCTTGAGCGGGCCGACCGCCGACAGGTCGGACCCGGCGGCGCGCAGGGCGTCGGAGATCAGGTCGGGCATCGTCAGGACCTTGGGGCCCGTGTCGAAGGCGAAGCCCTCGCGCCGCAGCTGCCCGCTGCGCCCGCCCGGGCCGGAGGACCGCTCGACGACGGTCACCTCGTAGCCGGCACCGGTGAGGTGGCAGGCCGCGGCCAGGCCGGCGAGGCCCGCCCCGATGACGATGACGGGGCTCAACGAGTTCTCCAGGTCCTGCCCGGAGCGCCGGTGCGCGGAGTGCTCACCGGTCCCTCCAGGCGATGAGGTGGGCCATGCCGGTCAGGCCGGCCACGCCGGCGGGGTCGAGGTCGACGCTCGCCAGGGCCGCGCTCGCAGCGCGGACGTGCTCGCTGATGCGCGCCTCGACGGCCTCGACGACACCCTGCTCGGCCAGCGCGGACTGCAGGGCCGTCACGTCGGCCGGGCTCAGCTCGGGCGTGCCGACCCGGCGCAGGACGCGGCGCGCGCTGCCGTGCAGGCGTTCCTCGGCCAGCGCCATGATCACCGTCGGCTTGCCGCTGATCAGGTCGTCGCCGGCGGGCTTGCCGGTCGAGCGGGGGTCGCCCCAGACGCCGAGCAGGTCGTCGCGGAGCGCGAAGGCCTCGCCGACCTCCTCGCCGTAGGTGAGCAGCGCGTCGCGGACCACGTCCGGCGCGCCGGCCGCCGCGGCGCCCAGCTCGAGCGGGCGCTGCACCGTGTAGCGGCCGGACTTCATCCGGGCGACGCGGCGCGCGTGGTCGAGGTCGCGGCGCCCGGCCGCGCTCCCGGTGAGGTCGCGGCTCTGGCCGTGCACGAGCTCGATGACCAGCAGCCGCCAGATCGCGCGCATCGGCCGCGGCAGCTCGGTGACCAGGTGGTCGGCCTCGGCGTGCGCGAGGTCGCCCACGAGCACGGCGATCGACTCGCCGAAGTGGCGCGCGTCGCCGCGGGCGCCGGCGTGCAGGTGGAGCTGGGCGGCGAGGGTGTGCACCGACGGCTGGCCCCGGCGGGAGTCCGACTCGTCCATGACGTCGTCGTGGATGAGGGCGAAGATGTGCAGCAGCTCGAGCGCCGCCCCGGCACGGACCACGTCGGCGGCGCCGCCGTCCACGCCCCCGTCCTGGCCGAGGTCGGCCCGGCTGCTGCCGCCGCAGGCGACCCAGCCCCAGTGCGCCATGCTCGGGCGGATCCGCTTGCCCCCGGTGCCGTTCAGCGCCTGGAGCATCTCGGGCAGGTCGTGCTCGAGCAGGATGTCGGGCGGCGACGCGGCCGGGCCCGACGGCCCGAGGGAGTACGCGAGCTCGACGCGCCAGGTGTGCACCAGGCGGCCGATCGCCTCTCGCAACGTCTGGTCGACGCGCTCGAGGTAGTCCTTCGTGAGCGCGGTCGTCGAGGCCGTCGGGAGCGCGAGCACCGTCGCGTCGTCGGGCTGCGCCACGTCGACGGCGGGCTTGCGGGATGCGGACGTCACGCGGGTCTCATACCCACGACGAGGCCTGGGCGTCCAGCAGCGGCACCTGCAGCACCGACCACGGGCTGAAGGCGAAGGGGGTCGCACGCACGGCCGCGGCCAGCGACTGCCACTCCACCCACCTCCACTCCATGACCTCGGAGCCGTTCGCGGTCACGGTCGAGCCCGGATGCGTCCGCGCCACGAAGACCGGGCAGACCTCGTTCTCCACGACCCCGCTGGCGTCGACGGCGCGGTAGGCGAAGTCGGGCAGCACGCAGGTCAGCTCGCCGACCTCGAGGCCCAGCTCGTCGACCATGCGGCGGCGCACGGCGTCGTCGAAGGACTCGCCCGGCTGCGGGTGCCCGCAGCAGGTGTTGGTCCAGACGCCGGGCCAGGTCCGCTTGTCCAGGGCGCGGCGGGTCAGGAGGACCCGGCCCTCGCCGTCGCTGACGTAGCTGGAGAAGGCGAGGTGGAGCGCCGTCTCGGAGTCGTGCACCTCGGACTTCAGCGCGGTGCCCGAGGGCTGGTGTCCAGCGTCCAGCAGGACGACCCTCTCGGGGCCGGCGGTGCCGGCGGGCCGGCTCGTGGGGGGCGCGGTCACGGGCACACCGTACCCGGCGCGCCAGCCCCCGGACCGCGCTCAGGAGGCCACGCCAGGCGGCCGCGGGCCCTAGGCTGGTCGCCCCCCATCCTGGAGACGACGTGCCGATCCGCCGAACGACGCCCCGCCCGCCCGACGGAGGCCGCCCGCTCGTCGTGCAGCAGTCCTTCCCGGACCCGCGACCGACGACGAACCCCTACATCGTCATGCTGCGCGACGCGCTCGCGGCGACGCCGGGGGTGGAGGTGCGGACCTTCACCTGGCGCCGCGCGCTGCGGGCCGACTACGACGTCTTCCACGTGCACTGGCCGGAGATCCTGGTCGAGGGTGCGTCGCCGCTGAAGGCCCTGGTGCGCCAGGCGCTCTTCGCGCTGCTCGTGCTACGGCTGCGCCTCGCGCGCATCCCCTGGGTGCGGACCCAGCACAACCTCGAGCTGCCCTCAGGGCTCTCCCGGCGCCAGCGCCTGCTGCTCACCTGGGCCGACCGCTGGACCACGCTGCGGATCGCCCTGAACTCCGACACCCCGGTCCCGCCGGGCACCCTCGCCGCCGTCGTGCCCCACGGGCACTACCAGGAGTGGTACGCCCGCCACCCCCGCGGCGAGCGCCGGCCGCGCTCGCTCGGCTTCGTCGGGCTGATCCGTCGCTACAAGAACGTCGAGGGCCTGCTGGCCGCCTTCGCCGGCGTGCCCGGTGAGGCCTCGCTCCGCGTGGCGGGCAAGCCGTCCACCGAGGAGCTCGCCTCGAGCCTGCGCACCCTCGCCGCCGCCGACCCCCGCGTCGAGCTCTCGCTCGCCTTCCTCGACGAGCCGGAGCTCGTGGAGGTCGTGTCGTCGTCGGCGCTGCTGGTGCTGCCCTACAGCCACATGCACAACTCCGGCACCGTGCTGGCCGGGCTCTCGCTGGACACCCCCGTCCTGGTCCCGGCGAACGCCGCGAACGCGGCGCTCTCGGCCGAGGTCGGCCCGGGCTGGGTGCTGCAGTACGAGGGCGACCTCGACGCGGACGACCTGGTCGCCGCCCTCGACGCCGTGGAGGCGGAGGGCCGCGCGGCCGGGCCCGACCTGTCCGCGCGCGACTGGCCGGCCGGCGCGGCCGCGCACGTCGCGGCCTACCGCGAGGCGGTGGAGGCTCGGGGCCGTCGGTAGGCCTGGTGGCGCACCCCGAGGGCGCCGCCGACCATCCCGGCACCGCGCATCGCCGTCTTGAGCCCGCGCGCCTGGTCGGTCGCGCTGCGCCGCAGCGCCCCGAGCAGCGCCCGGCCCGCCCCGAGCACGACGCGGGCCGCGCCCTGCACGACCAGCCGGGCCCGGACGAGGGGCCGGGAGCCCGCGGAGGCCGCCGCGACCGAGGTCAGGCTCCAGGTGTTGCCGTAGCTCATCGCCCGCACCAGGACGAAGCGGCGGCTGACCCGCTCGGCGGGCACGACGTCGGTCACCACGGCCTCGTCGCACCAGACGATCTGGCCGCCCCGGGCGCGCAGCTGACGGCTGAAGAGCATGTCCTCCCCGCCGCCGAGCCCGAAGGCGAGGTCGAAGGACAGCCCGAGGCGGCGCACCACGTCCAGGTCGAGGAGCAGGTTGTTCGTCGCCGCGACGTCGACGCGCGTCCCCGAGGTGAGGCGGCGACGGGTGAAGAAGCCCCCCGCGCGCACCCAGGCGTCCGGCTCCACGTCGTACGTGCTGACCACCGAGCCGACGACGGCGGCGGGCTCGTCGCGCTCGCGCTGGGCGAGCAGCAGCGACAGCCAGCGCTCGGAGGGCCGTTCGTCGTCGTCGATGAACACCAGCAGGCGTGTCCCCGCCTCGGTCAGGGCTCGGTTGCGGGCGGCCGAGATCCCCGGGACCGGCTCGTGGGCGTAGCGCACCGCGATCCCGCTCGTCCCGCCGCCCGTCGCCGTCCGGGCGAAGGCCTCGACCTGCGTCCGGGCGCCGCCACCCGGGTCGTTGTCGACCACGAGGACGCCGACCTCGTACGCGTCCCCCTGCGCCGCCGCCTGCTCGACGAGCAGCGGCAGGACGGCGTCCAGGTCGGTCGGTCGGCGGAAGGTGAGGACGGCGAGGGTGACCGTGAGCGGCCCGGCCGGTGCGGCGGCCCCGTCGGGGGCGCTCACCGGCGCTTCGAGCGCGCGACGAGCCGCGCGAGCACGGCGACGACCTCGCGCTGGTAGCGCGCGGGGGAGAAGTGGTCGAGGGCGTGGCGACGGGCCTGCTCGGCCAGCCGCGTGGCCAGCGCCTCGTCCTCGACCAGGCGTCGCAGCGCCGCGGCCATCGCCGGGGCGTCGTCGGGCTCGACGAGCAGCCCGGTCTCGCCGTCGGTGATGCTCTCGAGGTGGCCGAGCGCGCGCGACGCCACGACCGGGCGCAGCGACAGCTGGGCCTCGACCACCGCGTTGCCGAAGGGCTCGCGCAGGGAGGGCGCCAGGACGACGTCGGCCGCGGTCAGGTGCGGCCAGATCGGCTTGCAGTAGCCGGGCAGCTCCACGGCGCCCTCGAGGTCGGGCTGCCCGGCCCGCTCGCGGAGCTCGGCCTCGTACCACTCGTAGCCGGGGTAGACCGAGCCGGCGAGCTCGACGGAGACGTCGTGGCCCTCGCGGCGCAGCTCGGCGACGGCCTCGAGGGCCACGTGCGGCGCCTTGCGGGGCGACAGCCGGCCGACGACGATCGTGCGGAGCCTCGCGCCCCGGGTGGCGGGGCGCGGGTCCTCGTCGGGCTCGGGCACGCCGTTGTAGACGAGGTTGGCCCTGGCCCGCAGCCCCTCGTCCACGTCGGTGAGCGCCGAGAGGGCGGCCCTGCTGATCACCAGCAGGGCGTCGGCCAGGCGCAGCGGGGTCACGAGCAGGCGGCGCACGACCATCGAGTCGGTGTTCTCGGCCTCGTGCACGTGGCAGACCGACGGCGTCCGCGACAGCCGGGCCGCCGCCAGCCACCACGGCAGCGTGACCGTGTTGACGTAGAGCACGTCCGGACGGGTGCGGCGCAGGTAGGTGGTCAGCCGCGCCGTGGCCGACGCGGCGGACCAGGCGAGCTCGGCGAAGGCGCGGACCGACTGGTTGGCCCGGCGCACCACGGGGAAGTCGACGATCTCCACCTCGGCGCCGCGCTCGCGGATCATCGCGGCGAGCGGGCCGTCGTGCGGCATCGCGACGACCGCCCGGCCGCCCGCGCCGACGACGGCGGACAGGCTCTCCAGCATCTGCAGGTCGGACCCGTAGACGTCGGGGGAGGGGTTGGCCACGAGCACCGTGACCCCGGACAGGCTCTGCTCCGCGGTGGGCACGGCGGCTCCTTCTCAACGGGTGGTTCTCTGCGGGTGGCCCCAAGTAGGGGCGGGACCCGCTCCGGCGCGGGCTCGACCGGCGGCCGACGTGGGTCGGCGGCGCCCGGCGAGCATAGGGGAGCCGGGGATGACTGTCGTCACAACAGGGCAGGAAAGTAGGCGGCCGGGGGCAATTCTCACTACCCTTTGTGGTTCATCCGGGCAACGACGTGCACCGGGACCCCCGGTACCTGGAGGAGTGACCAGACGTGCCCCACCCCTCCGCGGCCGCCCCTGCACGCGTGCCGGAGACGACGACGGAAGCGTCGTCCGCCGCGCCGCTGTGGCGCCGCGTGCTGCTCGACCGCTTCGGTGCGCACCACCCTAGGACGGTTCGGATCCTCGGCACGCACGGGGTCCCCGCGGCGTACGGCGGCTTCGAGACCGCGGCCGAGAACGTCGCCCTCTTCCTGCGCGACGCCGGCTGGCGCGTCGTCGTCTACTGCCAGGTGCCCGGCACCGGGCCGGTGACGACCGACACCTGGCGCGGGCTCGAGCGGGTGCTGGTGCCGGTGGACCGCGACGGCTGGCTGGGCACCTCGCAGTTCGACCTGAAGACGATCGCGCACGCGGCCGCCCACGACGACATCTGCCTCACCTTCGGCTACAACACCGCCGTCTTCAACGTGGCGCAGCGCCTGCTCGGCATCCCCAACGTGATCAACATGGACGGCATCGAGTGGTCGCGTGCCCGCTGGGGCAAGCTGCGGCAGGCCATCCTCTACGTCAACGAGCGGATCGGCTGCTTCGTCGGCAACCACCTCATCGCCGACCACCCGGTGATCAACGACTACCTGCGGACGCGGGCACCGGCGCGCAAGATCACCACGGTCACCTACGGGGCGCCCACCGTGACGGAGGCGCCGACCGACGTCGTCGAGGCGTACGGGCTGGTGCCGGGCCGCTACCTCACGCTCATCGCGCGGCCGATCCCGGAGAACACCATCCTCGAGATCGTCGAGGGCTTCTCGCGGCGCGAGCGCGGCGTCGAGCTCGTGGTGCTCGGCGGCTACAAGCCCGACGAGGACGACTACCACCGCGCGGTGGTGGAGGCGGCCTCGCCCGAGGTGCGCTTCCTCGGCGGCATCTACGACCCCGCGGTCACCGCGGCGCTGCGGTTCCACAGCCTGGCCTACGTGCACGGGCACACCGTCGGCGGGACGAACCCCTCGCTGGTCGAGGCCCTGGGTGCGGGCAACCCGGTGCTGGCGCACGACAACGCCTACAACCGCTGGGTCGCCGGAGAGGCGGCGCTGTTCTTCAGCACCGCCGACGACGTGGACGCAGCGCTCGAGCGGCTCGTCGCCGACCCGGCCCTCGTGGCGCGGCTCGGCGAGGCCGCCCGCGCACGGCACGCCTCCGAGTTCACCTGGGAGCACGTCGCCGGTCAGTACGAACAGCTGCTGCTTCCTTACGTGGACCCGGCGGCACTCCCCCGAGAGGAACACCAGTGATCAGAGTCGGCCTCGTCGGCCTCGGCAAGATGGGCCTGTCCCACGTGTCGATCGTCAACGCGCACCCGGACGTGCAGGTGACCGGCATCTGCGACGCCACCGGCTACCTGCTCTCGGTGCTCGGCAAGTACACCGGGCTCCCCACCTACGACGACTTCGACAAGATGATCGCGAAGGCGGACCTCGACGCGGTCGTCATCGCGACGCCGTCGGCCATGCACGGCCCCATGGTGCGCAAGGCGCTCGAGGCCGGTCTCCACGTCTTCTGCGAGAAGCCCTTCTGCCTCGACCCCGAGGAGTCCGAGGAGCTCGCGGCGCTGGCCCGCTCGCGCGGCCTCGTGACCCAGGTCGGCTACCACTACCGCTACGTGGGCGCCTTCGCCGAGGTCAAGCGCCTCGTCGACGCCGGCGCGATCGGCAAGGTCACGCACCTGCTCGCCGAGGCGTACGGCCCGGTGGTGCTCAAGCCGCAGGGCTCGACGTGGCGCACCAAGAAGACGCTCGGCGGCGGCAGCCTCTACGACTACGCCGCGCACCCGCTGAACCTCGTGAACTGGTATGCGGGGGAGACCCGCCGCGCCGGGGGCTCGGTGCTCAAGCCGGTCTTCTCCCGCGAGACCGACGACGAGGTCTTCAGCACGCTGTTCCTCGACGACGACGTGACCGCGCAGCTGTCGATCAACTGGAGCGACGAGTCGCAGCGCAAGATGTCGACCAAGATCACCATCTGGGGGACCCAGGGCCGGATCTCGGCCGACCGCCAGGAGGTGCAGGCCTACCTGCGCGACGGTGACCTCGCACCGGCGGGCTACACGGCCGGCTGGAACGTCAAGTACACGACCGAGCTGACCGACGAGGTCTGGTTCTACGTCCGCGGCGAGGAGTACAGCGCCCAGGTCGACGCCTTCGTCTCGCGCGTCGAGGCCGGCAAGCTCGAGGGCCGCAACAACTTCGACGCCGCCGCGGTGACCGACCGCTCGATCGCCATGATCGTCGCCGACGCCTCCGGCACCCCGGCGACCGCGCGCGCCGCGGCGCTCGCCCCGTCCGGCGCCGAGCCCGAGGGCCTCGCCGGGGTGGCCGCCGGCGCCCGCACGATCGGACGCAGCGTCCGCTCCCTCTTCCGGAAGGCAGGCCGTCGGTGACGTCCACGCTCGAGACCCCCAAGCCCTTCACGATGGACCGCCTGCTCTTCGGCGACAACCAGTTCTTCGGCGTCAACCACATGTCCGAGGAGAAGGCGCGGGCCCAGGCCATGCGCTTCCAGGACATCTCTGCCGTGCAGGCCGTGCTCGACGCCGCGTACGACGAGGGCGTGCACACGTTCATGTGCACCACGCACGACCGCATCGCGCTGGTCTGCGACCACGTGCGGGCCAACCCGGACCGCTACCCGGAGATGACCTTCTTCCCCGGGATGCCGTACGCGCACAAGTACGCCAACGCGATGACCGAGGACGGGCCGCTCGGCGCGATCAAGCGCTTCCTGCCCGACGGCGGCTTCCTCGACGCGGCCATGCGCGGCACCCGGTCCCTCGCCCGCAAGGACATCGAGGGCATCGTCACGCTGCTCATCGACTCCGAGATGAAGATGTTCGCCGGGCTGCGGACCCCGGTGATCTTCCTGCAGAACGTGGTCGTCGACCTGCTCCTCGGGCTCGGCTTCGACGACGCCTTCCGCATCTTCGACGAGCACGTCCGGGGCCGCTACGGCGCCGAGCCGGGCTACATCACCATGAACACGCCGAAGCTGCTCGACGTGCTCGAGCGCCTCGGCCTGGAGAACCCGGTCATCTGCTCGAACATCAACAAGGTCGGCTTCCGGATGAGCGGCGGCATCGAGGGCTACCAGCAGCTCCTCGCCACCCGGCAGTTCCGGGCGATCGCGATGTCGGTCTTCGCCTCCGGCGCCATCCCGCCGGCCGAGGCCATCGAGTGGGTCTGCGAGCAGCCGAACATCGAGTCGATCGTCTTCGGCGCCTCCAGCCGGGCGAACATCGCGTCGACGAAGCGGCTGGTCGACCAGTACTGGCCGACGGCCTGACCGGGCGGGGGGACCGTCGTGCCGCCGGCCCGCGAGGGAGAGCGGCCGGCGCCGCAGGGCCCCTCGCTTCAGTTCCGGATCCGGCCCAGGGCCGGGTCGCCTCCGCTATGATCTTGGACGGATCGACGTGGACGTCGACTGTTCCTGCGGGGGAATTTCGTAGTACGGGAGCATCTTCGTGAGCGTTGGCTACCTGCCTCACAGCTTTGACCTCTTCAACGTCGCGCACCTGCACCTGGTCGCGTCGGCGCGCGAGCGCTGCGAGCGCCTGGTCCTCGGGGTCCTCGACGACGACGAGGTGCGCGCGCGCACCGGCCGGCCGGCTGTCGTGCCCCTCGCCGAGCGCCTCGAGATCGCCTCGGCCGTGCGGGGCGTCGACGAGGTCGTGGTCCACGCCGCCGGCCAGGTGCCGGACGGCGCCGTCGTCCTGGTCGCCGAGGACGAGGCCGAGGGGTGGCCGGGCAGCACCGCCCTGCCGGCCCCGCGGCGCAGCGCGAGCGCCGTCCTGGGCCACGCCCTGCGCAGCGTGCAGTCCGAGGCCGTCGCGTGACGAGCACCGTCGCCGGCGAGGACACGGGCTTCGCGGCCTCGTACCGCCGGCTCCGCGACGCGCAGAAGACCTCGTTCGGCGCACCGCTCTACTCGCTGCTGGTCAACCGGCCCCTCGGCCGGGTCTTCGCCGCCGCCGCGTACCAGGTCGGGGCCACCCCCAACCAGGTCACCGCGGTCGGCTCCGTGTTCACCTACGCCGGCATCCTGCTCGTGGCCCTGCTGGCCCCGGCCTGGTGGGTCGGCGTCCTGGTCGCCGCCCTGCTGGTCCTGGGCTACGCGCTCGACTCCGCCGACGGCCAGCTCGCCCGCCTGCGCGGCGGCGGCAGCGTGGCCGGCGAGTGGCTGGACCACATGTTCGACGCCGGCAAGGTCGCGAGCCTGCACCTGGCCGTGCTGATCGGGTGGTACCGCTTCCTGCCCGAGCGTGCCGAGGGCTGGCTGCTCGTGCCGATCGCCTTCAGCATCGCGGGCGTCGTGCTCTTCTTCGGCCAGCTGCTCAACGAGCAGCTCCTCCGTGTGCACCGCCTCAAGGCCGGCCTGCCGACCCCGCCGAAGCAGGGCGCGAGCCCGCTGCGGAGCCTCGGCAAGCTGCCGACCGACTACGGCCTGCTCTGCGCCTGCTTCCTGCTGCTCGGCCTCCCGACCGTATTCGCGGTCGTGTACGGGCTGCTGGCCGCGGCCACCGTGGGCCTCCTCGCGCTCAGCGTCGTGAAGTGGTTCCGCGAGATGAAGGCCCTCGAGCCGGAGGGCGTCCGATGAGCGAGGGACCCGGCGTGCTCGGCTACGTCCCCGGCGCCTGGGACATGTTCCACATCGGGCACCTCAACATCCTCAAGCGCTCCCGCGAGCGCTGCGACCGGCTGGTCGTCGGCGTCGTCACCGACGAGGCCCTCTTCGCCGCCAAGGGCAAGCACCCGGTCATCCCCTTCGAGGAGCGCTGCGAGGTCGTCGCGGGCATGGCCATCGTCGACGAGGTCGTGCCGGACTTCTCCAGCGACAAGCTCGAGGTGTGGGGCCGCGTCGGCTTCGACGTCCTCTTCAAGGGCGACGACTGGCGGGGCACGCCCAAGGGCGACAAGCTCGAGCGCGACATGGCGAGCGTCGGGGTCGAGGTCAGCTACTTCCCCTACACGGCCCACACCTCGAGCACCCTGCTGAGGCAGCTCCTGGCCGAACGCTAGGAGCTCGACGGGCCCACGGGGGGCGAGGCAAGCGGAGGCCGCAAGGAAGGGCGAGGGTGACGAGGTTCGGGGCGCGACGGGGCGCCGTGGTCGTGGTGACGCTCGTCGTCGCCGCCCTCCTCGTCGTCGGGCTCGTCGTGCTCGGGCTGCGCACCCCGGGCGGGAGCGAGCCGGCGTCGCCGGTCGACCGTGGCACGTCGTCGACCGTGGCCGCCGACTCCTTCTCGCGCGAGGTGAAGGACGGCTGGGGCACCGCCGACCAGGGCGGGGAGTGGCGCAGCACGGCCGGCGGCACCTTCTCGGTCGGTGACGGCTCGGGGTCGGTCGCCCTCGCGCCGGGAGCCGGCGCCCGCGTCAACCTCAGCACCGTGCAGCCGGTCGACCTCCGCGTCTCGGTCGACTTCACCGCCCCGGACCCCGCCGCGACCGGAGGAGGTGCGTACAGCGCCGTGGAGCTGCGGAGCAGCAGCGGGTTCTTCTACCGCTGCGTGCTGCGACTCTCCGGCGGCACGGCCTTCTTGTCCATCTCCCGTCAGGACGGCGGAGCGAAGCAGGTCCGCCCGCTGTCTCCGGAGCGCAAGGTCGCGACGAACGTCAAGGCGGGGCAGGTCTTCCACGTCGTCTGCCGCGCGACCGGGTCGGGACCGGTAGAGGTCGCGGCCGCTGCGGCCCGCGGTGCGGCGCCGCGGGAGTGGCAGGTCCGGGCCACCGACGACTCGGCCTCCGCGCTCGTCGCGGGCGGTCAGACGACCCTGTGGTCGTACCTGTCCGGGAGCTCTCGCGCGAGACAGGTCTTGCTCTACGACAACCTGGACGTCGTCGCGCTGGCGAAGGGCCAGACCGACGGCCCTCCGTCCGCTGCCGAATCGTCCCGTGCAGGGTCAACGTCCGGTTCTGCCCCGGCTACGGGGCCCGCGCCCTCGGCGCCCGGAGCGGCTACCGGTTTCGTGCGCCCAGCGCGGGTGGGGTCGACGAGCGTGGGCGGAACCCGGTACCCGGTTCCCGACGACGCGCTCGTCGTCGCCCCCCGCCCGTCCGGCGGCGTCTACACCAGCATCGCCCGAGCGGTCGCGGCCGCCCCGGACGGCGCCACCGTGGTGGTGCGCGAGGGCAGCTACCACGAGTCGCTCGTGCTGCCCCGGGAGAAGCGCGTCACCGTGCAGGCCTGGCCCGGCGAGGAGGTCTGGCTCGACGGCAGCAGCCGGGTCTCCGGCTGGCGCAAGGCCGGCAGCGCGTGGGTGGTCGACGGCTGGGAGCACCGCTTCGACGCGAGCCCCACCTACACCCAGGGGGCACCCGAGGACCCGCGCCCGGGGTGGACGTTCGTCGACCCGGCGCACCCGATGGCAGCCCACCCCGACCAGCTGTGGCTCGACGGCACCGCTCAGCGCCAGGTCGGGTCGCGGGCCGAGGTCACCGGTGGCACCTTCTTCGTCGACCAGCCCGCGCGCCAGCTCGTCATGGGCTCCAGCCCCACCGGTCGCGCCGTCCGCGCGAGCACCCTGGCGACCGCGGTGACGGTGGTGGGCGAGGGCGACGTCCTGCGCGGCATCGGCGTCCGCCGCTACGCGACCTCGGTGTGGCAGCTCGGTGCCGTCCTGGTCGCAGCTCGCGACGTTCGCGTCACGGACCTCGTGACCCAGGACAACGCCACCACGGGGCTCTCGGTGATCAACGACGACGTCACCCTCCAGAGGGTGACCGCTCAGGGCAACGGCCTGATGGGCATCCACGCCGACGGTGCCGACGGCCTGCGGGCGTCCGGCCTGCTCGTGAGTGACAACAACGTCGAGCGGTTCAACCGGGCACCTTCCGCAGGAGGCATGAAGGTGACGCAGTCCGCCGACGTCCGGTTGACCGGAAGTCGGTTCACCAAGAACCTCGGCCACGGTTTCTGGTGCGACATGAGCTGCACCGGGCTCCGGCTCAGCGGGTCGGAGCTCGACTCCAACACCGGTTCGGGCGCGGTGGTCGAGATCTCCAGCGACATCGACGTGGTGGGCAACTCCCTTCGGCGCAACCGTTTGGACGGGCTCTGGCTGATCGACAGCGACCGCGTCGATGTCGAGGGGAACGTGGTCCTCGACAACGGGCGCTCTGGCTTCCGGCTCGCGATGGACGAACGGTGGCGCACCTCCGACGGGGAGCTGCCATGGCTTCTACGAGACATCAGCGTCCGCGCCAACGTGGTGCGGCAGCCCGACGCCGGGTGCGCGGTGTGCCTCGAGGACCAGACCGGCCTCCTGGACCCGTCGCACACGTCCGTGGCCCTGAGCGGGAACGTGTACCAGCGGAGCCGATCGAACGTGGTGCTCGCGCGGTGGGCGGGCCCGGACCGCGAGCCGATCGACATCCCTGACCTACCGGCCTTCCGAGCCGTCGGGCAGGACGGCGGGAGCGTGGAGCTCGACGCCGGCGTCCCCGTCGTCGACGCGAGGGGCAGCGTCTCGAAGGAAGCCGCTGCCGCGTTGAGCCGAGCCGCGCGACGGGTCGGCGAGGGCGAACGCGAGCACCTGCAGGGCGGGTGCCCTGCGGCGGACCTGCAGAGCTGCTGAGCTCCGGGTCGGACAGGTAGTCCGGCACCGGAATCTGCGGCGGTGACGCAGCCTCCCCGGCGAGCGTGAGCAGCGCCCCCTCGTGGCCGCCGGGACGAGCGCCGCGGAGCGTGGCTCACGTCTCGCGACGGAGATCCGCAGCGTGACGCGGCCCCGCCGCGCAGATGGGATCATCGAGCGGTGTCTGCTCCGCCCCCCGTGACCCCGCCTGACCCCGAGGTCGAGGTGATCACCGAGTCGATCACGTCGACCCCGGTCGACCGAGGTCAGCTCGGACGTCGGGCGGCGCGTGGAGCACTGGTGACCGTCGGGGCGCAGGGCGTCAAGATCGTCCTCCAGGTCCTCGGCGTCGTCGTCCTCGCCCGGCTGCTGAGCCCGGGGGACTACGGGCTGGTCGCCATGGTGACGGCGATCATCGGCGTGGCGGAGATCTTCCGAGACTTCGGCCTCTCCTCGGCGGCGGTCCAGGCGAAG
The DNA here is from genome assembly GCF_900105785.1 of Microlunatus sagamiharensis. Classification (NCBI taxonomy): domain Bacteria; kingdom Bacillati; phylum Actinomycetota; class Actinomycetes; order Propionibacteriales; family Propionibacteriaceae; genus Microlunatus; species Microlunatus sagamiharensis. The sequence continues at coordinate 4,233,977 of NZ_LT629799.1, forward strand.
ACGTTGTCGAAGGCGCAGCGCGACAACCTCTTCTGGATCAACACCGGCGCCGGCGGGTTCCTCACGGTGGTCGTGTTCTTCGGGGCGCCCCTCGTTGCGCTGCTCTACGGCCGGGACGAGCTCGTCGGGCTCACCCAGGTCCTCGCGTTCATCTTCGTGCTCAACGGGATGGGCACGCAGTTCCGGGCGGACCTCGACCGGCGCATGAAGTTCGGCAACCTGGCTGTCGTCGACGTGGTGGCCCCTGCCCTGGCGCTCGGCGTAGCGATCGTGGCGGCGCTGGAAGGAGCCGGGTTCTGGGCACTGGCCGTCCAGCAGATCGCGACGGCCGTCGTGCTGCTCACAGGGAACGCCATCTCGGCCGGGTGGCTGCCCGGGCGACCCAGGCGAGCGCCGATGAAGCCGCTCTTCAACTTCGGGTGGCAGCTCGCCGGGTCGCAGTTCATCGGCTACCTGGGCAACAACATCGACTCCCTGACCATCGGGCTCCGTTTCGACGCGACCGCCCTCGGGCTCTACAACCGAGCCTTCCAGCTGCTGATGACACCCCTGGGCCAGCTCCGGGCTCCGACGACGAAGGTCGCGCTCCCCGTCCTCTCCCGGCTGCGTGAGGACAAGTCGGCCTCCGACCGCTACATCCAACGTGGTCAGGCGGCCCTGGGACTCACCCTGGTGGCCGGCCTGGGACTGGTCATCGGCGCCGCCCAGCCCATCGCCGAGGTGTTCCTGGGGTCGCAGTGGACCGACGTGGTCCCCATCCTGCGGTTGCTGGCGGCGGCGGGCGCCTTCCAGTCGCTCGCGTACGTCGGCCTGTGGATCTACATGTCGCACGGTCTGACGAAGGAGCTTCTGCAGTACACCCTCATCTCCGTCACGATCAAGGTGGCGTGCATCCTCACCGGCAGTCTCTGGGGCGTGGTCGGCGTCGCGTGGGGCTACGCGCTGGCTCCGGCGCTCGCCTGGCCGTTGTCGTTCTGGTGGCTGTCCCGCAAGTCCTTCGTGGACGTGAAGCCCCTGTTCATCGGGGCGGGACGGGTGATGCTCCTGACGACGCTCCTGGCGGCCGGATCATGGTGGGCGACGTGGCTGTCCCGCGACCTCCCGGCCTGGGCCCAGCTGCTGGTGGCGACGGGGGCTGCGGGCGTCGTCTACGCCCTCGTGGTCCTCGTGCTGGCTCCGTTGCGCCGAGACGTGCTCAGCGTGGTCGCCATCGCCCGTACCGCGTCTCGTCGCTCCGCCCGCTGATCGCCGTACTCCTGCTGCGACCGGTGCACGAGGGCGGGAGGCACCCAGGGCGTCCGACGACCGAGTCGTCGGACGCCCTGGGGAGAACGATCAGGAGGCGGTCTGCTCGGCGGCCGGGCGGGGTTCCCAGTTCACGGCGGGGGCGACACGCTTTCCCGCCGGCTTGGCCTCAGGACCGGTACCGGTGCTCGGCAGGTCGCGGCCCTTCACGTCGTTGAGCACCACCCCGAGGACCCGCATCCCGGCCAGGTCGGCCGAGGAGAGAGCGGCGTCGAGCTGCTGCCGCTGAACCCTTCCGGCGCCGGCGACGACCAGGAAGCCGTCCACCAGGTCAGCGAGGTCGGTGGGATCGGCCGACGTCAGGATGGCGGGCGTGTCCAGGACGACGAACTCGTACTCGGCGCGCAGGCGCTGCAGCAGCTCGCCGAACTCCCGCGACCCGAGAACCGTGGTCGGGCTGGCCACGGGCGTCGCCGGGATCACGGCCAGCCTTCCGTTGTGCTGGACCTCGGTCAGGACGGTGGGGTTGTCGAGCGCCGCGACGAGGCCGTCGTCCGCCTTGGTCCCGGTGAGACGGTCGACGATCGGGCTTCGCAGGTCGAGGTCGACGAGCACCGTGCGGTGCCCGATCTCGGCGAGCGCCGCTGCCAGGTTCGCGGCGACGGTCGAGCGGCCCTCGCGGCGCACGGCAGAGGTGACACCAAGGACAGTGCCGCTCGCGGCCGTCGTCTGGACCCGCTGCTCCACGGCGGCGCGGAGACGCCGGATCTCATCGGCGCTGAGGTGGGCCGCGGGGGAGGCTTCGGGGATCACCATCCCGCCACCGATCGCCTTCGTGGTCCGCAGGGTCCCGAGCAGGGGCTGGTCGGTGACCTCGGCAAGCGCAGCGGGCGTACGGACCTTCCGGTCGAGCCGGTCGGCGGCGAGCACCAGGACGCAGGCGACCAGCAGCCCGGCGAGCAGGCCCAGGGCCGCGTCCCGGCGCTTGTTCGGCGATGACTGCACGTTCGGCGCGGTCGCCGCCTGGATGGACTGCACGGCGACGAGCGCAGAACCGTCGGAGAGCTTGGGCGCGACGTTGCCGACCGACACCGAGAGCTGGCGGGCGATGGCGTTCGCGATGGTGGCCGCGCGAGCCGGGTCGGAGGAGTCCACGTCGATGGTCATGACGACCGTGTTCCGAGGCGTGGTGACCGTCACGCTGCGCGCCAGCTGGCGGGCGTTCACCCCGAGCCCGAGCGAGTCGATGACCGGGTTGAGCACGGCCGGCGAGGTGGCGAGCTCGCCGTAGGACGCCATCTGGTCCTGCAGGTAGTTGGACCCCAGCGAGAGCTCCGAGGCCGAGCGTCCGGTGGTGATGGCGAAGTACTCGGTCGCCGTCGCCGTGTACAGGGGCGTGGCGCGGGACGACACCGCGAATGCTGCCGCTCCACCGAGGAGCGTCAGGACGACGATGAAGACCGCGGCGCGGATCAGCAGCTTGCCGATGTCCCGGAGCGTCAGCTGCGCGCGTTCGTGGCTGGACTGGTCAGGCATGAGCTCTTTCTTCTCTCGCTACAGGGACGTGATGGTCGAGATCGGCACCCGGGCCCGGGCGAGCGGTGGCGCTCTTCAGCGCCTGGCTGCCCACCGCCAGGCCGACGGTGAACCAGGCGACCGCGGCGTACTGGGTGATGAAGGCGACCGTGAGGAGGGCAGGGATCTGCGCGACCGCGACGATGGTGGCGATGGAGGCGCGGCCTCGCAGGATCGTGACGACACCACCGATCGCGACCAGGAGGACGACTCCCAGCACGACCCAGCCGAAGATCAGCCCGATCAGGAGCAGTGCGTTGTCGACCGACCCGAACTCGCCCACGGAGACCTCGCTCGTTGTCGAGACCGAGAAGCTCCCGCTCAGGCCCAGCGGCTTCATCGTCCTGACGAGCTGGAGCAGGTCCGCGCGGTAGAGCGCGCTGCCTTCCGCCTCGTTCGAGGTGTCGAACACCCCGATGATCGGGCCGGCGGCGAGAGCCGCTGTCGCGGAGAGGAGCACGAGGACGACCACGCGGTACGTGCGGCTCAGCGGTCCTCGCAGGAACAGGCAGACGAGCACGATCGACACGAGCGCCGTGAGCATCGCGCTGCGGCTGAAGCTCACCACGACGCCCGCCAGGCACAGGCCGGCCAGAGCCGTCTTGAGCGCCGGCCGGAAGCGGCTGCCGAGCACGAGGCAGGCTGCGACCGCGAGGGTGATCCCGAGCGCGATGGCATGGCCGAAGGCACCCTCGGCCCGGATGACGTCGCCTCGAGCCTGCAACGAGCCCCAGCGGGCGAAGGTCGCGGAGTTGTTGCCGAGGAAGGTGATGAAGAGGTTCCGCCCGGTGGCGAACTCGACCAGCGCGACCACGCTGGCTGCGGCCCCGAAGACGCCGAAGGCTCCGTAGATCCAGGCCTGGTCGACCACGTGGACGATCAGGCGGCCGAGCGCGTACGCGACCCCCCAGACGACCAGGAGGTCGAAGGTCGCGCTCCGAGTCGTCAGCTTGAGGGCGTAGAGACTGACGACGGCGACCACCACGCCGAGGAGCACGACGTCGGCCACCGTCGGTCGGATGGCGAGAGGCGTCGGCAGCAGGCTGAGCGTGGCCAGGAGCCCGACGATGACGAACGCCGGGAAGTAGGCGAACACGGTCTGCCCGATCCACACCGGGATGAAGAAGATCCCGATGAGCCACGCCACCATCGCCACCTTCGGCGAACGACGCAGGAAGGCGAAGAGCAGGATCAGCAGCATGCCGCCGACCACGGCGAGGAGGAGGCCGTCGAGGCTGAGCTCACCCATGGCGCACTGCCCCTTCCGGACGGACGTCGAACCCCGTGGTCCGGGCCTGCGCGGCAGTGGTCGAGCCCGGCTGGCTCGTGGTCGTCGCTGGGCGCTTGCGAGCCGTTCAGGGCCACACAGTAGTTCAAGCGGGCCCCGGAGAGGCGAATTCAGCGGTTCCCCCGGGGCCGGTCCCCGTGCCACGTAGTTACGCGCTTTGGCTGAAGACTCGTCGAACGTCACGTATATTTTTCACCGAGTCTCCGGGGATGGGGCTCGGGGGAGGCCCCAGGGGTGGGGCCATTAGTTTTCGGGGAACACATGACTGTCACGTCATCTCGTCCTGCCCGCTTGCTCGCGGGCCTGGTCTCGTCGGCGCTGCTGGCCGCAGGCCTCGTCGTCGCCGGAGGCGCCGCGCCAGCCGCCGCCGCCACCGCCGCGACCGATCCGACCTACAACGTGGTCGACCGGCCGGACGCCGGCGTCACCGCCGACGCACTGCCCACGGTGCAGATCGACGGCGTCGTCTGGGACACCGCGATCGCCGGGGACACCGTCTACGCGGGCGGCCAGTTCGCCAACGCGCGTCCCGCCGGCTCGGCCGCAGGCACCAACCAGACCCCGCGCAGCAACCTGCTGTCCTTCAACATCCGCACGGGCGTGATGGACGCCGGCTTCGCGCCGACGGTGAACGGGCGCATCCGGGCCATGGCGCTGTCGCCTGACAAGTCGCGCCTCTACATCGCCGGCGCCTTCACCGAGGTGAACGGCAAGACGCGCAGCCGGGTCGCCGCCTTCAACACCGCGGACGGCTCGCTCGTCTCGACCTTCGCCCCGACCATGGGCTCCGACGTCTTCTCGGTCGTCGTCACCAAGTCGGCGGTCTACCTGGGCGGCTGGTTCACCAGCGCCAACGGGGTGGCCCGCAACCGTCTCGCCGCGGTCGACCCCACGACCGGGGCCACGCTCGGTTGGGCGCCGACGGCTGACTCGACGGTCAACACCATGGCGCTCAGCCCCGACGGCACCCGCGTGATCGTCGGAGGCATCTTCAGCAAGCTCAACGGCGCGACCGCCCCCGGCATCGGCTCGATCGACGCGGCGAACGGCAGCTCGTACCCGTTCGCGGTCAACCAGACCGTGCAGAACTACGGGAACTCGGCAGGCATCTACTCGGTCAAGACCGACAGCACCAACGTGTACGCGTCCGCCTACTGGTTCGGCGGGACCGGCAACTTCGAGGGCCAGCTCGTCGCCGACCCGTACACGGGGGCGATCAAGTCCATGGCCGACTGCCACGGCGACACCTACGACTCCACGGTGTCCAACGGCATCCTCTACACCGTCAGCCACCACCACGACTGCAGCAACATCAACGCCTTCCCCGACACGAACCCACGTAACCGCTGGAAGCGGGCGAACGCCTTCACGCTCGACGCCACGACGACGGTCGGGCACAACACGGCGGGCGGTTACTACGACTTCTACGGCCAGCCGGCCCCGTCGGTGATCAACTGGTTCCCCGACGTCGCGGCCGGCTCCTACACCGGCCAGGCGCAGGGCGGCTGGACCACGGAGTCGACGAACGAGTACGTCGTCGAGGGCGGTGAGTTCCCCTCGGTGAACAACGTCGCGCAGCAGGGCCTCGTCCGGTTCGCGATCCCGAGCCTGGCGACGAACAAGCAGGGCCCGCGCGTCAGCGCGACCGACTCCGCCCCCAAGCTCCGCGGGCTGTCGGGCACCAGCGTCCGCGTCTCCTGGCCGTCCAACTGGGACCGCGACGACATGTCGCTGACCTACAAGCTCTACCGCTCCGACAAGGGCTCGGCGCCGGTCTTCACGCAGACGAAGCCGGCAGAGTTCTGGAACCTCCCGACCCAGGTCTTCACCGACACCGGGCTCACGCCGGGCGCGACCTACGGCTACTACGTCACCGCGACCGACCCCAAGGGCAACACCCTCAAGAGCGCGACGACCACCATCACGACCGGTACCGACGTCGTCGACCAGAGCGCGTACGCCCAGGCCGTCGTGAACGACGGGGCCAACCACTACTGGCGCCTCGACGAGAAGGCCGGCCAGACCGTGAGCACCGACTGGGCGGGCGGCAACGACCTCCTGCTCGGGAGCGGCGTGGCCAACGGCACCGCGGGTGCCGTGAACGGCTCCCCGGACACCGCGGCCACCTTCGACGGGACCGCCAACGGCACCGCCGGCCAGACCTCCAGCGAGGTCGCCCCGCAGGTCTTCAGCGCGGAGGCGTGGTTCAAGACCACGTCGACCTCCGGCGGCAAGATCCTCGGCTTCGGCGACAGCCAGCTGGGCAACAGCGGCGGCTACGACCGGCACGTGTACCTCGACAACGCCGGTCACCTGACCTTCGGCGTCTACCCGGGCTCCGTGCGCAGCGTCACCAGCGGCGGGACCTACAACGACGGGGCCTGGCACCAGGTCGTGGTGTCGCTCTCCGACGGGGGCATGAAGCTCTACGTCGACGGCCTCCTGGAGGGCGCCGACCAGGGGACCACGAGCGGCCAGGCCTTCAACGGCTACTGGCGCGTGGGCGGTGACAACCTCGGCGGCTGGCCGTCGACGGGGTCGAGCCAGAACGTCGCCGGCGCGATCGACGACGTGTCGACCTACCCGACGGCGCTGACCGCGGCGCAGGTGCGCAACCATTACACCTCGACCGGTCGGACGCTGAACCTGCCGTCCTCGCCCGACGACGCGTACGGCCAGAAGGTCTACGCCGACAACCCGACGCTGTTCTGGCGGCTCAACGAGCAGCCGGGCTCGACGACCGTCGCCGACTCCTCGCAGGGGCGCACCCCGGGCGTGGCCTCGAACGGCGTGACCTTCGGCGCGGCAACCACGGTGGCGCCGGGCACCGCCGGGGCCTTCGACGGCAACGACGACACGCTCGCCTCCTCGCGGCAGTTCACCAACCCGCGCAGCTACTCCGAGGAGGTCTGGTTCAACACCACGACCACCCGCGGCGGCAAGCTCATCGGGTTCGGTGACCTGCAGTCCGGGGGCTCGAACAACTACGACCGGCACGTCTACATGGAGAACTCGGGCCAGCTGACCTTCGGGGTGTGGACCGGGCAGACGAACCTCGTCACCTCCCCGAAGTCGTACAACGACGGTGCCTGGCACCAGATGGTGGCGACGCAGAACACCACCGACGGCATGAAGCTCTACGTCGACGGTGCCCTGGTCGGGACCAACGGCCAGACCGACGCCCAGAGCTACACCGGCTACTGGCGGGTGGGTGGCGACACCGCCTGGGGCGGCGACAGCTCGTTCTTCAACGGTCGCCTCGACGAGGCGGCGGTCTACCCCTACGCCCTGAGCCTGACGCAGGTGCAGAGCCACTACTTCGCCTCCGACGCCTCGGCCAACGCGGCTCCGACCGCGGCCTTCACCTCGTCGTGCACCCAGCTCGCGTGCTACTTCGACGGCTCGGGCAGCAGCGACCCCGACGGCACGGTCGCGTCGTGGGCCTGGGACTTCGGCGACGGCAAGACCGCGACCGGCGCGACGGCCCCGCACGACTACATGGACGCCGGCACCTACACCGTCAAGCTGACGGTGACGGACAACAACGGCAAGAGCACCTCGACCAGCCAGCCGGTCCTGGTGACTGCGCCGCCGCCCAACCAGGCGCCCGTCGCGGCCTTCACGAGCAGCTGCACCGAGCGCGCCTGCGCCTTCGACTCGACGACCAGCTCCGACCCGGACGGCACCGTCTCGGGCTGGGCCTGGGACTTCGGGGACGGCTCGGTCTCGACCGACCAGAACCCGAACCACACCTACGCGACCAACGGCACGTTCACGGTCAGCCTGACCGTCAGCGACGACCTCGGCGCCTCGAACAAGGTCACGCACACCGTGACGGTGTCGGCGACCAATGCGGCCCCGGTGGCGAAGATCAGCACCAAGGTGACTGACCTCTCGGTGGCGGTGGACGGCAGCGGCTCGTCCGACGCGGACGGCACGGTGGCCTCGTACGGCTGGGACTACGGGGACGGCAAGACCGGCTCCGGCAAGACCGACAGCCACACGTACGCGGCGGCGGGCACCTACACGGTGACGCTGACGGTGACCGACGACCAGGGCGCGACGGGTTCGGTGACCGCGTCGGTCACGGTGACGGCGCCGCCGGCGGACAGCTCGGTGGTGGCCGCGGACGGCTTCGGTCGGACGGGTTCTCGTTGGGGGACCGCGGACACCGGTGGCGCTTGGACCGACTCGGGCGCGTCGTTCTTCTCGACCGACGGCAGCAAGGGAGTCATCACGACCAAGAGCGGTTCGGGTCCGGTGGCGTCGCTGAACTCGGTGTCGGTCCTCGACAGCTCGACGACGGTGCAGTTCTCGCTCGACAAGCTGCCGAACGGCACGTCCAGCGGTGGGTACTACTTCACCCTCGGGTCGCGCAAGCAGGGCACGTCGATGTACCGGCTGAAGACTCGTGTCACGCCGGCGGGCGGGGTGCAGCTGATCACCTACGAGGTGGTCTCCGGTACTGAGACGACGTTGAAGACCCAGACGATCAGCGGTCTGACCTACACGCCGGGCGATGTGCTCAACATGCGCTTCGACATCAGTGGTACCGGCACGACGACGCTCGCGGGCAAGGTGTGGCGCGCCGGGACGCAGGAGCCGGCGAGTGCGCAGCTGACTGGGACCAGCACCCGCTCGGAGCTGCAGTCGGCGGGTAGCCCGGAGGTCAAGGGTTACCTGGCCTCCAGCTCGACCGCGGTGCCGGTGGCCTCGGTCGACAACTACAAGGTCACCAGCGGCACCACGACGACGCCTCCGGTGGCGAACGTGAAGCCGGTGGCGAAGATCAGCACCAAGGTGACTGACCTCTCGGTGGCGGTGGACGGCAGCGGCTCGTCCGACGCGGACGGCACGGTGGCCTCGTACGGCTGGGACTACGGGGACGGCAAGACCGGCTCCGGCAAGACCGACAGCCACACGTACGCGGCGGCGGGCACCTACACGGTGACGCTGACGGTGACCGACGACCAGGGCGCGACGGGTTCGGTGACCGCGTCGGTCACGGTGACGGCGCCGCCGGCGGACAGCTCGGTGGTGGCCGCGGACGGCTTCGGTCGGACGGGTTCTCGTTGGGGGACCGCGGACACCGGTGGCGCTTGGACCGACTCGGGCGCGTCGTTCTTCTCGACCGACGGCAGCAAGGGAGTCATCACGACCAAGAGCGGTTCGGGTCCGGTGGCGTCGCTGAACTCGGTGTCGGTCCTCGACAGCTCGACGACGGTGCAGTTCTCGCTCGACAAGCTGCCGAACGGCACGTCCAGCGGTGGGTACTACTTCACCCTCGGGTCGCGCAAGCAGGGCACGTCGATGTACCGGCTGAAGACTCGTGTCACGCCGGCGGGCGGGGTGCAGCTGATCACCTACGAGGTGGTCTCCGGTACTGAGACGACGTTGAAGACCCAGACGATCAGCGGTCTGACCTACACGCCGGGCGATGTGCTCAACATGCGCTTCGACATCAGTGGTACCGGCACGACGACGCTCGCGGGCAAGGTGTGGCGCGCCGGGACGCAGGAGCCGGCGAGTGCGCAGCTGACTGGGACCAGCACCCGCTCGGAGCTGCAGTCGGCGGGTAGCCCGGAGGTCAAGGGTTACCTGGCCTCCAGCTCGACCGCGGTGCCGGTGGCCTCGGTCGACAACTACAAGGTCACGCGCAACTGACGCACGGACGCCAGGACCCAGGGATGATGGAGCGGTGACGACACCTCTCCGCGCCCTGGGTCCTGCCGTCCTGCTGGCGGTCGTGATCACCGGCGGCCTCGCGGGCTGCAGCGGCGACCCGGACCCGGCGGCCAGCTCGCCGGCGCCGCAGCCGACGCTGTCCGGCTCGACGCCCGGCACGGCCCCGCTGCCCCCGGCAGCCACCACCCCGGTCCCTCCGCCCACCGCCGGGAGCACCTCGCAGACCGTCGCGCCCCGCCCGGTCCGCAGCAAGAAGCCGGTCAAGATCGACCAGACGGCCCAGCCGGAGCAGGACGTCACCGTCACCGTCCCCGAGCTGAAGAGCGTCGAGGCCAAGGCGCAGGGGCCGGGCGAGGTCTCCGGGCCCGCCCTCGAGGTGCACGTCGAGGTGCAGAACGCCACCGACCGCGAGCTCGACCTGTCCGGGGCCGCCGTCACCCTCACCGCCGCCGACGACAGCCCGGGCCAGATCATGACGGGCCCGCCGACGGCCCTCTTCCCGGCCTCCGTCGCCGCCGGGGCCAAGGCGGAGGGTGTCTTCGTCTTCACGGTCGCCAAGGACCAGCGCGACCCGGTGCGCGTCGACGTCCTCGTCGACCCGGACCACGACGTCGTCGCCTTCCGCGGGCGCGCTCCCCGCTGACGGTCCGGGTCAGGTACGCCGATCTGGTCAGCAGTAACGCGTCGTTCACCTGCTCCTCCTAGGATCTCGGCCATGCCGGCCGGCCTCCTCGCCCTGACCGACACCGTCACGAGCGGCTTCGACCGCGGCGTCGAGGGGGTCGGACGGGCCCTGCGGCGCTTCAGCGGGCTCCGGTGGTGGGTGCAGGTCCTCCTGCTCTGGGTCGCGACCCGGCTCTTCTCGGTCGTCGTGGTCCTCGTGGTGGCCCGCCAGCAGGGGCCCAACCCCTGGTCGCCGTCGAGGCCCGGCTACTTCGCCTACATCGACGGGTGGGACGCCGGCTACTACAACCAGATCTTCGACTCGGGCTACCCGTCGGTCCTCCCGCGCGGTGCCGACGGCATCGTGGAGCCCAACCGCTGGGCGTTCTACCCGGTCTTCCCGGGGCTGGCGCGAGCCGTGTCGGCGGTGACCGGGCTCGGGTGGGTCCACGTCGCACCCCTGGTGGCGAGCCTCGCCTCGCTCGGCCTCGCCCTGGTGCTCTACCGGCTCTTCCTCGTCAGGACCTCGCCGGGCACCGCGCTCTTCGCGGTGGGCCTCTACCTGGTGCAGGCCGCGGCGCCCGTCCTCGGCTTCGGCTACGCGGAGTCGCTGGGGCTGCTGCTGGTCGCGTCCGTGCTGCTGTGCGTGGAGCGGGGTCGCTACCTGACCGCCCTGCCGCTCGTCCTCGTCGCCTCGCTGACCAGGCCGACGGCGGCGCCGCTGGCCCTCGCCCTCGGCCTGCTGCTGGTCGTCCAGCTGCTGACCCGCGTGCCACGCGTCGACGGCGCGCGCGTCCGGCTCCTGGTCCTGGTCGTCGTCAGCGGGCTCTGCGTGGCGATCTGGCCGGTGGCGGTCGCGGTCGGGACGGGGGACCCGGACGCCTACCTCGAGACCGAGTCGGGCTGGCACGGCGGCACCCACGTCCTCCCGGGCGAGCTCTGGGCCCGGGTGGCCCGACGGCTGTTCGGCGACCTCCCGGGACTCGCCGTCGTCGTGCTGGTCGTGCTCGCGCTCGTCGCGGTGCTCCTCAGCCGACCGGGCCGTCGGCTGGGCCTGCCGATGTGGCTCTGGACCGGGAGCTACCTGCTCTACCTCATCGGCGTCGCCGTCCCGAACGGCAGCAGCTTTCGCTTCGCCCTGGGTGCCTTCCCGCTCTTCCTGGCGGTGGCGTCCGCCTCCGCCGTCCGGTCGTCCCGGGTGGTGCTGGTGGTGCTGGGGCTGGTGCTCCAGGTCGTCTGGGTGGCCTGGTTGTGGCACTGGTCGGGCACCGGCCTCTTCGGGGCTCTCGAAGCCAACCCCTGACGTTACCGTTTGTGAGTCATCTCACAGGGCGATTTTTCGACTTCGCCGGTGCGATTCGTCCTCCTCTGATGAGGGAGAACTTGGTGCAACCGGCGCGTGACCAGGGGTTGAACTGACAACCACAGGCGTCACGGGAGGTTGTTTCGAGACCAAATCTTAACTTTTACATCGGTAAACCTCAGTGGGTACGTTGTCGCCGCCAACGATTGCGTAACACTTTGCCCCCACCCAGAGGACTACGCCCGATGCCCTTCTTCTCGCTCCGACACGCACGCTCCGCGATGGCCCTGGGCCTCGCGGCGCTGGCCCTGCCGACCACCTGGATGCTGGCGGCCCCGACCGCAGCCCAGGCGGACACCGCCGTCGCCTCCGACGGCTTCGACCGCACCACCGCCTCCGGCTGGGGGAACGCCCCCAGCGGCGGCACCTGGTCCGTCGTCGGCGGCACGGCCTCGTCGACGGGGTCGAGCGCCGCGAAGGTCAGTGGCATCGCCGCCGGCCGCTCGATGCGCGCGAGCCTGCCGCTCTCGACGTCCGACGTCCTCGTGCGAGCCGCGTTCGTCGCCCCCTCGACCGGCGGCGAGCTGTACTACGCCACCGAGGCGCGGCGTCAGTCCGACGGCTCCGCCTACCGGGCGCGGGCTCGGGTCGACGCGAACCACAAGCTCTCCGTGCAGCTGGTCCGGGTGAACGGCAGCACCGAGCGCACGCTGAGTCAGTACTCAGCCGGCGTGACCGTCGGAAGCGGACAGCCCGTCACCGTCGAGCTGTCCGTCTCGGGGACGTCACCGGTGGCCGTCAGGGCGAAGACGTACGTGAGCAGCAGCGGGGCTCCCGACTGGCAGGCGAAGGGCAGCGACTCCGAGAGCAGCCGCCTGACCAAGGCCGGTGCCGTGGGTGTCTGGGCCTACAACCCGGTCGGCTCCACCAGCGGCAGGACGGTCTCGACCACAGCCTTCTCCGCGTGGTCGGCCTCGGGCTCGACGACGACCCCGACCACCCCGACCACCCCGACGACGCCGACGACCCCGACCGCACTCCCGGTGACGACGACGGCGCGCGGGTCGGTGCCGATCGGCACCGCGTCGTACTCGATCCCGTCGGGTGCGGTCTTCGTCTCGCCCTCGGGCAACGACGCCGGCACCGGGGCCATCGGCTCGCCCTTCAAGACGGTGACGAAGGCGCTGAGCAAGGTGCAGGCCGGCGGCGCGGTCGTGCTGCGCGGCGGGACCTACCACGAGTACTTCATCGTGCCCCCGGGCAAGAACGTGCCGATCCAGAACTACCCGAAGGAGGCCGTCTGGTTCGACGGCTCCAGCGCGGTCACCGGTTTCCAGCAGTCCGGCAGCGCGTGGGTGAAGACGGGGTGGACGACCAAGTTCGACTCGAGCCCCACCTACACCAAGGGCGCCCCTGACGGCACCGCCGCCGGTTGGCAGTTCCTGAACGCGAGCTACCCCCTCGCGGCGCACCCGGACGCCGTCTGGATCGACGGTGTCGAGCAGACCCAGGTCGGCAGCGTCAGCGCCCTCAAGGCCGGCACCTTCTACGTCGACTACAACGCGAGCAAGCTCTACGTGGGCTCCAACCCCTCGGGCCGCTCGGTCGCCGCCAGCACGCTGCAGCAGGCCGTCTCCCTTCGCGCACCGGGCACCGTCCTGCGCGGCATCGGCTTCCGCCGCTACGCCGACTCGGTCTGGCAGCAGGGCGTCATCACCGCGTACTACCCGAGCATGACGCTGGAGAACGTCGTGGTGGCCGACGCGGCCACGGCGGGCATCGGGTTCTTCAAGGAGAACTCGACGCTGCGCAACGTCACCGTGACCGGCGCGGGCCAGATCGGCGTGCAGGCCAGCTACGCCGACGGCCTCGTGCTCGACAACGTCTCGATCCGCAACAGCAACGACCAGAACTTCAACCCGACGCCCAGCGCGGGCGGGTTCAAGGTCACCACGACCCGCGGGGTCGACCTGCGCAACAGCGAGATCATCGGCACCAACGGCAACCAGTTCTGGGCCGACCAGTCGACGTACGACATCGACCTGATCGGAAACAACATCACCGGCGGGACCCGCTGGGGCGTCGTCCTGGAGATCTCCTCGACCGGCACCATCGCGGACAACGTGATCGCGAACAATGCCTTCGACGGGATGGTCGTGTCGGACACCGACAAGATGAACATCTGGAACAACACCATCGTGGGCAACAAGCGCGCAGCGATCCGGATCGTGCAGGACACCCGCCGAATCGAGCAGCTGAACGTGTCAGGTCACGACAAGCGGCGCGCGCAGCCCGACCTGTCCATGCCCTGGGTGGTACGGAACACCGTCATCGGGAACAACATCCTGACCGGCGGTGCGACAGACACCTCGGAGCCGATCCTCCGGGTGCAGTCGTGGGAGCGAGCGTTCGCGGCCAGTGAGATGCTCGCATCCTCGAACGGCAACGTCTTCAGCCAGACCCGAGCCGGAGCGCCCTCGTACGTGACCATCTGGGGCCGCAAGGACGCGTGGCCGGTGAACTACACCTCGCTGTCCGACTACGCCGCCGGCACCGGCTACGACCGCTCGAGCATCAGCGTGATCGGGACGAGCGCCGTCAGCAGCACCTACGGGCCTTCCTCCGAGGTGGCCGCCAAGACGAGCACGACCGCCCAAGGCCTGCCCTCGGCCGTGGCGGCGAAGACCGGTCAGCCGGCCGGAGCCAAGCACCTTGGTGCCTGGCGCTGACCTTCGGCGGTCCGGCGAGGAGCTCCGGTTCCGAGATCGGGCTGAACACCGGGTCCCTGCCTTCGGGTAGCGGCTGTTCCCTGGTTGATGACGTGGCCTCCACCGCTGTCGCGGTGGGGGCCACGGCCGTCCACGGGTCTGCGGCCCCGAGTCCGCCCCGACGTTCGGCGCAGACCCCGCTCGGGTGGCTCGGGTCAGAGGCCCGAGATCCTCGACGGAGTGGTGACGCGGGACGGACGGTGACGCTCCTCGACGACCGGCCCTGGTGCTCACGTGTGACCGCGCCGATCACGCACTCACTGAGCTGAGTAGGCGGGGCCGCGCTACGCCGGCGCACGCGCGGCGGTCGTCGGTCAGTGCACAGCGGGGGGTGCGGGCACCGCCTGCCGGACGGAGCCGCTCGGCTCCGTGGCGGGGACGTACCGGCGTCGGACCCAAGCCGTGAGCACGGCCGGAGCCTCGAACAACCACGTCACCGGGCGGTAAGGCCTGAGCAGCACGAGAACGGTGCAGACGAGACCCGCGACGGCCAGGTCCACCAGGGCTACGACGACCTGACTGCGGACGTCGAAGGCGTACAGCGCATGCATGGTCAGCACCATCACCGGGAAGTGGGCGACGTAGTACACGATGGAGTTCCGCCCGACCTTGGTGAGCCAAGGGAGCTGTCGGCCGCGCCGCTCGATGCGCTGGGCGATGCCGACGAGCACCAGGATGCCCGCGAGGCTCAGCGGCGCCAACCAGACCTTGTACGCCAGGGCGAGGCCCCAGTACGCGGATGCGAGGCCGAAGGCAGCGGAAGGCAGCGCCAGCAGGACCAGCGCGCGGGTGCGCGTGAGCCGTTCGAAGACATCGCCCCGCAGCGCAGCCCAGCGCCCCAGGAAGAAGAAGATCGCGAAGTAGGCGAGTCGTTCCTCGACTCCGGACTCGAGGACCAGACCGATCACCGCCGCCGCGACGATCGGCGCCCAGGGAGGCAGCCGACGGAGGAGGGGTGCGAGCACGTAGTAGACGCCGATGAAGAACAGGAACCACAGATAGCTGGTCGCGTAATAGGCCCGCCAGTGCCACCAGGGGTTGTCGTTGCCCTGCAGAAGACGGTCCAGCAGGACGAAGATCAGGTACGGCCACCCGATCGCCGCGAACTTGCCGGCGTAGTACACCGGCAGCGGCTTGCGGAGCGAAGCCGGGAGGAGCAGGCCCGACAGGAACATCAGGGTCGGCATCCGGAAGGGCAGGAAGAACATGTTCACAGCTCGCACCGGTGCCGGCATGCTCGCGCCGTAGAGCACAGGGATCGCCGAGCTGTGCCAGATCATGACGAGCACGATGGCGCTGCCGCGCAGCATGTCCATCCAGTGCAGGCGCGCCTTGCTTGGCGTGCCCGTACGGACGGCTCCGGCGTCAGCGCTCACGAATCCCACCCTCTCTGCGACCAGCAGACCCTGCGGGGCCATCATCACCAGGCTCTCCAGCACTTCGTGAGGCGCCTGGGTCCTGCCATCGTCAGCACCGGCCCTTGCCCGTAGGCCGTGTGAACAGCCGGGTGAGAACTCGGAGCACGTTTGCGAAGCGGTGACATCTTCTCACCTGAGGACGCCCCCTTGCTCGGCTTGGAGCGCATCGGTCCCTTCCAGGAGCTCGTGCCAGACCGCTGTCCGCCGCCGGAGGCGGACCACTCGATCCGACGGGTCGACCCGGCGCTGCGTCAGACGTGGTGGGGACCGAGTCGCCTCCTGAGCCCGGTCACCGACGGAACCTGTCACTGTGCGTGCGCGCCCCGGGAGCGCCGTGCTCAGCGAGCGCTCGCCCGGTAGGCGTCGAGGTGCTCACCGGCGCTGCTTGACGCCGCTGAGTCGTGCCGCTCGGGCGCCGGGCTCCACCGACGGTCGCGAGACCTCGGCCGCATCCAGACGGTGCCAGCCCCGTGGACTGCCTCGCTTTCCTCGACCCACGCTGCTGATGCATCTTTCAACTAGTCACCCGATGTTCTGGTCGTCCGACGGTAGGAAGACCCATCGGTCGTCCTTTCCTATGAGCTAGGTAAAGGAGACACAGGGGATATGGCGCTTCTCCTGAAACTTGGTCTCAGGTCGAGCGGTCCTTACCTGAGTTATTACTGAGTCAATCTCAGTGGACATGCGTGCCCCACGTTCGGTCTGAGAAACACTTCAACTTTCTTGGACCGGTCTTCGCGTTGATTACCTGACGAAATCTCAGTGATCTGATCGTAATAATGAGGATGTCGCATCGCTGGAATTCAGGCGATTACCCAGGAGTCCAACGGCCGCCTCGGGGGCGCCAAGGCCGGACAGACCAGGACATTCCCCTCCCTGAGTCCCTCTTCCGCAGGAGCCCCCCATGAACACGCTGGTCACGCACGCCCAGACGCAGTCGCGCCGCATCGTCGCCGCCGCGGTCTCCGCCGCCCTCCTCGCCATCGCGGCGCCGGTCGCCGCGCAGGCCGCCGACACCGCCCCGCTGGCCCAGGACGGCTTCGACCGCACCACCAGCTCCGGCTGGGGGACCGCCCCCACCGGCGGTTCCTGGTCGGTGATCGGGGGCTCCGGCTCCTCGACCGCGGGCAGCGCCGCGACGGTCAAGGACATCCAGGCGGGCCGCTCCCTGCGCGCCAACCTCGCCGGGGTCAAGGCTGGTGACGTCGACGTGAGCAGCGCCTTCAGGGTGCCGAGCGCCAAGGAGTTCTACTTCAGCGTCGAGGGGCGTCGGCAGGCGGACGGGGCGGCCTACCGCGGCCGGGCCCGCATCGCGGCCAACGGCGAGCTGAAGACCGACGTCGTGCGGGTCACGGCGGCCGGCGAGAAGGTCCTCGCGATGGACACCACCGGAATGGAGGTCGCCCCGGGACAGGACGTCTCGGTCGAGCTCGAGGTCACCGGCACCTCCCCGGTCACCGTGAAGACCCGCACCTGGCTCAGCGGCGGCACCGTGCCGGCCTGGGCGGTCGCCTACACCGACACCGCCGACAACCGCATCACCGGCGCCGGCTCCGTCGGTCTCTGGGCGTACAACACCCCGGGCAACAACCCGATCTCGGTGAGCGCCACGGAGTTCTCGAGCTCGGCGGTCGACACGACCCCGCCTCCGACCCCGACGCCGACCCCGACGCCGACCGGTACTCCCACCGCGCCGACGGACCCGACGACCTCGCCGTCCCCGACCGGCAGCCCCAGCACCCCGACGAACGGCACCGAGGGCTCCGGCGAGCCCGAGGCCCCGCTGCCCATGCCCACGCGCGGCTCGCTCCCGATCGGCCAGGCCTCCTACCCCGTCGCCGCCGGCGCCGTCTTCGTCTCCCCCTCGGGCAGTGACACGGCCGCTGGCACCCAGGCGGCTCCCCTGGCCACCGTGACGAAGGCCCTCAGCAAGGTGAAGTCCGGCGGCCAGGTCGTGCTGCGCGGCGGCACCTACCGCGAGTACTTCATCGTCCCGCCGGGCAAGGACGTCGCCATCCAGAACTACCCGGGCGAGGCCGTCTGGTTCGACGGGTCGAGCCCCGTCACCGGGTTCAAGGCCTCCGGCTCGCACTGGGCCGTCAGCGGCTGGACCGCGCAGTTCGACTCCAGCCCGACCTACACCAAGGGCGAGCCGGACGGCACCACCGCCGGCTGGCAGTTCATCAACCCAGCGAAGCCCATGGCCGCGCACCCCGACGCCGTCTGGGTCGACGGTGTCGAGCAGGCCCAGGTCGGCAGCACCAGCGCGCTCAAGCCGGGCACCTTCTACGTCGACTACGCAACCAAGAAGCTCTACCTCGGCTCCGACCCGGCCGGCAAGAAGGTCGAGGCCAGCACCATGGCCCAGGCCGTCTCCCTCCGGGCCCCCGGCACCGTGCTGCGCGGCCTCGGCTTCCGCCGCTTCGCCGACTCGGTCTGGATGCAGGGCGTGATCACCTCGTACTACACCAACCAGACCATCGAGAACGTGGTCGTGCAGGACCCGGCCACGGCGGGGATCGGGCTCTTCAAGGAGGGCTCCACGATCCGGAACGTGACCATCACCGGCGCCGGGCAGATCGCCCTGCAGGCCAGCTACGCCGACGGCCTCATGGTCGACAACGTCCTCATCGACCACGCCAACGACGAGGGCTTCAACCCGGCGCCCAGCGCGGGAGGCTTCAAGGTCACGACGACGCGTGGCATCACGCTCAAGAACAGCGAGATCCGCAACACCACGGGCAACCAGTTCTGGACCGACCAGTCGACCTACGACATCAACGTGCTGAACAACTACCTGCACGACGGGTCGCGCTGGGGCATCGTCCTCGAGATCTCCTCCACCGCCACGGTCGCCGGGAACGTCATCGCCAACAACGCCCACGACGGCGTCATGGTCTCCGACACCGACAAGGTGAACATCTGGAACAACACCATCGTCGGCAACAAGCGGGCTGCCATCGCCCTGGTCCAGGACTCCCGCCGGATCGAGCAGCTCTCCGTCTCCGGCCACGACAAGCGTCGCCCGCAGCCTGACCTGACCATGCCCTGGATCACCCGGGGCACCACGGTCGGCAACAACATCATGACCGGCGGCTCGACCGACGGTGCCGACCCGATCCTGCGGGTCTCCTCGTGGGAGAAGGTGTTCGACGGCAACGAGATGCTCGCCTCGTCCAACGGCAACGTCTTCAGCCAGACCGCGGTCGGCGCCCCGAAGTACGTCACCATCTGGAGCCGCAAGGGCGCCAACGCCCCGAGCTACGCCACGATGTTCAACTACACGACGGCCACGGGCCAGGACAAGGCCAGCTACAACCACATCGGTGCCAGCCCGGTCGACTCCTCCTACCGCCCGGTCGCCGACGTCAAGGCCCAGCTCGCCGCGGTCGCCCAGCCGCTGCCGGCCGGTGTCGCCAGCAAGCTCGGGGACGCCCCGAGCACCCAGGCGCTCGGCGCCTGGCGCTGAGCCAGGGGATCCCCCGGGGGACGTCCCCTACGGCTGCTGCCCGTGACCGCCTCGGCGGTCGCGGGCAGCGGCACGTCCTCCGACGAGCGCGCGGAGGCCGGCGAAGGTGCCGGTCACCGCCGCGCGCCAGGGGTCGGGGGAGTGCACCAGCTGACGGCGGCCCCCGCGCAGCAGCACGGCCCAGGCCTCCGACGGGGCGGTCAGCGCCCAGCGCAGGCGGTCGCGGGTCGGCAGGTGGTGCGCCGCGAAGACCAGGCGGTTGCGAATGTTGAAGTAGTAGTACGTCGTCGAGAGCGCCCGCTCCGAGCTGCGGACCTGGGTCCCGCCCTCGTCGTGGACCGCCACCGCGTCGCGCACGACCCGGAGCCGGCCGCCCGCCTCGAGCACGCGCCAGCTCAGGTCGACGTCCTCCCAGTACAGGAAGTAGCGGTCGTCGAAGCCACCCACGCGCTGCCACAGCGTGGTGCTGAGGACGAGGCACGCGCCGGTCAGCCACTCCGCCACCCGCGGAGACCCCTCGCGCTTGCGGGTCGCCCGCATCCGGCCGCGGTCGAGGTAGAGGTCGTGGCCGTCGGACCAGAGGGCCCCCGACGCCGTGCGGAGGACCGGGCCGACCATCGTCAGCGGCTCGGCGCGGACCGCGTCCACCAGGAGCCCGAGGCTCGCGGCGTCGATGCGGGCGTCGGGGTTGAGCAGCAGCAGCTGCTCCGCCCCCGCCCCGATCGCGACCTCGACGCCGGCGTTCATCCCCGAGCCGAAGCCCAGGTTGGTCGGCGAGGCGACCAGGTGCCAGCGGCGCCGATCGCACAGCGCCCGAACGGCGTCCTGCTCGGCGGTGCTGGTGAAGTTGTCGACGACGACCACGACCAGGCCGGCCACCTCGTCGTCGACCTGGACCAGGTTGGTCTCCAGGAGCGCCGACGCCCCGTAGTTCACGACGACGACGGCGGTCGGGCCTTCCGCGGTGACGTTCACCGCCCGGCCTTGCGGGCGGTCCGGACGCGACGGAAGCTCGCGCGGCCGGTCCGTAGCGTCTCACGCCAGTCCCGCGCGGCGAAGCGCGTCAGCCCGAAGCCCACGTAGCGGGGCACGGTGCGTCCCGCTGCCCGCGCGCCCAGCAGCCGGCCGGCCAGGGTCCGCCGGCGCGAGGTCTGCAGCGGCTGGACCCCGGCCACGGCGTCCGGCTCCAGCGGCTGCCCGACGAGCACACCGGCGGCGAAGGCCTCGACGAGCAGGTCGTGGCCGCGACGGGTGCGGGCGATCAGGGCGCTGCAGCCGTCGTTCTCGACGAAGACCGGGTAGCCGCGCTCGTCGGTGTCCCAGAAGTCGGCGGCGCTGATGTCGCTGCTCTCGCCGACGCCGTCGGGGCAGATCTTGCAGCGCCACTGCGTCGCGCGGCCGAGGTGCGCTCCCCAGGACTCCTCGTAGCTCGTGGAGACGCGACGCCCGTCGGCGGCGACGGCGGTGAAGGAACCGGGCCACCCGCGGCCGCGGTACCAGAGGTCGTCGAGCCCGGTGCCCTCGGGCAGGCCGAGGTCGGCCACCAACGTGTCGGTGGCCTGCTGGCTGGGGGTGCCGGCGCAGAAGAAGGACAGCAGCAGCGGCTCCTGCTCGGGGCCGGCGCCCTCCAGGTCGAGCAGCTGGCGGGCGGCGGTCGCCTCGCACGGCTTGCCCACGACCGCCCCGTCCGGGGCCAGGGCACCCGGGCCGAGGACCGCGACCGGCCCGTAGCGCGAGCCCGCGCTGGCGAGGGCCTCCTCGCGGGTGGTCAGGGTGACGGGCACGGTGCGGCGCGGCTCCTCGCGGTCAGTCCGCGCGGTGCGTACCGCGCTCACCCGCCCCGTCTCGACCAGCCAGGTGCTCAGGGCCGTGAGCGTGCCGCCGCTGCTGCCGCGGTGACGCAGCTCGTCATCCGCCGCCCAGGCGCGCCAGCAGCTGACGACCGGGCCGAGCAGCGGGTGCCGCGTCGAGCCCTCCGGCGTGCGCGCCTCGGTGCGGCGTCCCGGGCAGACCCGGGCGAAGCGGGCGTCCGCCCCCGCCGGTGTGGGGCCCGCGCCCTCACGCACGGGGCGACGGAACCCGTCGTCCTGCAGCCGCATGGAGAGGCCGGGGTCGAGCAGGGTGCACGCCCCGCACCCGCTGCAGTTGCCCTCCGCGACGACCTTCCTGACGGCTCGGTCGAGCCGGGCCTGCTCGCTCACGCGGCGGTGCCCGGGCCGCCGAACCGCGTACGCAGGGCGGCGGCCGCCTCGTCGAGCCGTGCCCCGGCGCGGGCGGCGACCTCGGCGGCCTCGCCGCGCAGGTCCTCGCTGCGCCGGGCGACGTCGACGACGGTGGTCGGGACGTCCTCGCGGTCCTCGCGCAGGTCGACCACGTGCGACCAGCCGAGGTCGCCCAGCAGCGGGGCGAACTTGCGCGAGTACGCCAGCGGCAGGGCCGGGGTGCCGACCGAGAGCGCGTTCAGGCAGGCGTGCATGCGCGAGCCGACGACGAGGTTGGCGCCCGCGAGCACCTCGCGGACGTCGTCGAGCGAGCGGGGACGGTAGACCTCGGCGTCCGGCGCGTGCGTCGCGGCGAACTCCTCGACGGCCGGGACGTCGTCGTCGGAGTTGTCGGCCGGGAGCACGTGGGGCAGCAGCGTCACGGTGCGGCCGGCGGCCACGAGCGCGTCGTGCACCTGTGCGACGGTGCGACGGTAGCGCGCGTGGTCGACGTGCGGGTTGGGCTGCCAGAGCAGGCCCGAGACGTTCAGCACCACGTCGCGCCGGGCGTCGCGCGCGGGGACGTCGAGGGCGAAGACGACGTCGCTGGTGAGCAGGTCGACCGGGCGGCCCAGGCCGGCGGCCGCCTCGGCGCTCGTCGAGTCGCGCGCCATCACCAGCGCCGCCGTCCGCAGCGACCGACGGGCCATCGTCTTCGCGCGCCGGCCGCCGAACGGGCCGATCGTCTGCGGGGTCAGCACCACCGGCACGCCGGCGCGGTAGGCGAGCTCGGTGGCGAGCGTCATCGAGGTGAGGCGTGGGAGGCCGTAGATGTCGGCGAAGGAGTCACCCGCCCGGGTGTCCAGGACGAGGTCGAAGCCCGCGAACCACCGGTTCAGCCCGACCCGGCGCGTCACGGCCTCCTTGAGCAGGTCGGTCGTGGAACCCAGCCGGACGGGCGCGGTCCGGGAGCCGTAGTTGGAGAACACGAACTCCGCGTCGGGCCAGACCCGGCGCGCGAGCGCGGCCGTGCCCGCCCCCAGCACGCGGACCCCGAGGTTGGGCGAGCGGTCGTCGGCCCAGAGGACCAGGATCTTCATCGTGCGTCGTCCTTGCGGTTGCGGGTGCGGCGCCGTGCGACGTGCCGCCGGGGAGCAGGGCCGGACGACTGCCACGGCGTCCAGGCTCTCATCCTCTCATCAGGTGCTCCCGCGACCGGCCTCGTCGGCGGCCGGCGGGACCGGGATCACCCGCTGGTGGGACGGACCAGCAGCTTGTCCACCGACAGCGTCAGCGGGGCGTTGGTGACGCCGGCCGACGCGTAGCCGCCGACGGCGATGCCGGTCCTGGTCTGCAGCGCGGCCGTGGCGTCGGTGGCGCTTGCCTGCCAGGTGGTGGGCTCGGGGCTTCCCTCGGCCCAGACCCGGGCCCGGACGAGCGTGGGTGCCGCGCCCACCGCCTGGGTGCGGATCGTCCAGCGCTTGCCGGCGGTCAGCGTCTCGGGCAGCACGAAGGCCTTGAGGTCGGTCTGGGCGTTCCCCTGCACCCGCACCAGGTAGAGGACCATCTTGCCGCCGGCCGGGGCGTACACCTTGGCGAAGTAGCCGTCGGCGACGCTGCCGCGGGGGACCGCGCGCACGAAGACGCTGCTGGCTGCGGCTGCCTTGTCGACGGCGAAGGTGAGCTGCAGGTCGGCGTCGCGCGAGCCGGTCGCGAGCTGGGCGTAGGGACCTGACCCGGCCCCGAGCCGGATCAACCCGGCCCCGCCCGCGGTGGAGAGCGAGCCGGCCGACGGCGTCGTCCAGGTCCCGCCCAGGTCGGCGGAGCCCCAGCCGGAAGCTGTGGCGCGCTCGAAGTCGTCCCGGGCCAGCGGCTTCGGCTCGCCCGTCACGACGACGGTCTGCCGGACGCTCGCGGTGGTGCCGTCGTCGTCGGTGACGGTCAGCGTGACCGGATAGCTGCCGGCGGCCGCGTAGGTGTGGCTGGTCGTCTCGCCGCTGCCGGTCCGGCCGTCGCCGAAGGCCCACGACCAGGACACGACCCTGCCGTCCTCGTCGCTGGACGACGCGCCCGAGAAGCTGACGGCGAGCCGGTCGGCGACGTTGGTGAAGCGGGCGACGGGCGCGAAGTTCGTGCCGACGCCCACCCGCGGCGACACGGGGCTCTCGAGCAGGTTGCCGAACGGGTCGCTCACCACGACCTGGTAGGTGTGCTCGCCGTTCGGCACGCCGAGGTCGGTGACCGAGAGCGTGGGGACCGACCAGAAGGAGCTGTCCGCCGTCCTCGTGGCGACGAGCTTCTCCGCCGACGTGCCGCGGTCGCGGTAGACGCGGTAGGTGAGGCGCTGGTTGTCCTCGTCCCAGGCCGAGCCGAACTCGACCTGCACCGAGCTGCCGGTGGCGGTCGCCGTGGTGGGGGGAGCGGTGGTCCGCACGGGCGCGGTCCCGTCGTAGCGCGGGCCCGACCGGTTCGGTGCGACGGGGGCCGTGGCGTAGCGGGTCAGACCCTGCTGCGGCTTGCCGGCGACCGTCGGGAACTCGCCCCCGAGCGCGACGTAGCCCGCCGCGCTGGTGATGCTCCACACCGACTGGTACTGCCCGCTCGCGAGGCCGATCCCGAGCGAGGGGTACCAGTGCAGCTGAGCAGCCGCTGGCTGGCCCTTGAAGCTCCGCCCCACGGCGTTCGGGCCGCCGTTGGTGCCCATCGGCACGGTGGTGTACGCCGTCCCGTACTGCCACCGCGTGCGCGGGCTGGTGTCGGTGAAGCCGCCGATCATCGTGCAGTCGTGCGGGTGCCCGGCCACGTACAGCACAGGCCCGACGGGCTCGACGTCGTAGGTGTCGCCGAGGCAGTCGACCAGCCAGCGGATCGACCCGTCGGCCGGGTCGAGGGCGAAGCTGCCCTCGAAGGTGCCGCCCGCGCCGAAGGCGAACCCGCCGCCGTAGACGAGCGTGCCGTCGGTGGTGAGGGTGTCGATCGCGCCCTGGTTGTAGTCCTTGATCACCGTGTTGGCGCGCCAGGTGAGCGTCGCGCCCGTGGTCGCGTCCAGGGCGCCCATGCCGTTCACGGTGGTCCCGTTGAGGGTCGAGAACTGCCCGCCCGCGACCACCTTCGTCCGGTCCGGCGTCATGGTGAGGGCCCAGGTGTAGCCGCCGGAGGCCACCGGCGCCCAGCTCGTCAGGGCCCCGGTGCCGGCCGAGAAGGAGGCGAGGAAGTAGCGACGCTCGTCGTCCGGTCCGGCACCGGTGAACCCGCCGCCCGCGTACAGGGTGCTGTTGGTCGCGGTCAGCGCCTTGACCTGGCCGTTCACCGAGGCGGCGAAACCCGGGACGAGCGCTCCGCTGCGGGTGTCGAAGGCCGCGAGGTGCGGGCGCGAGACGCCGTCGACGGTGGTGAAGTCGCCGCCGACGTAGACGCGGCTGCCGTCCGGGGACGCGGTGATCGCGAGGCCCTGGGCGTCGAGGGTGTGGTTGAACGAGGCGATTCGCTGGCCGGTGGTGATGTCGTAGGCGATGAGGTGCGCGACGTCGATCTCGGTGGGTCCGCCCTTCCACATGCCCGGCGGGCGGGCCTTGGTGAAGCTGCCCGTCGCGTAGACGGTGGTGCCGACGGTGACCTGGCTCCAGACGACGCCGGTCACCTGCCAGGTGGGCAGCGGGTCGGCCGACACGGTGGCCGGCCGGTCCGTCGCGGGCGGGACCGTGTCCGCCCAGGCCGCGTCGCCGCTCACCGGGACCGTGAGGGCTGCGCCCACGACCGCCGTGACGAGCGCGAGCACGCTCCAACGCCATGTGTGCTTGGTCCGCACCGTGTCCCCCCAGACGGTTCGTCGGCCGGGCCGACGTGCGGGCCTCCCTCGCGTGAGGCCCCGCAGCCCCTCGCACCCGCGGGGCCCAATTTAGCGTCATCTCAGATGAATTGCCCCATCCTCAGGGGTGCGCAGCGACACCTGGGCGTCCGGCACGAGCCGGGGCGCCCGGACGCGACGGACCCGCCGCCCCTCGGGGGACGGCGGGTCCGGTGCTGCGTACGGGTGCGGTGCCGGAGGTCAGTTCCCGGTCGGCCGCGCCGAGAGCGAGCTCACCGACAGCACGAACGGCGTGGTCGCGCTCGCCGAGAGGTACGACCGCACGGCCAGGCCGCCGGGGGCCTGCAGGGCGCTGGTGGTGTCCGTACCGGTCAGCAGCCAGGCGCTCGGCTCGGTCGTCGACGCGGCCCACACCTTCGCCTGGAGCTGGGTGGTCCCGGTGCCCCAGGCCTGCACCCGCAGGGAGTACGTGGTCTGCGGTGCAACGGTCCCGGAGAGGACCTTCGGGGAGCCCACCGTCGTCTCCGTGCCGCCCACCACCTTGGTCAGGTAGACCGTCGCCGTCCCGCTCGCCGACACGAGCACCTTCGCCCCGTAGCCGTTGGTCTCGTCGCCACGAACGATCGTGCGGAGGTAGGCCGAGCCCACGTCCGGCAGCCGGTCGAAGGCGAAGCCGAGGCGCAGGTCGGTGTCGGTCGAGCTGACCCCGCGCAGGCGCGCCGTCGGCTGCGAGGAGGGCGACGTCTTGATCGTGCCCGCCCCGTTCGCCGTGGCGAAGAGCGACGTCGATCCGGAGAGGGTCCACGCCCCGCCGCGGTCGGCCGTGCCCCAGCCACCGGTGGTCGTCCGGTTGAAGGCGTCGCGCGCGAGCACCCCGGCGATCGTCACGTCCCTGCTGGTCGAGGTGCTCGCACCCCGGTCGTCGGTGACGGTCAGCGTGACGGTGTAGGTGCCGTTCGCGGCGTACGTGTGCTGGACGGTGCGCCCGGAGTCGGTCGAGCCGTCCCCGAGGTCCCACGCGTACGACGCGACCGTGCCGTCCGTGTCGGCCGAGCCCGAGCCGTCGAGCGCGACGGTGGTGTCGTCGGTCGTCGCGGTGAACGCGGCGGTCGGGGCCACGTTGCCGGCCCGGGCGGTGACGGACACCGTCTTCGTGCCGGTGGCGCCCGCGTCGTCGGTCACCGTGAGGCGCACCGTGTAGGTGCCCGCGGCGGCGTAGGTGTGGCTCGGGTCGGCGTCGGTGGAGGAGGTGCCGTCGCCGAAGTCCCACGCCCAGCCGACGACGGTGCCGTCGGCGTCGGTCGAGCGGGAGCCCTTGAAGGCCAGGGTCAGCGCGTCGCCGCTGCTGGTGACCACCGCGGTCGGGGCCGCGTTGGCGACGGAGACCGAGGTGGTGGCGCTGCCCGTCGCACCCTTGTCGTCGGTCACGGTGAGCGTGACCGTGTACGAGCCGGGCGCGGCGTAGGTGTGGCTCGGGCTGACGTCGGCGCTGCCGGTGCCGTCGCCGAAGCTCCACGCGTACGCGACCACGGTGCCGTCCGGGTCGCTGGAGCCCGACCCGTCGAAGGCGACCTTGGTCCCCGTCGCGCTCGAGGCGATCGAGGCGAGCGGGTCCTTCGTCTTCGCGACGGTCACCGTCTGGCTCGTGGTGGCGGTCCCGCCGGCGTTGTCGGTCACGGTCAGCGTGACGGTGTAGGTGCCGTCGGCGGCGTAGGCGTGGCTCGCCGTCGCTCCGGTGCCCGTGCTGCCGTCGCCGAAGCTCCAGCTCCAGGCTGCGACGGTGCCGTCGTCGTCGCGCGAGGCGGACCCGTCGGTCGTCACCGTGCGCTGGTCCGAGGCCAGCGAGAAGGCCGCGGTCGGTGCACCGTTGGCCACGGTCACGACCTGCGACGCGGCCGCGGTCGCGCCCTGGTCGTCGGTGACGGTCAGCACGACGGTGTAGGAGCCCGCCTTCGGGAACGTGTGCGTGACCTGCGCCCCGGTGCTCGTCGTGCCGTCGCCCCAGCTCCAGCCGTAGCCGGTGACCGAGCCGTCGGTGTCGCTGGATCCGGCGCCGCTGAAGGAGGCCTTCAGCGAGCCGGCGTCGACGGTGAAGCTCGCCGTCGGCGGGGTGTTGGCGACGGTGCCGCCGCCCAGGCGGTAGCGGTTCTTGACCTCGGTGAGGCCGAGCGCCCGCGGGTAGACGGCGACGTCGTCGATCCAGCCGTTGAAGGCGCTGGACGTGCTGCCGCTCCAGACCCGGTCGTAGCCGACGCGCCAGTAGCCCGTGAGGGTGCTGGAGGCGTTGACCGCGTTGGCGGCCACCTGCACGCCGTCGACGTAGAGCTGCATCCCGGTGGGCGACTGGGCCGTGACGACGTAGTGCCACTTGCCGTCGTTGTAGGACTTCGGCGAGTCGAGCGCGACCTGCGTGGTGCCGTTCAGCGTGGCGAAGCGCACCTTGCCCGCGTCGGTCATGGTCAGGTTGCGGTCGACCGTGGCGCTGAAACCGGTGGCCGAGCTGCCGAGGCCGAGGAGCTTGCCGCCCTGGCTGCCCGTGCTCTTGAACCACAGCTCCTGGCTGTACGAGGCGTCCGGGGCGGCGTTGCCCGCCGACCCGACGGTCGCGTTGCCGGTGCCGAACTTGACGCTCGTCCCGCCGGTCGGGTTGAGCGCCCCCGGCTGGCCGAAGGTGGGCGTGCCGGAGTAGAGCCCCCGGTTGTCGTTGGCCGTGGTGTCGGCGGCGACGGGGCCCGCGGCCTCACCGAGGCGCCAGTAGAAGTTCGGCTTGTTCTTCCACACGTCGGCGCCGTAGCCGTCCGCCGGTGCGGCGGAGGGCACGGTCGAGGTGCGGCCGCTCTTGGTGAAGTGGTCGTTGACCTGCGCCTGGCTGAGGACCAGCGGGTAGGTCGCGACGTCGTCGACCGTGCCGTTCAGGTAACCGGTGGTCGGGGCGTTCGTCCAGGTGGACGACGCGACCGAGTCGCCGCCGACGCGCCAGTAGCCCGAGACGGCCTGCCCGCCGGTCGCACCCCGGTCGCGGCCGATCAGGCGGCCGTCGAGGTAGAGGGCCATGCCGTCGGGCCCGACCGAGGCGTCGAACTGGTGCCACTGGCCGTCGTTGTACGCCGTCGGGGTGGTGATCGTCTTGGCCGCGCCCTGGTAGACGCCGAAGGTCACCTTGCCGGACGGGCCGAGGTAGAGGTGGCGGTCGTAGTTGCTGCTCGCGCCGGTCTTGGCCGAGCCGAAGCCGGCGACCTTGCCGCCCGTGGTCGAGGTGGTCTTGAACCAGCCCTCGAGGGTGAAGGTGTTCGGCGCCGCGGTGGCGCTGGAGCCCAGGCCGACGGTGGCGGTGCTGGTGCCGTCGAAGGAGGTCGCGGTGTTCGCGTCGCCGCTCAGTGCGCCCGCCGCGCCCCGGGTGACCCCGGTGCCGGTCGTGCCGTCCGCGCTGCCGACGGAGTCGTAGACCGTCGTGCCGGTCTCGCCGAGGCGCCAGTAGTGGTCGGCGCCGTCGAGCTGGACCTGCGCGGCGTACGCCCCGGTCGTCGTGTCCGCGGTGACCGGGTCGGAGACCGGGCTCAGCAGCTCGTTGCCGAAGGGGTCGGTGATGCGCACCTGGTAGGTGTGGCTGCCCGAGGGCACCCCGGTGTCGGTCACGGTCTGCTGCGGCAGCGTCCAGAAGGTGCTGTCGACGGTGAGCGTCTTGACCAGCTTCTCGGCCGCCGTGCCGCGGTCGCGGTAGAGCTGGTAGGTCAGGCGCTGGTTGTCCTGGTCCCAGGCCGCGCCGAAGCTCACCCGGATGGAGCCCGGGGCCACGGAGACGGCGGTCGTCGGCGGGACGGTGCTGCGGACCGGCACGGTGTCGGTGTACTGCGGGCCGATCTTGTTGGGGACTGTGTTCTTCAGCGCGTAGCGGACGAGGCCCTGCTGCTTGGCGCCCGAGACGGTCGGGAACTCGCCGCCGAGCGCGATGTAGCCGGCGCCGCTGGTGACGGACCAGGCGGCCTGCGCCTGCCCGCTCGCCGTGCCCAGACCGAGGTCGGGGTACCACTGCAGCATCGTCGGGGCGGGCTGGCCCTTGTAGTTCCAGCCGTAGTAGTCGGGGCCGCCGTTCACGCCCGTGGGGTAGCTCGTGTACGCGCCCGCGTGCTGCCAGCGGGTGCGCGGGTTGGTGTCGCCGAAGGCGCCGACCATCTGGCAGTTGTGGGTGTGGCTCACGGTGTAGACGACGTCGCCGACCGGCTCCACGTCGTAGGTGTCGCCGAGGCAGTCGACCATCCAGCGGATCGACCCGTCGGCCGGGTTGAGGGCGAAGCTGCCCTCGAACTTGCCGCCCGTGCCGAAGGCGTAGCCGCCGCCGTAGATGTAGGTGCCGTCCGTGGTCAGCGCGTCGATCGCGCCCTTGCCGTAGTCCTGGATGACCGAGCTGGCGGCCCAGGGGAGCGTCCGGCCGGTGACCGGGTCCACCGCGGTCATGCCGTTGGCGGTCACCGCGTTCATCGTCGAGAACTGCCCGCCGACGACGACCTTGTCCTTGTTCGGGCTCATCGTGAGGGCCCAGACGTAGCCGTCGTCCGCCGTCGGGTTCCAGCTGGTGAGGGCGCCGTTGGTGGCGGAGAAGGAGGCGAGGAACTTGCGCTTGGTCGTGTTGCCCGCGCCTGCGCCGGTGAAGCTGCCGCCCGCGTAGACGGTGCTGCTCGTCGCGGTGAGGGCCTTGACCTGCCCGCTGACCGACGGCGTGAAGCCCGGCACGAGGGCGCCGGTGAGGGTGTCGAAGGCGGCGATGTGGCCGCGGGCCTGGCCGTCGACGCTGGTGAAGTCGCCGCCGACGTAGACGCGGCTGCCGTCCGGGGACGCGGTGATCGCGAGGCCCTGGGCGTCGAGGGTGTGGTTGAACGAGGCGATGCGCTGGCCGGTGGTGATGTCGTAGGCGATGAGGTGCGCGACGTCGATCTCGGTGGGTCCGCCCTTCCACATGCCGGCCGGGCGCGCCTTGGTGAAGTTGCCGGTCGCGTAGACGGTGGTGCCGACGGTGACCTGGCTCCACACGATGCCGGTGACCTGCCAGGTGGGCAGCGGGTCGGCGGAGACGGTCTGCGGCTCGCTCGTCCCGACGGGGACGGTGTCGGCCTGCGCGGCCGGGGCCACGAGGGAGACGCCGAGCAGCGTCGTCGCGAGGGCGAGCACGCCCGCGACGCCGCGGCGCAGGCGCCGGGTCGCGGGGCTGGTGGTCTGGTCGTTCGTCGAGCTGGTCACGGGCTGTTCCTCGTCCCACAGGGGCTGCTGGTCGGTCGTCGAGATCGGTGCGTGCTGGCGGCGGGGCCCTGGTCTCACCGGGCCACCCCCTTCAGCGTGGCCAGCGCGTGGACCCCGTCGAGGTCGACCACCAGGTCGGCGCTCGAGCGCTGCGTGCGGGGGAGGGTGAAGGCGTAGGTCGCGCGCCCCGAGGCCCCGGGCTCCAGGCGTCCGGAGAAGTCCTGGGCGCCGTCGGGGTAGACGCGGGGGGCGAGGAGGCGGGTGCCGCGGCCGTAGGGCATCGAGAGCACGGCGCCGGAGACGTCGACCGTGCTCTTCGAGGCGTTCACCAGGCGGAGCCCGAGCACCGTCTGCGGCGAGCCGGGCGTGCTGCCCGGTCCGCTCCCGGTCGCGGTCGTCTGCTTGGCGGAGACGACCTCGAGGCGCAGGCCGTCGGACCAGCGGGCCTGGCGCGAGGAGGCGCTCGCGACCGCGACGGAGACCTCGGAGCCGCCCTCCCGCTCGACGGGCTTGAAGGTCTTCGGTGCCGCGGGGTCGGGAGGGCCGGACGGGGTCGCGCTCGGCGACGGACCTTCCTGCGGGTCGGCGCTCGGCGCGGCCGGGCTGACCGACGCCGAGGGCTCGGAGGCCGAGGGACCGGACACCGAGGGCTGGTTGGGCGTCGGGACCGGGCTCGGGGAGGGCACCTCGGCGCTGCACGCCGAGCACACGAGCAGGGCCGCGACGGCCACCAGCGCAGCCCGCGCGGGCGTCGTGCGGCCGGCGGCCCGCAGACGTGCGGGCGCGAAGGCGCGAGCGTTCATGGCAAGATCCCCGAGTTGGTGCGACCACACCCCTATGGCCGTCGTGCCCGGCCCGACGTCCATCGGGTCCGAACAAGAAGATCTTAAACCAGGAACCTCCTGAGAAAAGGCTGAATCGAGGGAATATTCTGGCCCTCGGTCAGGTCAGCGGGGCAGCAGCTCGCGGATCCTCGAGGTCATCAACCCGGTGCACCCCAGCCGCAGCGCGCGCTCGCGCTGCTCCGGCGTGGAGAGCGGGTAGGCCATGGTCTGCTTGCCGTGCCGGGCACCCGCGGCGACGACCGCGGAGACGAGCTCGTCGCTCTCGGAGAGCGCGATGCCCAGCATGTCGATGGTGTCCGAGGCGGCGAAGCGCTCGAGGTTGTCGCCGAGGTGGCTGGGCTGGTCGAGCACGTAGCCCCAGGTCGTGAAGCCCCGCGCCTTGGCCTCGGTGAAGGCGGCCGCGTTCACGTACGACTTCCACACCGTGCGCTCCGGCTGGGCGAGGGCGCTCAGCGCGGTCAGCAGCGGCTGGGTGGCCTCCTGGACCTTCGGCTCGGCGAACAGGACGAAGCGGTCCGCGAACGGCGCGACCTCCTCGAAGCGGCTGAGCGGCTGCGCCGGCTGGGAAGGGTCGACGGTCCCCGCCGCGCTCACCCGGAGCGTGGACAGCGCGGACCAGGGCTGCTCGGCGATGGTCCAGCCGACGCCGGTCGTCCG
The DNA here is from genome assembly GCF_900105785.1 of Microlunatus sagamiharensis. NCBI lineage: Bacteria > Bacillati > Actinomycetota > Actinomycetes > Propionibacteriales > Propionibacteriaceae > Microlunatus > Microlunatus sagamiharensis. The sequence continues at coordinate 4,266,137 of NZ_LT629799.1, forward strand.
CGTCGTCGTCGCGTCGTGGCTGCAGACGAGGACGCCGTCCGCGCTCAGGCAGAGCGAGACCTCGAGCGCGGCCAGCCCCGGCAGGGCGGCGGCCTGGCCGTACGCGTACGTGGTCATCTCCGGCCAGTCGCCGCCGCCCCCGCGGTGCGCGACGTAGAAGGGGCGCCCGGCCAGCAGGGACGCGACGGTAGGTGCCGGCGCCGGCGCCGGATCGGCCGGGCCGCAGGCGGCGACGGCCCCGGACGCGGCCGCGGCGCCCCCCGCGAGGAGGGCGCCGCGGAGGAGACCGCGCCGGGTCAGCCGACGAACTTCAGACCCTTGGTCGTCTCGTCGAACTGCTTCCAGCTCTCGTTCGTGTACGGCGCGTAGACCCACGTCTTCATGGTCCCCGCCTTGGTGTCGATCTGGACCAGGCGCACCGGGTTGGTCGTCATGCTGTGGAAGCACTGGAGCATCGAGGCGACCGTGGTGCCCTTGCTCGTGACGTCGGTGCGCGTCGCGCCCTTGCCGGTGTGGCCGGACAGGACCAGCTTGACGTTGCCGAAGGGCTTGACGACCTGGTCGTACAGGTAGGCCGGCGTGGTGGAGCCGTAGCCGCCGTTGGAGGTGCTGATCTTGCCGTTCGACTCCAGGTAGGAGTGCGTCACGATGATCACGTTCTTCTTCGGGTTGTCCTTGACCAGGTCGGCGGCCCAGGCCACGACCTCCTTGCGCGGCCACAGCTCGAGGTTGATGACCATCCAGTCCTTCCCGCCGGCGCGGAACTGGTGGTAGGCGTTGTCGGTCTTGCCCTTCTCGTAGGTGCCGGCCAGGGCGCCGAAGCGGCTCGCCGGGAAGTAGCCGTTGTAGGTCTTGGTGTCGCGCACGGTGATCCAGGTCTTCGCCCCGGGGCAGGCCGACCCGCCCGCGCAGACCGCGGCGGTGTCGTGGTTGCCCGGCGCGGCCGCCATCGGCACCGCCGCCTGCAGGGGGAGCAGGCCCTGCGCGGCGTTGGCGTAGAGGTCGTGGTCGGGGGAGTCCCAGTCGGCGATGTCGCCGACGACCGCGGCGAAGCGCAGGTCGAGCTTGTCCTTGTTGTCGGCGAGCCACTGCGAGCGGTTGGCGATGCGGGGGTCGCTCGCCTTGTGGGTCTCGCGCTGGATGTCGGGCAGGACGGCGATGGTGAAGGTGGTGTCGCTGTCCTTGGCGGGCAGCGGGCCGGCGGTCGGGCCCTTCGGCACGGGACGTCCCGACTGCGGGGGCGCCGGGGGCGCCGGCGGCTCGGAGGGGTCGGGCGAGGTGGGCGTCCCGGTCGTCGGCTCGGAGGACCCGGCGGCGTAGAAGAGGACCCCCGCGTCGGACCAGCCCTGGGAGACGAGCGTGTCACGCGCGGCCGTGCCCGAGGCGAGGCGGTGCTTGCCCTTGGACGTCAGCTGGTGCACGGGCGTGCTGCAGCCCGGTGCGGAGGCCGCGGCGCCGTAGAAGGGCACGGACTCCTCGGCGTAGCCCGCCGAGCGGGCGGCGGAGACGTCGGAGCCCGCGACGTACTCGTAGTCCGCCCCCTTGCGCAGGCGGTGCACGTCGACGAGGCCGGTGCCCTTGCGGTCGGCGACCTCGGCGACCACGCCGCGGTCGGTGTAGCCGTACTTGGACACCGCCTTGGACGCCTCGCCGCTGTACACGGTGACGAGGCTCGCGCCGGTCTTGGCGTGCACGAGCTGGTGGAGCCCGGTCGAGAAGCCCGAGCAGGCGCCGGCGGCCGAGGCCGGGGCCGTGGTGGCGGTGATGCTGGTGAGGACGACGAGGGCGGACGCGGGCAGGGCGAGAGAACGGAAGCGCATCGGGGGGGTTCCTCCTGGGACGCCTGGCGTCCCCGCTCAGGGCTCTGACGAGCCCGGATCTTCTCCCCCGAGAGGTGGCCTTCGTCGGCCGTGGCTGGATACTTTCAGGCCGCGCACGGGTGCACGGCCAACTCAGGAACTCTTTAGGTTCCTGCTCGTCACCGGACGAACTTCATGCCGGTGACCGCCTTGGTCTTGTCCTTCTTGCCCGTCGAGGGCCAGTGGATGTCGCTGTAGACCTTGCCGGAGTCCGTGTGGATGGAGACGGTGCGCACCGGGTTGGAGGTGTTGCTGTGGAAGCACTGGAGGTAGGACACGATCTTGTTGCCCTTGACCCCCTTGTCGGTGCGGGTCCGGGCCTTGCCGGTGTGGCCGGAGAAGACGAACTTGACGTTCGGGTAGAGCTTGACCAGGTTGTCGAACAGGTACTTCGGCGAGGTCGCGCCGTAGCCGCCGTTGCTCTTCGAGATCGAGCCGCCGGCGGTCAGGTACGAGTGCGTGACGATGATGACGTTCTTGTCCGGGTGGGCCTTGACCACGCCGTTCGCCCACGCGATCACCGACTTGCGGGGCCACAGCTCGAGGTTGAGCACCATCCAGTCGACGTCGCCGGCGCGGAACGAGTGGTACGCGTTGTCGATCTTGCCGGGCTCGAACTCACCGTCGAGCGCGGCGAAGCGGCTCGCCGGGAAGTAGGTGTTGAAGACGCTCGTGTCGCGCACGGTCTCCCAGGTCTTCTTCCCCGGGCAGGCAGACCCACCGGGGCAGACCGCCGCCGTGTCGTGGTTGCCGACGGCCGTCGCCCAGGGCATCGACGCCTGCAGGGGCAGCAGCGAGCGGGCGGCGTTCGCGTACTGGTCGTGGTCGGGGGTGTCCCAGTCGGCCACGTCGCCCACGGAGAGCGCGAAGCGCAGGTCCCAGCTCTTCTGACGCGCGGCCAGCCAGTCGGAGCGCTGCTCCATCCGGGGGTCGGACGCGGTGTGCGTCTCGCGCTGCGTGTCGGGCAGCACCGCGATGCCGAAGGTGCGGTCGGCGTCACGGGCCGGCAGCGGTCCCGCGGTGGGACCGGACGGGACGGGTTGGACGACGACGGCGGGGGAGGGCACGGCGGAGGCCGTGGTCAGCCCGGTGGTGGCGCTGGCGAGGGCGAGGAGTGCTGCGGAGGCAGCGAGGAGTCGAGCACGCATGGAGGCGGTCCTGTTCGGGCGGGGGGTCCCTGGGGCCGTCGGCGGAGGGCGACGGTGGTTGGCGGATCTCGGCCGACCGACGCTGGGCGGTTCCGATGCTGAGAGTTCGGTGTGCGTCACGCTACGTAGTGGATTCTTCGAGGTCAATGCTTCCCCGGATGCTGAGGACGCGGTCGGTCCACGCCCGGCGCCCCTCGGACAGCACGACGGCCCGCCTGCCGGAGCAGACGGGCCGTGCGTCAGGAGCGGATCAGTAGGCGCCGCGCCGCGCCAGGACGGCGAAGACGGTCTTCCAGATGATCAGCAGGTCGAGCGTGAGGGTCCAGTTCTCGACGTAGCGCAGGTCGAGCCGGACGCTCTCGTCCCAGCTCAGCAGCGAGCGGCCGCTGACCTGCCACAGCCCGGTCAGGCCCGGCGTGACGAGGAGGCGGCGGTGCGTGTAGTTCTCGTAGCCGTCCACCTCCGAGGGCAGCGGCGGACGCGGTCCGACCAGCGACATGGAGCCGCCGAGCACGTTGAACAGCTGCGGGAGCTCGTCGAGAGAGAACTTGCGCAGGAACTTGCCGACCCGGCTGACCCGGGGGTCGTCCTCCATCTTGAACAGGAAGCCCATCGACGGGTTCTCCCGGCGCAGCTCGGCCAGCCGCTCCTCGGCGTCGACGTGCATCGACCGGAACTTCCACATGGTGAAAGTCGAGCCCTCGAGCCCGACGCGCACCTGGCGGAAGAAGACCGGGCCGCCGCCGTCGAGCTTGATCGCCACGGCGATCGCCAGCAGCAGCGGCGAGAACACCACGAGGAACGGCAGCGTCAGGGCGATGTCGGTGCCGCGCTTGACGAAGCGGCGCCACCCGGTGAAGTGCGGCTGCTCGACGTGCAGGAGCGGCAGCCCGACGTGCGGGCGGATGTGCATGCGCGGACCGGCGACCTCGACGAGGCCGGGGTGGACGAGCAGCTCGACCTCGGTGCCCTCGAGGGCCCACGCGAGCCGCTTGAGGTAGAGGTGGCGCGTGGCCTCGCCGCCGGTGACGGCGACCGAGTCGGCGCCGATCGCCCGCACGACGGCCGCGGCGTCGTCGAGCGAGCCGAGGACCTGGAGCCCGGCGCGCTCCGCCAGCTCGCGCTCGCGGTCCGGGACGCACACGCCCAGCACGTGCATGCCGTGCTGCTCGCGGTCGAGGACCTCGCCGAGCTCGGTGACCGTCGACGCGCTGCCCACGAGCACGACGCGCCGCACGGTGCGACCGAGGCGCTGCTGGCGGCGCAGGTAGCGCCGGCCCGCGAGCCGGACCAGGAGGCTCGCGGCTCCGGCGAGCGGGATGGCGGTGACGGAGAGGGCCACGACGCCGTACTTGTCGACGACGGCCGACGGGACGGCGGCCGCGGCGATGGCGAGCACCGCCGCGTGGATGACGGCCCGGAACTCGTCGTCGCCCACCCCGATGTTGCGCTGGTCGTACCCGTGGCACACCGCCACGGCGAGCGGCCAGGCGAGCGCGGCCCCCAGCGCCAGGACGAGCGACTTCTCGTCGTTGAACTGGCCGGCGGAGTTGAAGAACTCCATGGCGGCGACCACGGCGAGCAGGCCGAGGCAGGCGTCGAGGAGGAGGACGACGAGGCCGTAACGGCGTCGCCACTCGTGGAAGCGTCGCGGCGGCCGCGGCACGCGTGGCGTGGCCGAGCGGTCCTGCGGGCGGGGTCCGACCACGGCCACCGCGTCGGCGGCCGCAGGTGGCTTGAAGTAGCCACGGTCGTCCGTGGTGGCGGACTGCGGGGGCGCCCCCAACGCCTCCGCAGTCGGTGCAACGTCTGTCGACACGATCTCCCCGACTTCCCCGAGCAAGCGATCGGCACCCCCCTTGGCGCCGACGAGTCCTGGGTGCGCGGGAGCATGACGAGGACCGACGGGAATCTCGTTCGGACGCGTGCCAGAGCGGCGACGCATGGCCTTGCTATGAGCTCCCCGTGCTCGTCCTCGCCGTGCCTGACGCACGACCAGGAGCCCTGACGCTACCCAACGAGAACGGATGGCGCAGGTCGTGTGACGTGATCGTGACATTTTCTCAGCGGACTCACGGCAAGGTGTGAACGAGGTCACCCGGAGATTCGTACGGACTCGGACCTGTTTCGCCGCTCCTGCCGGGCCGACCCGCCTTCCACGCCGCCGGGGGAGGGCGCAGGCTGCGTCGTAACCTGCGCGTCGTGCCCGCCCGTCCTGCGTACCGGCAGCCGCTCCTGCTCCTCCTGGTGCTCCTCGGCGGCGCGACCGGGACGCTCGCCCGCTGGGCCACGGGGCTGGCGGTCCCGCACGTGGACCGGGTGCCGCTCGGGACGCTCGCGGTGAACGTCGTCGGGGCCTTCGTGCTCGGGGCGCTGCTGGAGCACCTGGCGGGCCGCGGTCCCGACGAGGGGCGCCGCCGGGCGCTGCGGGTGACGCTCGGCACCGGCTTCTGCGGCGGGTTCACCACCTACAGCGCGCTGGCCAACGACACCGACGCCCTGCTGCGCCAGGGGCTGGTCGGCCACGCCCTCGGTTACGTCGGGTCGACGCTCGTGCTGGGGCTGGTGGCCTCGGCGCTCGGGATCGCCACCGTCCGCCGCGGGGCGCGGGGGAGGACGGCGTGAGCGTCCTGCTGCTCGCCCTGGCCGGGGGCCTCGGCGCCGTGGCCCGGTTCGTCCTCGACGGGGCGCTCACCGCGGCGCGCGCGTGGCGGTACCCGGTCGGCACGACCGTGGTCAACCTGTCCGGCTCGTTCCTGCTCGGGCTGCTGGCCGGGCTCGCCGCGGGCCGGCTGCTCCCGCCGGCCGGTCTGCTCGTGCTCGGCACCGGCTTCCTCGGCGGCTACACGACCTTCAGCACGTCCGCGTACGAGACCGTCCGCCTGGCCGAGCAGCGCCGCTGGGGCGCGGCCGCCGCCCACGGCGTCGGGCAGGTCGTGCTGGCCACCGCACTCGCGGCGCTGGGCTACCTCGCCGGGTCGTGACGCGACGGCAGGGGTGCGAGCCTGGGGAGATGAGCGCCCGGCTGAGCGAGTACTCCCACGACGGGCTGACCTTCGACGTGCGTGACTCCGGGCCGCTCGACGGCCCGGTCGTCGTCGCGCTGCACGGGTTCCCCCAGACGTCACGCTCCTGGGCGGGCGTGACGCCGCACCTGACCAGGGCCGGGCGCCGCGTGCTCGCCCCCGACCAGCGCGGCTACTCCCCACGGGCGCGACCGCGCGCCGTGGCCGCGTACGCGCTGCCGCACCTCGTCGGCGACGTGCTCGCGCTGGCCGACGCGGCCGGGGCGGAGCGGTTCGACGTGCTGGGCCACGACTGGGGCGGCGGGGTGGCCTGGGCCCTCGCCGCCGCCCACCCCGACCGGGTGCGTTCGCTGACCGTCGCCTCGACGCCGCACCCGCGTGCGCTGGTCGCCGCGATGCCGCACGGTCAGGCGCTGCGCTCCTGGTACATGGCGGTCTTCCAGCTGCCGTGGCTCCCAGAGCGGCTGCTCGGCGAGCCGCGGGTGGTCCGCCGGCTGCTGGGCTCGATGGGCACCCCCGACGTCGACGCCGTCCAGGCCCTGCTCGCCGACCGTGACGCGGCCCGCGCGACGCTGGGCTGGTACCGCGCCGCGGCCCGGAGCGTCGTGCGCGGCGGGGGACCGGGCGCGGTGGCGGTGCCGACGACCTACGTGTGGAGCGACGGGGACCCGGCCCTCGGACGCTGGGCGGCCGAGCGCACCGGGGCGTGGGTGTCCGCCGACTACCGCTTCGAGGTCCTCGACGGCGTCTCCCACTGGATCCCCGACGAGCGCCCCGAGGAGCTCGCCCGCCTGGCGCTGGACCGGATGACCTCCGTCGAGGTTCCCTAAAGTCTCGGGTGGGAAGGTCCGACTCGCCGTACGGCCCGGTCTAGGGTGGCGCGATGAGCACGCTGGTCGACGTGGGTCTGCCCCGCTACGAGGGCGCCGAGGTGGTGGTGCCCGCCCCGGCGACCGGGGCCGGCAACTGGGCGGGTGCGGCGAGCGTCGTGCTCGCCGACGGGGTCGTCTGGATGGCCCACCGCGTACGCCGTCCGCTCGACGCCGGTCGCGGCGTCAGCGTCGTCGTGTCGCGCTCGACCGACGGGGTGCGCTTCGAGCCGGTCGCGAGCGTCGAGCGGGACGCGTTCGCCGCCGCCTCCTTCGAACGACCGGTGATCATGCCGGTGCCGGGCGTCGGCTGGCGGCTCTACCTCAGCTGCGCCACCCCCGGCTCCAAGCACTGGTGGATCGAGGCCGTCGACGCCCCGACCCCGCAGGAGCTGGGCCGCGGGCGCCGCACCGTCGTGCTGCCGGGGGACCGCGCGTGGGGCGTCAAGGATCCGGTCGTCACGCGGGACGAGGACGGCCGGTGGGACATGTGGGTCTGCTGCCACCCGCTGGACGAGGCCGGGGCCGAGGACCGCATGGTCACCCAGCACGCGACGAGCGCCGACGGCCTGGTCTGGGAGCTCCGGGGACCCGTGCTCGCGGGCAGCCCGACGGGCTGGGACGCCCGCGGCGCCCGCGTGACCGCGGTGCTGTCGCGCACGCCGCTGCGCGTGCTCTACGACGGCCGTGCCGACGCGGCCTCGAACTGGTTCGAGCAGACCGGCCTCGCCGAGGAGGTCGACGGGCGCCTGGTCGGCTCGCCCGCCCCCGTCGCCGCCTCGCCCGACGGCGACGGCGCCCTGCGCTACGTCAGCGTCGTCGCGCTGCCCGACGGCCGCAGCCGCTTCTACTTCGAGTCCGCCCGAGCCGACGGCTCCCACGACCTCATGACGAGCGTGAGCGCCTAGCCCGGACCATGGCCCGACCAGCGCCGGACCAGGCGCCGGTGCCTGGACGAGGAGAGCGTGACGACATGCTTTTCGTCGTCACGCTCGACGAGGAAGGCAGCGGACCAGAGCCTGGTCCGCGTCGGAGCGGAGCGGAGACAATCAGACACGCGTGCGTTCGGTGAACGAACCGCGACCCTCGACCGAGCGCCAGTCGTCGAACGACTGACCCAGAACCTCTTCGAGCAGGCCGATGTCGTCGGTGCAGCCGTCGAGGAGCTCGCCGCGCTGCGCCGGGGTGAGGCGCGGTCGGCGGTCGGGCCCGCCGGCCTGGAGCGCGCGAATCAGCGGGCGGCTCGCCCGGCGCCAGACCTGGGGCGGGGCGTACGCGCCGGCGGCGGCGCCCAGCCGGACCGCCCGGGCGAGGATCTCGGTCCGCAGGCGGGGGCGCACGAAGCCGCGCGAGTTGTCGGGCTGGACGCTGGCGACGCGGCCCTCCTCGACACCGAGGAACCGCGCGACCGTGTTGAGGGTCTCGGCCGGGGCGTCGACGAGCTGGCGGTAGCGCAGGACGAGCACCCGCTCGCGCTCCACGTGGGCGAAGAGGTCGGCGAGCTGCTCGCCGTAGCGGCCCATGCGGCGGTAGTGCCAGAAGGGCGCCCAGCCGGCGTCGACCCGCTCCTCCTCCGCGCGGCAGGCGGCGACGAAGTCGGCCTCCGGCTCGAGGCCGTCGACGTAGAGGTGCGTCCAGTTGGAGTAGGCCCGGTCGACCGGGTCGCGCACGACCACGATCAGGCGGGCATTCGGCAGCTCCTCGGCGATCCGGCGCCGGGCCGAGCGCGCGTACAGGTAGAAGGGCGTGCTCTCCAGCCGGACCGAGCCGGCGGGGGCGGCGTCGAAGAGCGCGGCGTAGTCGGCGGGCCGCCAGACCCACTCCTGCTGGCTGTGCGCGTCGCCGGGCCCGACGTACGCCGGCGGCGGCGCGTCGGTGCAGAGATAGTGCTTGGGCTCCTTGACCGGGGAGGCGTAGACCTGCGGGTGCCGCGCGAGGGCGGCGTGCAGGGCGCTCGTGCCCGCCTTCGGCGCGCCGATGACCAGCGCGTCCGGCCGCAATTCCCTAGTGACCATGTCGGGATCGTAGCGATCCCGGCGGTCCCCTGCCGGGTCCGCCCGGCCCGCGGCCGCCGGTCGGCTCAGTGAGCGACGGCCGTGGCCTCGTACGTCGTGCCCCGCGCCCGCTCGAAGCTGGCGCGGACCTCGGCCTCGGCCTCCTCGACGCCGACCCAGGTCGCGCCCTCGACCGACTTGCCGGGCTCGAGGTCCTTGTAGACGGTGAAGAAGTGCTCGATCTCGAGCAGCAGGTACTCGCGCACGTTGGTGATGTCGCGCAGGTGGTCGCGGCGCACGTCCTTGGACGGCACGCAGAGGACCTTGTCGTCGCCGCCCGCCTCGTCGGTCATCCGGAACATCGCGATGGCACGGCAGCGGATCAGGCAGCCGGGGAACGTCGGCTCGGAGACCATGACGAGCGCGTCCAGCGGGTCGCCGTCCTGGCCGAGCGTGCCCTCGATGAAGCCGTAGTCGGCCGGGTAGGCCGTCGAGGTGAAGAGCGTCCGGTCCAGCCGGATGCGGCCGGTCTCGTGGTCGACCTCGTACTTGTTCTTGTTGCCCTTGGGGATCTCGACGGTGACGTCGAACTCAAGGCCGCTGAGCTCGCGGACGTTCTCGGCGTTGGGTGCGGTCACGCCGACCTCCTTAGACTGACGGGGCTGCCCCGTCGTACGGTCCGGGTGCCGCCCCTCGGGGCGGACAGGGCACGGGCGAGCCTAGCGTCCGGGAAGGAGGGGGACCCCGTGGGTCTTAAGCGCCTGCTGCTCCCCCTCGTCGCCCTGGTCGTCGCCGCCGGCCTGGTGATCGGCCTGCTCAGCGGCGTCTTCGCCTCGGCGGCCCGCCAGGGACTGGAGGCCGCGGGCCTGGAGTCGCGGACGGCGGCGAGCACCCTCACTCCGGGCGCGCTCGACGGCTCCGCCGGCGGTGCCGCGACCGGTGAGGGCCCGCCCACCGCCTCGCCGTCGAGCCCTGCGCCGACGCCGACGTCGTCGGGCGTGCCGATGCCCGCCTCGGTCCTCGCCGGGACCGAGGGCAAGGGCCGGGTGTCGGCCGCCGCCCTGACGAAGCGGGTCGAGGCGGTGAAGGTCAAGGGGTCGGGCGGCTACTCCGGCGAGGTGCGTGACCTGCGGACCGGGGACGTGCTCTTCGCGCACCGCGCGAGCAAGGGGGCGATCCCGGCCTCCACGACCAAGCTCGTCACCTCGGCCGCGGCGCTCGACCTGCTCGGGGCGGAGCACCGCTTCAGCACCACGGTGGTCGCACCCGGCAATGGCCGGCTCGTGCTCGTCGGCGGCGGCGACCCCTACCTGCTGGAGAAGGCGTCCAAGGCCGAGCCGACGCGCGCCTCTCTGAGCACGCTGGCCCGTCGGACCGCCACCGCGCTCAAGGCCGACGGCGTGCGGAAGGTCTCGCTCGGCTACGACGCCTCCCTGTTCTCGGGCCCGGCCTGGAACCCCGACTGGCCGGACTCGTACGCCGACGTCGCCTCCCGCGTCTCCGCGCTCTGGGTGAACGAGGGCCGTACGGTCCCCGGCGGCGGCGTCACGGGCCCGCGGCAGCCGAACCCGGCCAAGGAGGCCGGCGCCGCCTTCGCCGCGCAGCTGGAGAAGCAGGGCGTCGACGTCTCGTCGGTGGGCGCGGCCCGGGCGCCGAAGGACGCCCCCCGCGTCGCCTCGGTCTCCTCGATGACGCTCGAGCGGATCGTCGAGCACGTCCTCATGACCAGCGACAACGACGGCGCCGAGGTGCTGCTGCGCCAGGCCGCGGTCGCCGACGGGCGACGCGGGACCTTCACCGACGGCACGGCCGTCGTCGCCGAGCGCCTCCGCGCCCTGGGCGCGTGGACGTCGGGCACGCGACTGACGGACGGCAGCGGCCTGTCGCGCCGGACCCGGATCCCCGCCGCCACCCTCACCAAGCTGCTGCGGGCCGCGGGCGAGGAGAAGCACCCCGACCTGCGGCCCCTGCTCACCGGCCTGCCGGTCGCCGGGGTCGAGGGCAGCCTCGCGACCAAGTTCGGCGACGACGAGAGCCTGGCCGGTCGCGGGGTCGTGCGGGGCAAGACCGGCACGCTGTCGAAGGTCCACGGTCTGGCCGGGACGATCACCACCCGCGACGGGGCGGTCCTCACGTACGCCTTCCTGGTGAACGACCCGGAGAACGACTACAACGCCACCGTCTGGCTCCAGCGCGTGACCGCCGCGATCAGCCGCTGCGGTTGTTGAGGGAACCCCCACAACTACCCTCGGACCATGCCTGTAGCAGCCCCCTCGGTGGTCGACTGGACGCTCGCCCGCAGCACCGCCACGCGGCTGGTCAAGCCCGGCCCGGTCATCTCGACCGAGGGCGCGGCGGCGGTCGTGGCCGAGCTGCGCACGGCGGCGGCGCGGGCCGAGCGCTACGTGACCGAGGTGACGGGGCTCGACGCGTCGTCGGGCACCGCGCCGGTGCTCGTCGTGGACCGTCCCGGCTGGATCCAGGCCAACCTCGACGCCTTCCGCACGCTGCTGACCCCGCTCACGGACAAGGCGAGCAGCCAGCTGTCGTCGAGCCCGCGGGCGGCGAGCATCGGCTCCCGGGTGACGGGCGCCGAGATGGGCGTCCTGCTCAGCTACCTCGCGCCCAAGGTGCTGGGCCAGTTCGACCCCTTCTGGACCTCCGCCGACGGCGCGCAGGGCCGGCTGCTGCTGGTCGCGCCGAACGTCGTCGAGGTCGAGCGGCTGCTCCGCGTGCCGTCCAGCGACTTCCGGCTCTGGGTCTGCCTGCACGAGGAGACCCACCGGGTGCAGTTCACCGCCGTCCCGTGGCTGCGCGACCACCTGCTCTCGCTGATCTCCCGCCTCGTCGGCACCGCCGACCTGGAGAACGGGATGGTCGCCCAGGTGGTGAAGGAGGCCGCGCGCCGCATCGTCGAGGGCATCCGCGACGGCGACGAGCTGTCGGTGATCGACCTCGTCCAGACCCCGGCGCAGCGGGTCGTCGTCGACGAGATCACCGCGGTCATGTCGCTGCTCGAGGGCCACGCGGACGTCGTCATGGACAGCGTCGGGCCCGAGGTCGTGCCGAGCGTCGCGCAGATCCGGGAGAAGTTCGACGTCCGCCGCCAGGGTCAGGGGGCCGACAAGATCGTGCGTCGCCTCCTCGGGCTCGACGCCAAGATGCGCCAGTACCGCGACGGTGCGGCCTTCTGCCGCCACGTCCTCGACGAGGTGGGCATGGCCGGGCTCAACCGGGTCTGGACCTCGCCCGACACCCTCCCGAGCCGCGCCGAGATCGCCAACCCGCAGCTCTGGGTCATCCGCAACCACCCCGAGCCCGCGGCGCCGCAGGGCTGAGCGTGGCCCGTCGGGCGCTCGGGCCGGCCACCTTGGCCGTCGCGCAGGCCGCCGAGGCCGCGCTGGGCCCGGAGGACCGCAGCCTGCTCGTCGCCTGCTCCGGTGGCGCGGACTCGCTCGCCCTCGCCGCCGGCACGGCTCACGTGGCGCGGCGCTCCGGGCGGGCGTACGCGGCCGTCGTCGTCGACCACGGGCTGCAGGACGGTTCGGCCGAGGTCGCGCAGGCGGCGGCGGAGGTGCTCGAGGGGCTGGGGCTCGCGGTGAGCGTCGTGGCCGTCGACGTCACCGACGCCGGGTCGGGCCCCGAAGCCGCGGCCCGCGAGGCCCGGTACGCGGCGCTGCGACGCGAGGCGACCGCCCGCGACGCGACCCTCCTGCTGGGCCACACCCGCGACGACCAGGCGGAGTCCGTGCTGCTCGGGCTGGCCCGCGGGTCCGGGGCTCGTTCGTTGAGCGGGATGGCGGTCCGCGCCGACGGTCTCGTCCGCCCGTTGCTCGGGCTGCCCCGCGCGACGACCGAGGCGTGCTGCGCCGAGCTCGGGCTGACGCCCTGGAGCGACCCGCACAACGCCGACCCCGCGTACGCCCGGGTCCGAGCCCGTTCGCGGGTGCTGCCCGTCCTCGAGGCCGAGCTCGGGCCGGGCGTGGCCGAGGCGCTGGCCCGCAGCGCCGACCTGCTGCGTTCCGACGCCGACCTGCTCGACGCGCTCGCCATGACGGCCGGCCAGGACGTCGCCACGGGGGAGAGCGCGCTGGACTGCGTACGCCTCGCAGCCCTGCCGGACGCGCTGCGCTCCCGGGTCCTGCTCGCGTGGCTCCGTGAGCTCGGCGCCCACGACCTCACCGCGCGGCACGTGGCTGCCGTCGACGCCCTGGTCACGGCCTGGCGTGGTCAGGGCACGGTCGACCTGCCCGGGGTCCGTGTCGTCCGCGCCGACGGCCTGCTCAGAGGACCGACCTGACGTCGGTGTGCGTGAAGTCGTCGCCGACGAAGAGCAGGGGCTCCCGGCGGACCGACGCGAGGGCGTAGGAGAAGCAGTCCCCGTAGTTCAGACGGGCTGGGTGGCCGCTGCCCCTCCCGTAGTCGCGGTACGCCTGACGAGCCACGCGCGCCTGCTCGGTGTCGAACGGGACGACCTCGACCTCGAGCCGGTGGAGCGCCTCGTCGAGGTTGCGCGAGAGAGCGGGGTCGCGGCGGCCGTCGATCACCACCCCCAGCTCGACGAGCGTGGGCGCCGAGAGGCGCGGACGGCCGTCTGCGTGGTCGAGGATCGCGTCGTAGAGCCGATCAGCCCCGGGCTCGTCGAGGAGGATGGCGACGAGCGCGGAGGTGTCGACGATCACCTGGGCAGACCGTTCTCGTCGTAGAGGTCGTCGTCGGTGAGCAGGGGTGGACCAGGCTTCCGCATCTGGACGCGGATCTCCGCGAGGATGGCGTCCACGCTGCGCCGTCGCGCCTCCTTGTCGTCGTCGAGACTCGCCAGCAGCTGCTCGATCGCCCGCTCCACGACGCTGGTCTGGCTCAGCCCCGTGCGCTCGGCGGCCTGGCGCACGAGGTCGTGCACGTGCTCGTTCTTGATGTTCAGGCTCACGTCCACCAGTCTACCCAGCGCTTCTACCCTTCTACCCTCGCGGGCGTTCGGGGCTCGGGCGCGGCTGTGGCAGGCTGACGCCGTGGACGCCCCAGACCTCGGAAACGACCTCGAGCGCGTGCTCTTCACCCCCGAGGAGGTGCAGGCGAGGATCGACGAGCTGGCCGCCCAGGTCGACCGCGACTACGCGGGCAAGGACGTGCTCCTGGTGGGCGTCCTGAACGGCGCGGTCATGATCATGGCCGACCTCTCCCGGGCGCTCTCGGTGCACTGCCGGATGGACTGGATGGCCATCTCCTCGTACGGCTCGGGCACCAAGTCCTCGGGCGTCGTGCGGATCCTCAAGGACCTCAGCACCGACATCGCCGGCATGGACGTCCTGGTCGTCGAGGACATCGTCGACACGGGTCTGACGCTGTCCTACCTGATCAGCAACCTGCGCTCGCGCGGCCCCGCGAGCCTCGAGGTGCTCACCGCCTTCCGCAAGCCGGAGGCGCTCAAGATGCCCGTCGAGGTCAAGTACGTGGGCTTCGACATCCCGAGCGAGTTCGTCGTCGGCTACGGCCTCGACTACGACCAGCACTACCGCAACCTCAAGGGCGTGGCCACGCTGGCGCCCCACGTCTACAGCTGAGACGCGGTCCGTCGGCCGCGACAGGGCTCGTGCGGGGCGGGGTGCGCTTTGCCGGGCACCGGTAGCCTGGGCCTCTGAGGGCGTACGTCTGCGGGCGTGCGCTGCTCCCGACTCTCTAGGCAGGTCATGAACCTCAAGCGCATCTTCCGCGGTCCACTCATCTGGATCGTGCTCGCCGTGGTGGCGGTCGGGCTGCTGATCGACTTCAGCACGCGGCTCACCGGCGGCTACAAGGAGGTGCCGACCTCGCAGGTCGTCGCCGTCATCAACGGCAACCAGCCGCTGTCCGAGGTCACGCTGCGCGACCGCGAGCAGACCATCCAGGTGGTCACCAAGGCCGAGGGCGGCCAGGCCGAGCAGCGCCTCGAGGCCGCGTGGGTCGGCAACCAGAGCGACGAGCTCGTCGACCGCCTCAACCAGCGCGTCACCGACAAGACCCTCGACAGCTGGGTCGGCGAGAACCCGCAGCCGAGCTTCTTCTCCAACCTGCTGGCGACGCTGATCCCGTTCATCCTCATCGCGGTCGTCTTCTTCTTCCTGCTCAACTCGGTGCAGGGCGGCGGCAGCCGGGTCATGCAGTTCGGCAAGTCCAAGGCCAAGGTCGCCAACAAGGACACGCCCAAGACCACGTTCGCCGACGTCGCGGGCGCCGACGAGGCGGTCGAGGAGCTCCAGGAGATCAAGGAGTTCCTCGCCGAGCCGGCGAAGTTCCAGGCCGTCGGGGCCAAGATCCCCAAGGGCGTCCTGCTCTACGGCCAGCCCGGCACCGGCAAGACGCTGCTCGCGCGCGCCGTCGCCGGCGAAGCGGGCGTGCCGTTCTTCTCGATCTCCGGCTCCGACTTCGTCGAGATGTTCGTCGGTGTGGGTGCGAGCCGTGTGCGCGACCTCTTCGAGCAGGCCAAGGAGAACGCCCCGGCCATCGTCTTCATCGACGAGATCGACGCCGTCGGCCGCCACCGCGGTGCCGGCATGGGCGGCGGGCACGACGAGCGCGAGCAGACCCTGAACCAGCTGCTGGTGGAGATGGACGGCTTCGACGTCCGCGGCGGGGTCATCCTCATCGCCGCGACGAACCGTCCCGACGTCCTCGACCCGGCGCTGCTGCGCCCGGGCCGCTTCGACCGCCAGATCCCCGTGGAGAACCCGGACCTCAAGGGCCGCCTCCAGATCCTCAAGGTCCACGCGCAGGGCAAGCCGGTCAGCCCCGACGTCGACCTCGAGTCGGTCGCCCGTCGTACGCCGGGCTTCACCGGTGCCGACCTGGCCAACGTCCTCAACGAGGCCGCGCTGCTCACGGCACGCTCCAACAGCACGGTCATCACCGACGCGTTCATGGACGAGGCGATCGACCGCGTCATCGCCGGCCCGCAGAAGCGCAGCCGCCTGATGAACGAGAAGGAGAAGCTGGTCACGGCGTACCACGAGGGCGGTCACGCCCTGGTCGCCGCGGCGCTCCCCGGCACCGACCCGGTGCAGAAGATCACGATCCTCCCGCGTGGCCGTGCGCTCGGCTACACCATGGTGCTGCCGGAGAACGACAAGTACTCCAACACGCGCGCCGAGCTGCTCGACCAGCTCGCGTACATGATGGGCGGCCGTGCGGCCGAGGAGCTCGTCTTCCACGACCCCACCACCGGCGCCAGCAACGACATCGAGAAGGCCACGAACGTGGCCCGCGCGATGGTCACGCAGTACGGCATGACCGAGCGCCTGGGGGCGATCAAGCTCGGCTCGGGCGACTCCGAGCCGTTCCTCGGGCGTGACTACGGCCAGGGCCGCGACTACTCCGAAGAGATCGCGGCGGTCGTCGACGAGGAGGTCTCGCGCCTCATCAGCAACGCCCACCAGGAGGCGTTCGACATCCTCACGGCCAACCGTGACGTGCTCGACGACCTGGTCCGCGCGCTGTTCGAGCACGAGACGCTCGACCGGGCCGCCGTCGCCGGCATCTTCCAGAACCTGCGCCTGTGGCCGAAGCGTCCGGCCTGGACGGGTTCGGACACCCGCGTGCCGTCCGAGCTCCCGCCGGTCAACCCGCCGGCGCGGATCGTGCCGCCGGTCGGCCAGCCCAGCCTCAACGGCTCGAACGGGCACGGCTCGAACGGTCACGGCTCCAACGGCTACGGCCCCGGCGCCAACGGCAACGGGCACGGCCAGGGCGGCGAGGGCGTCCCCGCCGGCGGCGCCCCGGTGCCTCCCGGCCAGTCGCCCGTCCCGCCGCAGCTCCCGCAGGGCCCGGCCGGCGGCGGCACGCTGCCGCCGCGCGGTCCCGACTTCCGCTGAGCCGGGTCCCACCCGCACCGCCCGTACGCACGACGCGGCCGCACCCCTCGGGGTGCGGCCGCGTTCGTCGTTCCCAGGGACTCACCCTGCCCGCCGAGCGGTAGGTTGCCGCGCCTTTCGACGCCCCAGGAGCGCCGCAACCTACCGCTCGGCGGACGGTTGCAGGCTCCCCACCCGGTCGGGCGGAGCGCCGGGGTCAGGCCGCGGCGGAGCGTACGCGCCGGAAGCGCTCGACCGACGTGAGCAGGACGCTCGCCACCAGGTAGTAGCCGAGGTAGGCCAGCGACAGCGCGAGCGCGAGCGGGTACGGTCGTGGCTCGGTGGCGAGCACGACGGCGTACAGGACGAGCCACATGCCCGCCAGGCTGAGGTTCAGGACGCGCTGCTTGGGCGTGCGCGAGGGGTAGAGGTACTTCACCGGCACGAAGACGAGCACCGCGCAGACCACGAGGATCGCCGTCGTCACCGCCGGGCCCAGCCCGAGGACCACGACGTAGAAGGCGACGACGTTCCAGTAGCTGGGGAAGCCGAGGAAGTAGTGGTCCTCGGTCTTGGCGTCGGTGCGGCAGAACTGGATGCAGGAGGCCAGCAGCGGCAGGGCCGCGACGACCAGGCCCCAGGCACCCGCCGGCAGGTGGCCGCTGGTGAGCAGCAGCACGACCGGGACGAAGACGTAGGTGAGGTAGTCGACGATGTCGTCGAGCCGCGCTCCGTCGAAGCCGGGGATGGTCGTCGAGACCTTGAGCCAGCGGGCCAGCATCCCGTCGGTGCCGTCGATGACCATCGCGGCGAGCAGGATCCACAGCGCCGTGCGGACCTCACCGCTGAAGGCGGCGACGGTCGCCAGCAGGGCCAGCACCGCACCGCACGCGGTGTAGACGTGCAGCGCCCAGCCCGCGGCCTTCCAGCCCCGTGACGTCCGTACGCCCGTCGACCTGCCGTGTCGTGCCACCCAGCCACCCCTGCTCGTCCGCTCGATCCGGTGCCGCGGAGCGTGCCACACCCGTGGCGCAGCCGAGGCCGACGCCTCATCCTCTCGCGGCTCGGCGAGGATGGGGGCGTGAGCAGCCTGGACACACCCGAGTTCGACCGCGAGGTGGACGAGACCCCGCCCGACG
This sequence comes from Microlunatus sagamiharensis, assembly GCF_900105785.1. Classification (NCBI taxonomy): domain Bacteria; kingdom Bacillati; phylum Actinomycetota; class Actinomycetes; order Propionibacteriales; family Propionibacteriaceae; genus Microlunatus; species Microlunatus sagamiharensis. The sequence continues at coordinate 4,283,998 of NZ_LT629799.1, forward strand.
AGCGGCCCGGCGTGGACGAGCCCCGCGTCGCGGCGGCGGTGCGCGAGATCCTCGCGGCCATCGGCGAGGACCCCGAGCGCGACGGCCTGCTCAAGACCCCCGAGCGGGTCGCGCGGGCGTACGCCGAGATGTTCGCGGGGCTGCGGCAGGACCCGCAGGACGTTCTGGCCACGACCTTCGACCTCGGTCACGACGAGCTCGTCCTGGTCAAGGACATCGAGGTCTGGAGCTGCTGCGAGCACCACCTCGTGCCGTTCACCGGCGTCGCCCACATCGGCTACCTGCCCAACCTCGACGGCCGCATCACCGGCCTGTCCAAGCTCGCCCGCCTCGTCGACGTCTACGCCAAGCGCCCGCAGGTCCAGGAGCGCATGACGACCCAGATCGCCGACGCCCTCGAGCGCTACCTCAAGCCCCGCGGCGTCATCGTCGTCGTCGAGTGCGAGCACCTCTGCATGACCATGCGCGGCGTCCGCAAGCCCGGCTCCAAGACCGTCACGAGCGCCGTCCGAGGCCACCTGAGGACCAGCGCCACCACTCGGGCCGAGGCCATGCACCTCATCAGGTCGTAGAACTGCCCGTGATCCCACCAGGCTCCGAGCGCGAGCCACCCAGGGATGAGCCGACCGCACCACTGGGTCAGCGCCGACGAAGCGAGCCGGAGGTCGAGGCCGAGGGGCAGAGGACGCGACGGTGAAGGGGGTCTCGGCGGGCGCGGCGCCGGACGTGGATGGGTCTGGCGGGAGCCCGGGCGCGACCGCGTACGACGGCGAGCGTGAATCACGCGCCCGGGCGGATGGTTGTCCGGCGCAGCGCCTGCCGAGGCCCCCGGCGCCGAACTGAACCGAGAAGAAGCCGAACGACGACCTACGTGACCGACTTCGTCGACGCCGTCCAGGTGTTGCAGTCGGAGAAGTCCCCGGAGTCGAGGCCGCGCTCGAGCCAACCGAACTGCGCCTTGGACGTTCCATGGTCCGGCTTGCGGTCGTCCGGGGGGTCCTCGTCGCCGGTGTAGCTGTGCCACGACTTGAGCTCGGCGCGGTCCTTCGCACTCACGTCGAGGTCCTTGCGGACCACGTGGAGGAACACGCCCTCGAAGCACTGGGCCTGCAGCTCGAGGCGCCGGCTGAGGACGAGGCCCTGCTTGTCCGACGCCTCCTTGTACTCCCCGGAGTAGCCGTAGAGCATCCCGGTCGTCGCCTGCAGGTGGTGGCCGAACTCGTGGGCGACGAGGCCGACGTAGCCGAGCCGGGCGAACGTGTACGCCTCGCGGCCGTCGTCGACGGTGTCGGGCCAGTAGATGGTGCGCGTGGTGGAGCAGTAGTAGGCGGGGGAGCCGTACTGGCCGAAGTCACCGCAGGGGCTCTCGACGCGCTTGTGGTACGTCTTCACCTTGGGCTCGACGAGGGTGAAGCCTCGCGCGGCGAGCGGCGCGGAGAAGACCTTGGTGAGGCAGCCGACCACGTCGGTCAGGTAGCCCTGCAGCTTCTTGTCGGGCAGCGGCGGCTTGGGCCGGCGCACCTCGAGGTCGCAGGCCACCGAGACCGAGCCGAGGTCGACCTTGTAGAGGGTGTTGGTCCGCAGGCTCCGGTCCGGGCCCGGCGGCGTGGTCGGCAGGTCGGACGCCGTCGGCAGCGGGTCGGCCGGTGCGGCGGTCGGTGCGGTGGTGCCCGGGGCGGGGGTGACCGGCGCGGGCGTCGGGGTCGGGCTGGTGCTGACGGGTGCCTGCGTACCAGGGGCGGGCGCGGGGCGCGCGCTGGAGGCCGTCGCGCTCGGGGTGGCCAGGGGCACGGCGCGTCCGCTCGTGCGGACCGTCAGCACGACGGTCGTCGCCACCACGCCGGTCAGGACCAGGGCCGTGACCAGCCCCAGGACCATCGGCCAGCGGCGCGGGCGGACCTCCTCCGCCGCCCGGCGGGGCCCTCGTCCGGGGTCGCCCCAGGGGTCGTCGGAGGGCGGCGGCACCGCACGAGCATAGACATCCGGGCGCCTCGAGGGCCTGCCCGCGACGCGCCCTAGGGTTGCGGGATGGACTTCCCGGTGGTGGCCGGCCTGCCCGCCCCGGGTCGCACCCTGGTCATGGGCGTGGTCAACGTCACCCCCGACTCCTTCTCCGACGGCGGCACCTGGTTCGCGCCCGACGCCGCCCTCGCGCACGGCCTCGCGCTGGTCGCCGAGGGGGCCGACGTGGTCGACGTCGGCGGCGAGTCGACCCGTCCGGGGGCGGTCCGCCCGAGCCCGGAGGAGGAGCTGCGCCGGGTCCTGCCCACGGTGGAGGGGCTGGTCGCGGCCGGCGCCTGCGTGAGCGTCGACACCATGCGCGCCGAGGTCGCGGAGGCGGCCGTCGGCGCGGGCGCACGGCTGGTCAACGACGTCTCGGGTGGCCGGGCCGACCCCGCGATGCTGGCCACGGTCGGGCGGCTCGGGGTGGCGTACGTCTGCATGCACTGGCGCGGGCACGCGCGGACGATGCAGGGCCGGGCCGTGTACGACGACGTGGTGGCCGACGTGGCCCGCGAGCTGGGGGAGCAGGCGGCGCTGGCCCGGGCGGCGGGCGTGGCCGAGGACGCGCTGGTGCTCGACGCCGGCTTCGGCTTCGCCAAGACCGGCGCGCACAACTGGCAGCTGCTCGACCGCTTCGACGAGCTGGCCGCGCTCGGTGCGCCCCAGCTCGTGGGGGTGTCGCGCAAGTCCTTCCTCGGCAGCCTCCTGGCCGCGCCGGACGACCGGCCGCGCGAGCCGCAGGGCCGGGACGAGGCGACGGTCGCGATCACCGCGCTGCTGGCCGCGCGGGGCGTCTGGGGCGTCCGGGTGCACGCGGTCCGGGCCAACCGGGACGCGGTCGAGGTCGTCGCGCGGCTGTCCGCTGAGCGGGGGTCGTCCGGGGCGGTCGGCTAGGGTCGACCCCACCTGAGGAGGTGGGATGACGAGTGCCGCGAACGACCTGGAGCCGACGGCCGACTGGCCGGCGTCCGACCTGTCCACCCCCCGGGGCCCCTCCGGCGACGGGCCTCCGAGCTCGCTCGCCCCGCGGGACCGCGTCGTCCTGACCGGGCTCCGCGCCCGCGGGCGCCACGGCGTCTACGACTTCGAGCGCGAGCAGGGCCAGGACTTCGTCGTCGACGTCGTCCTCTCCCTCGACCTCGCGCCGGCGTCCACGACCGACGACCTGCGCGGGACCGTCGACTACGGCGTCCTCGCCGAGGCCGTCGTCGCCGACGTCGAGGGTGAGCCGCTGAACCTCATCGAGGCCCTCGCCGAGCGCGTCGCCCGGACGTGCCTGCGCCAGCCCGGCGTCGACGAGGTCGAGGTGACCGTCCACAAGCCCCAGGCCCCGATCTCCGTCGCCTTCGCCGACGTGGCCGTCACGCTGAGAAGGAGCCGTGCATGACCAGCCCGAACCCCCACGCGATCGACACCGACACGCTGAGCGGGATGAAGCCGCTGCGCAAGGTCGTCTACTCCCTCGGGTCCAACCTCGGCGACCGGCTGGGCAACCTGCAGGGCGCGGTCGACGCGCTCCGCGACACCCCCGACGTGATCGTCGTCGACGTCTCCCCGGTCTACGAGACGCTGGCCGTGGGCGGCCCCGACGACAGCCCGGACTTCCTCAACCTCGTCGTCGTCGCCGAGACGACGCTCGACCCCCGCACGCTGCTCGAGCGGGCGCAGGCGATCGAGGACGCGTACGGGCGCGAGCGCACCGGCCACTGGGCCCCGCGCACGCTCGACGTCGACCTGATCATGGTCGGCTCTGCGGTCGTCGACAGCGAGGACCTGCGCCTGCCGCACCCGCTCGCGCAGGAGCGCGGCTTCGTCGTCATCCCCTGGGTCGCGGTCGACCCCTTGGGCGAGGTGCCCGGGCAGGGCCCCCTCGCCGTGCTCGCCGAGCAGGTCGACGCGTCGGGCATCACCCGCCGCGACGACCTGTCGATCGACTGACCCCGGCGAACTCCCCGAGCACGCGCCCATGAGCGAGGCCCCCAGCGGCAACCAGGTCACCAGCACGCCCCGGCGCGCGCTGGTCGTCGCCGCGCTGTTCGGCGGACTGGCCGGCTGGCTCCTCGCCGTCACCACGGCCGCGCTCGACCTGGTGCCGCCCTCGATCCCGTGGTCGGCCCCGGTCGGGCTGATCGTCGTCGGCGCGCTCGTCGGTGCCCTCGCCCGGAGCACGCACCAGCAGATCCAGGTGCGCCGGGAGCGGATGGAGCCTTCTCGCGCCGTGGCCTTCCTCGTGCTCGGCAAGGCGTCGGCGCTCGGCGGGGCGCTGGTGGCCGGCGGCTACCTCGGCTACGCCCTGTCCTTCGTCGCCAGCCTCGACGCCGAGGGCCCGCGGGAGCGCGTCGTCCGGTCCTTCGTGGCGATCGTCGGCGGCATCGGCCTCATGGTCGCCGGGCTGCTGCTCGAACGGGCCTGCCGGGTGCCCCAGGACGACGACGAGGAGCGCGGGACGCGCCGTCCCGAGGAGCTCTGAGCACCGGGCGGGGCGGTTCCGCACCGGCCCACGCGTGTCTCTCAGGTCCCGGGCCCGAACCGATCTAGGGTCCTCTCCATGACCGCCGCCGCGACCACCGCCGCACGTCCGGGCCGGGCCTCCCGGCGCCAGCCCGTCGACCGGTTGCACCGGGCGACGCAGGCCGTCCTCGTCGGCGGCAGCGTCCTCGCGCTGGCCGCCGCGGCCGGCCCGCTCTGGCTGGTCCGCGTCGGCCTGGTCGTCGCGGTCCTCACGACGGTCGTCTCGGTCGCGCTGGCCTGGCGCGAGCTCGCCTCCGCACGCCGGTTGCACGCGCAGCGCCTCCTGGTCGTCGACAAGCGCCACGGCGAGACCCTGCGCACCGAGCGGACGCGCAACGCCGCGGTCGTCGACGCCCTCAACGAGCGGGTCAGCAGCGCCGGGATGGTCGTCGCCGGGCAGCGCTCGGTCATCGCCCAGCTGCGTGGCGAGGTCGGCGTCCTCACGACCGAGCGCGACGGTCTGGCCGAGCAGGTGGCGGAGCGCGACGGGCTGATCGGGCTGTTCCGCGCGAGCCTGCGCGAGCAGGAGGCCGCGCTGGTCGAGGCCCGCGAGTCCGAGCGCGCCGGCGCCGATGTCCACCACCTGCCCCGCCGCTCGCGCCCGGCCGACGCCGTCGAGGACGCCGTCGCCCCCGAGCCGGTTCTCGACCCGCAGATGGTCGAGCTCGCCATGGTCCTCCCGAACTACGAAGGCTCCCGCCGCGCGGTGTGATCTGAGCGACCGGACCGGCGACTCCCGCCCCTGATCATTTGTCGATGTCGCCGACGACGTAGCCGATCGAGGCCAGGGTCGCCTCGAGGGCGTCGACGTGGACGCCGCGCAGCAGCGGCTCGAGGACGGAGACGTGGTTGAACGAGGGCGTGCGCAGCTTGAGCCGCCAGGGCGTCTTCTCCCCGCGGGAGACGAGGAAGACGCCGGACACCCCGAGCGGCGCCTCGGTCGCCACGTAGGCCTCGCCCTCGGGCAGCCGCACGACCTTGCCCAGCCGCACCGCGACGTCGCCGGGCGTGACGCGCAGCCGCTCGACGCACGCGGCGACCAGGTCGGCCGACACCCGCAGCTCGTGCACCAGCGTCGCGAGCCGGGCGTGCGCGTCGCCCGCCCGCCCCGCCGGGGGGCGCAGCAGGTCGGCCAGCTCCCCGTACGCGAGATAGGGCCGCTGGCGGCGCAGGTCGACGTCGAGGCCCCCGGCCCGGGCGGCCGGGCCGGTCACGCCGTACGCCTCCACGACCTCGCGCCCGAGCACGGCGACCCCGTCGGTCAGCTCCCGCAGCGGCCCGGAGCCGAGCTGCTCTTCGAGCCGGTCGGCGCTCGCGCGCACGTCCGCGAGCACGGCCGCCTCGGCGTCGAGCCAGGCGTCGTCGGCGTCGGCGGCCAGGCCGCCGACCCGGTTGACCATGGGGTGCACCCGGTTGCCGGTGAGGCGCTGCAGCTGCGTGCGCAGCGACTCGCGCAGCGCCGACGGCGGGGCGGAGCCGAGCCGGGTGGGGACCCAGCCCAGGAACCCCAGGTGGCTGAGCACCCGGGTGTGCTCGGCGAGGAGCGTGCGCATCCAGACGGCGCGCGGCGGGACCTCGAGGCCCAGCATCTGCTCGCAGGTCAGCGCGACGGTCAGCTCCGCGGCGAAGGGCGCCTGCCAGTCGTGCCGGTCGGCCAGCACCAGGACCTGGCGGTAGTCGCGGACCTCGAAGAGCTTCTCCACCCCGCGGTGCAGCGCCCCGACCACCACCGTGGCCTCCGTGACGCGGTCGTCCTCGAGCCAGAGCCGCAGCTCGACGAGCCCGGTGCCGCTGGGGTGCTCGGGCCCGAGGTCCAGCAGCAGCGTGCCGGCCGGCGGTCCCTCCGGCCCCGGGACGACGGGCAGCACGCCCGGCCCGAGGGCGCCGACGAGCACGCGCAGGGGGGTGGGCACCCGCCCAAGGCTAGAGCGCCTCGGCCTAGGTCCTCCGACCCTGGAGGAGCCACCACAGCCCGCCCCAGCGTCGGGGGTCGGTGAGCGCGGCCCGCTCGGAGCGCCGCACGAGCGCGGCGAGCGGGTCGCCGGTCGCCGTGCCCGCCTCGTCGGGCAGGAGGTCCAGCTGCTCGGACTGGCGTCGCAGCAGGACCGTCGCCGCGCCCTGGGTCTCTCCCGCCGCGGCGAGGGCGTCCACGGCGACGCCGGCGGTCAGGTTCACGGAACCGTCCGGCACGGGTCGGCGCTGGCGCCCGTGGGCGTACGCGACCAGGCTCCCGCCGGCGGGCCGCTCGGACCGGCGGTGGCCGTAGTCGACGGCCAGGGCCCGGCCCCCGGGTGCCGCGAGGGCCGCGGTCACGAGGTGCGCCCAGGCCGCGTCACGGGCGCGCCCGACCTCCGCCCGGTCGCCGTGGACGGGGTCGACGTCCCACCAGCGCTCGAGCCAGGCCGCGTCCTCGCCCGTCGCGGCGTGGCCCGGCCGCTCGTCGCCGTCCGCGTCCACCTCGACCTCGCGCCAGCCGTCGGGCGCGCGCTCGACCACGGGCACCGGCAGGTCGTCGAGCCACTCGTGGGCGACGAGCAGGGGACGCTCGCCCGGTGCGTACCAGCGCCCCGGACCGCCGCCGCGCCAGCGCCCGGCGTCGACGTCCCAGTGGTCGACGGACCAGCCGACCCGCGGGTCCAGGCCGGGCGGGGGCTCGCGCCGGTCGACCCCGACCAGGGCCACGCCGGGCAGCAGGTCCACCAGCGCCGCCAGCAGCGAACCGTCACCGGCCCCGACGTCGACCACGACCGTGACGCCCGCGGGGGCGAGGGCGGCGACCGCCCGCGCCACCAGCGTCCCGGCGCCCACCCCGGTCGAGAAGTGGTCCCGGGGTCGCTCGCGGGTCCAGAAGCCGGCGTCTCCGTACGCGGCCTCCTCCCACGCCTCGCGCCAGGGGCGCCACCCCGGCCCGGCCGCCGGCGTCCGTGCCGCGCCCGCGCGGGGACCGGGTTCGGTGCCGTGAGCGATCATGGGCACCATGCTGCCGACGACGGCCGGGCACGAGGACGCGCCCGCCGAGAGGACCCCGTCCACCGCCGTCGAGGCGCCGCTGCCGCGGCTCGAGGGCGGACCGCTCCCGACCCTGCCGCGCCGCCTCGCCGCCGAACCACCCGGCTGGGTCCGCGAGGTCGACGTCGTGGTCGTCGGCTCCGGCGTCGCTGGCCTCACCGCGGCGCTCGAGTGCCGCGAGCGGCTCGGCCCCGACAGCCTGGTCATGGTCGTCACCAAGGACGTCGTGGCCGCCGGCTCGACCCGCTGGGCGCAGGGCGGCATCGCGTCGGTCCAGGCCGAGGGCGACACGGTCGACGAGCACGTCACGGACACGCTCGTCGCCGGGGCCGGCCTGTGCGAGCCCGCCGCCGTCGACGTCCTGGTGCGCGAGGGGCCCGACGAGGTCGCGACGCTGGTCGAGCGGGGCACGCAGTTCGACCTCGACGCCGCCGGGCGCCTCGCGCTGACGCGGGAGGGTGGCCACCACCGCAACCGCATCGCGCACGCCGGCGGTGATGCGACCGGCGCGGAGATCGAGCGGGCCCTGGTCGCCACGGTGACCTCCGACCCGGGCATCGAGATCGTCGAGCAGGCGCTCGTGCTGGACCTGCTGCCCGCGCGCACGGACGACGGCCGGCCCGCCGTCGCCGGCGTCACGCTGCACGTCCTCGGCGAGGGCACCCGCCAGGGCGTCGGCGCGGTGCGCGCCCGCGCGACGGTGCTGGCGACCGGCGGCATCGGCCAGATCTACGCCGTCACCACCAACCCACCGGTCTCGACCGGCGACGGGGTGGCGGCAGCGCTCCGGGCCGGCGCGCGGCTGCGCGACGTGGAGTTCATCCAGTTCCACCCGACCGTGCTCTTCCTCGGCACGGGCGCCCGGGGCCAGCTGCCGCTGGTCAGCGAGGCCGTCCGCGGCGAGGGCGGCCTGCTCGTGAACTCCGCCGGCGAGCGCTTCATGGTCGGCCAGCACGAGCTCGCCGAGCTCGCGCCCCGCGACGTCGTCGCCAAGGGGATCATGAAGGAGATGGCCCGGGAGGGCACCGACCACGTGTACGTCGACGGGCGGGCGCTCGGCGAGGAGACGTGGCGCGTCCGCTTCCCGACGATCCTGCACAGCTGCCGCCAGGCCGGCATCGACCCGACGACCGACCTGATCCCGGTCGCGCCCGCGGCCCACTACTTCTGCGGCGGCGTCGAGACCGACCTGGACGGCGCGACGAACCTCGACGGGCTCTACGCCTGCGGCGAGGTCGCCTCCTCCGGCGTCCACGGCGCCAACCGGCTCGCCTCGAACTCCCTGCTCGAGGGACTCGTGTTCGCGGTCCGCATCGCCGAGGCCATCGGCCGCGACCTGCCGCCGCAGCGCGAGCCGCTCGAGGTCGTCAGCGAGGGCCCGGACGCCTGGCTCGTCGACCCCGCGGTCGTGCCGGCCCTGCAGCGCACCATGAGCCGCGACTGCGGCGGCCTGCGCGGCGGCGCCGGTCTCGACCGCGCGGCGGACCAGCTCGAGCGGCTGGCCGGGCGGCGCAGCGAGCAGCCGGGTCTGGCCGCGTGGGAGGCGACGAACCTGCTCTGCGTGGCCACCGCCGTGCTCGGCTCCGCGCGGGTGCGCGAGGAGTCCCGGGGCGCGCACTGGCGTGATGACTTCGGCGAGCGCCGCGAGGAGTGGCAGCGCCACCTCGTGGTGCGCCTCGGCGAGGACGGGTTGGAGCACGAGCTGACCGAGGTCGGCGCGGAGGAGAGGGTGGCATGACGGGCATCAGGGACCTGGCGCAGGCCGAGGCGTACGTCGCGGGGGCGGGGCTGGACGTGGCCGCGCTCGCGGTGGTCGTGGCCGAGGCGCTCGGGGAGGACCTCGGCGGGCGCGGCGTGCTGCCGCCCGGGACGGGGGAGGGTGTCGACGTCACCTCGGTCGCCACCATCGACGCCGACGCGGTCGCCACCGGGGCGTTCGTCGTGCGGCGTCCGGGCGTGGTGGCCGGGCTGCCGGTGGCCGCGTACGTGCTGGCCGTCGTCCTGCAGGGCGCGGAGCCGGCCGGCGACGGCTGGACGGTCGAGGTGCTCGCGACCGACGGCGACGCGGTCGAGGTCGGCGACGTGCTCGTCCGCGTGCAGGGCAGCACGCGGGCGCTGCTGACCGCCGAGCGGGTCGCGCTCAACCTGCTGACCCTCACCTCCGGGGTGGCGACGGCCACGCGGGCCTGGGTCGACGCGCTCGAGGGGACCGGGACGCGGGTGCGGGACACGCGCAAGACCACGCCCGGCCTGCGGATGCTCGAGAAGTACGCGGTCCGCGTCGGCGGAGGGGTCAACCACCGCATGTCGCTCGCCGACGCCGCCCTGGTCAAGGACAACCACGTGCTCGCCGCGGGCGGGGTCGTGCCGGCGTACGAGCGGGTGCGGGCGATGTTCCCACAGCTGTGGATCCAGGTCGAGGTGACCACCGCCGAGCAGGCCCACGCCGTGGTCGGCGCGGGCTGCACCGACGTGCTGCTCGACAACATGAGCCTGGCGGCCATGAGCGAGATCGTGACCGCGCTGAAGGGGCGCGCGGAATTCGAGGCGAGTGGCGGGCTCACATTGGCCAGCGCTGTTTCTGTGGCCCGTACCGGTGTGGACTTCATCGCGGTCGGCGCGATCACGCATTCCGCGCCCATTCTCGATATCGCGATGGATCTCGTGTGAATTCCTGGGGGTGCCTCCTGCGCTATCGTCTTCGCGTCAGGAAACCCCCCAGGAAAGGAAAGTAGATGGCACAGCGGGTGGAGTACATCCTCGAGGACGACCTCGACGGCGGCAAGGCCGACGAAACGGTGCAATTCGGTCTGGACGGCGTGGAGTACGAGATCGACCTCTCCACCGAGAACTACGAAAAGCTGCGCGACGCGCTCGCTCCCTGGGTCGGCGTGGCCCGCCGCACCGGTGGACGCCGCAAGCGCAACGTCGGCTCGGCCCCCGCCCCGCGGGCTGCGGCCGCCGAGGGCGCCTCCAACACCAGCGACATCCGCGCCTGGGCGCAGGAGAACGGCTACGAGGTCTCCTCGCGCGGCCGCGTCTCCGCCGAGGTCCGCGAGGCCTACGAGAAGGCGCACGGCTGAGCCTGCGCGACCTCCACGCCGGTGGAGATCCAGCGACGGTTGCGCCCTGGGCGAACGCCCCTCGCCCGGGGCGCGCACCGCGCCGGTCCGGCTCCGATGACCGACATCCGCTTGTCGCAGGCGGAATCGGAGCCCCTCGTCACAGCGTTGTCATGTGCACGGAACGCCGGATGGCTCCCCCTGGGGGCCGGAGCGTGGTTCGCGAGATCCGGGACCACCTGCGGCGGCTGCCCTCCCGACTAGCATGAGTGGTGCTGGAGTGCAGCCGTGAGAGCGGCGTCCGCACCGCAAGAGCGAGGAGCACCGTAAGCATGTTCGAGAGGTTCACCGACCGGGCGCGTCGCGTCGTCGTGCTGGCTCAAGAAGAAGCCCGCATGCTCAACCACAACTACATCGGGACCGAGCACATCCTGCTCGGCCTCATCCACGAGGGCGAGGGTGTCGCCGCCAAGGCGCTGGAGTCCCTCGGCATTTCCCTCGAGGCCGTGCGCCAGAAGGTCGAGGAGATCATCGGCCACGGCCAGCAGTCGCCGAGCGGGCACATTCCGTTCACGCCGCGGGCCAAGAAGGTCCTCGAGCTGTCGCTGCGCGAGGCGCTGCAGATCAACCACTCCTACATCGGCACCGAGCACATTCTTCTCGGCCTCATCCGTGAGGGCGAGGGTGTTGCCGCCCAGGTGCTCGTCAAGCTGGGCGCCGACCTCAACCGCGTGCGCAACCAGGTCCTGCAGCTGCTCTCCGGTTTCCAGGGCAAGGAGGCCGCGACCTCCGGTGCCCCGAGCAGGGCTCGACCCCGTCGTCCTCGATGGTGCTCGACCAGTTCGGCCGCAACCTGACCCAGGCCGCGCGCGAGAACAAGCTCGACCCCGTCATCGGCCGCGAGAAGGAGATCGAGCGGGTGATGACGGTGCTGAGCCGTCGCACCAAGAACAACCCCGTGCTGATCGGTGAGCCGGGCGTCGGCAAGACCGCCGTCGTCGAGGGCCTGTCGCAGGCCATCGTGCGCGGCGACGTGCCCGAGACGCTGCGCGACAAGCAGATCTACACCCTCGACCTCGGCGCCCTGGTCGCCGGCAGCCGCTACCGCGGTGACTTCGAGGAGCGCCTCAAGAAGGTGCTCAAGGAGATCAAGACCCGCGGCGACGTGGTGCTCTTCATCGACGAGATCCACACCCTGGTGGGTGCGGGTGCCGCCGAGGGCGCCATCGACGCCGCCAGCATCCTCAAGCCGATGCTGGCCCGCGGCGAGCTGCAGACGATCGGTGCGACCACCCTCGACGAGTACCGCAAGTACGTCGAGAAGGACGCCGCGCTCGAGCGCCGCTTCCAGCCGATCCAGGTCGCGGAGCCGTCGATCGCCCACACGATCGACATCCTCCGCGGGCTGCGTGACCGCTACGAGGCGCACCACCGCATCACCATCACCGACCAGGCGCTCGTCGCCGCGGCGCAGATGGCCGACCGCTACATCTCGGACCGCTTCCTGCCCGACAAGGCGATCGACCTGATCGACGAGGCCGGCGCCCGCCTGCGGATCCGTCGCATGACGGCGCCGCCGGACCTGCGCGAGTTCGACGAGAAGGTCGCGGCCGTCCGCCTCGAGAAGGAGGCGGCGATCGACGCGCAGGACTTCGAGCGCGCCGCGGGTCTCCGCGACGACGAGAAGAAGCTGCTGTCGGCCCGCGCCGAGCGCGAGGCGCAGTGGAAGTCCGGCGACCTCGACGTCGTGGCGGAGGTGGACGAGGAGATCATCGCCGAGGTGCTGTCCACGGCCACCGGCATCCCGGTGTTCAAGCTCACCGAGGAGGAGTCGGCTCGCCTGCTGCACATGGAGCAGGAGCTGGGCAAGCGCTACATCGGCCAGCACGACGCGGTCAAGGCGCTCTCGCGCTCGATCCGGCGTACGCGGGCGGGTCTGAAGGACCCCAAGCGGCCGAGCGGCTCGTTCATCTTCGCGGGGCCCTCGGGCGTCGGCAAGACCGAGCTCACCAAGGCGCTGACGGAGTTCCTGTTCGGCGACGAGGACGCGCTCATCCAGCTCGACATGAGCGAGTACTCCGAGAAGCACACCGCCTCGCGGCTGTTCGGCTCGCCTCCCGGCTACGTCGGCTACGAGGAGGGCGGCCAGCTCACCGAGAAGGTGCGGCGCAAGCCGTTCAGCGTGGTCCTCTTCGACGAGGTCGAGAAGGCCCACCCGGACATCTTCAACTCGCTGCTGCAGATCCTGGACGAGGGTCGTCTGACCGACGCCCAAGGCCGCGTGGTCGACTTCAAGAACACCGTCATCGTCATGACGACCAACCTGGGGACGCGCGACATCGCCAAGAGCGTGTCGCTCGGCTTCAGCGGCTCGAGCAACACCGAGGGGTCGTACGAGAAGATGAAGGCCAAGGTGGCGGACGAGCTCAAGCAGCACTTCCGTCCCGAGTTCCTGAACCGCGTCGACGAGATCGTGGTGTTCCGCCAGCTGACGCAGGAGGACATCGTCCGGATCGTCGACCTGATGGTCGCGCAGATCGAGTCCCGCCTGAAGGACCGCGACATGGGCATCGAGCTCACGCCGGCGGCCAAGCAGCTGGTGGGGGAGCGCGGCTACGACCCGGTCCTCGGTGCCCGTCCGCTGCGTCGTGCGCTCCAGCGCGACGTCGAGGACATCCTGGCGGAGAAGATCCTCTTCTCCGAGCTCAACCCGGGCGAGATCGTCGTCGTCGACGTCGCCGAGCCCGGTGCCGAGCACCCGTTCACCTTCACCGGGCACAAGCGGGACCAGACGCCGGACGCTCCGCCGGTCGAGTTCGACGGCATCATCGAGAACGGCCTCGAGGGGTTCGAGGAGCCGGACGGCCAGCAGGCCAACGGCTGAGCCACCCCTGATCGACCAGCCGAGGCCCGGCACCGCGACGCGGTGCCGGGCCTCGCTGCGTCCGCAGCAACGCTCCCTGAGCCTGTCGAAGGGTGGAGCACGCTCCCTGAGCCTGTCGAAGGGCCCCGAAGGGGTTGGCGTTCTCCGTCGTGCCCACCACGGCCGGGTCGCGTGCCTTCATTCGAGGAACGCTGACCTCTTCGAGGCCCTTCGACAGGCTCAGGGAGCGTCCTGCAGATCGTTCGCGCCTCAGCGGTCGTCGCTCGTGCCCTCGGCCCGTTCGGCGGCCTGCGCCTGCTCGGTCTTGCCGCGCGCGATGGTCTCGTCGTCGTCGGTGAGGACGCCGGCCAGCTCGGTGACGCGCCCCCTGGTCGCGGCCAGCCCGACCCCCTCGTGGCCGTCGGAACCGTCGACGACCTCCTCCGGCACGCGGTGCACGTGGTCGTCCTCCGGCAGCCGGCCGCGCACGTGGGCGACGCAGAGCCGGGCGACCTCCTCGGCGTTGCGGTGCATGACCGAGTGCGCCGCGCCGGGGATGCGCCACGAGGTGCCGCGCGGGAGGAGGCGGGTCACCTCCTGCGTCCAGGACAGCGGGACGAGGCGGTCCTCCTCGCCGGAGAGGACGAGCGTGCGGGCACCGATCCGGGGCAGCGCGTCCTCGATCCGGAACCGCAGCACGGCGGGCAGGATGCGGAAGATCCAGCGCGCTCCCGACAGCGCGTACGCGTAGAGGGCGAGCGCGACGACGCGCGGCGGCTCGTGCAGGCAGGACTGGGCGAAGCGCAGCAGCACGCGCCAGGATCGGCGCTCCCGGGCGTTGACGACGGGAGAGATCAGCACGACGTCGGACACCTCGCGCGTGGCTGCGAGCGCCGCGACGATCTGCGTCCCCATGGAGTGCCCGACCAGGACGGGGTCCTCGAGCCCGAGCCGGTCGACCACGTCTCCCACGAGCTCGGCGTACTGGACGACCGTCATCGGGCGACCGGGGTGCGGCACCCCGCCGAACCCGGGCAGGTCGAGCGCGATCACGGGACCGAACTCGTTCAGCCGCAGCGCGAGCCGCTCGAAGTAGTTCGAGGTGACGCCGATCCCGGGCACCAGGACGAAGGCGCGCGCACCCTCGGCGCCGGCGGTGCTGACGCGGGCGTACAGGTCGCCCGACCAGACCCGCTCGACGCTGACGTCGCTGCGGCTGCCTCGCGCCGCCGTCGTGCGAGCCACGGGCCTAGGTGTACCCGGTCATGAGGTTGGTGACAGTCGCGCGAGTGGGGTGAGTCCATCGAGTGCGGAGTGGGCTCGTTCAGTGTTGTAGTGCTCGACCCAGGGAGCAAGCGCTGCAGCGCGGGCGGCGTTCGACGTCCAAACCTGTCGGTAGGCCCACTCTGAGGCAAGGGTGCGGTTGTAGCGCTCCGCCTTGCCGTTCTGCCAGGGGCAGTGCGGCTTGATGAACTTCTGGGCGATTCCGTGCTCGGCGCAGACCGTGACGAGGGAGTAGCGGTAGGCGAAGGCGTTGTCGGTCATCAGCCGCTCGACTCGGTCGACTCCTCGCTCGGCTAAGTAGGCCAGCGCGCGCTCGAGGAACGCCGCGCACGTCACGCCTTTCTCATCGGTAAGTACTTCGGAGTAGGCGAGCCGGGAGTGGTCATCGACGACCGAGTGGACGTAGTCGTAGCCGATCAGGGCCCGCTTGTGCTTGTCGCTGTTGGTCGCGAGGCGCCCGTGGGCGCGCCAGCCGCCGCCGGCGGGGATCCGGCCGATCTTCTTGACGTCCATGTGGACGAGCTCGCCCGGGGCGTCCTTCTCGTAGCGGACGGCGGTGGTCTTCGACGCGCGGATCACCTCGCCGGTGACCGGGTCCAGCACGGCCAGCCTGGGCAGCTGGTGACGGACCAGGACCCGCGACACCGTCCGGGCGCAGACCGGGTGCCGAGCGGCGATCCACGCCGGCCCGCGGCGGTACTCGACCCGGTCGGTCGTGATCGCCTCCTCGACCACGGCCGGGGTCTGGCCGGGGCTGTGGTGCGGGCGCGAAGACCGATCGAGCAGCCCTGCGTCGCCCTCGGCCCGCCAGCGGCGGACCCAGCGATAGGCGCACTGGCGCGAGATCCCCATCGCCTTCGCGGCGTGGGCGACGGGCCAGTGCTGGACGACGACGCGTTCGATCAGCAGCAGCCGACCATGACGATTGAGCCGGGCGTTAGCGTGAGCCACCTGAGGGCCTCCGAGCGGTAGAAGACGACACATCTCCCACCGCACTCGGAGGTCCTCTTCACGTCAAGCACTCGAACCGAGTGTCACCAACGTCCTGGCCCAGTACACCTAGGCCCCGTCTCTCGATCCCGACGGGCGCTGACACGGCCCCGCATCCCGACCGGCTGCGCCGGCCTCGCTCGGCGCAGCCCGCTGCGCGCTCGCTCCTCCGGCTTGCCGGACCGGGCGCGGATGCCACGCCAACGCCTGCCGGGAATCGAGGGACACGGCCTAGTGCCCGAACGTGTCCGAGTCGGTGACGCCCTCGTCGCCCCGGTCGAGGCCGGCGATCGCCGCCAGGTCGTCGTCGTCCAACGCGAAGTCGAAGACGGCGAGGTTGTCGGCCAGGTGCACCGGGTTCGTCGACTTGGGGATCGGCACCAGGCCCAGCTGCACGTGCCAGCGCAGGATCACCTGCGTCGGGGTCTTGTCGTAGCGCTCGCCGATGGCGACCAGGGCCTCCTCGCCGCGCAGCTCGGCGCTGCTGGCGCCGATCGGGCTCCACGACTCGGTGGCGGTGCCGTACTCGTCGTTCGCGGCCCGGACGTCGGGCCGGGTCGTGTACGGGCTCAGCTGGACCTGGTTGACGTCGAGCAGGATCCCGGTCTCGTCGACGACCCGCCTCAGGTGGGCCGGCTTGAAGTTGGAGACCCCGATCGCGTGCAGGACCCCCTCCTCGCGGAGGGCCTCGAGCCCGCGGACCGCGTCGACGTAGCGGTCCTGGTCCGGGTTGGGCCAGTGCACGAGGAGCAGGTCGAGGTAGTCGGTGCCGAGGCGCTCCAGGCTGGCCTCGCACGCCTTCCGGACGCCGTCGACGCTGTGCCACTCGCGGTTGAGCTTGCTGGTCAGGAAGATCTCCGAGCGGTCGACGCCCGAGACGCGGATCCCCTCGCCGACGCCCTCCTCGTTGCGGTAGTTCTCCGCGGTGTCGATCAGCCGGTAGCCCGCGGCGAGCGCGTCCGCGACCTGGCGCACGACGGCTTCACCGGTCACGGGCGACGTGCCGAGTCCGAGCACCGGGATCTCCGCGCCGTGCACGAGCTTGCGGCGCGGGGCGTGCGGCGCCGGCGCGGTGGTGAGGGCCTCGCCGCGGCCGGGGTCGGGGCGGACGTCGTCGGGAGTCAGGGACACGGCTCCCAACCTACGGCGCGGACGTCCCAGCACCCCGACCGCCCGGGAGCGCCCAGCGGACCTCGTCCCCGCCGTCCTCGGGAGCGGGCCCCACGACCAGCCCGTCGGCCACGAGCGAGGCCAGCGCCCGCTCGCGCTGCACCGGCTCCGGCCAGGCCGCCTCGAGCTCCTCCGGGCCGACGGGGGAGTCGCTGCTGCGCAGCACGGCCAGGAGCGCCCCGCGGCACTGCCGGTCGGTGCCCTCGTACGTCTGTCCCCGCCGCGGCGGTCCTGACCACTCCGGGTAGCCGGCCCGGCGCCAGGCGCAGCGTTCCGGCACCGGGCAGCCCTCGCAGCGGGGTCGCCGGGCGGTGCACACGACGGCGCCGAGCTCCATCGACGCGACGGCCCAGCGGGCCGCCACGGCGGGTTCGTCGGGCAGGTAGGCCTCGGCGACCGCCGTCTCGGCCCTCGTGGGACTCGTGCCGGGGTAGGCCTCGCCGATCGCGACGCGACCGATCACCCGGCGGACGTTGGTGTCGAGCACGACCGCACGCCGCCCGAAGGCGAAGCTGGCGACGGCGGCCGCGGTGTACGAGCCGACGCCGGGCAGGCTGCGCAGGTCGTCGAGGTCGGCGGGCACCTCGCCGCCGAAGCGTTCGGCGATCGCGACCGCCGCCCCGTGCAGCCGCAGGGCGCGGCGCGGGTAGCCGAGCCGGCCCCAGGCGCGGACGGCCTCACCCGACGGGGAGTCCGCGAGGGCCGCCGGGGTCGGCCAGCGCTCGAGCCAGCGCGCCCAGGGCTCCCGCACGCGCTCGACCGGCGTCTGCTGGAGCATGAACTCGCTCACGAGGACGGCCCACGGGGTGGCGCCCGGCCGCCGCCACGGCAGGTCGCGGGCGTTCTCGTCGTACCAGCGGGTGACGGCCCTCACCGTCTCCGCCTCGCCCCGACGCGCCTCGCGCTCCAACCGCCGCTCTCCTCGCTCTCTCGCAGGACGAGGGTGTCCTCCGACGCGCCGCGTCCGGCCACCGGCGCCAGCCGCTGACCCTCACCCTACGAACAGCCGGCGACCGGCCCTCCGGCGCAGCGACCAGTGGTCACCCGTGGTCGCTGCGTACGGCGTGTCGCGACGACAGCTGACCACTGGTCAGCGGGGAGGGGCGAGAAGGAGGGGCGAGGGGCGAGGGTGGGCGGAACCCCGAGGGTGCCCGGCGAGCCTGACCGCCGAGGTCGTGACCCGTCCTTAACCTCGGGCCATGAGCAGCGTCCTGCACCCGGTCGGGCCCGAGCCGCGGGAGCGCTACTGGGTGCGGCGGCTGGCCGTGCTCGTGGCGGCCGTCGTGGCGATCGTCATCGTGATCGCCCTGGTGGGCAACGCGATGAGCGCCGGGTCGGCGGTCCAGGCCGAGCCGGCCCCGCCGAGCGTCCCCGAGCCGACCCTGCCGCCCGTCACGGCCTCGGCCAGCCCGTCCCCGAGCGCGAGCTCGAGCGCCTCGGCGAGCCCGACCCCGTTCGCCGCCACCGCGAGCGCGCTGGCCTCGGGGTCGCCCACCGCGGGGAGCACGGTCACGCCGGACCCCGGCCAGACGGCCAAGGCCGAGCGGTCCACGCCGCCCACGTCCACCGAGAAGAAGAAGGCGGAGCAGCAGGCGGCCGAGAAGAAGGCGGAGGCGAAGAAGGCCGCGTCGAAGAAGAAGGCCGCGCCCGTGCTGGCCTCCTGCCCGGCCGACGACGTGCGCTCGACGCTCACCGGCCCCCGCACGGTGAAGGCCAAGAAGTCGGCGACCTTCGAGCTGTCGCTGATCAACGGCTCCGGCAAGGCCTGCTACGTCAAGGTCACCAGCGGCAACTTCCGGTTGACCATCGTCTCCGGCTCCGACCGCATCTGGTCCTCGGAGGACTGCCCGAAGAGCGTGCCCGCCACCAGCCGCAAGCTGGCGGCCGAGAAGTCGGTCGACTGGACGATGAAGTGGGACGGCTCGCGCTCCGGCGACGGCTGCACGAAGCGCCCGGAGGCGCCGAAGCCGGGCTACTACGTCGCCATCGCGAACTTCGACGACGCCCGCGAGGTCCGCTGGCGGGTCATCCTCACCTAGGGTCGAGGAGCGGCGTCGGGCTCAGTCGAGCCGGTCGCTGTACGCGGCGTCGGCCAGGCGGAGCAGCCCGTCGCGGATGACGCGGGCGCGGCTCTCCCCGACGCCGTCGACGTCCTGCAGCTCGGCGATGCTCGCCCCGAAGAGGGCCTGCAGGTTGCCGAAGTGCTCGATGAGCCGCACGCCCAGCGCCGCCGGCAGCCGGCCGATCTGCGCGACCTGGCGGAAGCCGCGGCTGACCACGCGCCCGTCGAGGTTGACCACCGGACCGAAGCCCATCGCCCGGGCCACCGCGGCCGGCTCGACCAGCTGGGCCGTGCTGAGCCGGCGCAGGTGCTGCAGGGAGAAGTCGGCGTCGTCGTGGGCGCGGTAGTCGCGCTCGAGCAGCTCGGGCAGCCGGGCGAAGTCGACGGCCAGCTCCGACAGCTGCAGGGTCAGCAGGCGGCCGTCGGACCCGAGCTCGTGGACGTAGCTCTCGATCTCCTCCTCGAGGCGCCGGACCATCTCCAGGCGCTGCGCGACCAGGGCCACGTCGCGCACGGTGACGGCGTCCTGCACCTCGAGCGACGACAGCCGGGCGATCACCTCGGTCAGTCGCCCGCGGTAGCGCTCGAGGGTCTGCAGGGCCTGCTCGGCCCGCGACAGGATCTGCGCGGAGTGCTCGACCAGGTGGCGCTCGTCGCCGAGGAAGAGCGAGATCGTCGCCATCGACGACGAGACCGAGACGACGGGCAGGCCGGCCTGGCGGGCCACGCGCTCGGCCGTCCGGTGCCGCGTGCCGGTCTCCGACGTCTCCACCGACCGGTCGGGCATGAGGTGGACGCCGGCTCGGACGATCCGTGTGCGGTCCTCGCTGAGCACGATGGCGCCGTCCATCTTGGCCAGCTCGCGCAGGGCCGTGGCGCTGAAGGCGACGTCGAGGGCGAAGCCGCCGGTCGAGATCTCGTCGATCACGTCGTTGTCGCCGAGCACGACGAGCGCACCCGTACGGCCCCGCAGGATCCGCTCCAGGCCGTCACGCATCGGCGTCCCGGGGGCCAGCGCGCGCAGCTCGTCGAGCATCGTGAAGCGCGGGCCCTCGTCGCCCTCGGTGCCCCCCATGGCGTGCTCCCGATCCTCGCGTCGACCGCTCTCCGGCCGATCGCGGGCGATCCTAACCCTGTCGTGCGACGGTCAGCGCTCTCCGAGGCCGGCCGCGGCCAGGGCGTGGGCGAGCGTCGGGACGGCGTGGACGCGCATCCCCGACCGGTCGCTCGTAGCGATCCTCCGCGCGTCGACCAGCCGCCGACCGGCCGCCGGCGCCTCGGTCGGCACCAGGGCGTCGGTGAACCCCAGCCGCGCCGCCTCCGCCAGCCGGCGCTCCGTCCCGGGCACCCGACGCAGCTCGCCGGCGAGGCCGACCTCGCCGATCGCGATGGTGCGCGGGCCGAGCGTGGCGTTCGTCGCGGCCGACGCCACGGCCACCGCGATGGCCAGGTCGGCCGACGGGTCGGTGACCCGCGCCCCGCCCACCGTCGAGGCGTAGACGTCGCGCCGTCCGACCGGTACGCGGCAGCGCCGCTCGAGCACGGCGAGCACCATCGAGACCCGGCCGCTGTCGAGCCCGCTGACCGTGCGCCGCGGGCTCGGCAGCTCGGTCGGCGCGACGAGGGCCTGCAGCTCGGCGAGCAGCGGGCGGCGGCCCTCCATCGTCACCGTCACGCAGGTGCCGGGCACGGGCTCGGCGTGCACGGAGGTGAACAGCCCGCTCGGGTCGGTCACCTCGACGATGCCGGTCTCGGCCATCTCGAAGCAGCCGACCTCGTCGGCGGGGCCGAAGCGGTTCTTGGTCGCGCGGACCATCCGGAAGCCGGAGTGCCGGTCGCCCTCGAAGGCGAGCACCACGTCGACGAGGTGCTCGAGCAGTCGCGGGCCGGCGATCGCCCCGTCCTTGGTCACGTGGCCCACGATGACCACGGCCATGCCGCGCCGCTTGGCCACCCGGACGAGCGCGCCGGTCACCTCGCGCACCTGGGTCGGGCCGCCCGGCGAGCCCTCCGCCTCCGCGGTGCCGACGGTCTGCACGGAGTCGACGACGAGCAACGACGGCTCGACCTCCTCGATGTGGCCGAGGATCGTGCCGAGGTCGGTCTCGGCGGCCAGGTAGAGCTCGTCGGCCAGCGCGTCGGTGCGTCCAGCCCGCAGCCGCACCTGCGCCGCGGACTCCTCGCCCGAGACGTAGAGCGTGCGGCGCCCGGCCTTGGCCCAGCGGGCGGCGACCTCGAGCAGGAGCGTGGACTTCCCGACGCCGGGCTCGCCGGCCAGCAGCACCACGGCGCCCGGCACGAGCCCGTCGCCGAGCACGCGGTCGAGCTCGCCGACCCCGGTCAGCGTCCGCGCGGCCAGGTCGGGGTCGACCCGGGCGATGGGCACGGCCTTCGCGCTGGGCGCCTGGGACCGGATTTGCGCCAGCTTGGGCGCGCCCGCCTCGACGACGCTGCCCCAGGTCTGGCACTCCCCGCACCGGCCCTGCCAGCGCACGGTCGTCCAGCCGCACTCGGTGCAGTGGAACCCGGGCCTGCTCGCAGTCTTCGGCACGGCTCAGACGGTAGGCGGGGGCTCTGACAGTTCCGTCCCGGCGCGCCCGAGCCGCGCGGCGACCTCGAGCACCCGGGCGTTGGCCTCGGTCTCGCCGACGGTGATCCGGACGCCGTCGCCGGGCTGGCCCGAGACGTACGGGCGCACGACGAGCCCGGCGTCGGCGAACGTCTCCGCGACCGCAGTGGTCCCCGGGCCGGCGGGCAGCCAGACGAAGTTGCCCTGCGCGTCGGGCACGTCGAGACCGCGCTCGCGCAGCCCGGCCACCAGCGCGTCGCGCCGCTCGACGAGCTCGGCGACCCGTGCGAGCAGCGCGTCCTCCTGCTCCAGCGAGGCCAGGACGGCGGCCTGCGCGGGCAGCGACACCCCGAAGGGCAGCGCCACCGAACGCACCGCCTGGGCCAGGCGTGGCTCCGCGACGCAGTAGCCGACGCGGAAGCCGGCGAGCCCGTACGCCTTGGAGAACGTCCGCAGGACCACGACGTTGTCGCGCCCCTCGGCCACCTCGAGCCCACGCACGGCGGCCGGGTCGGTGACGAACTCGACGTACGCCTCGTCGACGACGACCAGCACGTCGTCGGGCACCGCGTCGACGAACCGCAGCACCTCGTCGTGGCGCAGCGCCGGACCGGTCGGGTTGTTCGGGCTGCAGAGGAGGACGGCGCGGGTGCGCGGGCCGACCGCGGCGAGCATCGCGTCGAGGTCGTGCTCGGCCCCGGGCCCGAGGGGCACGCCGACCCAGCGGGCGCCGGTCAGCAGCACCGAGATCGGGTACGCCTCGAAGCTGCGCCAGGCGTGCACGACCTCGTCGTCGGGCCCGCAGACGGCCTGCAGCAGGTGGTAGAGCACGCCCACCGAACCGGTGCCGAGGGCCAGCCGGTCGGGCGTCACGCCGAGACGGGCGGCGAGGGCCTCCGCGACGCGGGTGTTGGCGATGTCGGGGTAGCGGTTCATCGCGCGGCTCGCCTCGGCGACCGCGTCGAGCACCTCGGGCAGCGGGGCGAAGGGGTTCTCGTTGCTCGAGAGCTTGTACGTGACCAGGTCACCCCGCTCGGGGGCGGGACGGCCGGCGACGTACGCGGGCAGCGCGGACACGGCGGGGCGCAGCGGGACGGGCATGGGTCCTTCGTTCGACCGGGGCAGCAGGACGGGGTCTGGCGACCTACAGGCGCACGAGGCCGTTCGGCGTCGCGAAGACCGCGGCGACGATGCCGGGCTGGCCGTTGGGCGCGACCCACTCGATGTCGAGGTGGTCGAGCACCAGGTTGGCCTTGCCGCCCAGCCACTCGTCCACGCGGTCGTGGTCGCCGGCGATCTCGAGCTTGGACAGGGCGATGTCCCCGCCGCCCGCCGATGGGTGCGAGGCGGGGTCGCTCAGCCACTGGACGAAGAAGGGCAGCTGCGGGTCGCTCTGCAGGCCCTTGACCCCGAGCTGGCGCCAGCGGAGCTGGTGGTTGTCGGGGGTGAACCGGCTGCCGTCGACCGCGGTGCGCCCGAGCCGCTGCTCGAAGGGCGCCACGTCGCTCACGGACACGACCCAGCCGAGCCAGCCGCCGCCGTCCTCGGAGCGGGCGCGGACGGCCTGGCCGAAGGGCGCCTTCTCCGCGGCCGGGTGGTCGAGGACCTCGACCACCTCGAGGTACTGCCCGCCGGCCAGCGGGAGGATCCGGTTCTGGGTGCCGAACCGCGGGTGGAAGCCCCCGTCGACGAAGCGGGCCCCGAGCTGCCCCCCGAGCCGCCGGGTCGTCTCGTCGAGGCCCTCGGGCCCCGCGGCGAAGGCGAGGTGGTCCAGCTGCATCGTGGTCCCCTGCATCAGCCCATCCTGACCCGGGATGAGCCACGGGTGGGCACCGGGTCCGCGGGATGGGCCAGCAGCCGGCCCCTCCGCGTCTCGAACTCCTCGCACAGCCCGACCAGCACCGCGTACGCCCGCTCGCCCATCAGCGCGCGCAGCTCGTCGGCGTTGGTGGCGTAGACGGGGGCGTCGGCGACGTGGGCCTCGGTGTTCGACGAGCAGTACCAGTCCAGGTCGTGCCCGCCCGGGCCCCAGCCCTCGCGGCCGTACTCGCCGATGCTCACCTCGAGGTAGGTCGTGTCGTCGGTCCGCGTCACGGTCCGGTACTGGCGCCGCTGCGGCAGCTGCCAGCACACGTCGGGCTTGGTCTCGGTGATCGGCACGTCGACCTCGAGGGCCATCCGGTGCAGGGCGCAGCCAGAGCCGCCCGGGAAGCTCGGACGGTTCAGGAAGACGCAGGCGCCGTCGTGGACGCGGGTCTTGCGGGCGGGCTCGGTGCCCTCGGGCAGGTCGGTCACGTCCTCCAGCTCGACCCACCCGGCGCGCAGGCCGACGTCACGGTGCTGCCACTGCTCGGGCGTCAGCGAACCCACCGCCTCGGCCACCCGCTGCTCGTCCTCGTCGTCGGCGAAGTGCGCCCCGAGGGTGCAGCAGCCGTCGTCGGGCCGGTCGGCGTAGATGCCGGGGCAGCCGCGGCCGAAGATGCAGGTCCAGCGCGAGGTCAGCCACGTGAGGTCGCAGCGGAACACCTGGTCCGGGTCGTCGGGGTCGGTGAACTCCGTCCACGCCCGCGGAAATCCGACGCTCACCTCGGGCATCGGACCAGCGTAGTCTCGCAGGGTGACGGACCCGAGCCCTCGTGAGGCGCAGTCGTCCCCCGCACTCCCGAAGGTGGCGCTGTCGACCTCCTCGGTCTACCCGGAGGGCACGTCCAGCGGCTTCGAGCTGGCCCGCAAGCTGGGCTACGACGGCGTCGAGCTGATGGTCGGCATCGACGCGGTCGCCGCCGACATCGACGCGGTGGAGAAGCTGCGCGACTACCACGGCGTGCCGGTGCTCGCCGTGCACGCGCCCTGCCTGCTGATCAGCCAGCGGGTGTGGGGGACCGACCCGTGGGCCAAGCTCGACCGCTCCGCCGAGGCCGCCATCCGCCTCGGGGCGGACGTCGTCGTCGTGCACCCGCCGTTCCGCTGGCAGGCCGAGTACGCCCGCGGCTTCGTGGCCGGCATCGAGCGGCTCAACGCCGAGTACGACGTCACCTTCTGCGTCGAGAACATGTACCCGTGGCGCACGCCGGGCCGTGAGGTCAAGGCGTACGTGCCCGGCTGGGACCCGACCGAGCTGGCGTACGAGCACCTGACGCTCGACTTCTCCCACGCCTCGACGGCCCAGCAGCAGTCGATCGACCTGGCCAAGTCGTGGGGCTCCCGCCTGCAGCACATCCACCTCACCGACGGCACGGGCTCCCGCAAGGACGAGCACCTGATGCCGGGCTTCGGCGACCAGCGCGCGGGCGAGACGCTCACCTGGGTCGCGGAGAACGGCTTCGACGGCCACGTCGTGCTCGAGGTCAACTCGCGCAAGAGCGGTTCGCGGGCCAAGCGCGAGGACGACCTGCGCCAGGCGCTCGACTTCACCCGCGAGCACCTGGCTGCGGCCACGCGGAGCTTCGCCGTCGACGGGACCGGGACCGCGCAGGAGCGGTGACTAGGCGCTGACGCGCTCCAGGAACGGAGCCGCGGCCTCCACGAGCGCCGCCGGGTCACGGGCGACCCAGCCCTCCTTGGCGCCGGGCACGACCAGCAGCTCGGAGCCGGGCAGCACGGCGGCCAGCCGGCGGCTGGGCCCGCGGTTGATGGCGTCGCGCTCGCCGAGCACGACCACGGCCGGCACCTCGACGCGGCCCGCGAAGGGCGTCCAGTCCACCGTGCGGACCTGGTCGAGCAGCTCGAGCACCCGGCGCTGCGGCCCGTGGAGCTGCTGCACCCGGCCGACCGACAGCAGCCCGTACGCGGCGTCGGCGAGCCCGCGGCGCTGGCGGTCCACCGCCCGGCTGGCCGTGGTCAGGACGAGGGCGGCGACGCGGTCGGGGTGGTTCGCGGCGACGTGCAGGGCGACCATCGCGCCGTAGCCGCTCCCGCAGAGGACCGCTCGAGCGGCACCCGCGCTGTCCAGGGCCTCGAGCACGCTCAACCCGGGCGACTCGAGGACGACGAGCCCGGGCGCGGGGGAGAGGTCGGGGAGCAGGGCCGTGCGGCCACGCCCCGTCCAGGCCTGCTGCCACGACTCGTCGCTGCCGCCGGCCGAGGTGGCGGGGCGCAGCACGACGGCGGGGGCGGTGGTGGTCACGTGATCATCCTCGCCCACTCAGAGCCAGCTCACGCGTGGCGCGATCACCGCGTAGCCGACGAAGGCGGCGACGTCGAGCAGGGTGTGGGCGACGACGAGCGGCGTCACGCGTCGCCAGCGCAGGAACACGAGCACGAAGACCACGCCCATGATCAGGTTTCCGACGAAGCCGCCGTAGCCCTGGTAGAGGTGGTACGAGCCGCGCACGACCGCGCTGAAGGCGATCACCGCCGGCATCGCCCAGCCGAGCTGGCGCAGGCGGACGACGAGGTAGCCGACCATGATCACCTCCTCGAGCGCCGCGTTCTGCGCCGCGGAGAGGACGAGGACCGGGATGGTCCACCAGTGGTCGCCGAGGCCGGAGGCCTGGACGTCGGTGTTGAAGCCGAGCGCCCGCGCGCCGAGGTAGAGCCCGAGCCCGGGGATCCCGATGCACGCCGCGATGACGACCCCACCGAGCAGGTCGATCCGCGGGCGCGGCGGGACCAGGCCGACCAGGCGGCCGGCGGGGGCGTTCGTCGCGTTGAGCAGGTAGAGGGCGAGCAGCACCGGGACCATCGCGAAGCCGATGCCGACGAGCTGGTAGCCGAGGTCGAGCCAGGGCCGGTCCGGCGTGGCGGAGGAGTTGAGCGTCGAGGTCTGCGCCGCCAGCGGCACCCCTCGCGTCTCCCGCTCGACGATCGAGAGGATCGAGTAGACCGCCGAGCGCCCGAGCGACAGACCGAGCACGAGGAAGATCTCGAAGCCGTAGCGGCTGCGCGCCACGTCCGGCAGGGCCGGCGGGTGCAGGACCAGCCCGGACCACCCGGAGGGACCGACCAGCCGCTCGCGCAACGCCATCGCCACGGGCCCATCCTGCCCGGCCGGCCGAGGAGCGGGCCCGGTGCCGCGGATCGGGGGCGTCCGCGCGCGTGACGGACTCGCGCCTCACCCGCACCCTGGAAGGACGTCGGGCTGGTGTAAGGGAGCACCTAGGGTGTGCCCATGCGCGTGGGAGTGTTCGGTGCGACGGGCCAGGTCGGCGGCGTGATGCGTGCGCTGCTGGCGGAGCGGTCGTTCCCGGTCGACGAGATCCGGTTCTTCGCCTCGGCCCGTTCAGCGGGCACGACGCTCCCCTGGGGCGACGGCGAGGTCGTCGTGGAGGACACCGAGACGGCCGACTTCACCGGCCTCGACATCGCCCTGTTCTCCAACGGCAAGGCCGCGTCCAAGGCGACCGCCCCGCGCGTCGCCGCGGCCGGCGCCGTCGTGATCGACAACTCCTCGGCCTGGCGCATGGACCCCGAGGTCCCGCTCGTCGTCTCCGAGGTCAACCCCGACGACGCCCTCGACCCGCCCAAGGGCATCATCGCCAACCCGAACTGCACCACGATGGCCGCGATGCCGGTCCTCGCACCGCTGCACCGGGCGGCCACGCTCGTCCGCCTCCAGGTCGCGACGTACCAGGCCGTCTCCGGCTCCGGCGGCGTCGGCGTCGCCGAGCTCGACGGCCAGGTGCGCGCGGTCGCCGACCACGCCGCCGACCTCGCCTTCGACGGCCGGGCGGTCGAGCTGCCCGCGCCGAGGACGTACGCGAAGCCGATCGCCTTCAACGTCCTGCCGCTCGCCGGCTCGATCGTCGACGACGGCTCGCTGGAGACCGACGAGGAGCAGAAGCTCCGCAACGAGTCCCGCAAGATCCTGCACGTCCCCGGCCTGCGGGTCGCGGGCACCTGCGTGCGGGTGCCGGTCTTCACCGGCCACTCGCTCGTCGTGCACGCCGAGTTCGCCGACGACCTGAGCCCGGAGGAGGCCACCCGGCTCCTGGCCGACGCCCCGGGCGTCGAGCTCAGCGACATCCCGACGCCGCTCGACGCCGCCGGGCGCGACCCGAGCTACGTCGGCCGCATCCGGGCCGACCAGTCGGCGCCGGAGGGCAAGGGCCTGGTGCTCTTCATCAGCAACGACAACCTGCGCAAGGGCGCGGCGCTCAACGCGGTGCAGATCGCGGAGCTGCTCATCCGGACGCCGGCCGGGAGCCAGGCCTGACGTGACGGTGCACGGGACCGACCGGCGGCCGCCCCGACGCCTCGCCCTCCTGGGGGCCGGCGTCATGGGCGAGACCGTCCTGTCCGGTCTCGTGCGCGCGGGCTGGGACCCGGCCACGATCGTCGCCACCGACCGCCGTCCCGAGCGGGTGGCCGAGCTCGAGGCCGCGTACGGCATCACGATGTCCTCGAACGTCGACGCGGTCGCCGGCGCGGAGACGGTCCTGCTGGTCGTCAAGCCGCAGGACATGACCAGCCTGCTGGGCGAGATCGCGCCCGCGCTGGACGCGACCACCCTCGTCGTCTCGATGGCGGCCGGCGTGGACACCGCGACCCTCGAGGCCGGCCTGCCCGCCGGCCAGCCCGTGGTCCGCGTCATGCCGAACACCCCGGCGCAGGTCGACGAGGGCATGGCCGCCGTCGCGGCCGGTTCGTCAGCGACGGACGACCACCTCGAGCGGGTCCGCGACATCCTCACGGCCACCGGGCGGGTGGCGGTCGTGCCCGAGCGCTACCTCGACGCGGTGACCGCGATCTCCGGCTCGGGACCGGCGTACCTCTTCTTCGTCGTCGAGGCGATGATCGAGGCCGGGGTCCACCTCGGCCTGCCGCGCGACACCAGCACCGAGCTCGTCGTCCAGACGATGCTGGGCTCGGCCAAGCTGCTGCGCGAGAGCGGCGAGCACCCGGCGATCCTGCGCGAGCGCGTGACCTCGCCCGGCGGCACCACCGCCGCGGCGCTGCGCGAGCTCGAGGACCACAAGGTCCGCGCGGCCTTCCTGAGCGCGATGGAGGCCGCCCGGGACCGCAGCCGCGACCTGGCCGCGGCCGCGCGCGAGCAGCGTACGGGCGCATGAGCCCGGCGACCGACGGCGGCAGGCCGGTCCTCGTCTACTCCGAGGCGCTGACCGGCTACGACTTCGGCAAGGACCACGCGATGTCGCCGGGGCGCGTCCGGGACGCGGTGACGCTCGCCCGTTCGCTCGGCGTGCTGGAGCACCTCGAGGTCGTGGCGCCCCCGCCCGCGGACGACACCCTGCTCGAGACGGTGCACACCCCCGGCTACATCGAGGCGGTGCGGCGCGGCGAGCCCGACGAGAGCCACGGGCTCGGCACCAGCGACAACCCGGTCTTCCCCGGGATGCACGAGGTCTCCTCGCAGGTCGTCACCGCGAGCGTCGAGGCGGCGCGGCAGGTCTGGGAGGGTCACGCGCTGCGCGCGTCGAACATCGCCGGCGGCCTGCACCACGCCATGCCGGACCGCACGAGCGGCTTCTGCGTCTACAACGACGTCGCCGTCGCGATCCGGTGGCTGCTCGACCACGGGGTCGAGCGCGTGGCGTACGTCGACGTCGACGTCCACCACGGCGACGGCGTCCAGACCGTCTTCTACGACGACCCGCGCGTGATGACGGTGAGCCTCCACGAGACGCCCGCGTGCCTGTTCCCCGGCACCGGCTTCCCGACCGAGACCGGCGGGCCCGGTGCGCTGGGCACCGCCGTGAACGTCGCCCTGCCGCCCGGCACCGGCGACTCCGGCTGGCTGCGCGCCTTCGACGCGATCGTGCCGCAGGTGCTCGCCGCCCACCGTCCCCAGGTGCTGGTCACGCAGCACGGCTGCGACTCCCACGCCCACGACCCGCTCGCCGACCTGGACCTGAGCGTCGACGGCCAGCGAGCCTCCTACCTCGCCCTCGCCGCCCTCGCCGACGAGCTCTGCGAGGGTCGCTGGGTGTCCACGGGCGGTGGTGGGTACGCCGTCCTGCACATCGTGCCGCGCGCATGGACGCATCTGCTCGCCATCGTCGGCGGCGAGCCGCTCGACCCCGAGACCCCGACGCCGCAGGCCTTCCGCGACCTCGTCGGGGAGTACGCGCCCCTGACCATGGGCGACGGCGTGGAGGTGTCGTTCCGGCACTTCGATGATGGCTTCTCGCCCGACAGCCGCCTCGACCAGGCGATCATGGCCACCCGCCGCGCGGTCTTCCCCGAGCTGGGCCTCGACCCCGGGTTCTGATTCTTCCTCCTCGCGCCCGCCTCCGCCCTACGACCCGGTCTTCCTCCTCGCTCGTCAGCAGTCGTCGCTGCCGCTGCCGCGGCTCTGCAGCTGACTCGTTCGTCGTCCAGACCGGGCCGGGCTACGGCTGCCCGACGCTCGGAGGGGCGGCGTCCGTCCAGACGCTGCTTGCACTCGCGGGGGTTCATTGACCGGCCAAGACAACCGTCAAGTCGAGGTCAAGCACCGGCCCGGCGTGTCGGGGGATTTCCTGTGAAGTACCTGTACCAAGCGCCCCGATTACCACTACTCTCACACCAGTGCTCGCGTGACGCCGGAGGGGAAGCCCGGCGCCGACGGCACAGAAACGAGCGCGAGATGGTGGACCCGAGCCCCGGTGGCGTCAGGCCGATCGGCGGCAACCTGTCGAACGTCAACTTCCTCACCGTCGCCGAGGTGGCGGCCGTGATGCGGGTGTCGAAGATGAGCGTCTACCGCCTCATCCACGCCGGTGAGCTCGAGGCCGTGCGCTTCGGCCGCAGCTTCCGGGTGACGGAGAAGGCGGTCGACGCCTACCTCAAGGGCTCCTACTACGAGACCGGCTAGGCCCCGGGCCCGCAGGCCCGGGACCTGACGGCGGTCAGGCCGCCCGGACGCCGAACCAGCGGCTGAGCGCGGGCACCCGGCGCAGGAGCAGCCGGTCGGCGAGCAGCACGAGCACCAGGCTCGCGCCGAACAGCGGCAGGAAGACCCCGAGCGCGACGAGTGCGACCACGAGCAGCGGCGTCGTGCGCAGCGGCATCCGGGCGCGGGGTGCGCCGAGCGTGCCGTCCTTCGGTCGCCGGCGCCACCACATCAGCGGCCCGGACACGCACACGAAGAGCACGAGCAGGCACATCGCCGCCGAGCCGATCATGTTGGCCGAGCCGAGGCTGCGGCCCTCGTGCAGCGCGATGCCCTGGGCGACGACCTTGGCCAGGGCGGGGTAGTCGGCGTAGCCGTACGTCGACACCACCTCCCCTCCGAACCGCCCGACGTGCACCGTGCGCTCGGCCGTCGGGTCGTGGAAGGCGTAACCGATCACCGAGAAGACCCCGTCGTCGGTCTCGGGCAGCGCGATCGTCAGCGGTCGCGCCAGCCCCTCGCGGGCGGCGACGAGGACGGCCGTGTCGACGTTGGCCACCGAGCGCTCGTCGTCCTCGCTCCCCGTATCCGACCCAGCGCCCGAGGTCGGCCGCTCCGTGCCGCCGAGGGCCCACGGCACGTCGCGGGCGTGGCTGTGCGGCAGCGACTCGTCGAGCGTGGAGGTCGGGCTGGACACCGCGCCGTGGTCCTCCGACCAGAAGGACGTGCCGCCGCGGCTGGCCAGCTGCTGGGCCTGCGCGCCCCACACGCCCGTCCACGGCAGGCCGCTGACCAGCATCCCGAGCAGGGCGACGCCGACGACGGCCCCACCGACCGCGTGCCGCTGGCGCAGCGTGGCGTCGCGCAGCCGCACGCCCCCACCCGGCGTCCCGGCCGCCGCCCGGGCGTGGCGCAGCACGCGCCGCCGCGCGGTCCAGCCGCGGACGAACAGGTAGTAGCCGGTCAGGGCCATGACGATCGCCCAGCACGTCGCGACCTCGATGACGACGTCGCCGACCGTGCCCGACATCAGGTTCGCGTGGAGCCGGACGGCGGTGCCGCTCAGCGTCGAGTCGGGGTTGAGCGCACCCAGCACCCGGGCGTCGTACGGGTCGACGAAGACGTCGCGGGTGCTCTCGTCGGGCATGGCCAGGCTGAACCGCGTCGAGGAGTACGGGTCGCCCGGCTCGGTGACCGACACCAGCGTCGCGCCGGCCAGCGACGGGTCGGTGGCGATGCGGTCGACCACCTGCTGCTGCTGGACCGCGTACGGCATGAGGAAGCCGTCCGCGGCGGGCTCGACGCGCATCAGGTCGGCGTGCAGGAGGGGTTCGACCTGGAAGCGGAAGAGGTAGATCAGCCCGGTCACGGCCAGGACGGCGAGCACGGGCAGGACGAGGAAGCCGGCGTAGAAGTGCCAGCGCCAGAACGGGGCGAACCAGGAGGTGCGCCGGGGACGGTCGGGGACGGACGCGGCGCCGGGCGCGGGGGCGCGCTCGAGCGTCGGGGCAGGACTGGTCATCAGACCTCACGAGGACGAGGGGGCGGCGCCGGACCCGTACGCGGGTCGGCGCTGGCCGGAGGGGTGGTGCAGGACGGTCGCGCGGGCCGGCCAGGAGGCACCCCTAGCCGGCGACGACCGCCGGTGGTCCTCGGGGTCCGGCGACGAGCCAGACGGGTGACAGGCAGCGCAGCAGGGCGGGTGCCGGCGGCACCGTCGCCGGGGCGGCACGGCGTACGCGGACGGCGCAGCGCAGGCCGGCGGCGACCGCGACGGACTCGGCCGCGCGCCACAGCCAGGCCTCGCCGCGCGCCAGCAGCCAGGCGGTGGCCAGGGTGGCGACGACGTGCGCGACCCACATGAGCCAACCCGGACCGGGCATGTCCATGGCCGGTCCGGAGGTGGCGGCCTGCAGGGCCTCGGGGGTGAGTCCGGGCGCGTGCAGCGGCCCCACGTGGTGCGCGGGCGCGGCGAGGTGGACGTGGGTGGCGCTGGAGGCGACGGTGAAGATCGTGTGCAGCAGCACCTGCTCCCCGGCGAGCAGCAGGGCCAGCACGCCGAAGCCGCAACGACGAGCGGTCAGCAGCGTGGCCACGAGGCCGAGCACCACCGCGGCGACGAACAGCACCCCGGGTCCCGGCAGCGAACCGCCACCGACCAGGTGCGCGCCGGCGGCCAGCAGCAGCGAACCCCCGCCCAGCGCGCCGGCCCGGGCCAGGCGCACGCGCCCGCCCGCCGGGCCCACCACGCGCGCGCTCACCCGGAACAGCATAGGGAGCGCGGGCGGACGCTCACGGCAGCGCGAGCACCACCTCGAAGGTCCGGGCGCCCGGCCACAGGGCGTGCTCGGGCAGCACGTCCATGCCGCAGGCGCGGCTGCCGACGCCGTGCACCGCGTCGTCGACGAACAGGTGCGTCCGGGTCGGGGCCGGGAGCTCGTACGGGTGCCGCGCGGCGTCGACCTGCTGCGGGGTCCACGGGCTGAGGGTGAAGCCGGGCCGATGCCCGTCGGCGGTCGGGCGGGTGCGCACCACGAGGCGTGAGGCATCGCCGTCGGCCAGGACGAGCTCGCGCAGCGCCGCCCGGTGGCCGGTCTCCTGCGGCCGGGAGTAGTGCACGCCCAGCTCCTCCAGCCCGGCGGCGAACCGCCCGACCACCGCGGCGTCGTGGGTGTCGGGATAGCTCTCGGCCGGGCCCGTCCCGAACCACTCCGCGCGGTCGAGCGTGGCCGGCAGGTCGAGCCGTACGCCCACCCGCGGCCAGGTGCAGTCCCAGGCCGGGTCGGGCTGGACCTCGACCCGCAGCAGCAGGCCCTCGTCGACGACCCGCCAGCGGTAGGTCACCTCGACCCCCAGCGCCCGCGTCGCGGCACCGACCCGCACCCGGACCTCGGCCTCCTCGCGCCCGGCGTCGCCCCCGGTGCGCACCGAGCGGACGCGGTGCACCAGGCGATCGAGCCCGCGCTCGCGCCAGCGTGCCGCCGACGACGGGCCGGGCGCGCCCTCCCCGAGGGTGTCCTCCGGGGCACCCAGCTCGTACGAGCCGCGGTCGTCGCTCCGGTCGTTGTCGGTGGGCGCGCGCCAGAGCTCGAGCCGGGGGCCGGAGACCTCGAGGTCGCCGACGCGCGTGAGCAGACCGGTCGCGAGGTCGAGCTCGGCCGGCCCGAGGCGCAGCGACCCCGAACGGTCCGCGGGCGACAGGGCCGTCGGCGACCAGGGCCGCTCGACGCCCACCCCGAGCCGCGCGGACGCCGGGGTGAGGTCCCACTGCGCGCTCGCGACCACGTGGCCCGCGGGCGCCCAGGCCGTGTCGTCGGCCAGCTCGACGCGGACGGTCAGCCACGTCTCGACCCCGGGCGTCGGGTCGGCCTCGAGCAGGGCGCCCGGCAGCGACACGGCCGCGGTCTCCCCGGCCTCGACGGGCAGCGCGTCGACGCGCACGGCCTCGTCCGGCACGCCATTCACCTCGCGCACCCCGACCAGCCGCAGCCCCTCGGTCGTCGCGGAGTGCCGCCGGTTGCGCACGTGGAGCGTCGACCCCTCGCGCTCGAGGCGCACCGGCGCGTTGACCGCCGCCCACTCGGCCAGCCCGGGCGTGGGCGTGCCGTCGGGCAGCACCATCCCGTCCATGACGAAGTTGCCGTCGTGCACGACCTCGCCGAAGTCGCTGCCGTACGCGAAGTAGTCGGTGCCGTCCGCGTTGCGGGCCAGCAGGCCGTGGTCGCGCCACTCCCAGACGAAGCCGCCGTGCAGGCGCGGGTGCTCCTCGAACAGGTCGTCGTAGGTCTTGATCCCGCCCGGCCCGTTGCCCATCGCGTGCACGTACTCGCAGAGCACGAGCGGCTTCGAGCGGACCCGCGCGGCCTCCGCGGCCGAGTGCAGGTAGCTGACGAAGCCCGACCCCGAGCCGATCGCGGCCGTCTCGGCGTAGTTCGGGTACATCCGTGAGTAGAGGTCGGTGTACGCGGCGCTGTGGTCGCCCTCGTAGTGGACCGGGCGGCTGGGGTCGCGCCGGTGCACCCACTCGGCCATCGCCGCGAGGTTGCGGCCGGTCCAGGCCTCGTTGCCGAGGGACCACACGACGATGCTCGGGTGGTTCAGGTCGCGCTCGACCGTGCGCTCGATGCGGTCGAGGTAGGCCTCGGTCCACGCGGGGTCGTCGCTCGGGTTGCCCACCCAGTCGTCGAGGACGAAGCCGTGTGTCTCGAGGTCGCACTCGAGCACGACCCAGAAGCCGAGCTCGTCGGCGAGGTCGAGCACGCGCGGGTGCGGCGGGTAGTGGCTGGTGCGGATGGCGTTGACGTTTGCGCGCTTCATCGCGAGCAGGTCCTCGCGGGCGAAGTCCTCGTCGAACATCCGCCCCCGGACGGGGTGCGTCTCGTGGCGGTTCATGCCGCGGAAGACCAGCCGGTCGCCGTTCACCAGCAGCCGGTCGCCGACCACGGCCACGTCCCGGAACCCCACCCGCAGGCTCACCGTCTCCCCGGTCGAGGTGACCGTCGCCGCGTACAGGCGGGGCGACTCGGCGGTCCAGGGCTCGACCTCGCCGACCTCGAAGGCGCGTAGCTCGGCGGCCGAGGCGAAGGTGCGCTCCACGCCCAGCTCGGGCACGCGGACGGTCACGGGGAAGGCCTCGGGGGCGGCCAGCAGCCGGGGGTCCAGCGAACCCCGACCCGACGTCCGCGACGCCGGCGCGTACGCCGCGTGGAGCCAGACGTGGTCGAGCGAGCCGACGGGTCGCGCCAGCAGCGTCACCGAGCGGAAGATGCCGGGCAGCCACCACTGGTCCTGGTCCTCGACATAGCTCGCGGCCGACCACTGGTGCACGCGCACGGCGAGCACGTTGGTGCCCGGGCGCAGCGCGTCGGTGACGTCGAGCTCCTGCACCAGCCGGCTGCCCTTCCCGACGCCGATCTCGGCGCCGTTCAGCCACACGCGGTAGAGCGACTCGACGCCGTCGAAGCGGAGCAGCGTCCGCGTCCCGGCGTGCGTCTCGTCGCCGACCCACGCCGGGGCCTCGAACGTGCGCCGGTGGTCCCCGGTCGGGTTCTCGTCGGGCACGTGCGGCGGGTCGAGCGGGAAGGGGTACTGCACGTTGGTGTAGATCGGTGCGCCGTAGCGCTGCTCGCCGGACGGGTCGCCGTGCAGCACCCAGTGCGACGGCACCGGCAGCGTGTCCCAGGGCCCGTCGTCGTACGCCGGGTCGGCGAAGGTCGCGTCGAGGCCGACGGGGGAGGGCGACCACCGGAAACGCCAGTCGCCGTCGAGGCTGAGGGAGGGCGCGTCGGTCTCCACCCACGCCCGCGCGGGGCTCCGTCGCCCGGTGCCGGGACCCGTGTCCTCGAGGTACGCCAGGTCGTCGGTCAGCACGGGCTCGTCCACGGCTTCGACGTTAGCGCCCGTGGCAGGTAGGCTTCCGTGGCCGTCGGGCAACCGACGCGCACCAGCTTTCCAGTACACGTCCGGGGCCAGGCTGTCTCGGTTACGAGAGGGTCACCCGTGGGTTCGGTCATCAAGAAGCGGCGCAAGCGCATGGCGAAGAAGAAGCACCGCAAGCTCCTCAAGAAGACGCGCATCCAGCGTCGTCGCGCGGGCAAGTAGCCAGCAGCACCAGCCTGCCGTGACGGGTTTCGCGAGCGCTAGCGAGTGGAACCCCGCGGGGGGTGTGGGGGGTCGTCCCCCCTCCTGGAAGGGTTTCGCGAGCGCGAGCGAGTGGAACCCCGCGGGGGGTGTGGGGGGTCGTCCCCCCTCCTGGAAGGGTTTCGCGAGCGCGAGCGAGTGGAACCCCGCGGGGGGTGTGGGGGGTCGTCCCCCCTCCTGGAAGGGTTTCGCGAGCGCGAGCGAGTGGAACCCCGCGGGGGGTGTGGGGGGTCGTCCCCCCTCCTGGAAGGGTTTCGCGAGCGCGAGCGAGTGGAACCCCGCGGGGGTGTGGGGGGTCGTCCCCCCTCATGAGTCAGTCCCGTACGGTCCTGGTCACGGGGGCTTCCCGTGACCTGGCCGCGCGTTTCGCCCGCTCCCTCGCCGCGGACCCGGCCTTCGAGGTCGTCGGGGTCGACCTGACCCCGCCGCGCCACGACCTGGGGCGGGCCTCCTTCGTCCGCGCGGACATCCGCAGCCCGGCCGTCGGCCGGCTCGTGGAGGCGCGCGCCGTCGACACGGTCGTGCACCTGGCCGTCGTCGCGGCGCCCGCCGGCCGCTCCTCGCGCGAGCTGGCGAAGGAGATCAACGTCATCGGGACGTTGCAGCTGCTGGCGGCCTGCCAGCGCGCCACGACGTTCCGCAAGCTCGTGGTCCAGAGCTCGGTGTCGGTCTACGGCGCCTCGCCACGCGACCCCGCCTCGTTCACCGAGGACGACACGGCGCGCGTGTCGCCGCGCACCGGCTTCGGCAAGGACACGATCGAGATCGAGTCCTACGTCCGCGGCTTCGCCCGGCGTCGGCCCGACGCCGTCGTCACGACCCTGCGGATGGCCGCGCTGATGGGCGCCGGCGTCCACAGCCGCATCGCCCGCTACCTCGCGCTGCCCGTGGTGCCGCGCGTGCTGGGCTTCGACGCCCGGCTCCAGTTCCTCCACCCCGACGACGCGGTCGCCGCGCTCGAGCACGCGGTGCGCGACGACGTGCCCGGCACGTTCAACGTCGCCGCCCCCGACGTCGTCACCCTCGGCCAGGCGCTGCGGCGGATGGGTCGTCCTACCGTCGGGGTCCCGCGGGGGAGCGCGCCGCTCGTGGCGTCGCTGTTCCGGTCCTGGCGCGCCGCCGACTTCTCCTCCGACCAGATCGACGCCCTGACCTACGGTCGGGTCATGGACACGTCGCGGTTCGAGGCGACCGGCTTCGCGCCCACCCGCTCCAGCGCGGACGCGCTCGCGGAGTTCGTCGCGTCGTCGAGCCCCGGCCTGCTGGCCGCCGACCGGGTCGAGGGCGCGCTGGCCACCGTCGCCCGCGTCGCCCGCCGGGTCGAGGACCGGGCGGACGAGCGTGCCTGACGCGGAGGTCGTGCGGCTCGACGACCGGGCCGACCGGCGTCGCGGCGGCGAGGAGCCCCCGGCCGATGCCCCGACGCGGCGCGGGCTCGCGGCGCGCCTGCTCGCCGCCCTCGGGCTCGACCCGACCGCGGACAGCGACGCGCTGGCCGCCTTCCTGCGCGGCCGTCTGGAGGGCGACTACCCGGTCGACGAGTTCGGCTTCGACGTCGAGCTGACCGAGCAGGTCTTCCTGCCGCTGCTGCGCCCGCTCGTCCGGTCGTGGTTCCGCGTGGAGCTGCGCGGCGCGGAGAACCTGCCGACCGACGGACCGGCGCTGCTGGTGTCCAACCACGCCGGCGCGCTGCCGCTCGACGGGATGGTGCTGCACAGCGTCGTCTTCGACGCGATCGGGCGGCACCCCCGCATGCTCGGTGCCGACCTGATCTTCTCCACGCCGTTCTCCGCCGACCTCGCGCGCAAGACCGGGACCACGCTGGCCTGCCCCGAGGACGCCGAGCGGCTGCTGCGGGCGGGGGAGCTGGTCTCGGTGTTCCCCGAGGGCTTCAAGGGGCTCGGCAAGCGCTACGCCGACCGCTACAAGCTGCAGCGCTTCGGCCGCGGCGGCTTCGTGTCGACCGCTGTCCGCGCCTCGGTGCCGATCATCCCGGTCTCGGTCGTCGGTTCGGAGGAGATCTACCCGCTGCTCGGGCGGCTCCCGACGCTGGCCCGCGCGCTCGGCTGGCCGTACTTCCCCCTCACGCCGACGTTCCCGTGGCTCGGGCCGCTCGGGATGGTGCCGCTGCCCAGCAAGTGGGTGATCGAGGTCGGCGAGGCGATCGCCACCGACGAGCTGCCGCCCGGCGCCGCCGACGACCCGATGGTCGTCTTCGACGTCACCGACCAGGTCCGCGAGACCATCCAGCAGACCCTCTACGCGCTGCTGATGCAGCGCCGCGGCACCTTCTTCTGAGCGCGGCGGTCCCCTGACGTGTACGGCCCCCTCGCCCTCCTCGTGCTGGCCGTCGCCGTGTTCTCGGCCGGCGTCGTCCGGCACCGGGTCCGCGGTGCCGGTGCCGCACCTCCGGGTCCGGGCGGCCTCGACCTGGACCAGCTGCAGGGCTTCGTCTTCGTCGGCGCCGCCACGCTCGTGCTCCTGGCCGCCGGCGTCCTCGTCCTCGGCCTGGCCGGTCGTGGGGGCCAGGCCGAGGCCGCCGGCGTGCTGGGCCTGATCGCGTACCTGCTCTACCTGCTCATCGCCGTCGGGCTCATCCGGCGCACCGCCCGCCGTGCGGCGCGACGGGCGCAGCCGTGGGAGCCGCCGCCCGCCTGGTCCGAGCAGGACGCCGGCTAGGGACGGCGAGGGCCGTGCGTCCGGTGGTCAGCCGCGACGCACGCGCCGGGTCACGGCCACGCCGGTCGCGACCGCGCCCGCCACCGCACCGGTGACCCCGGCCCCGAGGAGGCCGAGCCGCGCCGCGCGCCGGCCGGTGCGGAAGTCGCGGACCTGCCAGTCCTGCTCCTCGGCGTGCGCCGCGAGGCGGCGGTCCGGGTTGATCGCGCAGGCGTGCCCGACGATCGAGAGCATCGGCAGGTCGTTGTAGGAGTCGGAGTAGGCGAAGCTGCGACCCAGGTCGAGCCCGTGCTCGGCGACGAGGTCGCGGACGGCGTCGGCCTTGGCCGGCCCGTGCAGCATGTCGCCGACCAGGCGCCCGGTGTAGACGCCCTCGACGTGCTCGGCGATCGTGCCCAGCGCCCCGGTCAGACCGAGACGGGCGGCGATGATGCCCGCCATCTCCACCGGGGCCGCGGTCACCAGCCAGACCTGCTGGCCCGCGTCGAGATGCAGCTGGGCGATCGCCCGAGTGCCCGCCCAGATCCGCCGGGCCACGAACTCCTCGTAGACCTCCTCGCTGACCTGGGTGATCTCGGCGACGGTGTGGCCCTCGATGAAGGCGAGCATCGTCTCGCGCGCGTCGGCGACGTGGGCCGCGCTCTCCTTGCCGGCCAGGCGGAAGTAGGTCTGGAACCACAGCGCCTTGGCGATGGTCCGGGCGTCGAAGAAGCCGCGGCGGTAGAGGCCGCGCGCGAAGTGGAAGATCGACGCGCCCTGGACGATCGTGTTGTCCAGGTCGAAGAAGGCGGCGGCGCGCGGGTCGGGCTCGATCGGGGCCTGCGCGCGGACGACGCGCTCCACGTGCACCGCCCCGGCGCCGTGCGGCAGCGCCTCGGTCGGCACCTCCCGCTCCGCTGCGTCCACGGCGTCAGCCTAGGGGCGCTGCGCGGCAGCGGCGGGAGGCGGCAGCGGTGGGAGACGGCAGCGGTGGGAGACGGCACCGGTGCCCCCTGGTGGGACACTGCACGGCGTGGAGCCCGCCGACGCCGTCCGCCCGCCCCGTGTCCGGCTGCTGACCCGGGCCGGCTGCCACCTCTGCGAGGAGGCGCGCCTCGTCGTCGCCCAGGTCTGCGCCGAGACGGGGGAGGCGTACGAGGAGGTCGACCTCGACGCCGCGGCGGCGGCCGACCCGGCCCTCCTGCGCCGCTACACCGACGAGGTCCCCGTCACCTTCGTCGACGGCGCCCAGCACGACTACTGGCGCGTGGACCCCGCCCGGCTCCGCGCCGCGCTCGGACGTCGCGCACGTCACTAGGGCGGGACGGTGCGGCTGCGTAAGGTGGATCGGTGATCTCGGGCCTGCTGCCGGGTCCCGGCACCGGGACCAAGCCGGCGCGCGGCGTCCCCCAGGCGACCGTCGCGCGGCTGCCCGTCTACCACGAGGCGCTCGGGCGGCTCTTCGCCGGGCACGTCGAGGTGGTCAGCAGCACCGCCCTGGCCGAGGCGGCGGGCGTGAGCCCCTCGCAGCTCCGCAAGGACCTGTCCTGCCTCGGGACGTACGGCACGCGCGGCGTCGGCTACGACGTCGCCCGCCTGCAGCGCCAGATCGCGACCCACATCGGCGCCGCCTCGGAGTGGCCCGTCGTCATCGTCGGCGTCGGACACCTCGGCACGGCGCTGGCCAACTACGCCGGCTTCGCGGCGCGCGGGTTCACCCTCGTCGCGCTGGTCGACCCGGCGCCCGCGCGGATCGGCACGTCCATCCAGGGCATCACCGTCTCCGCGCTCACCGACCTCGAAGAGGTCGTCCGCAACACGGGTGCGGTGATCGCGGTCGTCGCCACGCCCGCGGACGCCGCCCAGGAAGTCACCGACCGGCTGGTGCATCAAGGAGTGACGAGCATCCTCAACTTCGCGTCCACCCCGCTGGTGGTGCCTGAAGGAGTCAACGTGCGCAAGGTGGACCTGGGCCAGGAGCTCGCGATCCTCGCCTTCCACGAGCAGCGCAAGGTCGAGGAGGTCTCGTGAGCGTCCTCGCGGTGAGCGTGTCGCACCGGTCGACGTCCATGGCGCGGCTGGCCGCGCTGGCGCTCGACCCCGCGACCGCCGGCAAGCTCGCGCAGACCCTCGTGGGCAGCGAGCACATCGACGAGGCCGTGGTCCTGTCGACCTGCAACCGCACCGAGCTGTGGGCGTCGGTGTCGCGGTTCCACGGCGGCCTCGACGACGCCGTCCTCGCGCTGTCCGACCTGGCCGGTGAGCCGGTCGAGGACCTGCGCGCGATGGCCCGTGTCTTCTTCGACGAGGGCGCCGTCGCGCACGCCTTCTCGGTCGCCTCGGGGCTCGACTCGGTCGTGATGGGCGAGGGCCAGATCCTCGGCCAGGTGCGCGGCGCGCTGGCCCTCTCCCAGGAGCAGGGCACCGTCGGCACCGTGCTGAACGCGCTGTTCCAGCAGGCGATCCGGGTCGGCAAGCGCGTCCAGACCGAGACCGGCGTCGCCGGGGCGGGACGCTCGCTCGTCACCGCGGCGTACGACCTGCTGGTCGAGGCCCAGGGCCCGCTCGACGACCGGCGCGTCCTGGTCGTCGGCGCCGGCGCCATGGCCGGGCTCGCCGCGCGCACCGCGGCGGCCGCCGGCGCGCGGGTGACGTGCGTGAACCGCACCTTCGAGCGCGCGCAGCGCCTGGCCGAGGTCGTGGGCGGGCGCGCCGAGCCCCTGACCCGGCTGTCGGCCGCGCTCGCCGAGACCGACGTCGTCGTCACCTGCACGGGTGCCCGTTCGCTGCACCTGGACTCGGCCGACCTCGCCGGCACCCCGGTGACCGCCGCCGTCGACCTCGCGCTCCCCGCGGACATCTCCGCCGACGTGACGTCGCTGGGCATCCTGCTGGTCAACCTCGACCTGCTCGTGGCCACCCGGTCGGAGACCTCGACTCCCGAGGTCGAGGCCGCCCGCGCGCTGGTGCGCTCCGAGGTCGGCGACTTCCTGGGTGCCCGTCGCGCGGCGGCGGTCGCACCGACGGTCGTGGCCCTGCGGTCGATGGCCTCGCAGGTCGTCGCCGCGGAGATGAAGCGCCTCGACGCGCGCGTCCCGGGCCTCGACGACCACGAGCGCGAGGAGGTGGGCCGGACCATGCGGCGCATCGCCGACAAGCTGCTGCACCAGCCGACCGTGCGGGTCAAGGAGCTCTCCGCCGACCCCGACGCGCTCGACTACGCCGCTGCGCTGCGCGAGCTGTTCGCGCTCGACCCCCAGGCCGTGGCGGCGGTCATGTCTCCCGAGACGAACGCCTAGCACGCCCGGCGAGCGGGCAGGATGAGGCCCCTCATGACCGACCCGTCGCCGACCGACGAGCCCGCCGGGCTCGGGGCCCCCGCGCTCCGCCTCGGCGCGCGGACCTCGCCGCTGGCCCGGGCGCAGGTGGACCTGGTGGCCGCGCTGCTCGCCGGCGACGGGACGCGCTCGTCCTTCGTCGGCGTCACCACCACCGGCGACGTCGACCCCCGGCTGCTGACCGAGATCGGTGGGACCGGGGTCTTCGCCAACGCGGTGCGCGACGCGCTGCGGACGGGCAAGATCGACTGCGCGGTGCACTCGCTCAAGGACCTGCCGACGGCGCCCGAACCTGATCTTGAGGTGATCA
The DNA here is from genome assembly GCF_900105785.1 of Microlunatus sagamiharensis. Lineage (NCBI taxonomy): Bacteria > Bacillati > Actinomycetota > Actinomycetes > Propionibacteriales > Propionibacteriaceae > Microlunatus > Microlunatus sagamiharensis. The sequence goes on from NZ_LT629799.1 coordinate 4,326,241, forward strand.
GCGTCCCGGCCCGCGAGGACGTGCGCGACGTGATCGTCGGCTCCACCCTCGCCGACCTGCCCGACGGGGCCCGCGTCGGCACCGGGGCACCGCGCCGGGCGATGCAGCTCCTCGCGTGGGCGGAGGAGCACGGCCGCCACCTCGAGGTCGTGCCCGTGCGGGGCAACGTCGACACCCGGATCGAGCTCGCCCGTGGCGGTGGCCTGGACGCCGTGGTCCTGGCCGGCGCCGGCCTGCGCCGGCTCGGGCACCTGCCTCCTGGGAACGGTCCTTTGTCGGGATCTGACAAAGGAGACACCGTTGTCAGAGGACTGCCCGCCGAGGTCCTCGGCGAGGACGTGATGCTGCCGGCCCCCGGTCAGGGCGCGCTGGGGCTCGAGGTGCACCGGGCGGCACCCGCCGCCGTACGCTCCGCCGTCCTGCTCCTCGACGACCCGGTCGCCCACGCCGAGGTGCGGGCGGAGCGGGCCTTCCTCGCGACGCTCGAGGCGGGGTGCACGGCACCGGTGGGGGTCCGTGCGCGGGTCACGGGTCGCCGTGGTAACGCCCTCGATTTGACTATGCGGGCGGTTGTTGAGAGAACGTTGCTGGACACGTTGTCAGTAACGACCAAAAGCCCACCTCCGGTGCGCAGCGACGTCTCCGGGTCGACGACCGACCCGGCGCAGTTCGGTGCAGACCTGGCGAGGTCGGTGCTCGCACTGCTGTCCGACGAGGGCCGGCGCCGCGCCGGTCCTGCGCCGGCCCGACACGATGGAGCCACGTGAGCACAACGTCCGTCCCCACATCCAGCGACTCCGCCTCGAGCTCGTCCAGCACCCGTGGTCGGGTGATCTTCGTCGGTGCTGGCCCGGGCGATCCTGATCTTCTGACCCTCGGGGCCATCGCCGCCCTCGCCGACGCGAGCGCGGTGATCTTGGACGACGAGCGGCAGCGCGAGATCCTCGGCCACCCGGCGATCACCCTCGGCGAGGACGCCTCCGTCACGGCGCTCGGCTTCACCGACGGGCAGAAGCCGCTCACGCCGTCGGCCCGGGCGCGCGTGGTGATCAAGCAGGCCGCCGGGGGCGGCCGCGTGGTGCGTCTGGTCAACGGCGACCCCTTCTGGGACAACGCGGTGGCCGACGAGGCCGCCGCCTGCGTGCGCGGCGGCATCGACTTCGAGGTCGTGCCCGGGGTGTCGAGCCTGACCGCGGTCCCGGAGTATGCGGGCATCGACCTCGTCCACGCCGGCGGGGTGCAGTTCGCGTCGATGACCGACGGCCGCTTCACCAAGGTCGGCACCGCCCCCTGGGGCAACGCCGCGACCGTCGTGGTCAGCACGCTGGTGCAGCACCTCCAGGGCCTGGTCGACGCCGCGCTGGCCGCGGGCCGTCCGGCCGACGACCACGTCGTGCTGACGCTGCACGGCGGGAGCACCAACCAGGTGACGGTTCCCTGCCGGCTCGACGAGGTCGTCGTCGCCGTCTCCGCGACCGAGGCCCCGGGCGCCGACCCGGTCCACGTGATCATGGGCGTCGCCGCCGAGCAGCGCGGCGAGCTCAGCTGGTACGAGACCAAGCCGCTCTTCGGCTGGCGCGTCCTCGTGCCCCGCACCAAGGACCAGGCCGCACCGATGGTCGCGCGGCTGCGCACCTACGGCGCGCACAGCGAGGAGGTGCCGACCATCTCGGTCGAGCCGCCCCGCAGCCCGCTGCAGATGGACAAGGCCATCCGCGGCCTCGTCGAGGGCCGCTACGAGTGGATCGCCTTCACCTCGGTGAACGCCGTCAAGGCCGTGCGCGAGAAGTTCGAGGAGTACGGCCTCGACGCCCGGGCCTTCTCCGGGCTCAAGGTCGCCGTCGTCGGTGACGTCACCGCGGCCGCGCTGCGGGCGTGGGGCATCGAGCCCGACCTGGTGCCGGCCGGGGAGCAGTCCGCCGCCGGCCTGGCCGACGAGTTCCCCCCGTACGACGAGGTGCTCGACCCGATCAACCGGGTCTTCCTGCCGCGCGCCGACATCGCCACCGAGACCCTCGCGGCCGGGCTCGTCGAGCTCGGCTGGGAGGTCGAGGACGTCACCGCGTATCGCACCGTGCGTGCCGCCCCGCCGCCCGCCGAGGTCCGCGAGGCGATCAAGACCGGCAAGTTCGACGCGGTCGTCTTCACGTCGTCCTCGACGGTGCGCAACCTCGTCGGCATCGCCGGCAAGCCGCATCCCGGGACGATCATCGCCGCGATCGGCCCGGCCACGCAGAAGACCTGCGAGGAGCACGGCCTCCGCGTCGACGTCGTCGCCGGCAAGCCGTCGGTCGTCGCCCTGGCGGACGCGCTGGCCTCCTTCGCCGCGGACCGTCGCGACGCGATGGTCGCCGCGGGCGAGGTCGTCCAGCGCCCGTCGCAGCGCAAGGCGCCGAGCCGCCGGGTCTAGCAGCCGTCTCGCGCAGCAGGGCCGGTCGGGTCTCCGACCGGCCCTGCTGCACGTGTCGACGGCTTGAGCGGCGGACTGCCCTCAGCGGCGCCACTCCGGCGGGGCCGGGCTGATGATCGGGTCGAGCGCGAGGTCGGTGAAGCTCAGCCCCGGGTTGTCGCGGGTCGTGCCCGTGAAGCCGACCTGGAAGTCGACGAGGTACTCGACCTCGTTGTCCGCCGTGATGCGGAACGGCTGGTCGTGCCCGGGGTAGATCGCGTCGGACATGTCGACGAGCTTGCCGACCGAGCGGTTCGCCATCTCCTCGTCCCAGAAGACGAGGGCGTTGCGCCGCTGCTGCGCGACCAGCGCGTTCTGGATCGAGTCGCCGGTCACCACCGCGAGGCCGTCGGCCGTCGACACCGCCGCGGCGACGGTCCCTGCCGAGTGCCCGGGCGCCTCGACGACCCCGACGCCCGGCGCGAGCTCGTCGCCCTCGCGGACGTGGCGGATGTCGTACTGGTCGAGCATCGCCTTGGTCCACGCCGGCGTCGCGTGGTCGCCCGGGTGCGGGTTCGAGATGTAGTTGAGCTCCTCGGGGTGGGCGTAGACCACCGCGTTGTCGAAGTACTGGATGCACTGCACGTGGTCCCAGTGGGCGTGGGTCAGCAGCAGCACGTCCACGTCGGAGGCGGTGAGGCCGCGCGCCGCGAGCTCGCGGCGCAGCGCCACGCCGCGACCGAAGTGCCCGGTGTCGACGACGATCCGGGTGAGTCCGCCCTTGCCGTCCGGCACCTCGATGAGGTTGACGCCGCAGAAGGCGATGTCGCCCTGGTCGGTCTCCACGTGCAGGCCGTGCAGCAGGGTGTCGATCGTGGGTCGGGCGGGCTCGGTCATGGCGCTGGTTCCTCCTCGAGGGTGCCGGGGACGGCCGGTGCGACCGTCCCCGGTTCATAGCCGGACGATCGGTGACGTTACCGTTCCGTGATATTCCAGGCCGCACCCGGGTCGTCCATCAGGGGTGCGACCGACGGCCGAGAGGACCTCATGACCACCCCAGACGCCCAGCTCCTGCGCGGCCGGCGCCGCCCCGGCGGGCTCGGAGGCCGCTTCCGGCGGATCGGCTCGCGCTGGTCGTGGACGGCCATGCTGTGGCTCTGGCTGCTCTACGGCATGAACGCCAACATGCGCAGCTGGATCCAGACCGTGCAGCCGGCGATCGTGGAGGAGTTCGGCGTCGGGCCGACGACGATCGGGTGGTTCTCCGGGGGGCTGACGATCCTGCTGGGTGTCGCGGCCCTGCCCATCTCGGCGTGGTCGGACAAGGGCGGGCACGGGTGGGAGCGCAAGTTCCGCCACCTTCCGGTCGTCGCGGTCTACCTCGCCTTCTCGGTGCTCACGGGTGTGCACGCGCTGACCGTGGGGCTCCTGGCCGTCTTCCTGCTGCAGGCGGTCAAGAACCTGGCCAGCGGCGGCGGCGAGGCCATCGAGGTGACCGCGGTCGCGGAGTGGTGGCCGCTCGAGCGGCGTGGGTTCGCGCAGGGGCTGCACCACACGGCCTTCCCCTGGGGCACCCTGATCGGCGGCCTCGGCGTCGCGGGAGTCTACTCGCTGTTCGGCTCCGAGAACTGGCGCGTCGTCTGGCTCACCCTGCCGCTGCTGGCGATCCCGATCTTCGCCCTCTACTGGCGCTTCGCCACGCAGGAGAACTACGACCGCTTCGTCGCCGACACCCGCGCTCGGGGGCTGACGCCGCCGCTCGGGCAGCAGAGCGCCGACGTCCCCGCGGCGCCGGGCGCCGTCGGCCGGGCGCTGCGCAACCCCAACGTCGTGATCCCCTCGCTCTCGGCCGGGCTGGCCAACGTGGGCTACATGGGGCTGAGCTTTTGGCTCCCGCTCTACCTCGCCTTCGTCGCCGACTACCCGCTCGCCCAGGTGGCCGCGCTCAGCGTGGTCTTCACCATCACCGGCGGCGTCGGCCAGATCGTCTGGGGCTTCGTCTCCGACCGCTTCGGGCGCAAGTACACCCTCGTCTTCCTCTTCCTCTGGCTGGCCGTCAGCTTCTCGCTCTTCCGCTTCGTCGGGTCGGGGCTGGCCGCGCTGATCGTCATCCAGCTGATCACCGGCGTGGCGATCAACGGCGTCTACCCGGTGCTGTACGCGATCACCTCCGACTCCTCCGAGCCCGGCTCCATCGCCATCGGCAACGGCCTGAACATGGCCGGCATGCTCGTCGGCGGCTTCGGGGCGATCGTCATGGGGCAGCTGATCCAGCTCGGCGGCGGCTACCAGGAGGTCCGCGGCTTCAACCTCGGGCTGAACTTCATCGCCGGCGTCAGCCTCCTGACCGCCGTGCTGATCCTGCTCTTCACCCGCGAGACGATCGGGCGGATGTACGCCCACGACCGCGCGCTCGTGTCCCGCGAGCGGTGCCTGCGGGGCGTGCGGCGCTGACGGGCCCTGGCGAGCCCTGACGGACGCCGTCAGCGGATGAGGCAGAAGGGGTGCCCGGCGGGGTCGAGGTAGACGCGGAAGCCGCCGTCCGTCGTGGGCTGGTGCGGGTGCCGGGTCGCGCCGAGTTCGAGCACGCGGGGCTCGGCGGCGTCGATGTCGCCGACGGAGAAGTCGAGGTGCAGCTGCTGCGGGTGCGCGCCGCCGGGCCAGGTGGGCGGGACGTAGTCGTCGATGCGCTGGAAGGCGATGGTGGTCTGCCCGCCCGGGTTGTCGGCGCCGAGGGCGCCGCGGGGCGGGACGAGGTCCACCCAGCCCTCCTCGTTCTCCGCGCGGACCGACCAGCCGAGCAGGTCGGCGTAGAAGCGGCCGAGCGTCTCGGGGTCGGCGCAGTCGACGATCACCAGGTCGAAGAGGGGAGCGTGGGCGACGGGCGTGGTCATGGGCCCACGATGCCGCAGCGTGGTCACGGGCGACAGGGCCAAGGGGGTTGTGCTTAGGTTAGGCAACCCTTAGTGACGAAGGAGAGCCATGGAACGGCGACGCTTCCTGACCGCGCTGGGACTGGCGGCCACCACCGCCGGTCTGGCGGCCTGCACCCGGGGAGGTGCCCCCGGGGCCGACGCCGCTCCGGCCGCGGGCGGGTCGACGGCTCCGTGGCAGGTGCGGCACCGCTACGGGACGACGACGCTGGCCGCGCCGCCACAGCGCGTCGTCACGCTCGGGCAGACCGACCACGACGCGGCCATCGCGCTCGGGGTGGTCCCCGTGGCGGTCGGCGGGTTCACGGGCGGCTCGTACACCCCCTTCCGCCCGTGGAACAGCGCCGGCCTGGCCGAGAAGCCCCCGGTGCTGGACATGATGGAGATCCCCTTCGAGCGCGTCGCCGCACAGGCGCCGGACCTGATCCTGGCGGTGATGAGCGGGGTGACGAAGGAGGACCACGCGAAGCTGGCGGCCATCGCGCCGACGGTCGCCCAGCCGGTCGACGGCGAGGACTGGGCGGTCCCGTACGCGCCGCACACCGACCTGATCGGCCGGGCCCTCGGGAGGCAGGCCGACGCCGAGCGGCTCGTGGCCGAGCTCGACAGCGCGTTCGCCGACGTCCGCGCCCGCAACGCGGTGCTGGCCGGCAGGACGGCGATCTGCGCCGAGCTCAACGGCGGCGCCTACTACGTCCTCGGTCCGGCCGCGCCCCGCACGCAGTTCCTCACCGACGTCGGGCTCACGCTCGCCCCCACGCTCGCCGCGCTCGCGGGGAAGGGCTACAACGCCGAGCTGAGCAGGGAGCGGCTCGACCTGCTGGACGACGTCGACGTGGTGGTGTGGAGCACCGACGTCGCCGACCGCGGCACCCTGCTGGAGGACCCGCTGGTCGAGGCGCTGGCGAGCACCTCGGAGGGGCGCTACGTGCTCGCGCTGAACGGGGGCGACGACGACCTGCTCTACTCCATGGACTGGGGCAGCATCCTGAGCAACCGGTGGGCGATCGACCAGGCGCTCCCACGCATCCTGCGGGCCGCCGACGGCGACCCGGCGACCGACCCGAACGACTGACGCGTAGGCGTGACCACGCCCGGTCGGGCGCCCGTCGTGGCCCCGGATGCGAACCCCACCGTGAGGTTTTCCACAAGCCTGTGGACAGTCTCGGCGCGGTGTCGGCGCTGGTCGGCGGCTAGATTGGGTGGGTGCCGCAGATGTCGCTCCGCCAGCGCCCCCGCCGGCTGCGCACGTCGCCGGCGATGCGTTCCATGGTCGCCGAGACCAGCGTCGAACCACGCCGCCTCGTGCTCCCGGTCTTCGTCGCCGAGGGTCTGAGCGAACCCCGACCGATCAGCTCGATGCCCGGCGTCGTCCAGCACACGCTCGACACGCTGCGCAAGACCGCGGTCGAGGCCGCGCAGGCCGGTCTGGCCGGGGTGATGCTCTTCGGCATCCCCGAGCACAAGGACGCGCGGGGCTCCGGCGCCGTCGACGAGCACGGGATCCTGACCGAGGCCGTCCGCGCCGTCCACGAGGAGGTCGGCGACGACTGCCTCGTGATGACCGACGTCTGCCTCGACGAGTTCACCGACCACGGCCACTGCGGCGTGCTGACGCCGTCGGGCCGGGTGGACAACGACGCGACGGTGGAGATCTACGCCGAGATGGCCGGGCTGCACGCCGACGCGGGAGCCCACGTCGTCGCCCCCAGCGGGATGATGGACGGCCAGGTCGGCGCCATCCGCGACGCCCTCGAGGCCGCCGGCCACCAGGAGACGGCGATCCTCGCGTACGCGGCGAAGTACACCTCTGCGTTCTACGGCCCCTTCCGCGAGGCCGTCGCGTCGTCGCTCACCGGTGACCGCAAGACCTACCAGCAGGACGGCGCCAACCTGCGCGAGGCGCTGCACGAGGTCGCGCTCGACCTCGCCGAGGGCGCCGACATCGTCATGGTCAAGCCGGCGCTGGCCTACCTCGACGTCATCCGCGCCGTGCGCGAGGCCGTCGACGTGCCGGTCGCGGCGTACAACATCTCGGGGGAGTACGCGATGGTCGAGGCCGCCGCCGCCAACGGCTGGATCGACCGCGACCGCGCGGTCGCCGAGACCCTGACCTCGATCCGCCGCGCGGGCGCCGACGTCGTCCTCACCTACTGGGCGCTGGAGTGGGCGCGGCGCTGGGGGACCGGCCGGTGACCGCGACGCAGCCCGGCACGGCCCTCGACTCCGCCTCCGTCGCCGCCTTCGCCCGCGCGCAGGAGGTCATCCCCGGCGGCGTCAACTCGCCGGTCCGCGCCTTCCGCTCGGTCGGCGGCACCCCTCGCTTCATTGCCCGGGCCAAGGGCCCCTACCTCTACGACGTCGACGGCAACGAGCTCGTCGACCTCATCTGCTCGTGGGGCCCGATGCTGCTGGGCCACGCGCACCCCGAGGTCCTCGACGCGGTCATGAGCGCGGCGCAGCACGGCACCTCGTACGGCGCCCCGACCGAGGCCGAGGTCGACCTCGCCGCGGCGATCATCGACCGCACCCCGGTCGAGATGGTGCGCCTGGTCAGCAGCGGCACGGAGGCGACCATGTCGGTGCTGCGGCTCGCCCGTGGCATCACCGGCCGCGACAAGATCGTCAAGTTCGCCGGCTGCTACCACGGCCACGTCGACTCCCTGCTCGTCTCCGCGGGCTCCGGGGTCGCGACGCTGGCCATCCCCGGGTCGCCGGGCGTCACCGAGGCGACGACCGCCGACACGATCGTCTGCGAGTACAACGACCGAGCCGCGGTGCGCGAGGCGTTCGCGACGTACGGCGACCAGATCGCCTGCCTGATCACCGAGGCGGCCGCCGGCAACATGGGCGTCGTGCCGCCCGGCGTCGAGGACGGGGCCGGCTTCAACACCTTCCTCGCCGAGATCTGCCGCGAGCACGGCGCGCTGTTCATCAGCGACGAGGTGATGACCGGCTTCCGGGTCACCGCGTCGGGCCAGTTCGGTCTCGACGGCGTCGTGCCCGACCTGATGACCTTCGGCAAGGTGATGGGCGGCGGCTTCCCGGCCGCGGCGTTCGGCGGCCGCGCCGAGCTCATGCACAGCCTCGCGCCGGTCGGCGGCGTCTACCAGGCCGGCACCCTCTCGGGGAACCCGGTGGCCAGCGCGGCCGGCGCCACGACGCTGCGGCTCGCCACCCCCGAGGTGTACGCCCACGTCGACCGTGCGGCGGCGCTCCTGCAGCGCGAGGTCGCCGACGCGCTCGGCAAGGTCGGTGTGCCGCACGTCATCCAGACCGTCGGGAACATGTTCAGCGTGTTCTTCGTGGGGGAGGACGTGGAGGCCGTCCCCGACTACGCCACCGCGTCGACGCAGGTCACGGCGCGCTACGCGGCGTTCTTCCACTCCATGCTCGACGCGGGCGTCTACCTGCCGCCGAGCGCGTACGAGTCGTGGTTCCTGTCCAGCGCCCACGACGACCGCGCGCTCGACCGCGTCGTCAGCGCGCTCCCGGCCGCGGCGGCCGCCGCAGCGGAGGTGTGAGATGGCCCCCGAGCCCGAGGTCCAGGTCAGCGGCCGGCGCACCGTCGTGCACCTGGTGCGCCACGGCGAGGTCTACAACCCGGTCGGCCTGATCTACGGCCGCCTGCCCGACTACCACCTCTCCGAGACCGGTCGAGCGATGGCCGGCCTGGTCGCCGAGCACCTGCGCGGGCGCGACATCGTGCACCTGCGCTGCTCCCCGCTCGAGCGCGCGCAGGAGACGATGGAGCCGATCGCCGAGGTCGTCGGGCAGCCCGTGACGACCGACGGCCGGGTCATCGAGGCCGACAACTACCTCGAGGGCGTCAAGGTGAGCCTGATGGGCACCCTCAGGCGCCCGCAGAGCTGGTGGCTGTTCCGCAACGCGCTGCGCCCGACCTGGGGCGAGCCCTACCGCGAGATCGTCGCCCGCATGCGGCTGGCGATCCGCGACGCCGAGCAGGAGGCGAGCGGCCACGAGGCCGTGATCGTGTCCCACCAGCTGCCGATCTGGATGGCGCGCTGCGACGCGGAGGGCCGCCGCCTGGCGCACGACCCGCGCCGCCGCGAGTGCCGCCTGGCCAGCGTCACCTCCCTCACGCTGCTCGACGGCCGCGTCGTCGCCGTCGACTACGCCGAGCCCGCGGCCGAGCTCTATGCCGGGCCGTCGCCGAAGAAGTTCGTCGCCGGTGCCTAGGACCCGCCTCTCCCGGACCTTCGCCGCCGCGGCGCTGTCCGCGACGGTGCTGCTCGCCGGCTGCTCGGCGACCGGGGCCGACGAGCCCGTCCGGGGCGCCGACCAGCAGGGCTACGTCGGCGGGGGCGGCGCGCTCACCCGCATCGACCCCGACAAACGCACCGAGGTGCCGACGCTGAGCGGGCCGGAGCTGGGCAAGGACGGGGCGACGGTCTCGACCGCGAGCTACGCCGGGAAGGTGCTCGTGCTCAACGTCTGGGGCTCCTGGTGCGCTCCGTGCCGCGCGGAGGCCAAGGACCTCCAGGCGGCCAGCGAGGCGACCAAGGCGGACGCGCAGTTCGTCGGCCTGAACGTCCGCGACCCCGCACCGGCGGCCCCGGAGGCCTTCCTGCGCGCGCAGGGCATCACCTACCCGAGCATCTTCGACCCCTCGGGCCAGACGCTCCTCCAGCTCAGCGGGCAGGTCCCGCCGCAGGCCATCCCGACGACCCTGGTGCTCGACCGGCAGGGGCGGGTGGCGATCCGCGCCCTCGGCCAGGTGTCGGAGGCGACGCTGACCGAGATGGTCGCGCAGGTCGCGGCCGGTCGATGACCCCGCTCGACGTCTCCACCTGGGCGCAGCAGGCCGTCGGCGGCTCGATGCTCCTGGCGCTGCCCGTGGCCCTGGCCGCCGGGCTCGTCTCGTTCTTCTCCCCGTGCGTGGTGCCGCTGCTGCCGGGCTACCTCTCGTACGCGACCGGGCTCGGCGCGGCCGAGGTCGTCGAGGGCACCCGCCGGCGCGGGCGGATGCTCGCGGGGACGTCGCTCTTCGTGCTCGGCATCGCCGCCGTCTTCGTCGTCACCGGGGCGATCGTCGGCAGCGCGGGCGTGCTGCTGCTGAGCCACGCCGAGGTGATCAGCCGCGTGCTCGGTGTGGTGATCATCGCGCTCGGGCTGATGTTCGCCGGCGTGCTGCCGCTGGGCCGCCGCGAGGTGCGCATCCACCGGCTGCCCGCCGTCGGGGTGGCCGCCGCGCCGCTGCTCGGGATCGTCTTCGCCCTGGGCTGGACCCCGTGCATCGGCCCGACGCTGGCCGTCGTCTACAGCCTCGCGCTGAACGAGGGCACCGCCGGCCGCGGTGCGCTGCTCGCCTTCGTCTTCGCCCTCGGCCTGGGTGTGCCCTTCGTGGTCGCCGGGCTGGTCTACACCCGCATGGCCCGCGCGGTCGGCTTCCTGCGCCGTCACCAGACCGCCCTGCTGCGGACCGGGGGCATCCTGATGGTGGTGGTCGGCCTGCTGCTCGTCACCGGCCTGTGGACCACCCTGACCGCCGAGCTGCGGCAGTCCTTCGCGACCTTCACCCCCGCCATCTGATGACCGTGACCCCGACAGAGCTGGACCGATGACCGACACGCAGACCCGTCCGGCGGGCCACGCCGACAACCCGGAGGAGCCCCGCCCCGAGCGGGCGGGCCCCGACCTGCCCCGGCTCGGGCTGCGGGGCACGCTCCGCTTCCTGTGGGCCCAGCTCACCTCCATGCGCACGGCGCTGGTGCTGCTCTTCGCCCTCGCCGTGGCCGCGATCCCGGGTTCGCTGATCCCGCAGCGCCACATCTCGCCGATCCGGGTCGACGACTTCATCGCGCAGCACCCGACGCTCGGTCCGCTCTACGACAAGGTCGGGCTCTTCTCGGTCTACAGCTCGCCGTGGTTCTCCGCGGTCTACCTGCTGCTCTTCGTCTCCCTGGTCGGCTGCATCGTGCCCCGGGTCGGCGTCTACTTCCGCGCGCTGCGCGCCGAGCCGCCGCGCACCCCCAGGAACCTGCGTCGCCTCCCCGCGTACGCGACCGCCGAGGTGAGCGCCGCCGAGGCGGGCGACGTGCTCGAGCGGGCCGTCACCGAGCTGCGGCGGCAGCGCTACCGGGTCCGCGTCGTCGAGGGGCCGGGCGGCGCCTCGGTCGCCGCCGAGCGCGGCTACCTGCGCGAGGCGGGCAACCTCGTCTTCCACGTCAGCCTGCTGCTCCTGCTGCTCGGCGTCGGCGTAGGCGCGCTGTGGGGCTACCGCGGCAGCAGCGTCGTGGTCGTCGGCCAGGGCTTCTCCAACAGCGTCACGCAGTACGACGACCTGACCGCTGGCGGATGGTTCAAGGCGTCGAGCCTCGAGCCGTTCAACGTCGTGGTCAAGGACTTCCAGGTCGCCTTCGAGACCGGCCCGGTGCAGACCGGCGCCGCGCGGCTCTTCCGGGCCGACGTCGCGGTCACCGACAAGCCGGGCGACCCGGTGCGCTCGGAGGTGCTCGAGGTCAACCACCCGCTGCACGTCGACGGCTCCACGGTGCACCTGATCGGGCACGGCTACGCGCCCGTGGTCACGGTCAAGGACGGCAAGGGCGACGTGGCCTTCTCCGGCCCCGTCGTCTTCCTGCCCCAGGACGGCAACTTCACCTCGGCCGGCGTCGTCAAGGTGCCCGACGCCCGGCCGGAGCGCCTGGCCTTCCAGGGCTTCTTCCTGCCGAGCGCGGTGGTCGACGCGCAGGGCCCGCGCTCGGTCTTCCCCGACGCGTACGACCCGCAGATGTTCCTCAACGTCTGGTCCGGGCCGCCCGCCGTCGAGACGGGCAAGCCCGAGAACGTCTACTCCCTCGACACCGCCGGGCTGACCCAGCTGCGCAACGAGAAGGGCGACATCGTCCGGCTGCGCCTCTCCCCGGGCCAGGGCACCGACCTGCCGGACGGGATGGGGTCGATCACCTTCGACGGCTGGAACCGGTGGGTCAAGCTGCAGGTCGGCGACACCCCGGGCGCCCCGGTGGCGCTCGCCGCCGTCGGCTTCGCGGTGGCGGGGCTCTGCCTGTCGCTGTTCGTCCGGCCGCGTCGCGTCTGGGTGAGGGTCTCCGGCGGAACCATCACCGCCGCCGGAGCCGGGCCCGACGGCGGTCCCGAGGACGCGACCGGCACCGAGGGGCCCGAGGACGACGGACCTAGAGTGATCGAGGTCGGCGGTCTCGACCGGGCGGACGCCCGGGGTGGGCTGACCGACGACGTGGACGACCTGGCGGCGACGCTCGCCGGGGCGCCCGAGGTGAAAGCACGAGAGAAGAGCGGGGCCCGTTCATGAACTACGCCTACTACTCCAGCGTGGCGCTGGTGAGCTCGGTCGTGGTGTACCTGCTCGCCTTCTTCGCGCACACCGCCGAGTGGGCCTCGGCCCGCCGCGTGGGCGCGAGCGAGGCGGTGGAGGAGCGCGAGCTCGTCACCGCCGGCGCCGGTGGCTCGTCCGGCGCGTCGGAGACCGTCGTCAGCCGCGAGGCGCTGACCCGGGAGATCGAGGGCGAGCTGGCCGACCGGCGCGTCGAGCAGTTCGGGCGGATCGGCGTCATGCTGACCGTCTTCGGCTTCTGCCTCAGCGTCATCGGCGTCGTCGGCCGCGGCCTGGCCGCTGGCCGCGGCCCCTGGGGCAACATGTACGAGTTCACGATCACCGCCATGGTGGCCGTCGTGGCCGCGTACCTGATCATGGTCTGGAAGGCCGACCTGCGCTGGCTCGGCCTCCCGGTCACGCTGCTGGCGACCGTCGGCAACGGGCTCGCCGTCACCGTCTTCTTCGTCGCCGTCGCGCCCCTGGTGCCCGCGCTGCACTCGGTCTGGTTCCTCATCCACATCAGCGCCGCGGTGATCAGCGGTGCCGCCTTCAACGTCGGCGGGCTGCTGTCGATCCTCTACATCCTCAAGAAGCGCGCCGAGGACCGTGGCACGGTCGGCGGCTACCTCGCCCGGATCCCGGGCTCGCGCCGCATCGACCTGCTCACCTACCGCTTCCACGCGTTCGCCTTCCCGCTGTGGACGTTCACGGTGGCGGCCGGGGCGATCTGGGCCGAGTACGCCTGGGGTCGCTACTGGGGCTGGGACCCCAAGGAGACCTGGGCGCTCGTGACCTGGGTCATCTACGCGTGCTACCTGCACGCCCGCTCGACCGCCGGCTGGCGCGGCAACAAGGCCGCGGTCATCGCGATCATCGGGATGGCGTCCTTCTGGTTCAACTTCATCGGCGTCAACCTGCTGGTCTCGGGCCTGCACTCCTACGCCGGCGTCTGAGAGACCCTGCGCCGGGCCTCTACGGCGACTGCACGAACCGCCAAGGGACGACGCCATCTGATCCGGCGTCGTCCCTCAGCGGTTCGTCTGCGTTCGGGCCAGGGCGCGCTAGGCGCCCAGCTCGTCGCGCCAGGCGGCCCAGCCGCCCGCCACGTCGGTGGCGCGGTGGATGCCCAGGTCCTGCAGGGCGGCGGCGGCCAGGCTCGAGGTGAACCCCTCCTGGCAGAGCACGACGACCTCGAGGTCGTACGACGCGATCGGCAGGGCCGCGTCGCTCTGCGGGTCGAGGCGCCACTCGAGCACGTTCCGCTCGATCACGAGGACGTCGTCGGGCCCGCCCTGCACGGCGCGCTGCGCGGCCGGACGGATGTCGACGACGACCGCACCGGCCGCACGGGCTGCGACGGCCTGCGCCGGGGTCAGCCGGTCGAGGCGGGAGCGGGCGTCCTCCAGCACGTCGGCGATGCTGCGGCGCCGGGCCAGGGGAGGGGCGGCGAGCGCGGTCACCAGGCCACCCCCGCCAGGCGCGACTCGACCAGGTCGAGGCGGTCGCCCTCGCGGACGTAGCCGTTCATCCGGGTGAGCGCCGGCGCGTACACGTGGATGCTCACCGCCGGCTCCAGGCCGGTGTTGGTGACCTTGTGGATGTGGCGGGTGCCGAAGGGGCGCAGCGCGCCGGTGCCCAGCGAGCGGGTCTGCGCCACGACCGCCGAACCGTCCGGCTGCAGCCGGGCGTGCTCCTCGGTGAGGGCTCCGCGGACGACGACGAACGCGCCCGCGCTGCCGCCGTGGTCGTGCCAGTCGGTGCCCTGGCCGGGCACCCAGGTCAGCAGCCAGGCCTCGTGCTCGGGGGTGAGGGCGAGCCGGGCGTAGAAGCGGGAGACGGGGTCGTAGTCGACCAGCGGCTCCCAGAGGTGGGTGGCCTCGCCCAGGCGGGTCGCGGTGGCGGCGAGGTCGGCGAGATGGCGTGCAGGCATGGTGGGACGGTTCCTGTCGGGGCTGAGGACTGCAAGAGCGGAGGAGACCGAGGGGCGGCGTGGTCGCCGAGCCCTCACGAGGTGCGCCTAGAGGCGCGTGGTCATTCGACACACCGAGCTCGCCGTGCGGCGCAGGTCGACGTGTCGGCGCTGGTGCAGCGTCCTCATCAGGATGTGTCCTCCTATTCCCGGGCACCACAGTAGGGAACATCGGGTTCGTGCGCACCCGGCGGTCCGGACCGTGAGACCGCTCTGCGTCGGCCTGGCAGACTGGTCGCGTGCGACACTTCGACCTCTGCGTCATCGGCAGCGGCTCCGGCAACTCCGTGATCGACGACGCGATGGACGGCTGGTCGGTGGCCATGGTCGAGGCCGGGACCTTCGGCGGGACCTGCCTCAACGTCGGCTGCATCCCCACCAAGATGTACGTCTACCCGGCCGACCTCGCCGCCTCGCCGCAGCAGGCCAAGGAGCTCGGCGTCGACCTCGAGCTCGTCGACGTGCGCTGGCCCGACATCCGGGACCGGATCTTCGGTCGCATCGACCCGATCTCCTCCGGCGGGCGCGACTGGCGGGCCGGCCGGCCGAACGTGACCCTCTACGAGCAGCGCGGCCGCTTCGTCGGCGACCACGAGCTCCTGCTGGAGGCCCGCGACGGGCACCCGGAGACGACGATCACCGCCGACCGCTTCGTGCTGGCCAACGGCAGCCGCGCGGTCGTCCCGCCCTTCCCGGGGATCGACGCCGTGCCGTACGAGACGTCGGACACCGTCATGCGCCTCGACGCTCTCCCGCGCTCGATGGTGATCGTCGGGGGCGGCTACATCGCCGCGGAGTTCGCGCACGTCTTCTCCTCCTACGGCGTGCAGGTGACGATCGTCGGCCGCTCCCCGCAGCTGCTCTCCCGCGAGGACGCGCAGGTCTCCGAGCGCTTCACCGAGCTGCTGGGCCGCCGGGTCGACGTCCGCACGAGCACCGAGGTGCAGCGCGTCGACCGGCGTCCCTCGGGTGACGGCGTGGTCGTCACCGCCCGGACCAAGGAGGGCGTCGAGTCCACCATCGAGGCCGACGTGCTCCTCGTCGCGACCGGGCGGACGCCGAACGCCGACACGCTCGACCTGGACCGGACGGGCGT
Organism: Microlunatus sagamiharensis; assembly: GCF_900105785.1. Lineage (NCBI taxonomy): Bacteria > Bacillati > Actinomycetota > Actinomycetes > Propionibacteriales > Propionibacteriaceae > Microlunatus > Microlunatus sagamiharensis. Next base: position 4,341,949 of record NZ_LT629799.1, read on the forward strand.
GGAGGTGGACGACGACGGCCGCGTGGTCGTCGACTCCCGGCAGCGGACCGGGGTCGAGGGCATCTTCGCGCTCGGCGACGTCTCCTCGGCGCACCAGCTCAAGCACGTGGCCAACCACGAGGCGCGCGTGGTGAAGCACAACCTCCTCCACCCCGACGCGATGGTCGAGTCCGACCACCGCTACGTCCCGCACGCGGTCTTCTCCGACCCGCAGGTCGCCGCCGTGGGCCTCACCGAGGCCGAGGCGGAGGAGCAGGGGCTCGACTACGCGGTGGCCGTGCAGGACTACGGCTCCACCGCGTACGGGTGGGCCATGGGCGACGAGGACCACTTCGTGAAGCTGGTCGGCGAGCGGGGGACCGGGCGCCTGCTCGGCGCGCACCTGATCGGCCCGCAGGCGTCGTCGCTGATCCAGCCCCTGATCCAGGCCATGAGCTTCGGCCTCCCGGCCCACGCGATGGCCCGCGGACAGTACTGGATCCATCCGGCCATGGCCGAGGTGGTGGAGAACGCGCTGCTCGCTCTCCCGTCGTCCTCGGAGGACTAGAGCCTCTCGCCGAGCGGTCCTGGGCACGGGGCGCCGGGCAACCATCCGCCCGGGCGCGTGGTCTGGCTCGTAGTGCTTCTGCGGTCGCGCCCGGGCTCCCGCCAGACCCATCCACGCCCGGCGCCCCGTGCCCAGGACCGCCCTTGATTGTCACCCCTCGCGATCCTCGAGCTGTGGAGCAGCGCGTTGCTAGGGGTGTCCCGGCTTCGCTTCAACCCTCTGTCGAAGGGCCGCTCGGGCAGGGTCGCGACCACGACCCCTGAGTCTGTCGAGGGGCCGCTCGGGCAGGGTCGCGACCACGGCCCCTGAGCTTGTCGAAGGGCCGCTCGGCAGGGTCGCGACCACGGCCCCTGAGCCTGTCGAAGGGCGCTCGGACGGACCAGCTCGGGCTAAGAGGGGAGTAGGCGGCGACGGAGGCGCTCGATCCGGACCTCGCGGGTCTCAGCGTCCTCGCCGACGCTGATCCAGCGTCCGTACTCCTCCTGATGGCCCTCGGGGAGGGCGCGCCACGCTTCGGCGAACCTCTCGTCCTTGGTCAGCGCTGACTCGAGCTCGGAGCAGGTGGTGGGCGCGGTGTCGGGCTCGGGCTCCTCGACCGGGGCACCCGGCTCGAGCTCGACGTGCACGGTGTCGCCCGCCCCGACGCCGAGGGCGGTCAGGAGAGTCTTGCGCAGGCCGAGGTAGGTGCGGCCGCCGTACGCGCCGAGCGTGGTCTCGAACGACTCGTCGCCGAGCCGGACCCGTACGCGACGGGTGCCGAGCTCGGCGACGACAGGCTTGGGGACGACGACGGCGTGGCTGCCGCGCCCGGAGGCGCGGACCTCCGCGTCGAACCCGGGCACAGCAGTGTGGTGCGGTGGTGCTTCGGGCGCTCAGCCGCGCCGGCCGACGAGCTTCCAGGCGGCGGGGAGGAGGGCGGCGGCGACGACGACCTTGACGACGTCCCCGATCAGGAAGGGCACGACGCCCTTGGCCAGCGCGGTGCCGAGGTCCATGCCGGTGGCGGCGATGAGGCCGGACACGCCGAAGGCGTAGACGATGATGCTGCCGAGGACCAGCAGGCCGACGTTCTTGACGACGTTCCGGTCGGCGCCGGCCTCGGCGAGCCGGCCGGCGACCCAGCCGGCGGCGACGAAGCCGACGACGTAGCCGAAGGAGGCGAAGGCCCAGCCGCTCTGGTGCGCGGCGAACCACGGCACACCCGCCATGCCGGCGGCCAGGTAGAGCACCATCGCAGCGGCGCCGCGACGGCTGCCCAGGCTGGCGCCCACGACCAGGACCGCGAAGGTCTGCAGCGACAGCGGCACGGGCGTGAACGGCAGCGGGATCTGCACGAGCGCGCTCAGCGCGACGAGGAGGGTGCCGCCGACGACGAGGGCGACGTTGCGCACGAGGCCACCGGGGACGACGTCACCGAGGGTGCGGGGAGAGGCGCTGACCAGAGACATGCGCTCACCTTAATGGGCGCCCGCCTGGGGTCGGCGCCCGCTCAGCTGTCGACCGTGAGCTGCTCCAACGCGTCGCGCGCGGGCTGGACGAGCTCGGGCGTCGTGTCGGGGATGGAGGCGTAGAAGAGGCCCGAGCGCTCGGGGCTGGCCTGCACGATCGCGATGATCGCCAGCTCGCCCTTGGTCCGCAGCCCGGTGATGTCGAAGCTGAGCTGGGTCTCGACGAGCCAGGCGTCCTTGCCGTCGATCGTCGTCGCCTTGTTGACCTTGACGTCGCTCTGCACGGGGTTGTTGCCGTAGAACACGCCGAGGATGCAGCGGACGACGATCTGCGAGCCCTGCTCGGGGGTGAAGAAGCCGTCGCCGGCCTGCAGCTCCCCGACCGTGATCGAGGCGACCCAGTTGGTGCCGGGGCCGTCGTAGTTGGGCTCGACGTCGACGTTCTGGCTCAGCACGTTGACGCCGAAGGGGACGCGGTTCTCCCCGGTCGGCGCGCCCCAGGGCGACCCGAGCTGCGGGTAGGAGACGGGTCCGCCGTGCACGCGTCCGTCGTTGGTCGTCGACGAGGGCGCGCTGGGGGAGTCGGAGCGCTGGGGCGGGCACTGGTCCGACGACGCCTGGCCGCTGGCCCCGCCGCCACCCACCGTGGTCGAGCCGCCGGTGGCCGCGCGGATCGCGACAACGGCGACGACGACGAGCACGAGGGCGAGGACGCCGGCGCCGACCCACCAGCCGAGGCCCGAGCGCGACTTGCGCTGGAACTGGGCGTACGCGGGACGGCCCGGCTGACCGCCGCCCGGCTGGCGGGCGCCGGTCTGACCCGTCTGGCCGTACGGGCCCTGAGCACCCTGCTGGCCGCCCTGGCCGTAGGACGACTGCCCGTAGCCGCCCTGCCCGTACGCCGACTGCCCGTAGGAGCCCTGGCCGTAGCTGCCCTGGCCGTACGAGCCCTGCCCGTAGTTGGCGTGGGCGCTGTCACCGGCCGTGCCCGAGGCGGAGCCCGGGTTGACGATGCCCTGCGGCGGGGCCGCGGAGGCCGGGTTGGCCGTGGTCGCGGCGGACCACGCCTGCCCGTCCCAGTAGCGGTAGAGACCCTGGCCGCCGCCCGGGTCGGGGTACCAGCCGGCCGTCGCGCTCATTGCTCGAGTCTAGGAGGAGCCGGGAGCGTGCCAGAGCCCGCGCGCCGTCTCACAGCGAGCTGTGACCTGACGGGACGCGGGCCCTGGTGGTGGTGCATGCCTGCGGGGGAGGGGATCAGCCGAAGCGGCCGGTGATGTAGTCCTCGGTCGCCTTCTCCGTGGGGTTGGAGAAGATCGTCTCGGTGGTGCCCACCTCGATGAGGCGACCCGGTTTGCCCTGGGCGGCGAGGTTGAAGAACGCCGTCTGGTCGCTCACCCGGGCGGCCTGCTGCATGTTGTGGGTGACGATGACGACGGTGAACTGCTCCTTGAGCTGGTTGATCAGGTCCTCGATCGCCAGCGTGGAGATGGGGTCGAGGGCCGAGCAGGGCTCGTCCATGAGCAGCACCTGCGGCTCGACCGCGATGGCGCGGGCGATGCAGAGGCGCTGCTGCTGACCGCCGGAGAGGCCCATGCCGGCCTTGCCGAGGCGGTCCTTCACCTCGCTCCAGAGGTTGGCGGCTTTCAGGGAGCGCTCGACGGCGTCGCTCAGCACGCCCTTGTTCTTGACGCCGTTGAGGCGCAGCCCCGACGCGACGTTGTCGAAGATCGACATCGACGGGAAGGGGTTCGGGCGCTGGAAGACCATCCCGACCACGCGGCGCACGGCGACCGGGTCGACGCCGGGGGCGTAGAGGTCGGTGCCGTCGAGCTGGACGCTGCCCTTGACGTGGGCGCCGGGGATGACCTCGTGCATGCGGTTGAGGGTCCGCAGGAAGGTCGACTTGCCGCAGCCGGACGGGCCGATGAAGGCCGTCACGGTGCGCGGCTGGACGGTCAGCGACACGTCCTGCACGGCGTGGAAGGCGCCGTAGTAGATGTCGACGTTCTTCGCGTCGATGCGCTTGGCCATTTTCCTACTTCTCCTTGAGCTTCGTGGCCCGGGCGATGCCGCGGGCGACGAGGTTGAGCAGCATGACGATGATGATGAGCGTGAGCGCGGCGGCCCACGTCCGGTCGTAGCCGGGCAGGCCGGGGGCCACGTCGCGGCTGGAGTTGATCATGGTGGGCAGCGACGCCATCGTGGAGCTGGTGGGCGAGAAGTTGATGCCCACCGCGTACGACACCAGGATCAGCAGCGGCGCGGTCTCGCCCATGACGCGGGCCAGGCCGAGCATGACGCCGGTCGAGATCCCGCCGAACGAGGTCGGGATGACCACCTGCAGGATCGTCTTCCACTTCGGCACCCCGAGCGCGTACGACGCCTCGCGCAGCGAGTCGGGGACGAGCTTGAGCATCTCCTCGGTGGAGCGCAGCACCACGGGGAGCATCAGCAGCACCAGGGCCAGCGACACCGCGACCGCCGAGCGGCCGGCCCCGAGGATCGTGATGACGAGGGCGTAGATGAAGAGCGCCGCGACGATCGACGGGATCCCGCTGAGGATGTCGACCATGAAGCTGACCACGCGGGCCGCCTTGGTGCCGCGGGCGTACTCGACGAGGAAGATCGCGCCGAGCACGCCGAGCGGCACGGCGATCACCGCGCAGATCAGGCCGATCTCGAGCGTGCCGACGATGGCGTGGTAGGCGCCGCCGCCCTCGCGACGCGGCGTGATGCCGCGCTGGCTCTCCAGCCACCAGCTCGACGTCAGGACCAGGCTCAGGCCCTTGCTGACCACGGTCCAGAGGACCCAGACGAGCGGGATGAGCGCGAGCAGCGTGGCGATCGAGACGTAGACCGTGGCGAGCGCGTTCTTGAGCGTGCGCGGCCCGCTGGGCCGGCGGAAGGAGAGCGGGGCGTCGCCGCCCTGCAGGCGCTGTCCTGAGCTCGTCGAAGGGTCGTTCGCGGCTGCGGTGGTCGAGGCCATCACTTCACCCCTCTGTCGGCGACGACCCGGGCCGCGGCGTTCACCAGGAAGGTGACGACGAACAGGACCAGGCCGGCCGCGATGTAGGCGCCCGTCTTGGACGGCGAGTCGAACTCGGACGCGTTGTTGGCGATCTTGCTGGCGAAGGTCTCGCCGCCGGCGAAGATCGAGGGGGTGAACGGGCTGCCGGGGGCGGGCTGGCTGAGGATGATCAGCACCGCGATCGTCTCGCCGAGGGCGCGGCCCAGGCCGAGCATCGACGCGCTGATGACGCCGGAGCGGCCGTAGGGCAGGACCGAGGTGCGGATGACCTCCCAGCGCGTCGCCCCGAGGGCGAGCGCGGCCTCGATCTGGTCGCGCGGGGTCTGCTCGAAGACGTTGCGCGAGATGGCGGTGATAATCGGCAGGATCATGATCGCCAGCACGATGCCGGCCACGAACACGGTGCTCTTGGGGTCCGACACCGGGTCGAAGAGCGGGATGAAGCCGAGGTGCTCGCCGATCCAGGCACCGATCGGGCCGAGGAACGGGCCGAAGACGATGAGGCCCCAGAGGCCGAAGATGATCGACGGCACCGCGGCGAGGAGCTCGACGAGGAAGCCGACCGGGCCCGCGACGCGCTTGGGCAGGTACTGGGTGAGGCTCAGGGCCACGCCGACCGCGACGGGCACGGCGATCACCAGCGCCACGACCGAGCTGAGGACCGTGGTCCACAGCAGGCCGAGGATGCCGAAGCGCAGGTCGCCGCCGGAGACCTGCCAGTTGCGGCTGGTCAGGAAGTTCTCCTGGTCGGCCAGGATGCTCGGCAGCGCCAGCGCGAGCAGGAAGATGCCGACGAAGGCGACGAGCAGCACCAGCAGCACGGCGGTGCCCTTGGTGACACCGCCGAAGACGAGGTCGCCCGTACGGCTGATGGTGGCCAGCTTGACGCCGGCGCCGGGGCGGTCCGCCCCGCGGCCTTCGTCCGCCGGGGTCTGGAGCGTGCGCACCTGGTGGGCCACGACGGGCACCCGGGTGTGGTTCGCGGTCTCGTCGTGCACCGGCGAGACGGTGGGGTCGACGGCCGCGGGGCCGGCCTCCAGGAGCTCGCGGGGGACCGGTCCGTCGACCTCGTGGTCGTGCTCGCCGCCGCGCACGTCGGCGCTGGCCAGCGGGTCGGCCACCGTGGACACCGAGGACGTGCCGTCGTCGGGTCCGGGCTTGCGGGTCGTGTCGGTCACTCTCCGCCTTCCTCCTTCATCTCACGCAGCTGCTCGGGCCACACGCTAGGTCGTTCCTCCTGGTTCCGGCAGGTGCCGGAGCCGGCAGGCACGAACAAGGCGCCGGCGCCGCCCGAGCCGCACCCGAGGGTGCGTACCGGGTGGCGCCGGCGCCGTGGTGCTCAGGAGATCGCGGCGACGGAGGCCTTGACCTTGGTGAGCAGGTCCGCGGGGAGCGGGGCGTAGCCCAGCTCCTGCAGCGCCTGCTGCTCCTCCTCGGAGGAGAAGAAGGTCAGGAAGTCCTTCTCCAGCGCGGTCTTGTCGGCGTCCAGGCCCTTGCTGCAGACGATCTCGTACGTGACGAGGAGGGCCGGGTACGCGCCGGAGTCCTTGGGCTCGTAGTTGAGCTTGAGCGCGAGGTCGTTGCCGCTGCCGGCCACGGTGGCCTCGGACACGGCCTTGCCCACCGAGTCGCCGGTCAGCTCGGTCGCGCCGGTGCCGGCGGAGCTCGAGAGCTGCGCGATCGGGAGCTTGTTGTCGCGGGCGTAGCTCCACTCCATGTAGGAGATGGAGTTCTTGGTGCTGCCGACGGCCTCGGCCACGCCGGAGGACTTGTTCTTGCCCTCGCCGGTGCCGCTCCAAGCCTTGGCCGGCTCCTTGGTCCACGCGCCGTTGCCGGCGGCGGAGAGGAACTTGGTCGTGTTCTCCGTGGTGCCCGACTCGTCGGAGCGGAAGAAGACGGTGATCGCGTCGCTCGGCAGGGTGACGCCCGGGTTCAGCTTGGCGATGGCCGGGTCGTTCCAGGTCTTGATGGTGCCGTTGAAGATCTTCGCCAGCGCCTCGGCGCTCAGGACGAGCTTGTCGACGCCGTCGAGATTGTAGGCGAAGGCGATCGGGCCGACGACCATCGGGATGTTCCAGGCCTCGTTGCCGCCGCAACGCTCCTTGGCCTTGTCGGCCTCGACCACGCCGTCGACGGCGGCGGTCTTGAGCGCCGAGTCCGAGCCGGCGAAGTCGACGAGGTTGTTGTAGAAGGACTTGATGCCCGCACCGGAACCGGTGGGGTTGTACTCGATCGTCGAGGCGTTGTTGCAGGCCGACTGGTAGTCGGCGATGACCTCGGTGATGGCGTTGGCCTGGGCGGTCGAGCCCTCGGCGTTGAGCTTGCCCGACGGGCAGGTGAGGCCCGAGGCGTTCGAGCTCGAGCCGCCCGAGGCGGCCGGGGCCGCGGAGCCGGCGGGGTCGGAGCCACAGGCGACGAGGCTCAGCGAGGCCAACGCGGCGAGGGCGGCGAACGTCGTGTTGCGCGCACGGCGGGTGGTGATCATGGAAGTCCTTCACGAACTGTGGAGGGCTGACGGGGAGGCGTTGCGCCCCCCGACGCCGGCCGGCACGTCACCGGTTGACGCGGAAACTACGCACGTCAGTTGTCCGGTTGGCCCCGGTCAGGTGAACGGCAGGTGAACGGCTCCCCGACGTCCCGCGCGCCTCGGTGATCAAGGTCCGGCAGGCCAAGATCGACGTCACCTCCGCGTCGCCGACGTGCTCTACGCTGCGCCCGATCCGAGGGCGGGACCGCCCCGGCGACGGGAGGACGAGCAGTGAGCGAACGGCCCGACGTGTCCGTGATCATCCCCGTGCACAACGCCTCCTCGACCATCGGGCGGCTCGTGTCCTCGATCCTCACGGTCGAGTCGGTGCAGGTCGAGGTGGTCGTCGTCGACGACGCCTCCACCGACGGCTCGCTCGCCCGGGTGCGGGCGCTCGACGCGGCCCAGGTGGTCGTCGACGGCTTCGCGACCAACCGGGGCGCCGGCGTCGCGCGCAACCGTGGCCTCGAGCTGGCGACCGGGCGCTTCGCCCTCTTCTTCGACGCCGACGACGAGATCCACCCCGAGGCCCTGGTCGCCGCCGTCCGGGCCCTGGACGAGACGGGCGCCGACGTCGCGATGATGCCGTACCGCTACCGCCGGGGCCGGGCCGCCGCCCACGACGGCATGAACTCCTTCGACGCGGCGGTCTGGGCGCGCTACGTGACCGCACCGCGGCGGCTGGCCCGGCTCGGCGACGTGGCCTCGCTGCTCGGTTTCTCCAACTACCCGTGGAACAAGGTCGTGCGCACCGACCACTACCGCACCACCGGGTTGCGGTTCAGCGGCACCGTGGTGCACAACGACATCCTCGGCCACTGGCTGACGCTGCTCGACGCGGGCACGATCCTGCTGCTCGACCAGCCGCTGTGCACCCACATCGTCAACGAGGGCGCGCGCAACCTCACCAACCGCGAGAGCCGCGCGCGGCTGAGCCTGCTCGACGCCCTCGACGAGACGTACGCCGCCCTGGAGGCCAGGCCGGAGCAGCGTCGCCGCTACGCCCACCACTACTGGGACTTCGTGCTGCGGGTGGGGACCTGGGCGACCAGCCGCCTCACGCCCGAGGTGGCCGACGAGTTCGACCAGCGGCTGCACCAGCACCTGCTGCGCCTGGACCTGGGCGACTACACCCGGATCCGGCTGCGCTCCGACCCCGAGCTCGCCTCGCGCCTCGCGCGCCGGGCGCTGGTCTGAGCAGGCCGATGAGTGAGCAGGCCGATGAGTGAGCAGGAGCCGATGAGCGAGCAGGAGGGGGCCGGCGTGCCCGAGCTGAGCATCGTCGTCACGACGTACAACATCGAGGCGTACGTCCTCGAGTGCCTGGAGAGCGTCGCGGCGCAGACGCTGACCGACCTCGAGGTGCTCGTCGTCGACGACGGCTCGAGCGATGCGACGCCGAGGCTCGTCGCCGACTTCTGCGCCCGCGACCCGCGGTTCGTCCCGGTCCTGCTGGGCACGAACAGCCCCGGCGGCGTCGCGACCGCCGCGAACGCCGGGCTCGACCTGGCCACCGGGCGCTGGGTCGGCTTCGTCGACGGTGACGACTTCGTCGAGCCGACGATGTTCGAGCGGCTCGTCTCCGCAGGGGACGCCGGCGGCACCGACCTGGCGATGTGCGAGTACCAGGAGGTGACCGACGCGACGTCCGAGCGCCACGACCCCGCCGACGCGCACCGCTGGGGTTCGCTGACCGAGCGGACGTACCCCCTCGACGTCGCGGCCCGCAAGCAGTTCCTGCGGTTCATCGCCGTGCCCTGGCGCAAGCTGTACCGGCGCAGCCTCCTCGAGGAGCACCACCTCCGCTTCCCGGTGAGCGACGCGTTCTACGAGGACAACCCCTTCCACTGGTTCGCGCTGCTGTCCGCGCGCTCGATCGCGGTCGTTCCCGAGGTCCTCTGCTACCACCGGGTCGGCCGCGCGGGCCAGACGATGGCCACCGCCGACGAGCGGCTGTTCCAGATCTTCAGCCACCACGACACGATCCACGCCTGGCTCGAGCGCAAGGGCCTGGTCGACGTCTACGACACGACCCTGCTGGGCTGGGTCGTCTCGCAGATGGAGTGGATCTCGCGGCGCACGCCGCCACCGCTGCAGCGCCGCCTCTTCGACACCCTCGTCCCCGTCTTCGCCCAGTACTCGCCGGCCACCCTGGCCACGGCGCTGCGCGAGGGGAACAAGGGCCCGACGACGCAGCGGATGAGCGCGGCCGTGGCCAAGCGCGAGTTCGGCAGCTTCGCCCGGCGCCTCTCCGACCGGCCCGGGACCGACAACCCCCTGGTGACCGCCGCCTTCCACCTGCGCCACTCCGGCCTGCAGCACACCGCGCTGCTCACCAGCCGCTACGTCCGCAACGCCGTACGCGGCCGCCGGCTCGACAAGGTCGTCGCCGTGGCGGGCCGGCTGGGCCGCCAGGAGCCGACCCGCTCCGACCTCATGCTCGGGCTCGTCGTCCTGCAGCAGCAGGTACGCGGCCTGGAGCGTCAGCTCGCCGAGCTGACCGCCGCCCTGCCGGCGCGCGACGACGAGAAGGGCCCGACGCTGTCCTCGTAGCTGCCGTCGACCCCGAGGCCGGCCCTGCCGAGGACCGAGGAGGGGTTGTGGGGCCGGGGCTGGTCCATCAGGGGCCGCGACTGCTCGGTTTTCGTCATACGATATGAGGGTGAACGCGAGGGAGACGATCAACGGAGCTGCCGTCACCGAGGAGCAGATCGCCGCCTGGGCTGCAGAGGCCGAGGCCGGCTACGACGTCCCGGAGCTGAAGAGGCGAGGCCGCGGAAGACCCGGTCGCGGTGCCGAACCGTCGCAGGTCGTCGCCCTGCGGCTCACGGCTGCAGAGCTCGCAGAGCTGGACGCCCGAGCCGCGCGCGAAGGGAAGTCTCGATCCGAGGTCATCCGCGAAGCCCTGGCTGCTTCGGCCGCGTGAGGGTTCACGCGTCGGCGCTCAAGCACGGAGTGCGGGAGTACGACGCGGCTCATGCCGCGACCTGGGCCCTCTGGATCGAGGACCTCGACGACGACAGCCCTTCTCGACAGCTTCGGATCGGCTTCGACACGGCCGGCCGTCTTCTGGAGACGGTTGTCCTCGTCTTCGACAGCGGCAACGAACTAGTCATCCATGCCATGAAGGCTCGCCCTCAGATGTACGACCTCTTGCCTTAGCTGCGTCGGCCCACCACCTGCGCGCTCCGTTCGACGCCTGGCTCGAATGCTTCGCACTGCGAGCGGCCCAGACGCCACACTTGGCCCATGACCTCGTACGACGCCCGCCTCGACGGGAAGGTCGCCGTGGTGACCGGCGGCAGCCGTGGCATCGGGCTGGCCGCGGCGCGGGGGCTCGGGGCGCTCGGCGCGACCGTGGTCCTCGTCGGCCGCGACGACCGGGCGGCGGCCGACGTCGCCGCCACCCTCGTCGAGGAGGGCGTCGACGCCGTCGGCCTCGGCTGCGACGTCGGCGACGCCGAGGCGGTGGCCGCGCTGCCGGAGCGGCTCGGTCCCCTGGCCGCCGTCGACGTGCTCGTCTGCGCCGCCGGCGTGATGAGCGAGCGCTCGGCCAAGACGCTCCGCACGAGCGAGGAGGAGTGGCGCCGGGTCATGGCCGTCGACCTCGACGGGGTTTGGCGCACCATGACCGCGTTCGTGCCGGGAATGGTCGAGCGCCGCAGCGGCCGGGTGGTCGCGGTCAGCGCCTGCCTGGGCCGGATGAGCGGCCCCGGCACGGCGGGTGGACTGGCGCCGTACCGCGTGGCCAAGGCGGGCGTGAACGCGCTCGTCCGCAACCTGGCCCACGAGCAGGGCCTGGGCCGTCGCGGGGTGCTCGTCGACGCCACCTGCCCCGGCCACTGCCGCACCGACATGGGCGGCCCTGACGCTCCCCGCTCGGCCGAGGAGGGCGCCGAGACCGCGGTGTGGCTGGCCACCCGCGCCGCGGACGGAGCCGAGACCGGGTTGCTGTGGGAGGACCGCCAGGTCGTGCCGTGGTGACCGGCTCCTCGCGCTCGGCGGGAGGGTCCTAGCGCGCTCGACGCGGTGCCGGCTTGCGGCGTACGCCGACTACCCACCAGGCGACGAGGCCGACGACCAGGGCCCAGAAGGCGGGTCCGACCCCCAGGACGGTGGCTCCTCCGGCGGCCACGGCGAACGTCGCCACCGCCGGGATCCGGTGCTCTGCTCCCGAGAGCGCGCCGGCAAGGGCCGTGGCCAGCGTCGGCAGCAGCGCGAGCCCGGCCGCGGTCTCCACCAGCCCGGCCGGCGCCAGCGCGACGAGCTCCACCAGGCCGGTCGAGACCAGGCCGAGGACGATGTACGCCCACCCGGTCGTCTGGGCGGCCACCCACCGCCGCTGCGGGTCCGGGTGCGCGTCGGGCGACGCGGAGAGCGCAGCGCTGATCGCGGCCAGGTTGATGGCGTGCCCGCCGAACGGAGCGCCGAGCAGCGTGCCGACGCCCGATACGGCCATGGCCGGGCGCCACGGCGTGCGGTAGCCGAACGAGGCGAGCACGGTGACGCCCGGGACGTTCTGCGAGGCCATGGTGACCACGTAGAGCGGCAGCGCGAGCCCGATGAGCGCCTGGGTGCTCCACGCCGGGGTCGTCCACACCGGGCTGGGCAGCAGGTTCCCGTCCCCGGGCACGCCGGGGCTCACGACGACGACGATCACGAGGACCAGGGCGAACGCCGCCGGCACCGCCCAGCGCGGAGCGACGCGCAGCAGGACCAGCCACACCGCGACGACCGGCAGCACGAGCCAGGGGTTCGAGACGGCGGCCCGCACCGGGGCCAGGCAGAGCGTGAGGAGCACCCCGGCGAGCATCGCCTGCGCGACCGGCGTCGGGATGCGGGCGATCAGCCGACCCATCCCGGGCCAGACCGCGGTGACCGTGATGAGCAGACCGGTGACCAGGAACGCCCCGACCGCCGCCGGCCAACCGCCGACGAGACCACCCGTGCCGACGAGCAGCGCGGCCCCGGGTGTCGACCAGGCGAAGGTGATCGGCATTCGCGTGCGGGCCGAGACCAGCACCGTCGCCAGGCCCATGGTGACGAACAGCGCCAGCAGTCCCGACCCGGCCTGGGTCGGGGTGGCGCCGACGGCGCGGAGCCCGGACAGCACGACGGCGAACGAGCTGGTCGAGCCCACGAGGGCCGTCACCAGCCCGGCCACCACCGGACGGAGGTGGTCGGTCATGGTCGTCTCCTTCAAACGTTCTGCAAACAGAACGCTACCCTGACCCGGTGAGCCGCGACGACAGCCGTACGCCGGATCTCGCGGCGCTCGGCGACCGCCTCCGCGGGCTGCGTGCCGAGCGGGGGCTCAGCCTCTCCGCGCTCGCCGCGGCGGCCGGCATCGGGAAGGGGTCGCTCTCCGAGATCGAGGCGGGGCAGCGCAACCCGACGCTCGCCACCCTCTACGCCCTGGCCGCCCCGCTCGCCGTGCCGCTGGCGACCCTGCTGGCGGACCAGCCGGGCGCGGAGGTCTCGGCCGACGGGCTCACGGCCACCCTGCTCAGCACCGAGACCACGGCCGACGGGGCCGTCGTCGAGATCTACCGGCTCGCCTTCCGACCCGAAGCGGACCGCCGCTCCCCGGCTCACGGAGCCGGGGTGCGCGAGCACGTGCTGGTCACCGCCGGCCGGCTCGAGGTGCACCACCGCGACGGCTCCGCGGTGCTGGGACCGGGCGACTCCCTGTCGTTCTCCAGCGCCGCGGCGCACCGCTACCGACCGCTCGGCGGGGAAGCCTGCTCGGCGGTGCTCGTCATCACCTCACCGCACTGACGCCTGCCTACTGCCGTCGCCGGCGGCTACTCCCGCAGCGTCGAGCGGTCAGGGCCCGGCTCGTCCGAGGTACGCCCCCCGAGCGCCTGCACCTCGGCCTCCAGCCGTCGCTGCGCGGCCTCCAGCTCGGTGAGGGCGTGGCGGAGCGTGGCCAGCTCGGCGGCGACCTGCCGGTGCCCGAGGAGGCCCCGGCTGACGTCGACCAGGCGGCGGCCCCGCCCGCGCCAGCGCTCCGCACGGGTCACCACGGCCTTCGGCGGCGGGGGCGGCGGCACCTCGGCCAGCGCCTCGCGCAGGGCGGGCAGGTCCACCCGCCTCACCGCGTCCAGGTGCTCGGGCCGCAGGCCCTTGGTCAGGCTGTCGGGCCGCACCAGCGCCACGACCGGGTCGGCCAGCAGCGCGGCAAGGTCGCGCAGGGCCCGCTCGCCGGCCTCGGGCTCGCTGTCGGCGATCGAGGTGAGGTAGCGCTGGCGCAGCAGCACCCGGGGGAGCACGACCTCGCGCAGGATGCGCGTCTTCTCCCTGTCCGTGAGCGTGCTGCGGCCCAGATCGCCGAGCATCGAGGCGAGGATCCGGTGGTTCTTGGCGATCAGGGCCTCGGCGGTCCGCGCGGTGCGGGAGAGGTGGACGGGCTCGTCGGGGTTGCCGCTGTGCTGGGTGAGGTAGTAGTACGCGTAGTTGCCGAGCATCAGGAAGCGGCTCGCGTTGACGATGTAGGAGAACGCGAAGGCGATGTCCTGGCCCGAGGGCAGGCCCTCGTCGAAGCGCAGGCCCTGCCGCTCGATCTCCGCGCGCCGGAAGACCTTGTGGACCGTGAGCGTGCTGAGCGCCCGCTGGCGCGGGACCTCGACCTCGTCCTGGCTCACGGTCGCCCCGGCGCCCCGGCCGTTGACCATCACCTGGTGCAGCGCGACCCAGTCGGCGGGCCGGACCGAGAGCACCGCTGCGACGCGCTCCAGCGCCTCGCGGCCGATGGTGTCGTCGGCGTCGACGAAGAAGACGTACTCCCCGCGCGCCTCGTCGAGGATCCGGTTGCGCGGGCGGGCCGCGCCGCCGGAGTTGACGCCCAGGGAGATGACCCGCAGGAAGCCGGGCTCGGCGGCGTAGCGCTGCGTGAACTCCTCGAGGATGGCGAGGGTCTCGGGCTCGGAGCTGCCGTCGTCGGCGAGCAGCACCTCGAAGCGCTCGTGGGCGATGCTCGAGCCGACGACCGACTCGAGGCAGGCCCGCAGCAGCGCGCGCCCGTTGAAGACGGGGATCCCGACGGTGAAGAGCCTGCTCGGCGCCTGCACCTCGATGACGTCGGCGCTCATGCGTCGACGAACAACGACGGGACGGGGCGTCCGGCGTCGAGCGCGGCGAGGATGCCGTCCGCGGCCGCCAGCGCCTCGCCGATGGTCACGTCCATGTCCAGGTAGCGGTAGGTGCCGAGGCGCCCGACGAACGTGACGCCCTGCTCTGCGCGCGCCGCGTCGACGTAGTCGCGCAGCAGACTCTTGTCCTCGGCCAGCCGGATCGGGTAGTAGGGCGTGTCACCCTCGCCCGCGAGCCGGCTGGTCTCGCGGAAGCACACGGTCTTGTCGTGGGTCTCCCACGGGGCGAAGTGCTTGTGCTCCGCGATGCGGGTGTGCGGCACCTCGAGGTCGCCGAAGTTCATCACCGCGCAGCCGAGCTGGTCGCCCTCGGCCCGGATCTCCTCGAAGTCGAGCGTGCGGTAGCCCAGCCGGCCGCGCGCGTAGCCGAACCACGCGTCCAGCGGACCCGACCAGACCGAGTGGTCGAAGTCGGCCCGGTGGTCCTGCGTGTAGGGCGTGGACAGGCGCACCTCGATGCGCGGGTGGTCCAGGACCGCCTCGACCAGCGCGGTGTAGCCGTCGCGGGGGATCGCCTGGTGCGGGTGGTTGAAGTAGGAGTCCTCGTAGCTGAAGCGCAGCGGCAGCCGCTTGAGCACTGACGCGGGGATCTCGGTCGGCTCGAGGCCCCACTGCTTGCGCGTGTAGCCGAGGAAGAACGCCTCGTACAGCTCGCGGCCCATGAACTTGAGGGCCTGCTCCTCGAAGTTGCGCGGCTCCCCGATCGAGGAGTCGGCCTGCTCGGCGATGAAGCCGCGCGCCTCGTCGGGTCCGAGCGCGGTGCCGAAGAGCTGGTTGATCGTCATGAGGTTGACCGGCAGCGAGTAGACCCGGCCGCCCACGGTCGTGCGCACCCGGTGGGCGTACGGCTCCATGCGGGCGAAGCGGTTGACGTAGCCCCACACGCGCTCGTCGGCGGTGTGGAAGATGTGCGGGCCGTAGCGGTGGACCATCACGCCGGTCTCGGCGTCGCGCTCGGTGTGGCAGTTGCCGGCCACGTGGTCGCGGGTGTCGAAGACCACGGCATCGTGGCCGGCGACCGCGAGCTGGCGGGCGATCACCGCGCCGCTGAAGCCTGCGCCGGCGATGCCGAACCTCATCGAGCCGCCCCCGTGGCCGTGTCCTGGACCGTTCCCGCTGTCATCACGCGCGTCACCGTAACGACGCCCGACCGGGCTCCGAGCGCTCCGGACACGCCCTGCACGGGACCGCCGCCGGACCGTCGAGAAGGCGTCACCGGGCGGTCACCGGGGCGTCGCGACGCGTTCACGCAGGGCGCGCGCGACCGCCGCGGGGGAGCACGACCAAGCACCGCAGCGCCTCACGCGACTGGACCGCTGCCGCGCGCCAGCGCCCGGTCCGCGCGAGCTGCAGGGCGGTCCGCCCCGCGAACACGGCCGCGTACGCCATCGCCCGCCGGCGCAGCCCGTCACGCCGGGGCGCGGGCAGGTGGGCAAGCACGGCCTCGGTGGCGGTGACCCGCTCGCGGACGTTGGCGCCGCTGCGGACCCGAGCCGAGGTGTCGGAGGCGGCGTGGCGCCGGTAGCGGGCGAGGACCTCGTCGACGAAGACGACCGGCCCGTGCGCGGCGAGCCGCGCCCACATCTCCCAGTCGGCGGCGTGGGGGAGCGCGGTGTCGAAACCGCCCACCGCCTCGTACGCCGAGCGTCGCACGACGATGGCGGGCGCTCGGACGCGGTTGGAGAGCGCGAGGGAGTCGAGCGCGTCGGTCCACACGCCGGTCCCGTGGCGGTAGGAGCGGGTGGTGTGGGTCGGGGTCCCGTCGGCCGTGACGTCCTCGGCGCGGCAGACCGCGGCGACGGCCGACGGCTCCGCGGCGAGGGCCTGCTCCATCGCGGCGTAGAAGCCGGGCAGGACCTCGTCGTCGCCGTGCAGGAGGTGGACGAGCTCGCCGCGGGCCAGGAGGAGGCAGCGGTTGAACGTCCGGATCGCGCCGAGGTTGACCGGAAGGCGCACGTAGGTCACGCGACCGGCACCGAGGCGGTCCACCACGGCGGCCGGGTCGTCGGACGAGGCGTCGTCCACGACCACGACCTCGACGTCGGAGCGCCCGCCCAGCTGGGCCACCACCTCGGGGAGCGCGAGCGCGAGGTAGCCCGCGCAGTCGTGCACGGGCACGACGACCGACCAGCGCGGGCGGTGCGGCTCGGTGACCGGGAGCACGGGCGGGACCTGGGGCACGCGCGCAACGTAGCGGCGCCGGACCGTCCCGCCGAGGCCTCGGGACGGGGCGTCACCACCTGTTGGGCGACTGCACCTCCCGGGTTCACCGTCCGTTCAGCGGGGGCCCGGAGCATCGGTGAGGCAGGGACAGGACTGACCGGGCGGGCCGCGCAGACCCCGCCGGACGAGGGAGGTGGACGATGACCGCGATCGCCGAGCGCCCCCTGGGGCTCTGGCTGGACGAGCGGCTCTTCTCGTCCCCGGGGACCCTCGACGTGCCGCTCGCCATCGAGGTGGAGGCCCGCGGGCCGCGCCACGAGCTGGCGGTGGTCGTGCTGACCCAGTGCAACCGGCCCGAGGAGCTGCGCCGGGCGCTCGCCTCCGTGCGCGCCCAGCGCGGGGTCGACCTGCAGCTCGTGCTCGTGGTCAACGGCGCGCAGGCCGAGGACGCCGCCCGCCTGGTCGTGCCCCGCCTCGAGCAGAACGACCACTTCATCGTGCTGCCCGAGAACGCGGGCATCCCCGGCGGCCGCAACATCGGCGCCGCCGCAGCGGACGCGCAGGTCGTGATGTTCCTCGACGACGACGCCGAGCTCCTCGGGCCCGACGTGCTCGCCGGTGTCGTGGCGCGGTTCGCCGCCGACGACGGCCTGGGCGCGATGGCGATCCGCCTCGTCGACCACGAGGGCCTCACCCAACGTCGCCACGTCCCGCGGGTCGGGTCGCGCTCCTTCGCCCGCTCCGGCGAGGTGACCCACTTCATCGGCGCCGCGTGCGCCGTGCGCGCCGAGGCGTTCCACGCCGTCGAGGGCTTCGAGCAGCGCTTCTTCTACGCCATGGAGGAGTCGGACCTGTCCTGGCGCCTCATGGACGCCGGCTGGTCGCTCTGGTACGCCGCCGACCTCACCGCCTTCCACCCGCGCACCACGCCGTCGCGCCACCCGGGCCACGTGCTCCTCACCGCGCGCAACCGCTTCTGGGCCGCCTGGCGCTCGCTCCCGCTGCTGGTCGCGCTCGCGTACGTCTCCATCTGGACGGTGCTCGCGGTCGTCCGCGGCGGTGCCGCCCGTCAGGTGCTCGCCGGCTACCGCCAGGCCTGGGCGGCGCGGCCGCACCGGCGCCCGATGCGCTGGCGCACGGTGTGGCGCATGACCCGCCTGGGTCGCCCGCCCGTCCTCTGAGCGGCTGACGCCGCTAGTAGCGGGGCCCGCGACCCGCCCGTCAGCGGGCGCCCTTGCGGACGAAGAGGTGGACCTCCAGGCTGCGCACGGCGACGCCGGGAGCGGGGAAGAGCCGCTCCTCGGTGAACTGCTCGTGGAGCACGGCCATCTCGGCCGCCCCGACCTTGTCGGTGCTCCGCACCCGGAGGTTCTTGGTGCCGACGACCCACACCCGGTCCTTCGTGCCCAGCTCCTTGCGGATCTGGTCGGGGGTGTGGCTGGTGCCGCGGAGGTTCGCGGCCTGCACGGCCGACTTCTTGAGCGCGAGGTCGTCGAGACCGGCGTACGCGTCGGTGTAGGCCATGGCGCCGAGCCGGTAGGTCAGCGGGAGGAAGACCACGCCGTCCCCGGGCCGGGCGCCGGCCTTGACCACGGCGGCCGCGCCGGCGAAGTCCTGCGAGCGGGAGTCCGTCGTGCGCTCGTGGCGCAGCGCCGGCAGCTGGGCGACGGAGACGCCCAGGACGAGCACCGCGGCGACGACCGACCCGACGACGGCTCGCCCGGTCGCCCGCCCCGCGGCGCCCGCCAGCGCCTCGACCCCGCGGGCGGTGAGGAGCGGCAGCCCGACGACGGAGAACAGGACGTAGCGGACCTGGAACAGCGGGTGCACCAGCGAGGCGCCGAGCAGGAGCGCGACGGGGACCAGCAGCAGGGGCAGGGCGACGGCGGCGAGCCCGACGCCACCCTGGCGTCGCGCGCCGCGGACGGCCGCGACGGTGCCGACCGTCGCGAGGCCCAGCAGCACGAGGGAGAGCCAGAGGCTGGTCGAGAGGAACTTCTCCGTGAGGTCCACGAGGGTGTCCCACGTCGGCGAGGTCATGTAGCTGACCTGGCCTGACTGCTCCTGCGACGTCCAGGCGAGCGGCGCGACGCAGACGGCGCAGACCAGCCCGGCGACGACGAAGGCCCGCCACGCGCGCCACCCCGGCCGGACCAGCAGCATCGTCACGCCGTGGGCGACCACGGCCAGCACCGCGAACTCGTGCAGCAGCGCCGCGACGACGACCGAGCCCGTGTACGCCCACCACCACGCGCGCTTCTGGGTGGTGAGGGCCTGGACCAGGCACCAGGTGCCGAGCAGGACGGCCCCGGTCACGAGGGCGAACGAGCGCCCCTCCTGCGCGTAGTAGGAGACGAGCGGCCAGCCGGCGAGCAGGAGGCCGGCGAGGAGTCCCGTGCGGGGTCCGGCGAGCCGCACGCCGAGGGCGGCCGTCGCCCCGGCGGCGACGCCCATCCCCAGCACGGACGGGACGCGCATCCAGACCTCGCCGCCGCCGAGGGACAACCAGACGTGCATCGCGAGGTAGTAGAAGCCGTGGACGACGTCGATGTGGTCGAGCACGGCCCGGATCTGGTGGACCGGGCGGGTGGCGACGGTCCAGGTGGCCGCCTCGTCGAGCCACATCGACCCGCGGTCGAGGCCCCAGGCCCCGACGGCCAGCATCACCAGGACCGAGCCGACGACGACGGCCAGTCCGCGCCGCCGAGCCTTCGGCAGCTCGACGCCGCCGTCCTCGACGGAGGCCGGTCCGCTGTCGACGCGCTGCTGGAGGGAGGTCACGACGCAGGACGCTACGGTCGCGCAGGACGCTCGGCCACCGGCGCTCGCGGCCTGCACGGGCTCGTCCCCGAACGTTCACCTGCCCGTCCCGCGATCGTCCACCACCGGTCGGCGCGGGGTCACGACGCGCCTCCACGGTCGGGCACCAGCACCGCTCCCAGCAGCGCCGTGGTGCCGGCGAGGGGAGTCATGATGACCGGCACTGTCGCAGCCAGCCCGGGCAGCACCAGCCTCCTGCGGCGTCTGGAGACCGCGCTGGCCCCGGACGGCGGCGTCGCCGGCCGGCGGGCCCTCGTCGCCGCCGTGGCCGCGGCCGTGGTCGTCCCCGCGCTGCTCGTCGTGCTCAACGTTCTCCTCGTCCCGGTCACCGGGGCCTGGTTCGTCGGCCTGGTCGCCGGCCTCGTGCTCGACCTCCTCGCCGGCACGTTCGCCCTCGGCGTGGTGTCGCACCGGCTGACCATGCGCAAGCTCCGCGAGCAGCAGCGGGCCGTCCGCTCGGTCGAGCTGCGCACCCGTGCGGTGGAGGAGCGGGCCGCGCACGTCGAGAGCGCGCTCTACCCCGACGGCGCCCGGCGTCCGGTAACCGCCTCGCTGGCGACGCCGCAGGACCTGGCCGCCGCCAGTCGCAGCCTCGGCGACCGGCTGCAGGCCACGCAGAACCTCTTCGCCCTCGTGAGCCCGCGCGGCCCGGTGCCCCCGCTCACCGGCTTCGTCGCGTCACCGGACGTCCTGCTGCTGCTCGTGCAGAAGTTCCTCACGCTGCGGCCCTTCCTGACGCTCGAGTGCGGCAGCGGCACCTCGACGCTGTTCCTCGCCCTGGCCGCGCAGCAGCACGGCGTCGAGGGCCGCATCGTGTCGCTGGAGAGCGACCTCGCCTACGCCGAGGGCACGCGGGCGCTGCTCGCCGAGCACGGCGTGGCCCACCTGGCGGAGGTCCGGCACGCGCCGCTGGCCCCTACCGGTCTGCCCGACCACGACGCGCCCTGGTACGACCGGGCCGCGCTCGAGGACCTCCACGACGTCGGGCTCGCGTTCGTCGACGGCCCGCCCGGGAAGACGGGCCCGCAGGCCCGCTACCCCTTCGTCCCGCTGCTGGCCGACCGCCTCGCGCCGCGCTGCGTGATCGTCATGGACGACGCGAACCGCCGCGAGGAGCGTGGCGTCACCGAGCGCTGGCTGCCCCGCCTGGAGGGCTTCAGCCACCGCTTCCTCGAGCTGACCCGCGGCGCGGGCCTCTTCGAGCGGGGTCTCTGACCGAGCTGCGTCAGCCGAGCGTGGCGCGGACCTTGCGCTTGCCCCCGGGCAGGCGCAGCTCGCCGAGCCGCCGGCGCCGGACGAAGCGGCGGCGAGTGCCGTCCTCGACCGTGGCGAGGTGCTCGATGACGGCCGGCCGGTGACCGGCCAGCAGCTCGGGCTGCATCGCGTACGCGACCGCGGTCACGAGGCCGGGCAGGTCCACCACCGGCGGCGCCTCGCCCTCGGGCGCGCTGGTCCAGGAGCGCAGGTCCGGCACGAGCGCCTGCACGAGCGTGGCTCCGATGCGGCGCGGGTCGGAGAAGGGCGCCAGGCGCTTGAGGACCACGTCCGTGTCGAGCTGGGCGGCGCGGATCCCGTACGCCGCCTGCGCCACGACCAGGTCGGGCGCGGCCGAGCCGACGACGAACCGCACGGCGCCGGTCGCCAGCCACTGCTCGGCCGGGCTCTGGTCGTCGACCACCGTGAGGTCGGCGCGCACCTGCGCGGCGGCCTTCTCCAGCTGGCGCCGGACCCGCGGTCGCGTCCTCGGATCGAGGAGGAGCACCATCCGGGAGTGGCCGGCCTCCGCGCACCGCTGCACCAGCGCGACCAGCAGGTCGGTCTGGCGGTCGGCGTCCAGGGCGTCGTCCCAGCGCGCCGCGCTCCCGAGCACGAGCGTCGTCGGGTCGACGACCCGGCCGCCGTCGGGCAGCAGGGCGGCGGGCAGGGTGGCCGCGAGCGCGCGGAGGTCGTCCAGCGGGACGGGTGCGGCCGGGACGTGACGCTCCGCCAGCAGCAGCGGGGTGAGCCCCGGGACGATGTCGAGGTGGAGGACGCGGGAGACCAGCCGCGCGAACCGGCCGCGCACGAGGTCGGGCGTCGGGCCGTACGCGTCGCCGTCCACCGCGACGAGGGTGATGCTCACCTCGAGCAGCCGGCGGGCGAGCGCCCGGCCCGCCTCGAGCGAGGCGCTGCCCACCACGAGCTCGACCGGGGAGTCCTCGACCCGGCCGTCGCCGCCGAGGAGCTCGTCGAGCACGACGACCCGCTCGACGAAGCCCAGCTGCTCGGCCGTGCGTCGTGCGGCGCGCGACCCGGTGCCGGTCCCGACGACCAGCACCAGCGGTCCGGCGACCGGCAGCGAACCGGCGCGCCACGCCGCGGCCATGACCAGCACCTCGTGCGGGGAGGTGGCGACGAGGTAGCAGCGGGTGCTCACGCCTGCGAACGTAGGGGCCGAACCGGGCCGCAGGTGTCGTCGCCGGGAGCGCCCGGTGGACGGCGCGTGAACTCCTGGAGCCGCGCCACGGCCCGACCCGGTCGTCTGGGCCACTCCTTGCGTTCATCCGCTGTTGCCACAGACGATTCACAGGTGACAGCCCGGGCGGCTTGGATCCTGCCCACGGGGCCCGTACGGGGCCTCGCCGAGCAGCTGGACGGGTGGGAGCGGTCGTGACGGCAGGGACGCGTAGGCGATGGGCACGGGGGACGGCGGCGGTCGCCGTCACCGCGCTGGTGGGGACGGGGCTGAGCCTCGCCGCGCCGGGAGCGGCAGAGGCCAGGCCGCCGGTGAAGGACAGCCGGCCGACCCCCAGCCGGGTGGTCACCACTCCCACGCTGCAGGCGAGGGCGACGCTCTCGGCCGACTACTCGGCCCCGGGCCCGGACTCGGGCGCGCTCGCCACGCCGAACGGCCCGGTCAACGGCCGCACCGGCCCCTTCCGCGGGCAGGTCGTGCCGGGCTTCTCGGGCGTCGTCGCGAACGGGGACGGGACCTTCTGGGCGATGCCCGACAACGGGTTCGGCTCCAAGGCCAACTCGGCCGACTTCCTGCTGCGGGTCTACGAGGTCGCCCCCGACTTCGAGACCGGCCGCCGTGGGGGCGGGTCGGGCACGATCGACGTCGAGCGGTTCATCTCGCTGCGCGACCCCGACCACAAGATCAAGACCAAGATCGTCAACGAGGACACCACCGACCGGCTGCTGACCGGCGCCGACTTCGACATCGAGTCGATCGTGCGCCAGCCCGACGGCACCTTCTGGATCGGCGAGGAGTTCGGGCCCTACCTGCTGCACGTCAGCAAGAGCGGCAAGCTCCTGTCCGCGCCGGTGCCCTTCGTCGGCGGCAAGTCGCCCGACAACCCGACGCTCGCCGCGGGGGAGACCCCGGCGATCGGCAGCAGCCGCGGCTTCGAGGCGATGGCCGGCTCGAAGGACGGGCGCTACCTCTACCCGATCCTCGAGGGCGCGCTGAACGCCGACGCCGACAAGCGGCGCCGCCTGGTCTACGAGTTCGACACCAAGAAGCAGCGCTACACCGGCACGACCTGGGCGTACGAGACCGACACCGACGCGAACTTCGTCGGCGACGCCCACCTGGTCGGGCCCAAGAAGCTCGTCGTGCTCGAGCGTGACAACTTCGACGGTGCGCAGGCCGTGACCAAGCGCGTCTACGACGTCGACCTCAACCGGCGCGAGAACGGCTTCGCGCGCAAGCGGCTCAAGGTGGACCTGCTGCAGATCGCCAACCCCGAGCGGATCGGCACCACGACGTCGCCGGGGGCGTACGGGGTGGGCGCGAACTTCTCCTTCGCCTTCCAGTCGACCGAGACGGTCGTGCCGCTGAGCGGCGGGCGCTACCTCTTCGCCAACGACAACAACTACCCGGGCAACGCCGCGCGCTACCCGGGCCGCCCCGACGACACCGAGATGATCATCGTCGGCTTCCCGAAGGTGCGCACCGACGCCCCGGCGAACCGGCTCATCGGCCACCGCGGCGCCAGCGGCTACCGGCCCGAGCACACCCTCGCCAGCTACGAGCTCGCGATCCGCCAGTGCGCCGACTACATCGAGCCCGACGTCGTCCCCACGAAGGACGGCAAGCTCGTGGCCCGCCACGAGCCGAACATCACCGACACCACCGACGTGAGCACGCACCCCGAGTTCGCGGACCGCAAGACCACCAAGACCATCGACGGCTCCACCCAGACCGGTTGGTTCACCGAGGACTTCACGCTGGCCGAGCTGCGCACGCTCAGGACGAAGGAGCGGCTGCCGCAGCTGCGCACCGACAACACGGCGTTCGACGGTCTCTACCCGATCCCGACCCTGGACGAGGTCTTCGACCTGGCCCTGCACTCGCGCACCTGCGCCGGCAAGCCGGTCGGCGTCGCGCCCGAGACCAAGCACCCGACCTACTTCGCCTCGATCGGCCTCCCGACCGACGCCGCGCTGCTCAAGGAGCTCAAGGCGCACGGCTGGACGAAGAAGTCGGACCCGGTCGTCATCCAGAGCTTCGAGACGACGAACCTCAAGTCCCTGGCCAAGAAGTCCAGGCTCCCCCTGATCCAGCTCGTCGACTGCTCCGGGGCGCCGTACGACCTCAAGGCCGCCGGCGAGGCCACGACGTACGCCGACCTCGTCACGCCGGCCGGGCTGCGCGGCATCAAGCGCTACGCCGACCAGGTGGCGCTGTGCAAGGACCGGATGATCCCGCGCGACGCCGACGGCCGGCTGCTCGCGCCGACCACGGCCATCTCCGACGCCCACCGCGTGGGCCTGCGGGTGACGGGCTGGACCTTCCGGCGCGAGAACCAGTTCCTGCCGCTGCAGTTCCGCAGCAGCACCGTCGCGGCGGAGGTCGGTGACCTCGACGGCGAGATCAACGCCTTCCTCGACGCGGGCATGGACGACTTCTTCACCGACAACCCCGACGTCGGCCAGGAGGCCCGCTCCTAGGCCGCTGCCGACGCGCTGCGCACGACGGACGGCCGTCGCCCCTCACCGGGGCGGCGGCCGTCCTGCGTCTGCGGCGTCTGCTGGGATGGGCCCATGAACCTCGTCATCGGCCACCGCGGTGCCAGCGGCTACCGTCCCGAGCACACGCTCCTCGCCTACGAGCTGGCGATCGAGCAGGGGGCCGACGTCATCGAGCCCGACGTGGTGCCCACCGCCGACGGGCAGCTCGTGGTGCGCCACGAGAGCGCGATCACGGCGACGACCGACGTCGCCGACCACCCCGAGTTCGCCGGGCGCCGGACGACGAAGTCCATCGACGGCCGCGAGATCACGGGGTGGTTCACCGAGGACTTCACCCTCGCCGAGCTCCGCACGCTGCGGGCCGTGGAGCCGATGCCGGCGCTGCGCCCGCAGAACACGCCGTTCGACGGCCAGCCGATCTGCACGCTCGACGAGGTGCTCGACCTCGCGCGCCGCTCCCGGACCCGCGACGGGCGCCCGGTCGGCGTCGCCCCGGAGACCAAGCACCCGACGTACTTCCGCTCCCTCGGGCTCGGGGTGGAGGAGCCCCTGCTCGAGGCCCTCGCCGCGCACGGCTGGACGCGCGCCGACGACCCCGTCGTCATCCAGAGCTTCGAGGTCGGCAACCTGCGCCGGCTCGCCACGATGACCGACCTGCCGCTGATCCAGCTCGCCCACGTCAGCGGAGCGCCCTTCGACCTCCAGAGCGAGGGCGACCCCCGCACGTACGCCGACCTCGTCAGCCCGACGGGGCTGGCCGAGATCAAGACGTACGCCGACCAGCTCGGCCTGCACAAGGACCTCATGATCCCGCGCGACGCGGACGGGCGGCTCCTCGAGCCGAGCCCGGTGCTGGCGGACGCCCACGAGGCCGGGCTGCGGGTGACGGGGTGGACCTTCCGCCGCGAGAACCGGTTCCTCCCGCTGCAGCACCGCCGCGGCGAGACGCCCGACGCGCCCGGCGACCTCGGTGCGGAGATCACGGCGTTCCTCGCGGCGGGCATGGACGACTTCTTCACCGACAACCCCGACGTCGGCGTCGCCACGCGTGCCGCCTTCCTCGGCTGATCCGCCGGCTGGTCCGAGCGGAGGCCGGCGCCCGACGTTCGTCGCCTGGGGTTCGTCCGGCGTTCACGTTGCTCTGGCACGTTCCTGGGGTGACTGAGCACCAGGTGCTGGGCCCGGCGAGCGCCGGGTGGAGCGACTACGTCGGCACGGCCGCGGCGGAGGACGCCGTCGCCACGCTGGGCTCGCCGAGCCTCTACGAGCTGGCCGGCGTCGACCGCGAGCGATGGACCATCCTCGGCATCGACATCGCCGTGGACGCCACCACGTCGGTGACCGTGTACGCGTTCGACCGCCAGTCCTCCGGGCTGGTCAGCGTCGACGAGATCGAGCGCCTCGGCTGGGAGTCCGGCCAGATCCCCGTGTCGGCCTTCCCCGTGAGCGCCGACCGGGTCGACGCCTTCATCGAGGACGCCTTCAAGCGGCTCTCCATCCGCCTGGTCGCCCGCACCGTGCGCGACCAGGCGCTCGTCGTCCACGACTGAGCAGGGCCGCTCCCGGCCCCGGCCCGGACCCCGCCCTCCGGGCGTGCGGACCCTGCGCGCACTGTGGGGGGTCAGGGCCACCAGGCCTGGCCGAGGAGGCCTGATGACCGGAACCGTCGTCCTGATCGTGATCGTCGTGGTGGTGCTGATCGCCGTCGCGGTGCTCGTCCCGCTGCTGAGACGCAGGGGCAGGACGCGGGGCGCCAGCGCCTCGGCCAGGCTGCCCGCGCTCGGTCAGATGGGCGCCAACCCCAACGCCGCCCCGAAGGACCACAACCGCACCCCGGCCGACCCGCCGGCCCCGCCCGTCTGAGCCGGCTCGGCGCAGACTGATCGCCTGAAACAGATCGCCTCAGACAGATCGGCCCCGACCGTCCGCGGTCGGGGCCGATCTTCGTCCTGGGGCGGTCGCGCCCCCTATGGCGTCGGGTCGGGCGCGGGCCCGCGGTCGACCCGGGTGATCCGGGCCTCGCCCGCCCGGCGCCGCAGCGTGATCCGGTCGATCTCGCTGTAGGCCTCGTTGGTCCCGGGCAGCGCGTCGGCGAGGGTGCGGACCGTGAACGTCGTCTGGTGGCCCTGCCGCGCCGGCTTCACGTCGATCGCGAGGAAGGCGTACGCGTCGTAGCGCACCTGCGACCACTCGACGACCTCCGGCACCTTGGTGCCCTGCAGGTAGCCCGACGCGTTCTTGGCCGAGCCCTCGGCCGACCAGTAGTAGCTGTTGACCACGTTCTCGGTGTTGTTCTCGGTGGTGTTGGCACCACCGGCCGGGGAGTAGCCGCGGTAGCGCTGCCCCTCGGGCAGCAGCTGCGCACCGGTCGGGGTGACGCCCTCGGGGGCCGGTGCGTCCGGACCCGGGGCCGGACGGAACGGGTAGCGCGGTCGGCCGCCGCTGCCGACGCAGATGTAGGTGACGCCGTCGGTCGGCGGGTGCAGGACCGAGCCGTCGGGTGCGCTGCGGGTCCGCCTGCCGTAGCGGATCGGGTCGGTGCGCTCGAGCAGGTGGTTGTGCCCCTGCACGACGAGGTCGACCTGGTAGCGGGTGAAGAGCGGGTCCAGCGCGTCGCGCAGCCCGCCGTCGGAGGCGTGGTTGTTCGTCGTCGAGTAGGCGCAGTGGTGGAAGAACGCGACGACGAAGTCGATGCCGTGGGCCTCGTCGGGGTCGGTGCGCCAGCGCTTCAGCGTCCGCTCGAGCCAGGCCAGCTGGGCGCCCTCGGAGTAGCCCCGGTTCGTCTGGATCTCGTTGCTCAGCTCGTTCGCGTCGACCGAGATCACCGCCACGTTGCCGTAGACGAACTGGTAGACCGACGGGCAGCCCTTCGGCCCGTTGGTCGGCAGGTCGAGGCGGTCGAGGTGGCCGCCGTAGCCGTGGGTGGGGCTGTCCCCGAGCTGGCGCGTGTTGCCGTAGAGCGGCTCCATGTCGTGGTTGCCGGTAGCGAACATCCAGGGGGTGAAGGCGGCCTGGCTCTCGATCTGGTTGAGGAAGACGTCCCACACGTACGGGTTGTAGGGGTTCGTGCCGGGCGCGGACGTCCCAAGGGGGGTGTGGGAGTCGTCGGCCGGCAGGCCGCTGCCGCCCGGGTCGGCGTAGCAGATGTCCCCGGCGAGCAGCGTGAACACCGGCCGCTGCGAGGCCATCAGGTTCGTCTGCGTCGCGGCCGGGTGCGGGTCGCGCCCGCTCGTCCCGGCGACGGGGTCGCCCGCGGCGTAGTAGTTGTTGTCGAAGACGCCGTTCGGCCAGGTGCCGCCCGCGTCGGTGACGACCTTCGGGTCCTGCCCCCAGGCGTACTTCGGGTCGGTCGGGGCGTTGTTGGTGCCGACGTCGGCGAAGGCGGTGAAGGTGAACTCGTCGGGCACCTCGCTGGCGTGGTTCCGTCGGCCGCGCGCCGGCTTGGGAGCCGTGGTGAAGTACGCCGTCCCGCTCGTCGCGCCGTCCGACAGCCGCAGGCGGTAGTGGTGGACCTGGTCGGCCCGCAGGTGGTCGAGCACGGCCTTGGCGTAGAACTGGCTGCCGACCGGGCCGCCGGGGATCGCGTACTGGCCGACGAGGTGGACGATCTCGGCCTCGTAGCGCTGGCCGTAGCGTCCGGGCTCCGTGCCCACGTCGACGAAGCAGCGCAGCCCCGACGGCAGCGAGCCGGTCCGGCTGACCAGCTGGGCGGTGATCGCCATGGCGTTGTCCGGCCGGCCGTGCCGGCCCTCGACGAACGAGAGGTGGCGCCCCGAGATCACCGTCCCGGACGTCCCGGCCGTCCCTCCGCCCGCGGCGAACGCCGCGTTCGCCAGGCCGAACTGGGCGGCGGCGTACCCGCCGGCCCCGGCCATCACGGCCTTCAGGACGCTGCGGCGGCTGACCGACTGCCGGGCCAGCTCGCGTGCGTTCCACTCGGTGTACTCGTCGATGGTGACGGGCTGTCCGCCCTGCTCCAGGAGGCTCACGGTTCTCGATCCTCGTCCCGAGGGGCATCAAGAATCATCGAACGGCTATGCAACGGTGGGTGAACGTTCGGGGTCGGTGCGGGCGTGGGAGGCTGCCCGGGTGGTGGGGCAGACGATGGTCCGGCAGGTCGTGGCGCTGGGCGGCGGCGGGTTCGGCGAGGGCGTGGACGCCGACCGCGGGCTGGAGGACACGCTGCTCGGGCTGACCGGGCGCGACGAGCCGCGCGTCTGCTTCGTTCCGACGGCGAGCGGCGACGCGGACGCGTACGTCGAGAAGGTGGGCGACGCGCTCGTCGGACGGGCGCGGTTCAGCGTGCTGCGCCTCTTCGCCCGCGAGGTCGTCGACCTCGACGCCTTCCTCGCCGAGCAGGACCTCGTCTACGTCGGCGGCGGCAGCACGGTGAACCTGCTCGCGGTCTGGCGCGCCCACGGCCTCGACGCGGCGCTGCGCCGGGCCTACGAGCGCGGGGTCGTGATGTCCGGGGTGAGCGCGGGCGCGAACTGCTGGTTCGAGCGGTGCACGACCGACTCCTGGCGCGTGGGCAACGCCGACGGCCTGCGCGACGGCCTCGGCTGGCTGAGCGGCGGCTTCTGCCCGCACTACCGCTCCGAGCCCGCGCGGCGCCCGCAGCTGCACGGGCTGGTCACCTCCGGCTTCGGCGAGACGTACGCCGTCGACGACGGCTGCGCGCTGCACCTCGTCGACGAGCAGCTGGTCGGTCCGCTGGCCTCCCGTCCGGACGCCCGCGCCGTGCTCGTGCGCCGGGGTGAGGACGGCGAGGTCGTCGAGGACCGCCTCTAGCCGCCGAGCAGGTCCTGGACCGTCAGCTCCCGGTCGACGTAGGGCAGCGTCACCGCGTCCTCGGGCCCGAGGACCCGGACCCTGGCGTAGCCGTGGGCCGACGGGCCCTCGTGGACGTGCAACGCGTCGCGAGCAAGGACCCAGTAGTGGGCGACCCCGCCCTCGGCGTACACGGCCGCCTTGGAGGTGAGGTCGGCGCGCAGGGTCGCGTCGCTGACCTCGACGACCAGCAGCACGTCGGCGGGGTCGTAGGTGGCGTAACCCCGGACGGATCCCACCGGCTCGGCGCCGCTGCGCAGCACCCAGGCGTCGGGGTCGGGCATCGATCGCGGCATCGGCAGAGTCCGTGTCGTCACGACGATGCCGTCTGCGTGGAGCAGCCGAGCCATCCTGGCGGTCGCGTCCCCGTGCCAACCCTGGATCGGGCCCAAGTCCCACACCTCTCCGTCGACGAGCTGGACGCGGTGACGGTCGGCGAACGCGCCCGCCTCCCAGGCGTCGACGAACTCCTCGGCGGTCCAGCGCAGGACCGGGAGCTCTGCAGCCGTCATGACTCGATGGTCCCACGCGACCGCTCGAACTTCGAGGGGTCGCGCGAGCCCTCACGCCTGGGGCCGGTGCCGCTCCAACGCGTGCACGGAACCGTCACCCGTCAGGTGCGCGACGAGGAACTCGCCGGTCACCAGGGTGGTCGGCGCGATCTCGAGGGTCTCGAGGATGTGGGGGAGGACGGGCCGGTGCACGCAGATCGCGGTCGGGCGACCGGCGGTCAGGGCGCTCGTGCGGACGCGCCGGACGATCTTGGACACGCCCTTGGCGTCGTGCGTGCCCTCCTCCTCGGTCAGCCCGGGGTAGGTCATGATCTTGTGCTTGGTCGCGCCCGCGTACGGCTGCAGGGTCGAGAGGCAGCGCACCGCGGTGGAGGAGACCAGCCGCTCCACGCCGTATGCCTGGAGCATCGGCACGAGCAGCTTGGCCTGGCGCCGGCCGAGCGCGTTGATCGGGCGGGCGACGTCCTTCTTGGACCAGTCCTTGCGGTCCATCGCCTTGGCGTGGCGCACGATCACCAGCGGCGTCGTGACGGGCTGCTCGAGGTGCTGGCTGAGCAGGAAGTGGTCGGCGGCGTACGACAGCCGGCTGAGCGCCGCGCGGACGGGGAGCCAGGCGACGACGTCGACCTCGTGGTCGGGCGCGCGCTTGACGCTCGCCGTCGCCGTGGCGCCCCAGTAGCTGACGCGCTTGATGCCGCTGAGCACCTTGCCGTGCTTCGACAGGTCGGGCCGCGCGGGCTTGGTGAGGTCGTAGGACACCGTGTCGAGCGGGACGCCGAGGCGGATCGACACCCCGGTCTCCTCGAGCACCTCGCGCACCGCGGCTGCGGGCACCGACTCGCCCGCCTCGGCCTTCCCCTTGGGCAGCGACCAGTCGTCGTAGCGCTTGCGGTGCACGACGACGACCTCGGTGCCCCGGGTCGGGTGCTCACGGGTCACGACGGCGCCGCCCGCCAGCACCGGCTTGGCGGGGATGACCTGGACGCCGCCCTGACGCATCACGGAGATGGTCACGGGCGCGATTACTTGGCGGTGAGCCGGCGCCGGCTCTTGGCGTTGATCAACCACTCCTGCATGTCGAGCAGCGGCTTGCCCTCGTCGTCGGTGGTGAAGGCCACCCACGTGCCGTCGGGCTGCAGCTTCCACGACGCCGTGCCCTTGTCGAAGGCGATGTCGAAGAGCTCGCCGATCTCGGCCACGTGCGCCGGGGCGTTGATCGACGCCAGCACCTCCACGCGGCGGTCGAGGTTGCGGTGCATGAGGTCGGAGGAGCCGATCCCCACCGACGGCTGCCCGCCGTTGGCGAACCAGAAGAGCCGGCTGTGCTCGAGGAAGCGCCCGAGGATGCTGCGCACCCGGATGTTCTCGCTCAGCCCCGGCTGGCCGGGGCGCATCGTGCAGATGCCGCGCACCCACAGGTCGACCGGCACGCCGCTCTGCGACGCGCGGTAGAGCGCGTCGCTCACCTCCTCGTCGACGAGGGAGTTGACCTTGATCCGCACGTACGCCGGCCGCCCGGCCTCGTGGTGGGCGATCTCGGTCTCGATGCGCTCGATCAGCCCGGTGCGGACGCCGTGCGGGGCGACGAGGAGGCGCTTGTACGACGTCTCCTGGCTCATCCCGGACAGGTGGTTGAACAGCCGCCCGATGTCGTCGGTGATGATCGTGTTGGCCGTCAGCAGGCCCATGTCCTCGTACGTGCGCGCGGTCTTGGGGTTGTAGTTCCCGGTGCCGACGTGCGCGTAGCGGCGCAGCCCGTCCGGCTCGTCGCGGACGACGAGCGAGAGCTTGCAGTGGGTCTTGAGCCCGACGACGCCGTAGACGACGTGCACGCCGTGGCGCTCCAGCCGGCGCGCCCACGCGATGTTCGCCTGCTCGTCGAAGCGGGCCTTGATCTCGACCAGGGCGAGCACCTGCTTGCCGGCCTCGGCCGCCTCGATCAGGGCGTCGATGATCGGGGAGTCGCCCGAGGTGCGGTAGAGCGTCTGCTTGATCGCCAGCACCTGCGGGTCGTCCGCGGCCTGCTCGATGAAGCGCTGCACGCTCGTGGCGAAGGAGTCGTACGGGTGGTGCAGCAGCACGTCGCGCTGCTTGATCGCGGCGAACATGTCGGCCGGCTTGGCCGTCTCCACCTCCGCCAGGTGCGGGTGGGTCGTCGGCAGGAAGGCCGGGTACTTGAGGTCGGCGCGGTCGAGGTCGGCCAGCGAGAAGAGCCCGCGCAGGTCGAGCGGGTCGGGCAGCGCGAAGACCTCGCGCTCGCTGATGTCGAGCTCGGAGACCAGGATCTCCAGCATCCGCGGGTCCATGTCGGCCTCGACCTCGAGGCGCACCGGCGGGCGGCCGACCTTGCGGCGCAGCAGCTCCTTCTCCAGCGCGAGGAGCAGGTTCTCCGCGTCGTCCTCCTCGACCTCCACGTCCTCGTTGCGGGTGACGCGGAAGACGTGGTGGCTCACGACCTGCATGCCGCTGAAGAGCTGGTCGAGGTGGCGGGCGATGACGTCCTCGAGCGGGACGAAGCGGCCCTCGTCGAGCGGCAGGAAACGGGGCAGCACCGTCGGGACCTTGACTCGGGCGAACTGCCGCAGGCCGGTCTCGGGGTTCTTGACCAGCACGGCCAGGTTGATCGACAGCCCAGAGATGTAGGGGAAGGGGTGCGACGGGTCGACCGCGAGCGGGGTCAGGACCGGGAAGATGCGCTCCGCGAAGAGCACGTGCATGCGCTCCCGCTCGTCGGGGCGCAGCTCGTCCCAGCGCAGGATCTCGATGCCCTCGGCGGCCAGGGCCGGGCGGATCTCCTCGCCGAAGATGCGCGCCTGCTCCTCGACCAGCTCACGGGTCCGGTTGAGGATCGCGCTGTGCACGTCGCGCGGGAGCAGCCCGCTCACGCCGGGCACGGCCACCCCGGCCGCGATGCGCCGCTTGAGCCCGGCCACGCGGACCATGAAGAACTCGTCCAGGTTCGAGGAGAAGATCGCCAGGAACTTGGCGCGCTCGAGCAGCGGCACCCGCACCGTGTCGCGGGCGAGGTCGAGGACCCGGTTGTTGAAGGCCAGCCACGACAGCTCCCGGTCGAGGAACCGGTCGGCCGGCAGCTCGGGCTCCGGGAGCCCGTCCAGCAGGCTCAGGTCGGCCCCGTCGGTGTTGGTGGTGCCACCGTCGGTCTCCAGGCTGGGGACCGCCGCGTCGACCACGTCCATCACACTCCTCAGGCTCGGGACGGCTGATGCTACTCAGATGAGGTGAACGACCCGTGGGACCGTTCCAGGGGCGGTGCGGCCGGCCTCAGGAGCCGTCGGCGGACGGTCCGGCGTACATCACGTCCCGGCTCGACTCGGTGAACCCGTACGCGGTGTAGAGCCCGACGGGCCCGGCCTGGTCGGCCTCGACGTAGAGCTCGACGGTCTCGTCCCCGGCCTCGCGCAGGTGGGCGAGCCCGGTGAGCAGCAGCGCCTTGGCCAGCCCGCGGCCCTGGGCGTCGGGGTCCACGCCCAGCACGTAGACCTCGCCGAGGCCGGCCTCGCCGAGCGCGTCGTGCTGCTTGGTCCAGTGGAAGCCGAGGACGGGCGCCCCGGGGGCGGCGTCGTCGGCGGCGCGGGCGAGGAAGAAGCCGGCCGGGTCGAACCAGGGCTCGGCGGTGCGCTCGGCGAGGTCCTCGCGGTCCATCGAGCCCTGCTCGGGGTGGTGCGCGAAGGCGCGGGCGTTGACCTGCAGCCAGGCGTCGTCGTCCGCGCCCGGCACGAAGGTCGACACGACGAACCCGTCCGGCAGCACCGGCGCGGGCAGGTCGGCGAGCGGGCGCGTCATGACGAGCAGGACGCGGGCGGGGACGAGCCCCGTGCGCGCGGCGAGCCCACCCGCGGCCGGGGTGTTCCCGAGCGCCCACACCCGCAGCCGTACGCCCAGCCGGCTCGCCTCCTGAAGCAGCGCGGCGACGAGGAGCCCTCCCGTCCCCCGGCGCCGGTGCGCCGGGTGCACGACGAGCTGGCCGGTGCCGTCGTCGGCGAGCTGGGCGTAGCCGAGCGCCTCGCCGGCGCGGGCGGCGACCAGGTGCCGCGTGCCGCCGCGGTGCGGGTGGCGCAGGGCCAGCACGCCGGCCTCGTTGAGGGCCGGGACGCCGTCGGTGCGCGCGGCCTCCTCGAGCAGGTCCTCGACCTGGGCGAGCAGCTCCCGACCCGGGTCGTGGTCGATCTGCACGTCGTCCTCGCCGGTGGTCACGCCTCCGACGCTATCGGGCGCATCCGACGGGGGCGTCGTCGCTCGCGCCTATCCTGACCGCCGTGGCACAGGCAGGTGGAGGACGCGGGGGAGCGGGTCGCGCGACGACCGAGCTCGAGGCGCAGGTCGCGGGCGCGCAGCGCAGGTCGCTGTTCGTCTCGCTCGGCACGCTGCTGTCGACGGCTGCGCTCGTCCTGGGCCTGCTCGCGCTGAGCGCGGCCTACACCGGCGCCTCGGACACGACGTCGGTCCCGTGGATCGTCACCCTGATGGCCGCCGCGGCGGCGATGGGCCTGCTCTGCGTGGTGCAGCTGCGCCTGTGGAACCTGTCCTGGCGCCGCTGGCTCGAAGGCGTCGCCACCGAGCGCGTCGAGCGGATCTCGTGGGTGCTGCACGTCGTCTCGTACGCGGTCGTCGTCGTCGGGATCCTCGCCGGCATCGCCGCGAGCCACGACGTCGGCTTCGCCGGCGGCGTCAGCAACTGGGCGACCCTCGCCCTGGTCCCGCTCATCGCCGCCCAGGTGCTCGGCGCGGTGAACTTCGTGCGTCGCGACGGCCCGCCCGGGACCATCCCGACGCACCTGCGCCGCCTCTTCGCCCGCATCGAGCGGGCGCGGCACGAGGATTGATCGCTCCTCGGCGTCGCCGGGCGTCGAGAGGCTCAGCCCGCGTTGACGCGGGCGCCCTCGCGGCCGGACTCGTCGGCCTGGGTGACGAAGCGGTAGCCGACGTTGCGCACGGTGCCGATGACGGACTCGTACTCGGGGCCGAGCTTGGCGCGGAGGCGCCGCACGTGCACGTCCACGGTCCGAGTGCCGCCGTAGTAGTCGTAGCCCCAGACGTCGCTCAGCAGCTGCTGGCGGCTGAAGACGCGGCCGGGGTGCTGCGCGAGGTACTTGAGCAGCTCGAACTCGGTGTAGGTGAGGTCGAGCTGGACCCCGTTGAGCTTGGCGCTGTAGCCGGCCTCGTCGATGACGATGTTGCCGCTCTGGATCAGCGGGTCGACCCCGGTCTGCGCGACCGGCGTCATGGCCAGGCGGATCCGGACGTCGACCTCGGCCGGGCCGGCGGTGGCCAGCAGCAGGTCGTCGAAGCCCCAGTCCGCGCTCAGCGCGGCCAGGCCGCCCTCGCTCGCGATGACCAGGAGCGGCGCCTCCTTGCCCGTCGTCTCGATCAGGCGGCACAGCGACCGTGCACCGGCGAGGTCGCGGCGCGCGTCCAGCAGGATCAGGTCCGCGGCGGGGGCGTCGAGCAGCGCCGTCGCCTCGGCCTGGGCCACCTTCACCTGGTGGGGCAGCAGCTCGAGCGCGGGCAGGATCTCCGCAGACGCGTGCATGTCGTTGGTCAGCAGGAGCAGTGTGGCCATGAGGGTCTCCTCGACGGTCGGGCCGCACCCGTCGGCCTGGGTCGAGAGGCCGACGGACCGCACCGGGACCGATGCAGCGTTGTCTCGGTGCTGGGCGGGAGAATATCCCAGTGGCTGAGGTGACCCTGAACTTCTGGGCCGGGGCCCGTGCTGCCGCCGGCACCCCCTCCGAGAGCGTCGAGGCGTCGACCGTGGCGCAGGCGCTCGAGGTCGTCCTCGACCGTCACGCCGACGACCGCTTCACGCGTGTGGTCAGGGCAAGCAGCCTCCTGGTCGACGGGGTGAGCGTGTCCGGCGACGCCCTCGGACGGCCGCTCGAGGGGCGGTGCACGATCGAGGTCCTGCCCCCGTTCGCGGGTGGGTGAGCGGGTCCTCGGCCCTCGCGGAGGTGGCCGGCAGGCGTACGGGATGTGAACGACTTCACGCGATCAGACGTCGGATCCACGCTCAGCGTCTCGCATGCCGGACGCAGGTCTCGCTCATCGGGACGCCCACTCACGCCCCGGCGGGCTCTCGTCGTACGGTTGCTGCCATGACGAACACGGGTGCGCTGCCGCTCGTCCGCCGCCGCGCGGTCGACCACGGCCGAATGCGCTCGTCGCTCTGTCGGGCCTGATCCCGGTGCCCTGACCGGCCCGTCGTCCGCAGCGTCCTCGCTGCCGTCGGGCCCGCGCGCTCCTGCCGCGCACCGCACCCGTACGCCCCCCGCCGCACCTCCGGGTCCCGCGTCCCAACGCGCCCGACCCGGGCACCGCAACCCGCACAGCCGCAACCGCAACAGGAGATCGCTCATGAGCACGTCTGAAGTCCTCGTCGACGCCGACTGGGTCGCCGAGCACGCGTCCGACAGCAACGTCGTCCTGGTCGAGGTCGACGAGGACACCACCGCCTACGACGGCGGCCACATCGAGGGCGCCATCAAGCTGGACTGGAAGAAGGACCTCCAGGACCCGGTGCGGCGCGACTTCGTCAACCGCGAGCAGTTCGGTGCGCTGCTGTCCGAGCGCGGCGTCTCCAACGACGACACGGTCGTCCTCTACGGCGGCAACAACAACTGGTTCGCCGCGTACGCGTACTGGTACTTCAAGCTCTACGGCCACGGCGACGTCAAGCTCCTCGACGGCGGCCGCAAGAAGTGGGAGCTCGACGCCCGCCCGCTGTCCAGCGAGACCGTCACGCGTCCCGCGACGCAGTACGAGGCCGGCGAGCCCGACCTCTCGATCCGCGCGTTCCGCGACGAGGTCGTCTCGGCGATCGGCAGCGACGCGCTGGTCGACGTGCGGAGCCCCGACGAGTTCGCCGGCCGTCTGCTCGCCCCGGCCCACCTCCCGCAGGAGCAGGCGCAGCGCGGCGGGCACATCCCGACCGCGGTCAACGTCCCGTGGAGCAAGGCGGCCAACGACGACGGCACCTTCAAGTCGGCCGACGACCTGAAGAAGCTCTACGGCGACGCCGGCCTCGACTTCGGCAGCGACATCATCGCCTACTGCCGCATCGGTGAGCGCAGCGCGCACACCTGGTTCGTGCTGCACGAGATCCTCGGCCAGGGCAACGTCAAGAACTACGACGGCTCCTGGACCGAGTACGGCTCCCTCGTGGGGGTCCCGGTCGCCGTGGGCGACGAGCCCGGCTCGGTCTAGCAGCAGCCTGAGCCCCCGGACCAACCCCTTCCAGAACGAGGTCATCACCATGTGCGGTTCCACCAAGGGCGGCCTGAGCATCGCCGGCGTCGACACGTCGAAGGAGGCGGTCATCCAGGGCCGCGTCCTGCGCGACGGCGAGCCGGTCGGCAACGCGTACGTCCGTCTGCTCGACCCGTCGGGCGAGTTCACCGCCGAGGTCCCGACCTCGGCGACCGGGCACTTCCGGTTCTTCGCCCACGACGGCCGCTGGACCCTGCGCACGCTCGCGCCGGGAGCCAAGGCCGACCGCCAGGTCGTCGCCACGGTGGGTTCGGTGGCCGAGGTCGACGTGGAGCTCACCGCCGCCTGAGGCCGCTGCTCCACGAGCTCGGCGTCCTCGGACGGCGAGCAGGAGCACGCTCACTGAGCCTGTGGAAGGGCCTCGGTCACCTGACGGTGGCCGGGGCCCTTCGTCGTCCTCCCTCTAGCCCGCCGAGTCGAGCAGCAGCGTGACCGGGCCGTCGTTGACCAGGGACATCTGCATGTCGGCGCCGAAGATCCCCGTCTCGACGTGCGCCCCGCGGGTCCGCAGCGCGCCGACGAAGGCGTCGACGAGGGGTTCGCTGACCGGCCTCGGCGCCGCCGCGTTCCACGAGGGCCGGCGTCCCTTGCGGGTGTCGGCGTAGAGGGTGAACTGGCTGACGACCAGCACCGGGGCCGACTCGTCGGCCGCGGAGCGCTCGCCGGCCAGGATCCGCAGCGTCCAGACCTTGTCGGCCAGCCGCTCGGCGTCCGCCGCCGTGTCGTCGTGGGTCACCCCGACGAGGACGACGAGGCCGGGGGAGGGCAGCGAACCCACCACCGCGCCCTCCACGGAGACGCTGCCCGACGACGCCCGCTGCACCACGACCCGCACAGGCCGACCCTAGCGATCAGCCCTCGTCGCGGCGCGCGACGATGGTCGGGTGCCCGACGCCCCTCGTCCCCTGATGGTCAAGATCACCTGCGGCGCCGAGGCGCCCGAGCGGGCCAACCAGGCCTGGACCGTCGCGGCGACCGCACTCGCGGCGGGCGCCGAGGTCGGCGTGTGGCTGACGGGCGAGGCGGTGTGGTTCGCGACCCGCGACGCCCAGCCCGACCTCGGCCTGGAGCACGCGACCGCCGTGGCCGACCTGGTCGCACCCCTGGTCGAGACCGGCGCCGTCGTCGTCTGCACCCAGTGCGCCGCCCGCCGTGGGCTCACCCAGGCCGACCTGCAGGACGGGACCCGCATCGCCGGGGCGGCGACGTTCGTCGAGCGGGTCCTGCAGCCCGACGTCCAAGCCCTGGTCTACTGACGTCGTCCCGGTCGGACGCCGACGACTGCGTGGCCCTTCGACAGGCTCAGGGGGCGTACGAGGCTCAGAGAACGTCAGCCAGCCCGAGCGCCACGGCCAGCTCGTCGGCCGTGACCGCGCCGGGCTGCTGCCCGCGGGCCGCCGCCTGCCGGACGAGCGTGGCCAGGCGCGCGTTGAACGGGGCCTCGGTGCCGTGGGCGTGCGCGATCCGCGCGACCTCGCCGTTGAGGTAGTCGGTCTCGACGTTGCCGGTGCCGCGCTGGAGGGATTGCCAGGTCGAGCCTCCGACGTCGTCGGGGACGCCCGGCACGTGGTGCATCGTGAAGGCGGCCGCGCGGGCCGCGCTCTCTTCGGCGTCGGGGGTGACCTCGATGCCCGCCGCGTCGAGGACCGTCCGTGCCTCCGCCTCGAGCGCCGCGGCCAGCCGACCCGAGCCGCCCTTCGGGCCGACGAGCGCCTGGAGGCCGTTGCCGAGGTTGGAGATCAGCTTGCGGTACTTCCACGGCATCACGTCGGCGGGCAGCGGGACGTCGAAGTTCGCGGCCTCGAGGTCGCCCGCCACCTCCTGCAGCAGCGCATGGTCCCGCCCCTGCGGCACCGAGCCGAGGTGCAGCATCCCGGACTTCGGCCCACCCCGGATGATCACCTCGCCGGGCACGAGGTGCACCGACGGGAGCCAGAGGCAGACGCCGACGACGCGGGCGAAGTACCGCAGCGCGATCGCCTCGGAGGCGACCCCGTTCAGGGCCATCAGGGCCGGCAGCCGCGACCCGGCGGTGCCCGTCTCCCGGCCGTCCGCGTCCCGGACGGGTGCGTCGGCCCAGGCCGGCAGCGCCGCCTCGACCTGCTGGGTCTTGGTCGCGAGGACGAGCACGTCGTCCTCGGTCAGCGTCAGCTCGTCGGGCCCGCCGACGGCGGGCACGCGGAGCGTCACGTCCTCGTCGGGCGTACGCAGGCGCAGCCCGTCGCGCCGCAGCGCGTCCAGGTGCGCGCCGCGGGCGACGAGGACGACGTCGCGGCCGGCCTGGTGGAGCCGGCCGCCGATCGACCCTCCGATCGCCCCGGCCCCGATGATCACGTAGCGCTTCGGCACCGGGCCACGCTAGTCGTCCGTCGGGGACGGCCCGGCCCCCGCCCCGATACCCTGGACGAGTGCCGTTCGAGATCCCTGATGGGCTGAACCCCTCCGTCAACCGCCTGGCCTGGCTCGTGGGCCGCTGGGAGGGGACGGGCAAGGGCGTCTACCCGGGCGTCGAGGAGTTCGACTTCGGCCAGCAGGTCGACTTCGCCCACAACGGCGGCGACTTCCTGCACTACCTCTCGCAGACCTTCGAGGTGGACGCCGACGGCAAGGCCGTCCGTCCGCTGTCGATGGAGACCGGCTTCTGGCGCCCCCAGGCCGACGACAACCTCGAGGTCGTCATGTGCCACCCCACCGGGGTCGCCGAGGTCTGGTACGGCAAGATCACCGGCGCCAAGATCGAGCTGACCACCGACGCCGTCGTGCGCACGCCGACCGCCGAGGAGTACACCGCCGGTCAGCGTCTCTACGGGCTCGTCGAGGGCGACCTGCTCTGGACCCTCGACAAGGCCTCCGGTGGCCACCCGCTGCAGAACCACCTCTGGGCGCGCCTGCGCCGGGTCTGAGCCTGCGGCGCGGGAAGAATCCGTGCCTCCGGGGCGCTGACGCACGTATGAGCGACGAGCGTCAGCCCAGCCCCGTGGTGGCCGAGGAAGGCCGCGACGCCGGGGTCGCGTGGCACTACGGCGACCCGGTGCGTGAGCAGCGGGCGCTCGAGCGCGGGACGGGCCGCGTCGATCTGTCGCACCGCGGCGTGCTGCGGGTGACCGGGCCCGACCGGCTGACCTGGCTGCACTCGCTGACCACGCAGCACCTCCTCGGCCTGGCGCCGGGGCAGGGCACGACGACGCTCGTGCTCTCCCCGCAGGGCCACGTCGAGCACGCCCTGCACGGCGTCGACGACGGCACCACGTTCTGGGCCCACACCGAGCCGGGCGCGGCGGCCGCGGCCGCCGCCTGGCTCGACTCGATGCGGTTCATGATGCGGGTCGAGGTCGCCGACGTGAGCGACGAGGTCGCCGTGGTCTGGAGCGCCGACCCGACGGCGACCCACGACGCCGCGTTCGCCGTACGCCGCGCCGCAGACTCGCTGGGCGGCGCCGAGCTGCTGGTGCCCCGCGCGCGGCTCGACGAGGTGCTGACCGGTCCGCTCGCCGGCACCTGGGCGTTCGAGGCGCTGCGTATCGCCGCCGGCGTGCCCAGGGTCGGGGTCGACACCGACCACCGCACCATCCCGAACGAGGCCGGGCTGCTCGGCGTTGCGGTGCACCTCGACAAGGGCTGCTACCGCGGCCAGGAGACCGTCGCCCGCGTGCACACGCTCGGTCGCCCGCCGCGGCGCCTCGTGCTGCTGCTCCTCGACGGCAGCGCCGAGCGGCTGCCGGAGGTGGGCTCGGCGCTCACCCTGGATGGCCGGGCGGTCGGCTTCGTCGGCAGCGCAGCCCGCCACCACGAGCTCGGGGCGGTCGCCCTCGGGCTGGTGAAGCGCAACGTGGCGGTCGACGCCACCCTGCTGGCCGACGGCATCGCCGCGGCGCAGGAGGTGCTGGTCGACCCCGAGGTCGGGCTGCACGTGCGCCCCCGGCTCACCGTCTGAGCAGGCCGCCTAGGAACCCCTCGTCCTACCCACGTAACGTGTTCGGTACACGTCGTCGTCGAAGGGAGTCAGCATGGGTATCGGGGACAAGATCTCGAACAAGGCGGAGGAGCTCGGCGGCAAGGTCAAGGAAGCCGCCGGCGACGCCACTGACAACGAGCGCCTGCAGGCCGAGGGTCAGTCCGACCAGGCCTCGGGCCAGACGAAGCAGGCCGGCGAGAACGTCAAGGACGCCGCCGCCAACGTCAAGGACGCCTTCAAGTAGCACCGGCTCCTCGACCCAGCCGCCACCGTCACGGTGGCGGCTGAGTCGTCTCCGGACCGGGTAACGCCCGGCAGCGACACCGCCCAGCACCGACCGCCAGCACCCGAGCACGAGGAACCCCATGAGCGAACCGACCGCCGACGCGGCTGCGTCGACCACCGACGACGCCGCGGAGCGCCCCGCCGCGCCCACCGACACCACGGCCACCGCCGCCGACGCGCCGAGCGTCACGCCGGGCGACACCGCCGACGACGCCGGGACGCCGCCGGCCGGCGCGCCCTCCACCCCCGGCGCGGCCACCGCGGACGGGGACGCTGCCACGTCCACCCCGGCCCGTCGGACGACGCCGCGTAAGACGACGCCGCGCAAGACGACCCCGCGCAAGACGACGACGGCGCGCAAGACGGCGACCCCGCGCAAGACCTCCGGCACGGCGGCGGCGCGCACGACGACGGCGCGGAAGACGGCCGGCACCCCGGCCCCCACGCCCCAGTCGGGCGCCGAGACGCCGGACAGCCCGCTCGACGCGCCGAACAACAAGCAGGCGCTCCCCGCCGAGACCGCCGAGCGTCTGACGCGTCGCCCCGCCGGCCGTACGCGGAAGGCCGCGCCCCCGGCGCCGTCGGCCCCGGCCGTCGACACGCCGGTGAGCGACGTCATCACCGAGATCGACAACCAGGTCGACGCCCAGGGCGACCAGCTCGAGGTCCTGCGCCGCGCGCTCGACGCCGCCGAGCAGCGCCTGTCCCGCCTCGAGGCGTCGGTCCAGGCAGCTGCCGCCACGACCGGTGCGCCGGCCCCCGCCGCCGCCACGGGTAGCGCGAGCGACGGGGTCGCCCCGAAGAAGGCCGACAAGAAGTCGGAGTCCAAGAAGGACGACAAGAAGACGTCCAAGAAGGACGGCAAGAAGGACGACAAGAAGTCCAAGTCCAAGAAGGACGACAAGAAGTCGTCCAAGAAGGACGACAAGAAGAAG
The DNA here is from genome assembly GCF_900105785.1 of Microlunatus sagamiharensis. NCBI lineage: Bacteria > Bacillati > Actinomycetota > Actinomycetes > Propionibacteriales > Propionibacteriaceae > Microlunatus > Microlunatus sagamiharensis. The sequence goes on from NZ_LT629799.1 coordinate 4,384,390, forward strand.
AGCAAGAAGAAGTAGCGGACGCCCCGCTACGCCCCGATGCCCTCCAGCGTCGGGGCGTAGGGGCGGACCTCGCCCACCGGGCGCCCCCCGCCCAGCACCGCCACGCGCGACTGGCTCCGCAGCACCTCGGCGTCGAGCCCCAGGCGCATCAGGACCGCGGCCATGACCACCGCCCGGCCGCGCGTCGAGCCGTCGTCGATCTTGAGCGCGACCCCGCGCCCGTCGGGCAGCCCGACCGCGTACACCGACTCCGCACCCGCCTTGGCCACGATCCCGGGCAGGCCCTGGTGCAGCGCCAGCTCGTCTCGCCGCGTCCCCGAGACGTACGCCGGGTGCGCGCGGACCGCGTCCGCCACCTTCTGCTCCGTCGGCTCCGTGCTCGCCGCGAGGCGGCCGAAGGAGCGCGCGAGCGCCGTGAGCGACAGCGCCCACAGCGGGGCGCCGCAGCCGTCCACCGCCGGGCCCGACGGCTTCTCGCCGGCCAGGTCGGCGAGGGCCTCCTCGATCGCTCGTTGCACCGGGTGCGACGGCTCCAGGTAGGTCCCGGTCGGTGCGCCCGAGCGGACCGCCGTGAGCAGCATCCCCGCGTGCTTGCCCGAGCAGTTCATGGCCAGGCGCGACCGCTGCCCGCCGGCGCGCAGCAGCTCCTCCTTGGCCAGGTCGTCCAGCGGCCAGTCCGGCGGGTCCTGCAGCGCGTCCTCGTCGAGGCCGGCCAGCCCGAGGATGCGCGCCGCGCCCTCGCGGTGGAAGACCTCCCCGGAGTGCGAGGCGGACGTCAGCGCCAGCAGCTCGTCGGAGAGGTCGAGCCCGGCGCGCACCATGCCGACGGCCTGCAGCGGCTTGTTGGAGCTGCGGGGGTAGACGAGCGCGTCCGGGTCGCCGAGCGAGGCGAGCAGCGAACCGTCCGGCCCGGTCACCGCCACGCGACCGTGGTGGACGCTCTCCACCAGGCCGTCACGGACGACCTCGACGAGGACCGGGTCTGTGTCGAAGGGGTGCAGCACGGGCCAGACCCTAGACCTCCGCCCAGCGCGCGCCGATCGGCGCCTTTGACCTGACATCTCCCTCTAGGCTTGTGCCCCGTGGACTGGCACGACTACGACGCTGCGCTGTTCGACCTCGACGGCGTCCTCACGCCCACGGCGGAGGTGCACATGCGCGCCTGGCGGGACCTGTTCACCGACTACCTCACGCTGCGCGGGATCACCGACCGCCCGTACGTGGAGTCGGACTACTTCGACCACATCGACGGCAAGCCGCGCTACGACGGCGTGCGGGACTTCCTCGCCTCGCGCGACCTGACGCTGCCTGAGGGCGAGCCCTCCGACGGCTCCGACGCCGACACGGTGTGCGGGCTGGGCAACCGCAAGAACGACTTCTTCGCCGCCGCCCTCGCGGCGGAGGGCGTCGAGCCGTACGCGGGCTCGGTCGCGCTGCTCGACCACCTCGCGACGACCGGTACCAAGGTCGCGGTGGTGTCCTCCTCGCGCAACGCCCCGGCCGTGCTCGAGGCTGCCGGCCTCGCGGACCGCTTCGAGGTCGTCGTCGACGGCCAGGTCGCGGCCGAGGCGGGGCTGCCGGGCAAGCCCGCACCCGACACCTACCTCGAGGGCGCGCGGCGCCTCGGGGTCGAGCCGGGCCGCGCCGTCGTCTTCGAGGACGCGGTCTCGGGCGTTCGGGCCGGGCACGACGGCGGGTTCGGGCTCGTGGTCGGGGTCGACCGCGGCGCCGGGACGGACGCCCTCACCGACGGCGGCGCCGACCGCGTCGTCACCGACCTCGCCGAGCTGGTCGGCTGATGCGCGGCGCCCACGAGGACACGCCCGCGCTGCATCGCGACCCGCTCGACCGGGTCCGCTTCCCGGTCCGGGACTGGGGGCTGAGCGAGACGGTCTACAGCGCCGAGGACCTCGGGGTGACCGAGACGCTCTTCGCCGTCGGCAACGGCTACCTCGGCATGCGGGGCAACGTGGAGGAGGGGCGCGAGACGTACGCGCACGGGACCTTCATCAACGGCTTCCACGAGACCTACCCGATCCGGCACGCGGAGGAGGCCTTCGGCTTCGCCAAGGTCGGCCAGACGATCGTCAACGTCCCCGACAACAAGACGATCAAGCTCTACGTCGACGACGAGCCGCTGCTGCTGCCGGTCGCCGACCTCGAGAGCTACGACCGGACGCTCGACTTCCGCGAGGGTGTCCTGCGGCGCAGCATCGTCTGGCGCACGCCGGCGGGCAAGCGGGTCCAGGTGACGTCGAGCCGGATGGTCAGCTTCACCCAGCGCCACCTCGCGATCATGACCTTCGAGGTCACGATGCTCGACGACTCCGCCCCGGTCGTGATCTCCAGCCAGACGCTCAACCGGCAGGACGGGCGCGACGAGTACCACGTGCGCTCGGCGGCGATGGGGGAGGGCAACCTCGCCGACCCGCGCAAGGCCGAGGGCTTCGCGGAGCGCGTGCTCGAGCCCCAGATGCACTGGGCCGACGGCACCCGGCTGATGATCGGCTACCGCTGCGCACGCTCGGGCATGACGCTCGCCGTCGGCGTCGACCACCGGATCGACACCGAGAACGCCTACACCGAGCACATCAGCGCCGACGAGGACACCGGCAAGATGGTCTACCGCGTGCAGGCGTCGCGCGGGCAGACGATCACCGTGACCAAGACGGTCGCCTACCACACCTCGCGCGGCGTCCCCGTGCGCGAGCTGAGCGACCGCTGCCGGCGCACGCTCGACCGCGTCCTCGTCCAGGGCGTCGATCGCGAGCTCACCGCCCAGCGCGACTGGCTCGACGCCTACTGGGACCGTTCCGACGTCGTCCTGCACGACCAGCCCGAGCTGCAGCAGGCCGTCCGCTGGAACCTCTTCCAGGTCGCCCAGGCCGCCGCGCGCGCCGAGCAGTCGGGGGTGCCCGCCAAGGGCGTCACCGGCTCGGGCTACAGCGGGCACTACTTCTGGGACACCGAGATCTACGTCCTGCCGTTCCTGTCGTACACCTCGCCCGCGATGGCGCGCAGCGCGATGCGGTTCCGCTACCAGCTGCTCGGCGCCGCCCGGCAGCGGGCGCGCGAGCTCACCCAGGCCGGCGCGCTCTACCCCTGGCGCACGATCAACGGCTCGGAGGCCTCGGCTTACTACGCCGCCGGCACCGCTCAGTACCACATCGACGCCGACGTGGCCTACGCCCTGTGCAAGTACGTGGCGGCCAGCGGCGACCACGACTTCATGAACCGCGAGGGCATCGACATCCTCGTCGAGACCGCCCGGATGTGGGCCGACCTCGGCTTCTGGCGCGAGAACGGCGACGGGCGCCGCAGCTTCCACATCCACGGCGTCACCGGGCCCGACGAGTACACGACCGTGGTGAACGACAACCTCTTCACCAACGTCATGGCCCGCTTCAACCTCGACAAGGCCTCCTGGTACCTCGGCTGGATGAAGACCGAGGCGCCCGAGGCGTACGCCCGCGCCGTCGAGCGGCTGCACGTCCACGACGGCGAGGCCGCCGAGTGGACCGAGGCCGCCCGGGCGATGACGATCCTCTTCGACCCGGTCACCGGCATCAACCCGCAGGACTCGCTCTTCCTCGACCGGGAGGTGTGGGACCTCGCGCACACGCCGATGGACAAGCGGCCGCTGCTGCTGCACTACCACCCGCTGGTGATCTACCGCTTCCAGGTGCTCAAGCAGGCCGACGTGGTGCTGGCGCTGTTCCTGCAGGGCGACCACTTCACCGCCGAGCAGAAGCGGGTCGACTTCGAGTACTACGACCCGATCACCACCGGCGACTCCACGCTCTCCGGCGTCGTGCAGTCCATCGTCGCGGCCGAGGTGGGCTACGCCGACCTGGCGCTGCGCTACTTCACCAGCTCGCTCTACGTCGACCTGGCCAACCTGCACGGCAACACCAGCGACGGCGTGCACGTGGCCTCGACCGGCGGGGTGTGGAACGCGCTGGTCTACGGCTTCGCCGGGATGCGCGACTACGACGGCGTGATCACCTTCGACCCGCGGCTGCCGGTCGGCTGGTCGGGCCTGTCCTTCATGCTGACGCTGCTCGGCACGCGGGTGCGGGTCGACCTCGAGCCGGGCCGGATCGGCTTCGAGGTCGTCGCGGGCAGCCGCGCCGAGGTCAGCGTGCGCGGTCACCGCGTGGTCGTCACCGCGGCCGAGGAGGTCTGGGTGCCGCTGGAGGACCAGGGCCCGCGCCTCAGCGGACCCCTCGGCGCCCGCGGGGGCGAGCGCCGTCCGGACGGCACGCTGATCACCGCGAGCGTCCCGCAGGCCACGCTCGTTTAACTGCCTCCGCTCCGCTCCGGCGCGGATCCCGCTCTGACCCGATGCCTTCCTCCCTGCGCGAGCAGGACGAAAAGCGTGTCCTGCTCGCTCCGGTCGTCCAGGCACCGGCGCGGGATCCGGCGGTGGTGCGGTAGCGGGCCCTGGCGATCGGTCCGGAGGCCTGCGCGTTACTGCTCCAGCTCCTCGGGGCGCTCGAAGTAGGTGTGCCGGCTGTAGACGGCGCGGTTGATGACGAAGGTGACCGCCCACAGGACGACCCCGATGCCGAGCAGGACGAGGGCGATCCAGTACTGCTCGGTCGCGCGCCCGGTCCAGGGGCCGACGAGGTACGCGCAGGCCAGCGCCCCGACGACCGGCAGCCACGTCGGCGCGCGGAAGTGCTGGTGCTCCACGCGCTCGCGGCGCAGCACCAGGCAGCAGACGTTCACGACGGTGAAGACGCCGAGCAGGAGCAGTGCCGTCGTCCCACCGAGCGCGCTGATCTGGCCGACGACCGTGATGAGCCCGACCGCGAGCAGCGTGGTGAAGATGATCGCCACCCACGGCGTACGCCGCCCCGGCAGCACGCGTCCGAGGACCGGCGGGAGCACCTTCTGACGGGCCATGCCGTAGAGCAGGCGGCTCGCCATCAGCATGTTGATCAGCGCGGTGTTCGCGACGGCGAACATGCTGATCAGCGGGAAGACGTCGCCCACCGGCAGGTCCGGAGCACCCGCGTTCACCACCTTGAGCAGCGGGGCGTCGCCCTCGCCGAGCTCACCGGCGGGCACGAGCGCGATGGCGGTGATCGAGACGAGGACGTAGATCAGGCCCGTGATCCCCAGACCGGTGAGCAGGATCCTCGGGAAGACCCTCGAGGGTTCCTTGACCTCCTCGGCCATGTTCACCGAGTCCTCGAAGCCCACCATGGCGAAGAAGGCCAGCGACGTCGCCGTCGTGACGGCGATGAAGATCGACTTGTCCTCGGGGGTGTCGAACATGACGACGCGCGACATGTCCGCCTTGCCCTGCGTGAAGGCGTAGAAGCCGACGAAGATCACGATCAGCAGACCGGTCAGCTCGACGCAGGTCAGCACGATGTTGGCGTAGACGCTCTCGGCGACCCCGCGCAGGTTGACCAGGGCGACGACGAGCATGAAGCAGACGGCGAGCACGGTGGTGAGCCCGGCCGAGATGTCGACCTCGGTGCCGCCCATCCACTCGGCGCGGACCACGTTGACCATCGCCTCGAGGTTGGCCGCGAAGGCCCGTGACGCGGTCGAGGCGGACGTGATCCCCGAGCACATGACCGCGAAGGCGAGCAGGAACGTCACGAAGTGGATGCCGAACGCCTTGTGGGCGTAGAGCGCGGCCCCGGCGGCCTGCGGGAACTTCGTGACGAGCTCGAGGTAGGAGAACGCGGTCACGAGGGCGACGGCGAAGGCGACCAGGAAGGGCAGCCAGACGACGCCGCCGACCTCCTTGGCGACCGTGCCGGTGACGGCGTAGATCCCCGTCCCGAGGATGTCGCCGACGATGAAGAGCAGCAGCAGCCTGGGTCCCATCACCCGCTTGAGCTCGGGCTGCTCCGACGTCGACCCGGGCCGGTCGGCGGTGCTCGTCTGGCTCACGGGCTGCTCCTTCGGTGCGGCTGCGGAGCGACCAGTGTGTCGGCTGGTCTGGTCGTAGTCGAGCCCCACTCGATGGCCTCCGCTCCGCTCCGGCGCGCCGGACGCTCCAACCCTCCGCCTTCCTCCCTCCCGAGCAGGACGAAAAGCGTGTCCTGCTCGTCCGGTCGTCCAGGCGGAGGCGCGTCCGACGGCGCTGGTCGAGCAGGACGTGGTTCGGCCCGCACACCGCTCGCTGCTTGCGTGTGCTTGCGTGTGCTTGCTGCTGCAAGCACACTGGAAGGCGTGGCACGGAGGACGGTCGGTGAGCAGCTGGGGTCCGTCGGCGAGCTGATCGCCGACCGGCGCCGCGCGGCCGAGCTCACGCTGCGCCAGCTCGCCGATCTCACCGGGATCTCCAACCCGTACCTCAGCCAGATCGAGCGCGGCCTGCGTCGTCCGTCGGCGGAGGTGCTGCAGCAGCTGTCCAAGGCGCTGCGGGTGTCGGCCGAGTCGCTCTACGTCCGCGCCGGGATCCTCGACCCCGAGGACCACCCCTCCGGCGACGTCGAGACGGCGCTGCTGGCCGACGCGTCGATCACCGAGCGGCACAAGCAGGTGCTGCTCGACGTCTACCGCAGCTTCGTGGCCGAGGACGCGCCGACCCTCGCCGGCGGGCTGACCGAGGACCCGACCGAGGCCGACGGGCCGGACCCCGTCGGCGAACCCACCCCGAAGGAGCACCGCCCATGACACCCACCCGTGACGACAAGGCCGAGCGCGCCGCCCGTCCCGCCGAGTCCGACCTCGGCCCCTTCTACGTGGCCGCCGGGCTCGCCGACGTGATCGCGGAGACCCTGCGCGAGACGCTCGCCGAGCGTCAGCGGCGCGCCGAGGAGCGCATCGCCGAGATCCGCGACAAGCGCCTCGAGCGCGCCGAGCAGGCGCGGGTCAACGCCGACGAGCTGCGGGAGTTCCTCTCCACGCTGCCCGAGCAGTTCCGTGCCCTGCCCGAGACGACGCGGGCCCGGCTGAACGACCTGCAGCGCCAGGCCGAGGAGCTCCTCGAGCAGTCGCGCTCGACCTACACCTCGCTCGCCGACCGCGGCAAGCGCGTCGTCGACGACCGCGTGGGCGACGTGCGGGCCACGGCTCGCAAGGCCGGCCGCCGGGCCGAGGAGGCCGCCGACGACCTGGCCGACGCGGCGGCGGAGACCGTCGGGCCGGTCGTCGACTCCGCCTCGGACGCCGTGACCGACGTGCGTCGCAACGTCACCGGCCGGGCCGCGCGGGCCCGCAGGACGCCCACCGCGGACGCCGACGTGACCCCGGAGTCCGCGACCCGCGCCGCCCGTGAGGCTGCAGCCGCGGCGACCGGGCAGGCGACCACCTCCGGCGACGGCCGGCCGGGTGCGGCCCAGGCGCTGGCGCAGGAGCAGGCGGCGAAGAAGACCGCGAAGAAGGCTCCGGCCAAGAAGGCTCCGGCCAAGAAGACCGCGGCCACGACGACGCCCGCGCCGACGGCGGGGACGACGGCCAAGAAGGCCCCGGCGAAGAAGAGCGCGGCCAAGAAGGCGCCCTCGACGGGCTCGCCGGCGGCGGACCTGGCGGCCGAGCGGGAGCAGGCGGCCGAGGGGCCGGGGACCGAGAGCTGAGCCCGGCAGGGGCTCGAGAAGGGCGGCTCGCGGGCGGACCCCCGCCCGCGCGCCGCCCCTCGTCAGGACGTCCCCGGGCTGCCGGGAGCACTAGGCTGGCCGGTATGCCCGCCGATCCGGCCGCAGGCGTGACGACCGCACGAGCGACGCTCGCCGAGGTCGCGGAGCGCGCCGGCGTCTCCATCTCCACCGTCTCCAAGGTCCTCAACGGCCGCAGCGGTGTGTCGCAGGGCACCAGGACCAAGATCGAGGCGCTGCTCTCCGACCACCGCTACAACCCGCGCAACCCCGGCCCCAACCACGCACCGCTCATCGAGGTGCTCTGCTACGAGATCGACAGCTGGTGGTCCAGCGAGGCGCTGGCCTCGATCGAGCGCGTGGCCCGCCGTCGTGGGGTCGGGGTCGTCGTCTCGGGCACCAGCGACCGCCAGCAGCCCGACGCCGGGTGGATCGAGGGCGTCCTCAGCCGGCGTCCGGTCGGCGCGGTGCTCGTCTCCTCCAACCTCCAGGCGACGCAGCTGCAGCAGCTCCGCTCGCGCAACATCCCCTTCGTGATGCTCGGCCCCACCGGGGACGTCCCGCCCGAGGTGCCGACGATCGGCTCGGCGGACTGGAGCGGGGCGTACGCCGCCGCGCGCCACCTCATCGAGCTCGGCCACCGCGAGATCGCCATCGTCACCGGCCCCGGGGACATGATGGCCGCCACCGCCCGGCTCTCGGGCTTCCGGGCGGCGCTCGACGCCGCCGGGCTCGAGCTGCGCAAGGAGCACCTGCGCCGGGCGGAGTTCCACCACGTCGACGGCATCGAGCAGGGGCGCCGGCTGCTGACGCTCGAGCACCGCCCGACCGCCGTCTTCGCCGCGTCCGACGTCCTGGCGCTCGGGGTCTACGAGGCGGCGCGGGCGATGGGGGTCGCCATCCCGAGCCAGCTGTCCGTCGTCGGCTTCGACGACGTCAGGGTCGCCCAGTGGGCGGGCCCCGCGCTGACCACGGTGCGCGTCCCGATCGCGGAGATGGCCGCCCAGGCGGTCGAGCTCGTGCTCGGGGTGCGCGGCGGCGGTCTGGACACGACGCGGATCGACATGGCGACGACGCTCGTCCTCCGGGAGAGCACGGCCCCGCCCGGCACGTGAGAGAAACTTTCTAAAATTCGGCCGGAAACTTGACGCCCCAAAGGGGCGCAAGTAGCGTCGTGCCATCGCGGCGGGCTGCGGTGGTCGCAGCCCAGCGGAGGACGACGGCGTCGACGGGGACCTGCCAGCAGGAGCCCCGTACGGCCCGGGACGACACGGTGCTGCTCGCTCGGCGCGGTGGAGGCCCGCCACCTCCGGCTCCCCCGGGTCCTACGCCCGGGAGCGGTCCTCGATGCAGCCCGGCTCCGGTCGATCGAAGGGGATCACCGTCATGCAGCTCTCGCTCCACCGCTCCTCCCGTCCCTCCTCCCGCCCGGCGTCGCGGACCCCGCGCGCGCTGCGTGCCCTCGCCGTCGCTGCGGCGGCGGCCCTGCTCCCGCTCACCGCGTGCTCGCCCGTGGGCGGCGGCGGGGCCGGGGGCTCGTCCTCGCAGGACGCCGGGTCGCCCACCGCCGGCACCGTCAACTGGTGGGGCTGGACGCCCACCGACGTCGACACCGCCCAGGGCTACATCGCGGCGTTCAACCAGGAGTTCCCCGACATCAAGGTGAACTTCAAGCTGGTCTCGATCGCCGACTGGCAAGCGGCCCTGCCGCCCGCCCTGCGCTCCGACGCCGGCCCGGACGTCTTCGACATGCAGCCGGGCGCGTACGTCAACAACTACGGGTCCTTCGCCGAGGACCTGACGCCGGTGATGCAGAAGGCGCTCGGCGACGACTGGCAGTCCAAGGTCGCCCCCGCGGGCGTCAGCGGGCTGACCAAGGACGGCAAGCTCGTGGCCGCCTCCGTGGGCGCGGTCTACTCCGGCACGCTCTGGTACAACCCGGCGCTGTTCGACAAGTACGGGCTGAAGCCGCCGACGACGCTCGACGAGTGGGACAAGGTCTGCCAGGAGTTCCGCTCCCACGACCAGGGCTGCTTCGTGCAGGGCGCCGCGGGCCAGGGCTTCGACCAGGACACGCTGCAGGCCATCGCCAACTCGGTGGAGCCCGGGCTGTGGACCAAGGCCTCCAGCGGCGAGGTGCCCTGGAACTCGCCGGGCATCGTCAAGACGCTCGACATCTGGCAGCAGCTCTTCACGCGCAAGATCATGCAGCCCGGTGCGGTGGGCTACCAGCAGTACCCGGACGCCAACAACGACTTCCTGACCGGCAAGTACGCCATGGTCATGATGGGCACCTGGTACACGCAGTACTCCACGGAGAAGGCGATGACCGCCGCGCTCAAGGCCGCGGGCGTCTCGGGGGCCAAGCCCTTCCCGATCCTGCCGCTGCAGTTCCCCGACGTCGCCCAGGCGGGCAACGTCAGCGAGATGTTCGGTGACGCCGACTACGGCCTCTCGGTCTCGACCAAGGCCAAGGACAAGGCGGCCGCGGAGACCTTCGTGACCTGGCTGTCGACGTCCAAGGCGGGTCAGCAGGCCGTCGCGGACCAGCTGAACGACGTGCCGGCGCTCAAGGGCGTCGAGCCGGACTTCGAGCAGATCAAGTTCGTCGACCCGGCGACGCAGTCCGCGCCGGTCAAGGACCTGCTCAGCAAGGTCGCCCCGGTGACGCAGCCCCGCTTCGCCCTGCTCACCACCGACGTGCAGGACGCCATGCTCGCGGCGGCGACCTCCACCGCGACCGGCAGCGCGACCCCGCAGGAGGCCGCCGACACCCTCCAGAAGGCGGCCGAGGCCGCGGCTCGCTGAGCCGGCGCCGCCGCACCCTCACGCTCGTCCAGCACCGATCCCGACAGGGGAGTCCCTCGTGGCAGGAACGACGATCGCGTCGGCCCGGCCGACCGCCCGGGAGGCCGGGGCCGACAGCGGCCCCGGCACCCGGCGGCGGCTGCGGCCGGCCGGCTACCTCTGGATCCTCCCGGCCCTGGTGCTGTGCGTGGGTCTCATCTACTACTGCATCGCCTACACGGCGGTGATCTCCACCTGGGACTGGGACGGCATCGACCCCTTCCCGGAGAAGGTCGGCGCGGAGAACTACGTCCGCATCGCGCAGGACCCGATCTTCTGGCGGACCATCCGCCACACGGTGGTCTTCTTCGTGGTCACCTTCGTGGCCCAGACCGCGCTGGGCGTCGTCTTCGCGGTCCTGCTGCACTCCCGTGTGTGGCTGGGCGTGGTCTACAAGGTGATCATCTTCATCCCGGTGGTGCTCGCCCCGGCGATCACCGCCCCGGTGTTCCGCCGCCTGTACGCGCCGGACGGCCAGTTCAACTGGGTGCTCGAGCACGTCGGGCTGGGCGGGCTGGCCCAGCCCTGGCTCGGGCAGGAGAGCACCGCCCTGCCGGTGATCATGGCGATCACCGTCTGGCAGTGGACCGGGCTCACCTTCGTCCTCTACTTCGCGGCGATGAGCCAGATCGACCCGTCGGTGCTCGAGGCGGCGCGCATCGACGGTGCGGGCAACCTCCGGATCCTGGCGAGCATCATCTGGCCCGGGGTGCGCGGCACGACCGTGGCGCTGGGCATCCTCAGCGCCATCGGGGCCCTCAAGACGTTCGACGTGCCCTACCTCGTGGCGGTCGGGGGACCGAACTACGCCACCGAGTTCCTCGGCACGTACATCTACCGCAAGACCATCGCGCAGTCGCACGTCGGCTACGGCGCCGCGCTGTCGGTGATCCTGCTCGTGCTCGCCCTCACCTTCGCGATCATCATGCAGGTCCGCGGGCGCGAGAAGGACGGGGTGAGCTGATGTTCGAGGTCCGGAGCCGCGGGGCCCGGCTGCTGCTGCAGCTGGTGGTCACCCTGCTCGTCCTGCCCTTCCTCTTCCCGCTGGTCGCGATGGTGCAGGGCTCCCTGGCCGGCGACGGCTGGGGCAACTACGCCGCGGTGCTCGCCGTGCCCGGCCTGTGGCGCTTCTTCGTCAACACCGTCGTGATCGCGGCCAGCGTGATCGTCATCGTCTACGCGGTGACGATGCTCGCCGCGTACGGCTTCTCCAAGCTGCACATCCGCGGTCGGGAGATCTACTTCTGGCTGCTGCTGGCCTGCCTGACGCTGCCCGAGGTCGTGCTGCTCGCGCCGCTGTTCACCACGGCGCAGGCCTTCGGCTTCTTCGACACCTACTGGGCGGTGATCCTGCCGCTGGCCGCGCTGCAGGTGCCCTTCGCGGTGCTGCTGACCCGCAACTTCGTCAACGGCATCCCGGACGAGCTGTTCGAGGCGGCCCGGGTCGACGGCGCCAGCGCCGTCCGCGGCTTCATCCACCTGATCGTGCCGCTGACCCGGCCGATCGCCGCGGCGATCCTGATCTTCACCCTGATCGGGGCGTGGAACAACTACCTGATGCCGCTGGTCTTCCTCCAGTCGCCGGAGATGCAGACCATCACCCTGGTCCCGCAGTTCTTCGTCGGGCAGTTCAGCAACGACCAGACCAAGATCCTCGCCTCGGCGGTGCTCACCGCGATCCCCGAGGTCGTCGCCTACCTGTGCCTGCAGCGCCTCTTCGAGCGCGGGCTGGCCGCCGGCGCCCTCAAGTAGCCGCCACCCCACCTCGACGCCGCGGGACCCCGCGGCGCCACCGCACGAACCCACCCTGAGCAGGAGCCACCGTGCCGCTGATCCAGATCGACCTCGACCGCGAGCTCTACGAGCGTGCCGGCGACCAGCTCGGGAAGGGCGTGCACCAGGCCCAGCTCGACACCCTCGACATCCCCGGCGATGACCTCTTCCAGGTCTTCACCCCGCGCCCGGAGGGCGAGCTGCGCTTCGACCGCACCTTCGGCGGCGTCGACCGCCAGCAGCTCGTCCTGCTGCGCGTGACGATGGTCCACATGTACTCGGTCGCGACCAAGCGGCGCTTCTTCGAGGCCGTGGCCGACCGCTTCGCCGAGGCGGGCGTCCGCCGCGAGGACATCCTGATCGCCGTCACCGAGAACGGCTTCGAGGACTGGTACGCGGGCTCCTGACCCCGCCCGTCCAGCCCTTCGTCCGCGCCGCCCGGCGCGACCGCTCCGACCTCCCAAGGACCCACCCATGATGCGACACGACAGCGCGGCGCTCCGCGTGCTCTACCTCGGCGGCACCGGCACCATCAGCACCTCCTGCGTACGCCTGTCGGTGGAGGCCGGGCTGGACGTCCACGTCCTGAACCGCGGCAACAACAGCGCCGGGCGCGACCTGCCGGAGGGCGTCACCTGGCTCGTCGGCGACGCGAGCGACGACGACTCGCTGCTTGCCGCGCTGGGTGACCGCACCTTCGACGCGGTGATCAACTTCGTGTCGTTCGACGCGGCCGACGTCGCGCGCATGGTGCGGATCTTCGGCGGCGGACGGACTCGCCAGTACGTCCACATCAGCTCGGGCTCGGTCTACTCCAAGCCCGTGTGGACGACGCCGATCACCGAGTCGACGCCCGCCGGGCCCAACCCGGTGCTGCCGTACGCGACCGCGAAGTGGGGCGCCGAGGTCGCGCTCCAGCAGGCCCGCGCGGAGCAGGGCTTCCCCGTCACGATCGTGCGCCCCTCGCACACCTACGACGACGCGAACCCGCCGCTGGCCGGCGGCTGGACCGTCGTCGACCGGATCGCCCGCGGCGTCGAGGTGCCCGTGCACGGCGACGGCACCTCGCTGTGGACCCTCACCCACGCCGAGGACTTCGCCCAGGGCCTGGTCGGCCTCATCGGCCCGCACGCGGTCGGGGAGGTCGTGCACATCACGAGCGACGACGTCCTGACCTGGGACCTGATCCACACCCTGGTCGGCGAGGCGCTCGGGGTGGCGCCCAAGCTGGTCCACGTCCCCTCCGAGCTCTACCCGGTCGTCGCGCCGGACTGGTTCTGGTCCGGCGAGGTGCTCGGCGACATCGGCCACAGCGCCGTCTTCGACAACAGCAAGGTCCGCCGGCTGGTGCCCTCGTACGCGCCGCGGCTCACCTTCGCCCGCGCGGTGCACCGGATGGCGCGCTGGCGCGCGGACCACCCGGAGACCACCGGGTCGGACGCCGCGACCGAGGAGGTGCTCGACCGCGTCGTCGGCGCCTACCACGCGGGCCGTGCGGCCTTCGCCGAGCGTGCGCCGCAGGGGGACGCGGAGTGAGCCCGGCCGGCACGCCGTCCAGCACCGTGGCGCGCGCGCTCGGGTCGACCGGTCTGGCGGTGACGCCGGTCGCCTTCGGCACCAGCCCGCTGGCGAGCATGAGCAACCTCTACGGCTACGCGGTCGACGAGGAGCGGGCGGTCGCGACCGTGCGCGCGATCTTCGACGGGCCGGTGACCCTGCTCGACACCTCGAACGGCTACGGCGAGGACGGCACCGCGGAGCGGCGCATCGGGATCGCCGTGCGCGAGGCCGGCGGTCTGCCGCCGGGTCTCGTCCTCAGCACCAAGGTCGACCCCGACAAGCGCACCGGCGACTTCTCCGGGGAGCGCGTGCGCCGCTCGCTCGAGGAGTCGCTCGAGCGCCTGGGCGTCGACCGCGTGCCGCTGCTGCACCTGCACGACCCCGAGCGGATGGAGTTCGCCGACGCGATCAAGCCCGACGGCGCCGTCCGCGCGCTGGTCGATCTGCGCGAGCGCGGCCTGGTCGACCACCTGGGCGTCGCCGGCGGGCCGGTCGGCGTGCTGCGCGACTACCTCGGCACCGGCGAGTTCGAGGTCGTGCTGAGCCACAACCGCGCGACGCTGCTCGACCGCTCCGTGCTACCGCTCTTCGAGGAGGCCGCCGGGCGTGGCATCGGTGTGCTGAACGCCGCGCCGTACGGTGGCGGCATGCTCTCCAAGGGGCCGGACGTCCAGCCCAAGTACGGCTACGGCGTCCGGGGGGACGAGGTCGCGGACGCGGCGGTGCGGATGCAGGAGGTCTGCGCGCGGGCGGGGGTGCCGCTCGCGGCGGCGGCCCTGCAGTTCTCGATGCGGCTGCCGAGCGTCCACTCGACCGTGGTCGGGGTCAGCTCGCCCGAGCGCGTCGCGCAGACCCTCGAGCTGGCGGCCGTCGAGGTCCCCGACGACGTCTGGGACGAGCTCGAGCGGCTGGTGCCCGACCCCGCCGGGTGGCTGGGGTGAGCGCCGTCGAGGTGACGGCGAGCGACGCCGTCGTGCCCGAGCCCACGCCGGTCTACGCCTCCTACCCGAGCCTGTCCGGGCGCACCGCCTTCGTCACGGGCGGGGCGTCGGGGCTGGGCGCGGAGTTCGTCGTCGAGCTGGCGGCCCAGGGCGCACCCGTCTTCTTCGTCGACGTCGACGAGGTGCGCGGCCGGGCCCTGGAGCAGCGGCTCCGGGGCGAGGGTGCCGAGGTGCGGTTCGCCGTCTGCGACGTGCGGGACATCCCGGCGCTGCAGGCCGCGATCGCGACCGCGGCGGACGAGCTCGGCCCGGTCCGGGTCCTGGTCAACAACGCGGCGAACGACCACCGAGACCGGGTGGCCGACATGGACGTCGAGCTCTGGGACGAGCGCATCGCGGTCAACGTGCGCCACCAGTTCTTCGCCGCTCAGGCCGTGGCGCCGATGATGCGGGACGCCGGCGGCGGGTCGATCATCAACCTCGGCTCGATCAGCGTGCACATCGACCTGATGGACCTGCCCGGCTACATCACGGCCAAGGCCGGGGTGGAGGGCCTGACCCGCACGCTCGCGCGGGAGTACGGCCCGTGGCACGTCCGCGTGAACTGCATCATCCCGGGCTGGATCATGACCGAGAAGCAGCTCGCCGAGCGCGTGACGCCGGAGGCGGCCGAGTCCATTGCCCGCAACCAGTGCCTGCCCGACAAGCTCTACCCCGACGACGTCGCGCGGATGGTGCTCTGGCTCGCCGCGGACGACTCGCGCCGCTGCACGGCGCAGAAGTGGGTCGTCGACGGGGGCTGGATGTGAGCCCCGCCGTCGTGCGGGCCGAGCGGTTCACCGAACCGTGCGCGGGCCACGGCGAGGGTCCCTTCTGGGACGCCCTGCGCGAGCGGCTGCTGCTCGTCGACATGCTCGCAGGGGACGTGCTGGCCGTGAGCGGTGAGGGTTCGGTCGAGCGGCACCACGTCGCGCCGGTCGCCGCCGCGCTGCGGGCCCGCCGCACCGGCGGCTTCGTGCTCGCGACCGAGGACCGCTTCGTGCTCCTCGACGACGACCTCGGCCTGGTCGAGGAGCTGCCGGCCGTGTTCGAGGACGCCTCGCTGCGCTTCAACGACGGCGGCGCCGACCCGACCGGCGCCTTCCTCGTCGGGACGATGGCCTACGACGAGTCGCCCGGGCGCGGGACGCTCTACCGCCTCGGTGCCGACCGCGGGGTCTCCGTCGTGCTCGAGGGCGTGACCATCTCCAACGGCGTCCAGTGGACCCGCGACGGGCGCAGCGCGCTCTACGTCGACACCCCGACGGCCCGGGTCGACCGGTTCGACGTCGACCCGGCCTCGGGCGCCTGGTCCGACCGGCGGACGTTCGCCGAGGTCGCGGGGCCGGGCCTGCCCGACGGCCTGGCGCTCGACGAGGACGGCGGCGCCTGGGTGGCGCTCTGGGGCGGGGGAGCGGTGCACCGCTACGACCCGTCCGGCAAGCTCGACCGCGTCGTCGAGCTGCCCTGCACCCAGGTCACGGCGTGCACGTTCGGCGGGCCCGACCGGCGGACCCTGTTCGTCACCACGTCGCAGCAGGGCGGTATCGACCCCGACGAGCAGCCCGAGGCCGGCGCGGTCTTCGCGTACGACGCCGGGGTCGCCGGAGCGCCGCTGCACGCGTACGCCGGCTGAGCGGCCCGAGCTTGCCCGTGCAGGGTGAGGGCTCGCGCGGGACGCGGCCTCGTGGGCCGACGCACGCGCACCGCCTGCGGCGCGGACCCGCGGTGGGCGGCTGCTCGCATGGCGGGTGCAGACCGGGTCGTCGACAAGCCCGCTCGATCGAAGCAGCGGACCGTCACGGCGCTGCTCAAGGAGGTCGCCTTCGTCGTCATCGGCGCGCTCGTGGTGAGCTCGCTGCTCCGCGCGCTCGTCGGGCAGATGTTCGTCATCCCGTCCGGGTCGATGCAGAACACCCTGCTGGTCGACGACCGCTTGGTGGTGCGGAAGGTCTCCGGCTTCCTCCGCGGTGACGTCGTCGTGTTCACCGGTCCCGCGAACCGGCTGCCCGACGAGCCCGACCACGTCGGCCCGCTCGACCGGGTGCTCGAGTTCGTCGGGGTGCCGTTCGTGGGGACCGGGGACCTCGTCAAGCGGGTCATCGGCATGCCCGGCGACACGGTCGTGTGCTGAGATGACTCGGGTCGGATCACCGTGAACGGAAGTGCGCTGAACGAGCGGTCGTACCTCTCCACCAGCCCGACCGGGGAGCAAGCAGCTCCCTCGGGCGTGAGATTCCGCGTCGTCGTGCCCCGGGACCGCCTGTTCCTCAAGGGCGACCACCGGCAGGACAGCCTGGACTCGCGCTGCCACCTCTCCGACGAGTCCGACGAGGGTCGCGGGCAGACGGCGTTCGTGCCGGTCTCGGACGTGGTCGGGCCGGCGTTCGCCGTCGTGTCGCCCTTCGACCGGGCGCGGAGGCTGCGGGTGCCGGAGACCTTCGCCGGTGTTCCCGAACCGCAGGAGCCGGCGCCGGCGAAGGGTGAGATCGAGCCCGCCGGCGTCAGCTGCTCCTGACGACGACGGTGGCCCGGACATCGGGCTGCCGACCTCCGAGGCCGCACCTCGGGGCTCGAGCGCGCGCCTCGGCCCGGACTCCTAGCGTGCCCCGCCGGGTCGATGAGCCGCGGACGCTCTCGAAGCGCGTCGCTGGGCCGCCAGCGCCCGAGCAAGTGGGACGACCTGTCCACCGAGCGCGACCCCCACGGCGGCCCAGAGGAAACCACCACCGAGCAGCCTCCCGAGGACCAGCGCGGCGACGAGGGCCACGCCCAGACTGATGGCCGTCATCGCGAGGCGGGTGCGCAAGGGCACCGGCGGTTGGGGGACGAACACCCGACCGACGACGAAGTCGCCCTCGTCGAGGATCTCCACCACGCCGCCGGACGGCAGCAGGGCGACGGCCAGGTCCTGCGCCGACGCTGCCGTCTCGCCCCGGGCCAGCACCTCCCGGGTCTTCGGCGTCCTCACGACCCACGGCCCGGCGGGACCCTGGGGCACCACGCGCAGCAGGAAGGGTGTGGCCGCCACCCGCTCAGGCTAGGGCGGGACCGGCCGACCGTGGGTGGTGTCGCTGGAGACGTCTGCTGGTCGAGCGCGCGGATGTCCCGCTCGCGGTCCCCGCGCGCTGTCAGTCCCCGAGCCCGCGCGTCGACGAGGGTCGGCAATGGTGCGGCGCGCACGGACGAGCGGACCAGGTACGTCCGCCGAAGCTCGTCCCGGGACAGACTGAGCGGTCATGGGAGCTGGGAAGGCGTTGGCGGCCGGGTTCTACCGCGACGTCGTCGCCAGACTGGTCGGTGTCCCCCACGCCGCTGCACTGGTCGGGGAGGGTTCGGAGGTCCTCGGCTTCGACGACTCCAGGTCCACCGACCATGCGTGGGGTCCGCGGCTGCACGTCTTCGTCGCGCCGGGAGACGTGGGCGAGACGCAGCGGCGGGTGACGCAGGGCCTGCCCGAGACCTACCGCTCGTACCCGGTGGAGTTCTTCGCCTGGCAGGACCAGCGGGTGCGCCATCACGTCACGGTGACCACGGTCGAGGAGTGGGTCAGGGCCGAGCTCGGGCAACCGGTGCCGAGCACGCTCGCCGACTGGCTCGGTCTGCCGCAGCAACGCCTCCTCCAGGTCACCGCGGGCGAGGTGTTCCACGACGACCGGGGCGACCTCGGCCGGGTCCGCGGGCAGCTCGGCTACTTCCCGGACGACGTGTGGTGGTGGATCCAGGCGAGCCAGTGGCAGCTGGTCGCCCGGGCCGAAGCCCTGCCCGGGCGTCTGGCCGAGGTCCACGACGTCCTCGGCGTGCGCGTGCGCGAGGCCGACCTCGCGCGGCTGCTGATGGAGCTCGCCCTCGTCCAGCGGCGCAGGTACGTGCCGTACCCGAAGTGGCTCGGTGCTGCGTTCGGTCAGCTGGACACGGCTCGAGAGCTGGACGGCCCGCTCGGCCGACTCCTGTCGTCCGAGGCCCGAGAGACCCGGGAAGCCGCGGCGGCTGCCGCGCTCGAGGCGGCGGCCCGCCAGCACAACCGGCTGGTTCCGGAGCATCCCCTCGACCCGGGCTGCGCACCGTTCGAGGTCGGCATCAACGGTGCGCGACGACCGTACCGGGTCCTCAACGCAGGGCGCTTCGTCGAGGCCTGCCTGGCACGGGTCACCGACCCTGGGCTGGCTCGGCTGCTACCGGTCGGGGCGATCGATCAGCTGACCCACGGCAGCGACGCGATGGTCAACGTCAGCACGTGGCCGAGCCGGCTCACCGCGACCTACGCCGCGATGCTCGAGTCCGGCCGGAACCGCCGGGCAGAGCCGTGACGCGTACCCGGGCCTCGTGGGGGGTCGAGGACATCTCGTGGTGGTCGGGGCTCCCGTCAGCCGTCGAGCTCCTCGACCCGCCCGGACGGGCTGCTCAGTGCGACTCCCGCGCGACGGCCGGTCCGGTGCTGCCGACCAGGAAGTCGAGGTCGGCCCCGGTGTCGGCGCCCTGGACGTGCTCGACGTAGAGGCGCTCCCAGCCGCGGGTCGGCGCGGCGAAGTGCTCGACCAGGGACGCCGGCGGCGTACGGCTCGACAGCTCCTCGTCGTCCACGTCGAGCTGGAGGATCCGGTTCGGCACGTCGAGGACGATCGTGTCGCCGTCGCGCACGAGGGCCAGGGTCCCGCCGGCGGCGGCCTCGGGGGAGACGTGCAGGACGACGGTCCCGCACGCGGTCCCGCTCATCCGGCCGTCGCAGATCCGCACCATGTCGCGGACCCCGAGGTCGAGGATCTTCTTCGGCAGGGGCAGGTTCGCGACCTCGGGCATGCCCGGGTAGCCGCGGGGACCGCAGCCGCGCAGGACCAGGACCGAGTCGGGCGTGACCGGCAGGTCGGGGTCGTCGATGCGGGCCTTGAGGTCCTCGACGGAGTCGAAGACGAGCGCCGGGCCGCGGTGGGTGAGCAGGTGCTGGCTCGCGGCGGCGGGCTTGACGATCGCCCCGGCGGGCGCCAGGTTGCCCCGCAGGACGGCGATGCCGGCGTCGGCCTGCAGCGGCTCCGAGCGCGGGGTGATCACCGAGGTGTCCCACACCGGGTTGTCGTCGGTGACGGCCTCGACCAGGGTCCGGCCGGTGACCGTGATGGCTGCCGGGTCGAGCAGGTCGGCGACCTGGGAGAGCGCGGCGAGCACGCCGCCCGCTCGGTGCAGGTCCTCCATGAGGAACTCCCCGGCCGGCTGAAGGTTCACGAGCAGGGGGACGCCCGCCCCGATCCGGTCGACGTCGTCGAGGTCGAGGTCGATGCCCAGCCGGCCGGCGATGGCGAGCATGTGGACGATCGCGTTGGTCGAGCCGCCGACCGCGGCCAGCGCCACGATCGCGTTGTGGAACGACTCCTTGGTGACGACCTGGGAGATCGAGCGGCCCTCGCGCACGAGGTCGACGGCCAGGCGGCCGGTCATGTGCGCGTTCTCGAGGAGCCGGCTGTCGGGCGCGGGGACGCCGGCGGTGCCGGGGATCGTCATGCCGAGCGCCTCGGCGACGACGCTCATCGACGACGCGGTGCCCATGGTGTTGCAGTGCCCGCGGCTGCGGATCATCGACGACTCGGAGCGGACGAAGCGCTCGGCGGTCAGGGTGCCGGCGCGGACCTCCTCGCCGAGGCGCCACACGTCGGTGCCGCAGCCGAGCGTCTGGCCGCGGAACGTCCCGTTGAGCATCGGCCCGCCGGAGAGGACGACCGCGGGGAGGTCGACGCTCGCCGCGGCCATGAGCAGCGCGGGAATGGTCTTGTCGCAGCCGCCGAGCAGCACCAGTCCGTCGACCGGGTTGGCCCGGAACATCTCCTCCATGGCCATCGCGGCCATGTTGCGCCACAGCATCGCGGTGGGCCGGACGAGCGTCTCCCCGAGGGACACGACGGGCAGGTCGAGCGGGATGCCGCCCGCCTCGTAGACGCCCTGCTGGACCGAGCGCGACACCTCGTTGAGGTGCGCGTTGCACGGCGTGAAGTCGGAGGCGGTGTTGGCGATCGCGATCTGCGGACGACCCTCGAAGGCGTCGGAGGGCACGCCGCGGCGCATCCACGCCCGGTGCAGGTAGG